>JANNOI010000049.1:0-92829 GCA_031398975.1 Alphaproteobacteria bacterium | reverse complement strand
GCTGTCCGATCTCGCGAATCTCTGGCACGATTTCAGAGGTAGAATGTCGTTGGAGGTGAATTTTTCCTGCACAGTTCCTACACAGCGGAACACAGGCTAATTTTATCAAACAAAATCAGTTATTTGTAAAAGGCTGTTTCTGCTTTAGGGAGAGGCCCTGAAACCGGCGATAATGATCGGCCACCGCGCGCCGCAATTCGGGGAGCCCGCGCGAGGGCGGGTATTGGTTGGAGCCCGTCATCAGCGCCTCGGCCGCGAGGCGGCGCAGGCTTTCCGGCCCCGGCGTGTCCGGAAAGCCCTGGCCGAGATTGAGGGCGCCATGCCTGCGCGCCAAACCCGACATGACCTCGAAGATCGTCGTCGGCATAGCGGCGAAGACGGGGTGGGCGCGCATTGCGGCAGCGAAGCGGAGAGACGCTCTGAAGGCAAGCCGTCTTGCCCTGCGTTCAAGGAAGCCCCCTCGCGGTGCGATCGGCTAAACCTTATCGATAGAAAGTCTACGCCGATGAGGGCTTTAAAGGGTTTGCGGCGGGCGGATTTCTGTCGCTAGAGTTAGCTTTACCGAGCCGGCGCGGCGTATTCTGGGGCGGGGATCCCGGAGGCGCGCGAGCGCTGCGTTCGGCCGACCGCTAACGGCCTTTGGGGGGCGAGATGATCTACACAACCGTGACGCCCGCGGCGCTTCTGGCCGGCACGACCCTGTGCCTGCTGGGCGCCCCTGCCCATGCCCAGGCGCAGACTTCCGGGGAAGCGGCTAGGGCGGACGAAGTCGTCGTCACCGGCTCGCGCACCGCCCCGCGCAGCCGGCTCGAAACCGCCTCCCCCGTGGATGTGCTGACGGGCGAACAAGTGGCGGAGGCCGCCGCGGTCGGCGGCGAGCTGGGCTACGCCCTGCAGCTTCTGGCGCCGTCGTTCAACCTTCCGCGCCAGTCGAATTCCGGCCCGGCGGACGTGGTGCGCGCCGCGCAGCTGCGGGGCCTGTCGCCGGACCAGACGCTGGTTCTGGTCAATGGCCGGCGGCGGCACACCACCGCGATCGTCAATCTGGAATCCAAAGTCGGCAAGGGGACGACGCCCGTCGACTTCAACGCCATCCCGACCTCCGCGATAGGGCGCATCGAGATCCTGCGCGACGGCGCGGGCGCCCAGTACGGCTCGGACGCCATCGCCGGCGTGGTCAATATCGGCCTGAACGACAGCCGCGAAACCGGCGGGCGAGCGAGCGCCTCCTACGGCGCCCATGTCACCGATTACGCGCCGTTCGACGAGGAGATCACCGACGGGGAGACCCTCGTCCTTACCGCCGATTATGGCCGGGGCCTCAGCGGCGGCGGCTTCTTCCGCTTCGGCGGCGAGTACAAGACCCGCGAAGAGACCGACCGCGGCGGCCCGGGCGTCGTCCCCTTCTTCGATGAGCAGACGGCGGACAATCTGGCGCTGGAAGGCCAAAAGCTGTTCCGCGCCGGCGATCCCGAGGTCGAGCAGGCGAGCGCCTGGTTCAACACCGAGCTTCCGCTGGGCGGGGCCGCGCGCCTCTACGCCTTCGGCACGTTCGACGAGCGCGAGGGGCGCGGCGCCGCCTATTTCCGCTTTCCGGACGGCTCCGCCAATATCCGCTCCATCTATCCCAACGGCTACCGCCCCGTCACGCTGGTCGACAGCACCGACCTGCAGCTCGCGGGCGGGTGGCGGACCGAGGCCGCGGGCTGGGATGTCGATCTGGGCCTGAATTACGGCGTCAGCGATTACAGCTTCGGCCTGGAGAACTCGCTGAACGCCTCCCTCGGCGAGGACAGCCCGACAGACTTTCACCTCGGCGACTACCGGACGGACTTGCTCGCTGCGAATCTGGACGTCCGGCGCGATTTCGCCGTCTCGGGCCTCAAGGCCCCCGTTTCGGCGGCGGCGGGCCTTGAGGTTCGGCGCGAGACGTTCGAGACCGAGGCCGGCGATCCCGCCTCCTACGCCGCCGGCCCGCTGACCGACCGCCCGCCCAACAGCCAGGCCGCGCCGGGCCTGCGCCCGGAGGACACGGCCGATATCGACCGCGATGTCTGGGGGGCCTATGTCGAGGTCTCCGCCGATCTGACCGATCGGCTGTTCCTCGACGCCTCGGCCCGGTTCGAGGATTATTCCGATTTCGGCGACGCGCTGGCCGCGAAGCTTGCCGGCCGGTTCGAACTCACGCAGGCGCTGGCCGTGCGCGGCTCCGTCTCCAACAGCTTCCGCGCGCCCTCGCTCAGCCAGACCGGCTACCAATCGGCGGTCAGCGACCGGGGCGACGGCAACGAACTCGTCACCATCCGCACCGTCACGCCCGATAGCGCGATCGGCCGCGCGCTGGGCGCCGAACCGCTGGAGGCGGAGACCTCGCTCAACTTCACCGGCGGCCTCGTATTCGACCTCGGCCCAAATCTGTCGCTCACGATCGACGCCTATCGCATCGATGTCGATGACCGGATCACCCTGTCGCGCCGCCTGGAGGGGGCGGACGTCGCCGCCTTCGTCGAGGCGCAGACGGGCGTCGCCGATGTCTCGGCCGTCAATTTCTTCACCAACGCCGTGGACACCCGCACCGAGGGCCTGGACGTGGTCGGGACGTGGCGCGCCGATCTCTGGGGCGGCCAGTTTAACCTGCAGGCCGCCTTCTCTTGGGCCGAGACGGACATCCGCTCGGTCGACGAGCCCTCGGCCCAATTCCAGTCGCTGGGCTTCGGCGACGACCTCATCGGCGTGGAGGAACGCAACACGCTGGAGGACGCGACGCCCAAGTCGAAGGCCTCGCTGTCGGGGGACTGGTCGCGCGGACCCTTGCGGCTGTCGGGCCGTGTCACACGCTATGACGAGGCGACGCGCGTCTTCGACTTCGGCGACGGGTTCGTGGTCGAACAGACGTACGGCGCCGAGTTTCAGGTGGACGCCGAAGCCGAATACACCCTCGCCGGCCGGCACAGCCTAGCGATCGGCGCCAACAATCTTCTCGATGAATATCCCGACGAATCCTCCGACGACATCGGCTATTTCGGCAACTTCCCGTACGACGTGCTTTCGCCGATCGGCTTTAACGGCCGCTATCTCTACACCCGGGTGAGCACACGCTTCTGACCGACATGGACAGCCAGACGAGCGATCCCGGGCGGGCGGCGGCGGCGGCGCCTGCGCGGCGATTGTCCAGTCTTTATGTGGCCGTGATCGCCGTCGGGATGGTGGTGGGCGCCGGCATCTTCAAGAGCCCGGCCGTGGTGGCCGCCAATGCCGGGTCCTCGGAATGGCTGTTCCTGGCCTGGATTGCGGGCGGGATGATCTCGCTGCTCGGCGCGCTTGTCTATGCCGAGTTATCGACCGCCTTTCCCGATCCGGGCGGCGATTATCATGTTTTGAAGACGGCCTATGGGCGGCGCGTCGCCTTCCTCTTCGCCTGGGCGCGGTTCGCGATCATCAACACTGGCTCGATCGCGCTGCTGGGCTTTGTCCTGGGCGATTATCTTAATGTCGTGTTGGACCTAGGGCCGCAGGGGCCGGCGGTCTATGCGGCGCTGTCTGTCACTCTCCTCACTCTGTTCAATCTGCGCGGCGTGCACGGCTCGGCCGGCGTCAATTTCGCCGTGACGGGGCTTGAGGCGCTGGGGCTCTTATTGCTGGCCGGGGCGGCGATCTGGCTTGTCTGGACGGGCGTTCCCCCGCTCGACGCAGGCGCGCGCGCGTCCTCGCTCGCGCCGCCTTCGACTTTCGGCCTCGCTCTCGTGTTCGTCCTGTTGGCCTATGGCGGCTGGAGCGAGATCTCTACCCTGTCAGCCGAAGTGCGGGACCCAAAGCGCGGCATGTTGCAGGCGCTTCTCTTGGCCACAGGCGCGATCACCGCGCTTTATCTCATCGCGAATTGGGCGCTGTGGCGCGGCCTCGGCTTGGAGGGTCTGGCCGCAAGCCCTGCGCCGGCCGCGGACCTGATGGCGCGCGCCTTCGGGCCCGGCGCGGCGGGGGTGCTCGCCTTGGGCGTCGCCTTCGCCACCATCACTTCGATCAACGCCACCATCGTCGTCGGCGCCCGCACGACGTATGCGGCGGCGAGGGACTGGCCGGCCATCGCCCGGCTGGCGCGGTGGGACACGGCGCGGGGCGCGCCCGTGGGCGCCATCCTGGCCCAGGGTGCGGTGTCCCTCGCCCTGGTCGCGCTGGGGGCCGCGACGCGCGACGGCTTCACGACCCTCGTAGACTTCACCGCGCCAGTCTTCTGGCTGTTCCTCACCGCCTCCGGCGTCGCCCTGATCGTGCTCCGCTTCACGCACAAAGACACGCCCCGCCCCGTCCGCACACCCCTCTTCCCGCTCGTCCCCGCCCTCTTCATCGCCTCGAGCCTCTTCGTACTCTGGTCCAGCCTCGCCTATGTCCGCATCGGCGCCCTGACCGGCGTGGCGCTCCTGCTGGTGGGACTGATCCTGCAATGGAGACTTGGCCGAACTCCGCGTTGAGAAGCGCGCCGCAGGCTTGAGGGAATGCGGAATCAGGGCTTTAGGACCGCCGATTTGACCTTGCCGTTCAAGATGTTGGCGGATTTTTTCCGCCTTTAGGGAAGGCATGGTGGGCGCGACAGGGATCGAACCTGTGACCCCTACGATGTCAACGTAGTGCTCTCCCGCTGAGCTACGCGCCCGGTCGAGGGGTCGTATAGACGGGGGCGGCGGGGGGTGCAAGGGCGCGGTCCGGGGCAGGTTCTCCGGCGCGCGGCGGGCCGGAACCCGGGCGGGGGATGCTCGTGCGGTCAGAGGACGGGGACGTAGATCTCGGCGTGCTGGAGGGCGGGCGCGGCGGGATCGGTCGTCGTCGCGGCGGCGACGCCTTCGGCGGCGACCCCTTCGGCGGGCGCGGCGGCAGGGACGGGGACGGCGGCGGGGTCGGGCTTGGGGAAGACTTCAAAGGTGTCTCCCGCGCGTTTGAAGCG
This sequence comes from Alphaproteobacteria bacterium, assembly GCA_031398975.1. Taxonomy (GTDB): domain Bacteria; phylum Pseudomonadota; class Alphaproteobacteria; order Caulobacterales; family Aquidulcibacteraceae; genus JAKFWI01. The sequence continues at coordinate 87,890 of JANNOI010000049.1, read as the reverse complement.
GTGGGCCAGGACATAGGCCTCGATCCGGGGGTCGAGCGCGCGGCGGCTCTCGAACGTGCCGACATGGACGGCGCGCAGGGCCCGCCCGGCCGGGGTCTTGCCCGCCTTGACGCCGAACACCGCCGTAGGCATCGGCCCGGAAAACGCCATGCCGGCGCGGAAGCCGAACTTGCCGTCGGCCCATTTGGTGATGACGACCGTGGGGGGCCCCGCCCCGATCAGCCCGTTCTGCGAGAAGAACACCTCGACATAAGCGAGCGACTGGCGCAGCGCCGCCGCGAACGCCTCTGCGGTCTGGGCGGTTTCGCCCTCGACGAACGCCCAGTCCTGGGCGGGGGCGGACACGAGGTCAAGCTTCAGGCCGGCGATGTCGACATTCGGCATCCGCTCGCCCACCGCCTTGAGCTTTGCGAGGCCGGAATCGAGCTCCTTCGCCGCGGCGGGTTGCTGCAGGAGGTTTTTATAGCGGCACACCGCCGAGGCGATCCCCTCCCCGCACTCGGACACGAGCGTCCAGGCCACGCGCGCGCCTTGCGGGGAAGGCGTCAGCGTCCAGCGTCCGAGCGCCTTGCCGCGCACGCCGAGATCAAGTTCGGTCTCCACCAGGGCGTCCGGCTCGAGGCGCACTATCGTCTGCGCGCCCTGGCCGACGGATTTGACGGTGCTGTCCCAGGCCATCCGCTGACCGACCCCGCGCGCGGGACCGCTGAACGTGTATTCGGCCTTCGGGTCTTGGTCGAACCAGGGGGAGAATTCGTTGAAGGTGCGCAGATCGGCCAGCAGCGGGTAAAGCAGCGCGCGCGGACGGGCGATCTCCATGGCGCGGGTGACTTCCATACGCGCCGGCAGCAGGAAAAGGGCCGCCGCCAGCGCCGCGCCCAACACCGCCGCCAGCGTCAGCACGATCGCTACGATCCATTTCATCCCCAAGCCCCCGCTCCCGCACGGACGGGACCTTAGCGGGGGCGTTTCGCGCCGTCAGCCGGAATGCGCATCGTGTGCGCGGCGCTTCGTCCCCTGGCTCTTCTCCCCGGCTCTGGCCAAAAGCGGGGCGGCCGCCTATTTTGATTCATGCCCCGTTCCAGCCCTCCCCCCGGCGCGGCGGAAGCGCCCGCCGCCTTCCTGTTCGACCAGACCTCCGCGATCTGGGCGCCGCACCGGCCGGACCGGATCTGGGAGCGGCTGGAGGGCGGCAAGCGGTTCACGCTAGAAAGCGCCTACACCCCGGCGGGGGACCAGCCCAACGCGATCGCCGACCTCATACAAGGCCTGGAGCGGCGCGAGCAGGACCAGGTGCTGCTGGGCGTGACCGGCTCGGGCAAGACGTTCACGATGGCGAAGGTGATCGAGAGCGCCCAGCGCCCCGCCCTCGTGCTCGCGCCCAACAAGACTTTGGCGGCGCAGCTCTATGGCGAGTTCAAGAGCTTCTTCCCGGGCAACGCGGTGGAGTATTTCGTCTCCTATTACGACTATTACCAGCCTGAGGCGTATGTTCCGCGTACGGACACTTATATCGAGAAAGAATCCAACATCAACGAGCAGATCGACCGGATGCGCCATTCGGCCACCCGGGCCGTGCTCGAACGCGACGACGTGATCATCGTCGCTTCCGTGTCCTGCATCTACGGCATCGGCTCGGTTGAGACCTATACCTCGATGACGTTCACGGTGAAGTCAGGCCAGACCTACAGCCAGCATGATTTGATCCGCGACCTCGTGGCGTTGCACTACAAGCGCAACGAAAGCGCCTTTGCGCGCGGCATGTTCCGGGTGCGGGGGGACGTGGTGGAGGTGTTCCCGGCCCACCTCGAGGACCGCGCCTGGCGGCTTTCCTTCTTCGGCGACGAGGTGGAGGCGATCCAGGAGTTTGATCCGCTCACCGGCCGGCGCACCGACGCCTTTCCCGCGGTGAAATTCTACGCGAACTCCCACTATGTCACGCCGCGGCCGACGCTGAACCAAGCGGTGGAGCAGATCAAGGAGGAGTTGAAGCGCCGGCTCGACCAGTTCAACCAGGAAGGCAAGCTGCTGGAGGCCCAGCGCCTGGAGCAGCGCACCAAGTTTGACATGGAGATGATGCTCGCCACCGGCTCCTGCGCCGGCATCGAGAATTATTCGCGCTACCTCACCGGGCGGCGTCCCGGCGAGCCGCCGCCGACCTTGTTTGAGTACCTGCCCGAGAATGCGCTTATTTTCGTGGACGAGAGCCACGTCACCGTGCCCCAGATCGGGGGCATGTACCGGGGCGACTTCAACCGCAAGATGACGCTGTCCGAGTACGGCTTCCGCCTGCCCTCCTGCCTCGACAACCGGCCCTTGAAGTTTGAGGAATGGGACGCGATGCGGCCCCAGACCGTTCATGTCTCGGCGACGCCGGGGCGGTGGGAGTTGGAGCGCACGGGCGGGGTGTTCGTGGAGCAGGTGATCCGCCCCACCGGGTTGATCGATCCCCCCGTGGAGGTGCGCCCGGTGTCGAGCGGGGGCGCAAGTCAGGTCGATGACGTGATCGCGGAGGTGAAGGAGGCCGCCAAGCGGGACCTGCGCGCTCTGGTCACGGTGCTGACAAAGCGCATGGCCGAAGACCTCACCGAATATATGCACGAGCAGGGCGTCCGCGTGCGCTACATGCATTCCGACATCGACACGGTGGAGCGGATCGAGATCATCCGCGACCTGCGGCTCGGCGTATTCGACGTGCTCGTGGGCATCAACCTGCTGCGCGAGGGCCTCGACATTCCCGAATGCGGGCTGGTGGCCATACTCGACGCCGATAAGGAGGGCTTCCTGCGCTCGGAGACGTCGCTCGTCCAGACGATCGGGCGCGCGGCGCGCAATGTCGACGGCAAAGTCATCCTCTATGCGGACACGATCACCGGCTCCATGACCCGCGCCATGGCCGAGACGGAACGCCGGCGCGAGAAGCAGCGCGCTTATAACCTCGAACACGCCATTACGCCCCAGAGCGTCAAGAGCCGCATCGCCGACATTCTCGACAGCGTCTATGAGAAAGACAGCCTGACCATCGACCCTCGCGATCCGATGGCGCTGAAGCGGCTCGGAAAGCCCGGCAAGGCCGGGGTGGGCGAGGATCAAGCCCCGTTCATCGGCCACAACATCAAGGCCTATATCGCCGACCTCGAGCGTCAGATGCGCGAGGCCGCCGCCAATCTCGATTTCGAAATCGCTGCGCGCGTGCGTGACGAGATCAAGAAATTGCAGGCCGCCGAATTGGTGATCGCCGACGACCCCCTCGCGCGCCAGAGCGAGGTTCGCGCGGCGACCGATAAGGCTGCGCCCGTTGGGCGCTCCAGCGGCGGCAAGCCCGGCTATCGCGGGCGCCGCAAAGGCTGACCGCGGCCAGACTCAGCGCAGGAAATCGGCCAGCGCGGCGAGCGCGCCGGTATTGTCCGCCTCCGCGCCGATGGACATGCGAAGCGCGCCCGGCAGGGAATACGTCTCCATCCGCCGCAGGATGAAGCCGCGGCTGCGCAGGAAGGCGTCCGCGGCCGGCGCCGTGTGGGGGCCCTCCGGGGGGAAATGCACCAGCACGAAATTGCACACGCTGGGCGTGACATGGAGGCCGAGCGCGGCGAGGCCCGCGCTGACCCGCTTAAGCTCCCGCGCATTGTGGACGATGCTGGCCTCCACGAAGGGGCCGTCCTCCAGCGCCGCCGCCGCCGCGGCCATGGCCGGGGCGCTGACATTGAACGGCCCGCGCACCGCGTTCAGCGCCGCGATCACTCCCGGCGCGCCATACGCCCAGCCCACGCGCAGCCCGGCGAGCCCGTGGATCTTGGAGAAGGTCCGCGTCATGATCACGTTGTCATACGCGGAGGCGAGCTCGAGGCCTTCGGCGTAATCGTTGCGCTGCACATATTCCGCATACGCCGCATCGATCACCAGCAGCACGTGCTCGGGCAGGCCCGCGTGCAGGCGCACGAGCTCGTCATAAGGCGTGTAGGTTCCGGTGGGGTTGTTGGGATTGGCGAGGAAGACGATCTTGGTGCGCGCGCTCACCGCGGCGAGCATCGCGTCGACGTCCACGACATAGGCCTTGTCTTTCGCCCGGGCCACGCCCGCGCCCGCCGCCTGGGCCACCATGCGATAGACCGCAAACGCGTGTTCGCTCTCAACGATCTCATCGCCTTCCGCGAGATAGGCGCGCCCCAGCAATTGGAAAATCTCGTCCGAGCCCGCCCCGCACAGGATGCGCTGGGGATCGAGGCCGTGCCGGCGTCCGATCGCGGTGCGCAGCGCGAGCGCGCTGTCCTCGGGGTAAAGGGCGAGCTTTTCGGCGGCGGCGAGATAGGCCGCGCGCGCCTTCGGGCTTGCGCCCAGCGGGTTTTCGTTCGAGGCGAGCTTAACCGGCTTTTCGAACCCCGCGAGCACGGACTCGCCCCCCTTATAGGGCTGGATGGCGGCGACGCCCGGCACGGGTTTGGGAGGCATGGGAGGCTCAGGTCTTCAGGAGTTAGAGGCGTGCGTAGGCGCCGATGACGCGGAACCCTTCGAGCCCCGCGCGGATGGCGGTGGCGATCCGCCCGTCATCGGCCCGGATGAAGCCCGTCAGTTCAACGAGCACCGTTTCGCGCACCCGGGCGACGTCGCGGCCCTGCAAATCGGCCTTGGCGAGCGCGGCGACCGCGCGCCAATGGGGATCGAAGGCGAGGCCGAACGTGCGGTCCTCGCCCGCGGGCTCGAGCGTGGCGCGCGCCGCGACCAGGGCGGCCTCCGGCTCCTCCCCCCCCGCCATGGGAAGGGCGGCGATAATGGCGAGGCCGTGGAACCGGGATTCCGCCAGGATCGGCCACCAGACCGCAGCGCCCTGCGCGCCCGGCCACGGCACGACCGCGACCGTAAAGGGCTGCTCCAGCGCCTTCACCAGCGCCTCGCGCGCGTCGGCGGTGCGCACCAGCCGCGCCGAGCCGCCGAAATGGCGGCGCGCAACGTCGAAATGGCGCAGCATGTCCGGCGCGCCGCCCAGCGCCACGTCCACTGGCTGCTGCCGGCGCACATTGGCCGCGATCATCGCCCGCCAGACGTCGAGGATCAGCCCGGTATCGACCCCGTCCGGCGCGGCGGCCACGAGCCGGCGCAGCATCTGCACCTCGCGCGCGGGCCGGAGCGGCATCGCCACCCCTTGCGCGGCCTTGGCGGCGGCGATGCGCACATTGCACGCCACCCGCGCGCCCAGGAGCCCCAGGATTTCGGTGTCGATGGCGTCGATCTCGGCGCGGGCGTCCGCGATTTCGGCATCGTGGTCGGGGGCGGCGGGTTCAGCCATGGCTTGATCCTATGCCGGCGGCCATCGGCTGCAAAGCGCTCGCGCGTCCGCCGCAAACCCTTGTTTTGTCGGCGCGGAAGCCGCTAGAGCAGTTCTCGATTGGATTGAATCAATCCAATGGAGAAAAACCGCTCTACATTTTAAAGTAGACCGTTTCTCGTCCGAAAACCGCGTAACACTTTTCGGGAAACGGTCTAGGCTGGAAACGGCTTGGGTAAAAGAGGCTTCCCATGATGTCCCGTCCCTGGTTGGCGGCCGCTGCAAGCGCTGCGCTGCTTGGCGTCCTGGCCGCGTGCGCCACCGCCGCGCCCGCCCCTCCCGCCACGATTGCAGCGACGCCCGGACCGAGCGCGGCCGAGGCCGAGGCCTTCGTGCAGCGCGCCGACCAGGAACTGGCCGCCCTGTCGGAAGCGTCCGCGCGGGCGGACTGGGCGCGCGCCACCAATATCACCTACGACACCAATTGGATCGCCGCCAAAGCCAACGCCGCCTTCACCGAGCGCGCCGTGCAGCTCGCCATGGAGGCCGCCCGCTATGACGCCGTCCAGGGCCTCTCCCCCGACGCTGCGCGCATGCTCAAGCTGCTGAAGCAGGGCCTCACCCTGCCGGCGCCCGCCAAGCCCGGCGCGGCCGCGGAACTGGCCCAGATCAGCGCCGACCTCGAGGAAATCTACGCCACCGGCAAGTTCCAGCACGCCGGCAAGACGCTGACCCTGAACGACGCCGAGCAGATCCTGGCCAAGAGCCGGGACCCCGCAGTCACCAAGGCGGTCTGGGAGGGGTGGGCGACGATCTCCCCGCCAATGGCGGAGAAATACACCCGCCTCGTGGCCATCGCCAATGAGGGCGCCCGGGGGCTCGGCTACGCCGATACGGGCGCGCTGTGGCGCTCGAAATACGAGATGAGCCCGGACGCCTTCGCCGCCGAGACAGACCGGCTCTGGGCGCAGGTCAAGCCGCTCTACGACCAGCTCCATTGCCATGTGCGCGCCAAGCTCAGCGCCCGATACGGCGCGGGCGTCCAGCCCCCCACCGGGCCGATCCGCGCCGATCTGTTGGGCAACATGTGGGCGCAGTCGTGGGAGAATATCGAGGATATCGTCAAGCCGCGCACGCCCGGCGCCGGCTACGACCTCACCCAGCGCCTGAAGGCCAACAAGTACGATCCCATCAAGATGGTGAAGACCGGCGAGGGCTTCTTCACCTCGCTGGGCTTTGAGCCCCTGCCGGAGACGTTCTGGGAACGCTCCATGATCACCCGCCCGCGCGACCGCGAAGTGGTATGCCACGCCTCCGCCTGGGACCTCGACAATCGCGACGACCTGCGCATCAAGATGTGCACCACCGTCACTGGCGAGGATTTCAACACCGTCCACCACGAGCTTGGGCACAATTTCTATCAGCGCGCCTACAAGGATCAGCCCTTCCTGTACAAGGACGGCGCCAATGACGGCTTCCACGAAGCCATCGGCGACCTGATGACGCTGTCCATCACGCCGGCCTATCTTGAGCGCATCGGCCTGATCGCCAAGGCCCCCGGGCCGGAGGGGGACACCGCCCTTTTGATGTCGCGCGCGCTGGAGAAGGTGGCGTTCCTGCCGTTCGGCCTGCTGGTGGATCGCTGGCGCTGGCAGGTGTTTTCGGGGCAGACGACGCCCGCGACCTATAACCAGGATTGGTGGACGCTGCGCACCCGCTACCAGGGCGTGGCCCCGCCCGGGCCCCGCCCGGCCGGCGCGTTCGATCCGGGGGCGAAGTACCACGTGCCCGCTAGCGTGCCCTATACCCGCTACTTCCTCGCCCACATCCTGCAATTCCAATTCTACCGCGCCGCTTGCCAGCAGGCGGGCTGGACCGGGCCGCTGCACCGCTGCACCCTCTATGGGGACAAGACGGTGGGCGCAAAGTTCGATGCGATGCTACGCATGGGCGCCTCCAAGCCCTGGCCCGACGCACTCGAGGCCTTCACCGGCCAGCGCGAGATCGACGCTTCGGCCGTCGTCGATTATTTCCGCCCGCTGATGACCTATCTCGAGAGCGAAAACAAAAGCCGGGCGTGCGGGTGGTGAGGCCCCCCGGCTCCCCGCGCGGCTGACGCGCCGTGCGCGCCGACGTGCTCGCGCTGCAGCGTTTCTACGCCTCCCCCCTGGGCGAGGTGGCCCACCGCATGATCGCCCGCCGGATCGGCGCGGTCTGGCCCCACGCCGACGGCTTGGACGTGATGGGCCTCGGCTATTGCACCCCGTTCCTGGAGCCCTACCGCGCCGGCGCCCGCCGCGTAACGGCGCTGATGCCCGCAGCGCAGGGCGCCGAGCGCTGGCCCGCCGAGCACCGCACCTTGAGCGCGCTGGGGGACGAGACGCGCTTGCCTTTCCTCGATTCGATCTTCGACCGCGTGCTCCTTGTGCATGCGCTGGAGGAGGCCGAAGCCCCGCGGGCGCTGCTGCGGGAGGTGTGGCGGGTGATGGCCCCGGAGGGGCGCCTGATCGTGGTGGCGGCCAACCGGGCGGGGCTCTGGTCGCTGAGCACGGGCACGCCGTTCGGCTATGGCCGCCCGTTCGCGCGCAGCCAGCTTGGCGCGCTGCTGCGGGAAGCGCTGTTCGAGCCGGCGGCGTCGGCGCGCGCCCTGTTCGCCCCCCCGCTCGACTGGAAGCCGGTGACGGGGATGGCGGAGCCGCTGGAGCGCGTGGGGGAATTCATCGTGCCGGCCTTGGGCGGGGTGGTGCTGATGGAGGCGGTCAAGCGCCTGTACGCCGACGCCGCCGGCGCGCCCCGGCGGGTGGTGCTGGCCAAGGCCCCGATGCGGGCCAGGCCCGCCGGCGCAAGCCCCGCGCGGCCCGCGCCCTTGCCCCTGCCCGGCGAAGCGGCTTGACTGCGCGTCCCAGACCTCGCGAGCGCGCCCCATGAAACTGATCACCGCCATCATAAAGCCAAGCCGCCTCGACGCGGTGCTCGACGCCATGAAGGATGCAGGCGTGACCGGCATGACGGTGACGGAAGTGCGCGGCTATGGCCGCCAGAAGGGCAAGACGGAGGTCTACCGGGGGGCCGAATACGAGGTGAAGCTCCTGCCGAAGGTGAAGGTCGAGATCATCGTGTCCCGGGACAAGGCCGATTCCGTCGCCGATGCGCTGATGGCGGCCGCCCGCACCGGCAAGATCGGCGACGGCAAGATCTGGATCGTCACCCTTGACACCGCCATCCGCATCCGCACCGGCGAGCGCGACCTCCAGGCGGTGAACGACTAGCCCATTAACGACTAGCCCATTACAGGGCCGTGTTCGTCACACCCTGCGCGACCACCGGCCCCGTGGGCGCGCCGGTGGGCGATCCGCCGGCGGGCTCGATGGAGATGGCGAAGAATTGATCGGGGGCCAGCGGCACGCGGTCGAGGCGCAGCGGCGTCGTCTCGGCCCTGGGGATCACCCCGATCGATTTCGGGCCCAGCGCCTTGTCCCACATTGTCCAGATCTCGAGCGCCCGGCCCTGCGGCACCTCGATGGCGGCGAGCGGCACGAGCTCCACCCGGCCGTCCTCGAACGTATTCACCACCGCCACCGGGCGCGCCGCGTCCGACAAGAGCACCGCCACCATGGTGGGCGTCCGCTCCGCCCGCCAGGTCTGCACCCCCAGCGCCACCAGCAGCAGCGCGGCCGCGCTCGCCGCGGCGAGCCCCGCCCCGCGCCAGAAGGCGAGGCTTTCCCACCAGCCGGAACGGAACCGCCACGGCGCCCGACGAGGCGCGGCGCGGGCCGGCGCCGGTGCGGCTGCGGCGGAAGCAGCGATCCGGTCCCAGAGCGCGGGCGGGGCGGGCTCCGCGGCGGCAGTATCGTCCAGCGGCGCGAGCCGGGCGCGCCAATCCTCCACCAGCGCCGCCAAGGCCTTGTCGCGGGTGAGCCGGCGGGCGAACGCCTGCTCGGCCTCCGGGCTCATCAGCCCCGCCACATATTCCCCGGCCAGGAGATCGCGATCCTCCCCGCTCATCCCAGACACTCCCGCAGGCTCGACAGACCGCGCCGGATCCAGGATTTCACCGTCCCCAGGGGCAGATCGAGCCGGCCTGCCAGCTCTGCGTGGGTGAGCCCGTGCACATACGCCATCACGATCGCCGCGCGCCGTTTGGGCTCCAGCCGGTCGAGGCAGGCCTTCAGCGCCTTCTCCTCGGACAAGCGCGCCACCACCGCTTCGGGGTCTTCCTGGCCGTCCGGCTGCTCGGCCTCTTCGGGGCTTTCGGACAATTCGAGCCGCTGTTCCGCGCGCAGCATGTTCAGCGCCCGATGGCGCAGCACGGCGTACATCCAGGCGCGGGCGGAGCCGCGCTGGGGATCGAAGCTCTGCGCATTGCGCCAGATCAGCACGAAGGCGTCGTGCACGGCCTCCTCCGCGAGCGTGCGCCGCCGCAATATGCGCCGCGCCACCCCGAGCATCGGCCCCGCCTCGGCCTGATAGAGGGCTTGCAGGGCGCTCAGATCTCCGCGCGCGCAGGCGGCCAGGCCCGCCTCATGGCCCCCGGGAGGCGGCGGGCTCTCCCTTACCGGCGCATGCCCCTGGCTCTGCGGCATCTGGCTCTTCGCGCTCCCTCGCCTGCGCTCCCGCTCCGGCTTGGGTCGATGACATAGGCGCGGCCCCGGGTCACCCCGTTTTCCCGCAGAATATTTTTCCGCCCCGCGCATCCAGGGGGCCGCCCCGCTTGTACCCAGACGGTGAGCGCCCACGGCTCACACCGGTAGAAGGGCCTCGGCGAGGCCGAACGCGGCGTTCTTCCGCCACAGAGCGCGCTGTCGCTCGGGCGTCGGGGCTCTTCACCGTATCGATCTTTCCCCGTGGCGTGAGGAAGCGATATCATGAGGGACTTGGTTACCGCGGCGCTCGGCCTGTTCGTGGCGGGCGTCGGCAGCAGCGCTCTGGCGCAGGATGGGGGCTGGAGCGGGCCTTATATCGGGGGGCATGTCGGCTACGCCTTCGGCCACGACGATGACGGCGAAACCACCCTGTTCGACACCAATCTCGACGGCGGGTTCAACGATACGGTGCGCACCGCCGCCGGCGCCAACGCGTTCTCGCCCGGCTTCTGCGACGGGCGCGCCCGCGGGCGCACTCCGGCCGAGGGCTGCAAGGGTGACGAGAAAGCCATCGATTACGGGCTCCGCGCCGGCTACGATTTCGCGTTCGGCAATTTCATCCTGGGCGGCGTCGCCGAGGTGAGCCAAGCCAATGTCGCGGACGGGACCACCTCCTTCTCCACCACCCCGGCCTATTACACCTTCACCCGGGAAGTGCGCTGGCTGGCCGCCGCGCGGGCCCGCGCCGGCTACGCCTTCAAGGACGCGCTGCTCTACGCCACGGGCGGTTTCGCCTACGCGGACGTGGACCACCGCTTCGCCACCTCCAACACCGCCAACACCTTCACCCAGAAGGGCGACGACGACACCACCGGGTACCAATTGGGCGCAGGCGCCGAGCTGAAAGTCTCGCCCCGGATTAGCCTGGGCGCGGAATACCTCTATACCAGCCTGGAAGACGACGATTACGTCGTCCGCTCCGGCCCCCCCGCCCCGGCCACCAATCCGTTCCTGCTGGTGAATAGCGCGGGGACGGACCTGCGGCGCAGTTCGGAGGATTTCGAATTCTCCTCGGTGCGCTTCACGGTGAATTACCGCTTCGGGAAGTGAGCCTTGCAGAGGCAAAGGCTGGGGCGGGAGCAGGGGCGAGGGGCGGAGGCGGGCGCACGCGCCCGCTTCACGCCCGGTTCAGCAAAAACACCGCCTCTTCCGCAAACCAGTTCGCCCGCCACAGCGTGCGGGCGAACGGGGCGCCGGGCTCGCCATTGGTGATGGGCACCGCCCGCTCCACCCGGAGCCCGAGCGCGCCGGCGAGTTCTGCGAAATCGCGCACCGTGCACAGATGGACGTTCTCCGTCTCGTGCCATGCCGCGGGCAGCGCGGTCGTCACCGGCATGCGCCCGCGCGACACAAGGCTTAGGCGCATCCGCCAATGGCCGAAATTCGGCAGCGAGACGATCCCGCGCTCGCCCACCCGCAGCAATTCCTTCAGCACGTCGCCGGGGCGGCGCACCGCCTGGATGGTCTTGGACAGGATCACATAGTCGAAGGCGTTGTCGGGATAGGCGGCGAGGTCGCGGTCGGCGTCGCCCTGCACTACCGAGAGGCCCTTGGCGACGCAGGCGTTCACCCCGGTCTGACTGAGCTCCACCCCGCGCCCCTTGGCGGCGCGCTCGCGCGCCAGGAGCTGCAGCAGCGCGCCGTCCCCGCAGCCCACGTCCAGCACGCGCGAGCCGGGGGCCACCATGTCCAGGATCACGGAATAATCGGCGCGGATCTTGTCGGGGCTCATCAGCACGGCTTTCGGCTGCCGGTCATCCGCGCGGAACCTTGAGCGCGAGGCCCCGCGCGGCGGCGGCGGCGTCGATGAAGCCTGTCAGGCCCTGCAGGAACACCGGCTCTTCGAGCAGGAAGGCGTCGTGCCCCTTGTCGGTCTCCACCTCCACATAGGACACCTCACACCCGGCCGACACCAGCGCCCGAGCGATCGCCTTGTTGTCGAACGGGGGATAATGCCAGTCGCTGGAGAAGGAAAACACGCAGAACCGGGTCGCGCTCTCCTTGAAGGCCTGCGCGAGGGAGCCGCCATAATCCTGCGCGAGATCAAAGTAGTCGATCGCTCTCGTGATGTAGAGGTAGGCGTTGGCGTCGAACCGGTCGACGAAACTTTGGCCCTGGTGGCGCAGATAGGATTCCACCTGGAAATCGGCGTTGAAGCCGAAGGAGAAGCCGTCCCGCTGCTGCAGCCCGCGGTCGAACTTCCGGCGCAAGCCCGCTTCGGACAGATAGGTGATGTGGGCGGCCATGCGCGCCACCGCGAGGCCCTTGTCGGGGCGGACCTCGGAGGCGTGGTACTCCCCGCCCCGCCAGTCGGGATCGGCCATGATCGCCTGGCGGCCCACTTCGTAGAATGCGATGTTTTGGGCGGAATGGCGCGCGGCGGTGGCGATGGGCACGCAGGCGAACACTTTCGCGGGGTAGGCCGCCGCCCATTGCAGCGCCTGCATGCCCCCGATCGAGCCCCCGATCACGCAGAACAGGTCCTTGATGCCTAGCGCCTCGATCAGCATGGCCTGGGCGCGCACCATGTCGGCCACCGTGATCACCGGAAAGCGCAGGCCGTAGGGCGCCCCGTCGGGGGGCGGGCGCGGCGGGCCCGGTCGTGCCCATGCAGCCGCCCAGCACATTGGCGCAAATCACGAAAAAGCGGTTGGTGTCGATCGCCTTGCCCGGCCCCACCACACGCGGCCACCAGGCGGGGCGCCCCGTCACCGGATTGGGCGAAGCGACGAACTGATCCCCCGTCAGCGCGTGGCAGACGAGTACGGCGTTGCTCTTTTCCACGTTCAGCGCGCCATAGGTTTCGTAGGCGATGGTGAGCGGGGCGAGGTTTGATCCGTTGGAGAGCTGGAGCGGCTGGTCGATCCCGAACGTGATCGATCTGAGGCCTCCGGTGGTCCATCGGCCAACGCGCGAAACGACGTGAGTCATCCCCCTTCATAGCGCGAGCCATCCGCCAAACACAGCGCCAACGCGACGACTTGCTCTGAGCAAGCGGGCCCGCCTGCCCGCCCGCCTAAGCGCGCGCCCGCAGCCAGGCCGCCCAATCCCCCGGCCGCTCGGTGATCGCCGCCAGCAGCGCGGCGCGCCAGAAGCCGGCCGGGTCCGCAAGCCCCGCCTCCAGCGTCGGCCCAAGGCGGGCGGCGGCCTCGAAGAAGCCCGCGAGCGGGGCGGGCGCGGCCTCCTCGATCCGCTCGCGCACCGCGTGGGCGAGCGCGGGGGGAAGCCCGCCCGACGAGACGCCCAGCGCCAGCGGCCCGCGCGCCGCGATCTCCCCCAGCACGATGTCGGACAAGGCGGGCGTCTCGAGCATCAGGAAAATCGCCCGCGCGCCCTTGGCGGCCAAGCGCGCGCGCATCGGGCGCTTCTCCCCGGCGCCCGCCACCACCAACGCAGCGGCGCGCACGTCGCTTAACCGCCAGCGCCGGCGCACCAGGCGCGCGGGCGGGGCCAGGGTCTCGGCCTCCGCGCAAGGGGCCGGATCGAACAGCGTGACGCCGGCCCCGGCATCCAACATCGCGCGCGCGGCGCGCGCGCAGGCCGCGTCCGCAGCCAAAAACAGCACCGGGCGCCCCGCCAAATCCAGAAACACCGGCGCCAAGGGAAACAGGGTTTGCATCGCCCCACCTTGCCCGAGAGCGACAACGCGCGACAACTTTTCCCCGCCCCCGCCCTTGCGCGGGGCCCGCCCGGACGCTTCAACCCGCCCATGAGCACACTGAGAACCGGCCTGATCGGCGCGGGCGCCTTCGGGGCCAATCACGCCGCCAAGCTGGCCGCCGCGCCCGCCTCCGCGTTTCAGGGCCTCTATGATGCCGACGCCGCCCGTGCGGGGGCGCTGGCGGAACAGCATGGCGCACGCGCTTTCGCGAGCGTCGAGGCGCTGCTCGAGGCCTGCGAGGCGGTGGTGATCGCGACGCCGGCGCGCACGCATTTCACGCTTGGCCAGCAAGCGCTGGCGGCGGGGCTGCACGTGCTGATGGAAAAGCCGTTGGCGACGACGCTGCCCCACGCCGAGGAACTGGCCGCGACCGCGCGCGCCGCGGGCCTCCACCTGCAGACCGGCCACCAGGAGCGCTTCGTGCTCGAGGCGATGGGCCTGCTGGCGGCGCCGGAACGGCCGCTGGCGGTGGAGAGCGTGCGCGAGGGCCCGTTCACCGGGCGCGGCATGGATGTGAGCGTGACGTTCGATCTGATGATCCATGATCTCGATCTCGCCGCGCTCCTGTTCGGGCGCGCGCCGCTGCGCGTGGAGGGACGCGGGAGCGCGGTGCACGGCGCGTTGCTCGATCAGGTGGAGGCGCGCCTTGAATACCCGGCCGGGGAAGCCCGTTTCATCGCGAGCCGCGTCGCGCCCGCCCGCCGCCGCCTGCTGCGCGCGCGCTATCCGAGCGGGGAGGTGGCCGTGGATTTCCTGGCGCGCACGTTCGAGAACACGACGTCCTTCCCGCTCGACCCCGATTTCGCCGCCAAGGTCCCCGACCCTTTAGGTCGCGGCGCGGACGCCTTCCTCGCGGCGGCGATGGAGGGCGGATCGGCGGGCGCCTCAGGCGTGGCGGCGGTGGCGCTCGCGGAAGCGATCGATCGGGCCGCTTCAGCCGGCTAGAGGCGCGGCCACAGGCGCTGAATGCGCTATGGCGACGGGCTCGGCCTGGCCCATCAGCGCGGCCTTGACCATGTCGTCGCGGCCCGCGCGGGCGAGGCGCACCAGGGCGTCCATCTCCTGCTCCAGGCGCGCGAGATCGCGGCCGGGGGCGCGCACCGCCATGATCCGGGCGCCCGGGCGGCGCGCGATCCATTCGTCCTCGCCCACCAATTGCTCGTTCACCTTCTCCCCCGGGCGCAGGCCGATGAAGGCGATCGCCACGTCCACCTCCGGGCGCAGGCCCTTCAGACGGATCATGTCGCGCGCGAAATCCACCAGGCTTATCGGGGCGCCCATGTCCAGCACGTGGGCGGCGCCGCGCGTCTGGGCGTCGGCGAGCCCAATGGCCAGGCTCTCCAGCAGGAAGGCGGCGGCCTGGGGGATGGTGATGAAAAAGCGCGTCACGTCGGGGTGGGTGACGGTGACCGGCCCGCCCGAGGCGATCTGGCGCTCGAACAGCGGCGCCACCGAGCCCGCCGACCCCAGCACATTGCCCAGCCGCGCCGTGAGAAAGCGCGCGCCGTCGCCCGCCATGGGGCGGCGATCGAGCGCCTGGCAATAGAGCTCCGCCAGCCGCTTGGTGGCCCCCATGGCGTTGGAGGGGCTCACCGCCTTGTCCGTGGACACCAGAACCATGTGCGCGCGCGCTTTGAGGCAGGCGGCGGCGATTTGGCGGGTGCCCAGCACGTTGGTGAGCACCCCTTCCCCGGCATGGGCTTCCACCAGCGGCACCTGCTTCAGCGCGGCGGCGTGGAACACGATCTCCGGACGGGTGCGGGAGAACCAGCGCTGGACGGCCTCGCCGTCGCGGATGTCGCACAGGGCGAGCGTGCGTGCGGCATCCCCCGCGCCCTGGAGCGTCTGGTCGATGGAATAGAGATTGAACTCGGAATTATCGAGCAGGATCAGATGGCCCGGGTCCAACGCCGCGATCTGGCGCACGAGCTCCGAGCCGATACTGCCGCCCGCGCCGGTCACCAGAACGCGCCGCCCCTCGATCGAAGCCCGCGCCCCAGCCGAGGCCGCGCCATCGGCGGGCCGCGCCAGCATATCGGCCATCTCCAGCGGCCGCACGCCGGCGGAGGGGTCGCCCCTTGCGACCAGCGCGGCGAGCCCCTTTGCGTTGGCGTGCGCAAGGAACGCGCGCGCAGCTTGCGCCTCCAGCGGGCCGCACCAGACCGCCGCCTCCGCAGCGAGAGTCCCCTGCCGCCCCCAGTCCGGGCTCGCGCCGACGTCAACCCGTTCAACGACCTCGAAGCGCTGGGCGGCGAGGGCTTCGACGCGCGCGTCGCTGCACGCCTCAGCCCGGCCGTAGAGAACGGTCCGTACGGGCGACGCAGCGTGCGCCGCCTTGTAGATCGCCGCCTCTGGCGTCATTTCGCACCCGCGATAAGGGCGTCACCCAAAAGGAATTTCGGCGAGGCCGCTCAAGCTTCGGACCGGAAGGCCATCGCATCTGCCACGTTAAGGTTCAAGCTTTCACCATCGTTAAGAGGTGCTTTTAGGCCCCATGGCTGAGAGTAAGGCGGGATTCGCGGCGCGCACCAATAACGGGCCGTCCAGCGCGGGCCCCTCGATCGCCACGCCCCCGCCCGCCGCCCGCACGAGCGCGCATCCCCCCGCCACGTCCCACAGCATCGCCCCGCTTTCCTGGTAGGCGTCCGCCCGCCCGGCCGCGACATAGGCGAGCGCAGCGGCGGCCGAGCCGATCATGCGCACCTTCCGCCAAGCCAGCATCTCCTGCATAAATGCCGCAAAGTGTGCGCCATCGGCCTGCGCGCGCGCGGGGATGCCGGTATTGAGCACGCCGGCCCCAGGGGTCTCTAGCGCCGAAACCGCGATCGGCGCCCCGTTCAGCGTCGCGCCAAGCCCCTCCGCGCCGACGAAACATTCCCCCAGCAGAAAGCAATCGACGACGCCCAGGATCGGGGTGCGCCCCTGCAGCAGCGCGATCGAGACCGCGCAATGGGGATAGCCCCGGATGTAATTGACGCTGCCGTCCAGGGGGTCGACCACCCAGACGCAATCGCGCGCGCCCCCGCCGACCCAGCCCGCCTCCTCCGACAGGATCGGATAGGGGCTTTCGCGGGTCAGCAGATCGAGGATCAACGCTTCGGCGCGGGTGTCGGCGTCGACCTTCACCTCCCGCCCGATCACCGCCGATATGCCCGACCAGCCCTCCCGGTGCGCCTTCAGCGCCGCGCCCGCGGCGTTGGCGGCGCGCACGGCGAGCTCAAGCGTCGCGGGAAGGTCGATGCCGTCCACTGATGCGCCCCGTTACAGAATGCGGCTTCTCTCGCACGATTGGCGTGGTCGGCGCGAGCGGTTTAAGCTCGCCCACGGGGCGGTGAGGCCATGGGCGGTCGCGCGGGCGAACTCGATCTCGGTGTGTTGGACAAGCGCTTGCGGGTGCGGGTGCGGGCGCGCGCCGATGCGGCGGGCGGGCGCCCGGGCGCGGAGGAGGAGGATCTGAGCGGGGTCGAGCGGGAGGTGCTCTCTGCGGTCGCTTCCGCGCTCGAGCGGATCGAGGCCGCCCGGGCGGGTCTCGCGCGGGCCTGCGAGCAGCGCCTGCGCCGCCTTGCTCCGCCGCCCGCCGATTTCGAGGGCCCGTTTACGCAGGCGCGCCTCGCGCTGCGCCAGATCGAGGGGCGCGCCGGGCCCGATTTCGCCCTCGCGCGCGCCCGCGCCGCCCGCGCCCGCGAGGAGCTGGACGGCTTCCGCCGCACCCACCGGCTGCGCCACGCCGCGAACTACCCGGACTCGCCGATCCTGCAAGGCGCGCTCCTGCTGGCCGCGGCCGGGTTCGAAGCGGTGTTCAGCGCCACCCTGTTCGCCGAGACCGACGCGCGCGGGCTTCTGGGCGGGGCGGCCACCGCGCTCGGCCTGTCCGGGGCGAATGTGGCGCTGGGCTTCCTCGCGGGATTTCTGGGGCTGCGCTATACCCATCACGTGGCGCTCGGGCGCAGGCTTGCGGGCTATGGCGCGTTCGTCTTTTTCCTGGGCCTCGCGCTCGCGCTGAACACGTTCGCGGCGGTGTGGCGGGACCAGATCGGAGCGCTGGAGGCGGGCCCGATCGCGCGCCTGGACGAGGCGCGCCTGTTCGGCCTGGCCGAGCCGCAGGCGGTGATCCTGCTGATGCTGGGCGCGGGAGCCTGGGTGTTCGCGGCGCTCAAGGGCTATTCGGGTTTCGACGAGCCCTACCCCGATTACGGCAAGATGGCGCGCGCAAAGGAGGGAGCGGAGGAGGCCCTGTCCGAACAGCGCGCGCTGACGCGCGGCGCGTTGGAAGAGGCGCTGGACACCGCCCAGGCCGCCATCGCGGACGCCCTGGAGAGCGCACGCGAGGCCGTGCGCGCCATGCGCGAGGCCTATGACGAAGCCGCCGGCGAGAGCGTAGACCTCGATTCCGCCGCCCGTTCGGCCGCGGAAGCGGGGAACGCGGCTATCGCGCTGTACCGGCGCGAAAACCGGGCGGCGCGCACCGGGCCCCCGCCCCCCTATTTCGACGATCCCCTGCCGCCCCCGCCCGACCCGCCGGACGCGCTCGCCCGCGCCGCGGGCCTCGTTCTGGCGGCCGAAGCCGCCCTCGTCGAGGCGCAGTCGCTCGCCGCCGCCCGGCTCGAAGCGCGGTCGCAGGAGCTCGAATCGATCTCCGCCCGCTTGGAACAAGGCGGGACGGAGGCTTGAAGCCGCGCTACCGCCCGCGGCGCGGCGTGCGCGCGCGCAAGGATGCGCTGGGCTATGGGCTGATCGCTGCGCTGTTCGTGGCCTTGGCCGGGGCCGCCGCCGCCGGGCTGGCCCTGCGCCCGCCCCCGCTCGACCCCGAAACCCTGTGCCGCACGGACGCCCCGGTGCGCGCCCATACCCTGATCCTAGTCGACGCCACCGACACCCTGGCCCCGCGCCACAAAAAGCGCGTGCGCGCGGCCGTGGAGGGCGAGCGGCTGCGCCTTTCCCCCTACGACCGGCTGACGCTGGCCGCGGTGCGCGCGGACGCCCCGCAGGAGCCGCGCCTTGTGTTCTCCAAATGCCTGCCCCGCGACGGGCGCGCCGCAAACCCGCTGTTCGAGAACGCAGCCCTCGCCCAGAAGCTCTGGGAGGAGCAGTTCGGGGAGGCGCTGCAGCGCGCCGTGCGCAGCGCGGAATCCGGGGGGCGCTCGAGCGCCTCCCCCATCGTCGCCGCCCTGCACGCTTTGGCCGGCGACCCCGATTTCGCACCCGCCATACCGGAGCGCCGGCTGGTCCTCATCTCCGACCTGCTGGAGCACACGTCCGGCGGCTTCAGCCTCTATACGGACGCGAGCGACTTCGCCGCTTTCACCGCGCAGGACGACCGGGGCCCGCCGGACCTTTCGGGCGTTCACGTGCGCGTCGTCCCGCTCGACCGGCCGGACCAGAGCGACCGCCAGAGCGCTGCGCGGCGCACCTTCTGGGTCCCGTTCTTCGAGGCCGCGGACGCGGACGCCGTGCGCTGGGATCCTGGGGCTTAAGCCGTTGGCGCTGTGAGGATGTGTGACGCTGCTGTGAAGGAGCGTGACCCCCGCTCCTGCGCGGGAACGACTCATTCTATATCTAGGCGGTGGGGGCTGCGGGCGCAGCCGGCGGCGAAAGGAGCCCGGACTTGATGTTCTCTTGGCAAGGCGCCAGCGGGCGCTGGTACGATTTCGACGTGGCGCGCTCCAAGCGGGCGTGGGAGCCGGTGGGCGGGGTGTACATGTTCGTGAAGCCCGGCGATTACCCGACGATGGAGGCAGGGGGGCCGGTGTCGCTGTTCGCCGCCAGCACGCATTCCTTCCACGAGAGCCTCGGACGCCACGACATGTGGGGCGCCGCCCAAGCGCTCGGCGCGGCGGAGATCCACCTGATCGTCGTGGCCGATCCCTCCAAGCGCATCTTCATCGAACAGGATCTGCTGAAGAGCCAGACCCCCATTTTGAACCGAAGCACGCTGCGCAAATCGGCCTGACTTTACGGCTTCCCGCCCCACACCTCCCGCAGGCGCGCGTCGCGGCCGCAGCTCGTACGGTAGAGTTTGTAGCGGATCGGATTCTTCTTCGCGTAATCCTGGTGGTAGTCCTCGGCCGGCCAGAATGTCTCGGCCGGCAGGATGGGCGTGATCGCGCGCAGCTGCTTCAGGGCGGCTTTTGAGGCTTGCGCCTCGCCCTGCTGGGTCGGGGTGGCGAAGATGGCGGTGCGGTAGCTCGGGCCACGGTCGCAGAATTGGCCGCCGGAATCGGTGGGATCGATGAAGGTCCAGAAGCGGTCCACCAGGGCGCGATAGCTGATCTTGTCTGGATCGAAGCGCACCCGCACCGCCTCGTAATGGCCGGTCTGCTCGAAAGAGACCTGGCGATAGGTCGGGTTGCGCTCCCGGCCGCCAGTATAGCCGGATTCCGCGGACACGACGCCCGCAAGCCCCTCCATGTCCCGCTCGAGACACCAAAAGCAGCCCCCCGCAAACACCGCGGTTTCGGTGCGCGCCCAGGCCTGCCCCCACCCGCTGGAGCCCAACAAAACAACAAGCGCCGCCAGAACTGCTTTCATCCGCCAGCACATGGCTCGTGGCGGGTAAAATTCCATTCCCGAACGCGCACTTCTTTGTGACAATGCGGGATGGCGCAGATCCGACAATTCCCCTGCCTCAGCGATAATTACGGCTTCCTGCTGCATGACGAGGAAAGCGGGGAGACCGCCGCGATCGACACGCCCGACGCCGCAGCGATCCTCGCCGAGGCGGACGCCGCCGGCTGGCGCATCACCCAGATCTGGAACACCCACTGGCACGCCGACCATGCGGGCGGGGACGCTGCGATCAAGGCGCGCACCGGCGCGCTGATCGTGGGGCCGGCGGAGATCGAGCGGGCGGGCGTGACGCCGGACCGGGTAGTACTGGAGGGCGATGTCGTTACGCTGGGCGCCACGCGCGCGCTTGTGCTGGAGGTGGGCGGCCACACGCTTGGCCACGTCGCCTACGTGCTGGAGGGGCAGGCGGCGGCGTTCGTCGGGGACACGCTGTTTTCGATGGGGTGCGGGCGGCTGTTCGAGGGCGCGCCGGCGCAGATGTGGGAAAGCCTGCAAAAGCTCGCCGCCCTGCCCGAGGATACGCGCCTCTATTGCGCCCACGAATACACCGCCGCGAATGCGCGCTTCGCGCTGAGCGTCGATCCCGACAATCCCGCCCTGCAGGCGCGCGCGGCGGAGGTTGCGCGGCTGCGCGCGGCGGGCCTGCCCACGGTGCCCACGACGCTCGCCGCCGAGAAGGCGACCAACCCGTTCCTGCGCGCGCCAGCGCTGAAGACGCAAAGCGAGGCCGCGGCCGACTGGCAGGCCTTCGCCGACATTCGCGCCCGCAAGGACGCTTTCCGGTGACAATCGATGCGCATGACGCCGCCGAGATCATCGCCCGCCTCGGCCTCACGCCCCATCCCGAGGGCGGCCATTATCGCGAGACCTTCCGCGACGCAGACGCCGGCGCCAGCGCCGCCGCGCGCGGCCGCGCCACCGCCATCTATTACCTGCTCCAGGCCGGGGAATACTCGCACTGGCATATGGTGGACGCCGCCGAGCTCTGGCTGTGGCACGCGGGCGCGCCTTTATGCCTTTCCGTATCCGAGGACGCCGTCGCCACCACCATTATTCGCTTAGGCCCCAACGTGCTGGCCGGCCACGAACCCCAAGCGCTTGTCCCCGCCCATGCGTGGCAGAGCGCGGAGAGCCTGGGGGCCTGGACGCTCGTCTCGTGCGTGGTCACCCCCGGCTTTTCCTTCGCCGGTTTCACCCTGGCGCCGGCGGGCTGGAAGCCCGGACGGGCGCTGCCCGGGCTGGAATGAGGTTTCGCCCGCGGCTGCGGCGTATTTCCGATCCGCCGCAAGCGCGCTGGCGGGGCCCGCGATTTCCGCTAAGCAGCCTCCCATGACCGAACCCGTCCCCGCCGCCCCCGACGAAGACCCCAAGCGCATCATGCTGGTGACCGACGCCTGGGAGCCGCAGGTGAACGGCGTCGTGCGCACGCTTTCGCGCGTCGTGGGCGAATTGCGCGCCATGGGCTGCGAGGTGGAGGTCGTGGCCCCCAGCGACGGCTACAAGACGGTGCCGCTGATCACCTATAGCGAGATCCGCCTGGCGCTGAACGCGCGCGCGGACGTGGAGGAGCGGTTCCTGGCGTTCGCGCCCGACGCGGTGCATCTGGCGACCGAGGGCACGCTGGGCTGGGATGCGCGCGCCATCTGCCTCAAGCACAAATTCCCGTTCACGACGAGCTACCACACCCAATTCCCGGAATACGTCACCGCCCGCTTCCCGTGGATCCCGCTCTGGGCCGGCTACCGCTACATGCACGCCTTCCACGACAAATCCGGGCGCGTCATGGTGGCCACGCCCACCATGATGGAGCTGCTGAAGGGCCGCGGCTTCAAGAACGTGACCGCCTGGAGCCGGGGCGTGGACACTGAGGCGTTCCACCCCGCCAAGCGCGGCCTCGACGGGGGCCTCTACAAGGACTTGGCCCGTCCGGTGTTCGCTTATGTCGGGCGGGTGTCGGTGGAAAAGAATATCGAGGCGTTCCTCGGGCTCGATCTGCCGGGCTCGAAAGTGGTGGTGGGCGATGGGCCGGCGCGGGCGGGGCTGCAGGAGGCTTATCCGGGCGCGGTGTTCCTGGGCTCCCGCTTCGGGGAGGATCTGGCGCGCTGCTATGCGGATGCGGACGTGTTCGTGTTCCCGAGCTTCACCGACACGTTCGGCCTCGTGATC
Organism: Alphaproteobacteria bacterium; assembly: GCA_031398975.1. GTDB lineage: Bacteria > Pseudomonadota > Alphaproteobacteria > Caulobacterales > Aquidulcibacteraceae > JAKFWI01. The sequence goes on along the minus strand of JANNOI010000049.1, from coordinate 65,590 downwards.
CTGGAAGCGCTGGCCAGCGGCACGCCGGTGGCGGCCTTCGTGGCCCCGGGGCCGAAGGACATCCTGCCCGGCACCGGCGCGGGCGCGGTGAACACCGATCTGCGCGCGGCGTGCCTTGAGGCGCTTTCGCTCTCGCGCGAGCGGGCGCGCGCCCATGCCGAGCTTTTCTCTTGGCGCGCCTGCGCGGAAGAGTTCCGCCGCAACCTGCAGCCTTTGCCCAAGCCCGAGAAAAAGCGTTTCTGGCGGCGCCTGCGCCTGCGCCGCCGCCGCCGCGCCGCCTTGACCTAGCACGCCGCGCCTGGAACGGCCGCCCGCGCGAATTACCAGCGGATCGAGCGCCGGAGGCGGTAGCGCACATAGATCGCCGTGCCGTTCATCAGCAGCGTGATGCCCAGCAGCACCAGGCCCGCGGCCGCGGCGTTGACGCGGAACGCTTCTTCCGGCCGCGACGTCCAGTTGAACATCTGGATCGGCATGACGGTGAAGCTTTCCATCAGCCAGCTCCACGGCGCCCAGGATTGCACGGCGTCGAGAAGCGTGGCTTTGGTCTCGATCGAGGAGCCGGCGGGGACTTCGATCGTCGCGCCCGGGGGAATATCCTGGCTCGTGCCGTCCGCCAGCACGGCCGTTCCGCCGCTCGGAACGGTGACCTTCTCCACCGCGTCGGGGTTCAGCAATTCGCCATCGGCGCTGTACTGGCCGATTTCGAGGAATGCGGGGTCGCCCGGCATCTTGATGGGCAGGAAGGCGATGAAGGTCAGCGCGCCGATCGTGATCAGCGGGGCGGTCTCGCCCAGCGCGCGCGACAGGCCGATAATGGCGCCGGTGAGCACGCCGGGCATGGAATAGGGCAGGACGTGGTGGGACGTCGTTTGCCATTTGGTGGCGCCGAGCGCGAGCGCTGCGTCCCGTATCCCCTGGGGCACGCCGCGGATCGCCTCGCGGGTAGCCACGATGATGATCGGCAGGATCAGGAGCGCCAGCGTCAGCCCGGCGGTGAGGATGCTCTGGCCGAGCTGGAATTGGTAGATGAACAGGCCGAGCGCGAGCAGGCCGTAGATGATGGACGGCACGCCGGCAAGATTGTTGACCGTGATCTCGATCCCGTCCGTGATGAAATTCTTGGCGGCGTATTCCTCGAGATAGAGCCCGGCCGCGACGCCGATCGGCAGCGCCAGCACCGCGGTGGTCAAGATCACCAGGAGCGAGCCCACCCACGCCGAGAGGATCCCCGCATTCTCCGCCTCCCGGGACGGGAAGGACAAAAAGAATTGCGCGCCCAGGCGCCCGCCGCCGTCGACGGCCAAATCAAACACGAGCGCGCCCAGCACCAATAGGCCGAGCGTCGTGGCGAGCACGCCCCAGAACACGAAGGTCGCGTCCCAGAATTTCCGCAGGCGCAGGCCCGGCGGCTGGACGGTGATATCGGTTCCGCGCGGTTGGGCTCCGGCGGAGGGAGTATCGGCGACGGCCATCAATAGACTTCCCGGAAGGTGCGATTGAGCCAGAAGGCGATCAGGTTGAACACGAGCGTGATGGCCATGAGCGCAAGGCCCGCGGCGAAAATGCTCTGGTACTCGATCGAGCCGTGGGGCAGATCGCCCAAGGCCACCTGGGCGATGAAAGCGGTGATCGTCGCCGCCGGCTCGCGCGGATCGAACGTGATCTGGGGCACCGCGCCGGCCGCGATCGCGACCACCATCGTCTCCCCCACCGCGCGCGACATGCCCAGCACGAACGCGCCCGCAATGCCCGACACCGCGGCCGGCACGACGACGTTGAACGCGGTTTCGAGTTTGGTCGCCCCCATCGCATAGGAGCCCTCGCGCAAGGAATTGGGCACCGCGCGCATCGCATCCTCCGAGACCGACGCGATGTAGGGGATGATCATCACCCCGATCACGAGCCCCGCGGACAGGATGTTGAAGCCCGGCAGGCCGGGCACGATCCGCTGCAGCAGCGGGGTGACCACCAGCAGCGCGAAGTAGCCGAAGATCACGGTGGGGACGCCCGCCAGCAATTCGAGCACCGGCTTGACCGTCTCGCGCGCCCGCGTTCCCGCGAACTCAGACAGATAGATCGCCACCATCAGCCCGAGCGGCACCGCGAGCGTGATCGCGACCAGGGTGCACAGGAGCGTGCCGCACAGAAGCGGGGCGATGCCGAAATGCTTTTCCTCGAACAGCGGCGTCCATCGCGTGGCGGTAAGGAATTCAACGATCGAGACTTCCGCGAAGAAGCTCGCGCTCTCGGACAAGAGCACCCAGAGGATGCCTGCCGTAATCGCCACCGAGGCCGCCGCCGCCAGGAACAGCAGCGCTTCGATCACGATCTCGCCGACCCGCAGCCGTTTTCTTGTGAAGTCGCGCACCGCCGCGTTCGCCACGCCTACCCCCACCATCACGCAAAGCCGCCGCCGCCTGCGTGTCAAAGCTCGCCATCTTCAGGCCCGCCGCCTCGTCGAGCCGCCGCCATCCCCGACGGCGGCCGGACGAAGGGAACGAGCGGGCCCCCGAAAAGGCGCCCGCCCGTTCCTGTTCTTCAGCCCTCGACCGCGTCGAGAACCAGCTTGCGCGACAGCACTTCCGAGATGGAGGCGCCGACATCGTTCTTGCCGCCAAAGGCGGTGCCCGCTTGACGCGCCTTGAAGCGCGAAGCAGCAGTTTGGTAGGCCGAGGCCGGCAGACCCACATAGCCGACTTCCTCGGCGTATTTGGCGCCATTGGTGATCCAGAAGTTCACGAACGCGGCCACGCGGGCGTTCTTGGCGGCGGTGGCGTTCACGTACACGAAGATCGGGCGCGACAGCGGCACGTACTGGGCCCGCTCGACCGCTTCCTTGGAAGGCATCACCGCGCCCTTGCCGTTATTGATGGCCAGCGCTTTGATCTTGCCTTGGTTTTCGGTGTAATAGGCAAGGCCGAAATAGGCGATTCCGCCCGGATCGGCGAGCACGCCTTGCACCAGCACGTTGTCATCCTCGGAGGGGGTGACGTCGGTGCGCTGGGCCTTGGACTTCCCGTTTACGGCTTCGGTGAAATAATCGAACGTGCCCGAGGCGGTGCCCGGCGCGTAGAGGCCGAGCTTCAGGTCGGGGAAGCTCGGATTGACTTGCTTCCAGTTCGTGACGCGGCCTTGGGCTTCCGGCTGCCAGATCTTCTTCAGGTCAGCGACGGAAATTTCGGTGAGCGGGTTGGACGGGTTGACGACGACGGTGAGCGCGTCGAACGCGATCGGCAGCTCGATATATTTCACGCCGGCTGCCTTGCAGGCCGCCATTTCCTTTGCCGAGATCGGGCGCGAGGCGTTCGACAGGTGCGTTTCGCCGCGGCAGAATTTCTTGAAGCCCCCGCCGGTGCCGCTTTCCCCGACCGTCACGCGGACGCGGCCGCCTTGGCTGGCTTGGAAGTCTTCCGCGACCGCTTCCGCGATCGGATAGACCGTCGACGAGCCGTCGATCTGGACGGTGAACACGCCTTTGCCCTGCGCGTTCGCCGCGCCGGCCATCAGCGCGACGGCGGCGACGGCGCCGGCCGTGAGGCGGCCGAAAGCCATCATTCCTTCAAATTTCACTGGAACCTCCTGAGGATGCCCGCGCCCTTTGGCGCTTGATATCGGTGAAGAGGCCCTCGCCCTCACCGCAGCTCCGCCCTGTTAAGAGATGGCCGCAACACCTTCGCGACAACGCCATGACACTTTGGCGACATCGCAGGCCGGCGGATAAAGACGTTTCTGTGTTGGAACCGCCAATACAGACTTCATCTGATTTAAGAAAAATAAAGCGGGAGCTTTCGCCCCCGCTTTACTCTTTGGGACTTTGGTTAACTTACCAGTCGAACTGGGTGCGGAACGACACCACTTGGGCTTCGCCGCTGCGGCTGCCCAGCACGTTGGCCGTCGTGCCGTCGCGCGAGATGTCGGTGTAGCCATAGTTCAGCTTGAAGCCGACATAAGCCGCCGGGAACCAGTTCACGCCCAGCGTGTAGCCGGTTTGCGAGCCGCCCTTGGTGATTTCGTCGGTCAGATCGACCACTTCGGCGCGCGCGGCGACCTGGACGAGGCCCGGGCCGCCGGAGGCGAGCGAGGCGGCCGGAACGGCGCGGCTGAATTCGCCGGTGCCGCCGCGATAATCGCGGGATTCGCCGGTGACGTTCCAGATCGCATCGAGGTAACCGCCGGTGAGCGAGGCGTCGACGCCGTTCGCGCGGGTGGTGTTGACCTGCATCAGCTCCGATTGCAGCGAGAACGGCCCGAGCACGTAGGCCGCCTCGACCCCGTAGGTGGTGTCCTCATCGCCGATGGCACCGGTGTCGATCGTGCGATCGTCCACGCCGAGCGCGGCCGGACGCGCGCGGTATTGGAAGAGGCCGTCGCCGCCACGGTCACGCTGGCGCAGAAAGCCGCCGACGTGCAGCAGGTGCAGGCCTTCCGGGGACTTGTCGAACAGCGGCGCCCAGGTGGCGCGGGCGAGGAGTTGGAACGCTTCCTCGCGGCCGACGCTTTCGGAGTTGGAGATGTCATCCCCGCCGACGCCGAAGCTCCAGGAATAATTCGCGCCGCCGCCGAGCACATAGACGCCCGCGATGTAGGGGCCGGTGTCGAACGCAGAATGGATGCCGGCGCGCTCGTTGAAGGTGATATAGCGCGAAGAGGTTTTTTCCTCGAGCGGGGCGACCGCCTTGTCCTGGCCGAGGATCACGGAGAACTTCTTGCCGGCGTACTCCACGAGCGCGGACTTCCAGACGTTCTCGTTATTGCGGCCGAACTCGATTTCCGCCTTGTACTTCCACTTTTTGTCAAACTGCCCTTCAACGCCCAGACGCCCGCGGCGCAGCGTGGTGCGGCGATAGGATTGGTCCTGCGCGCCGGCGGTCAAGGCGCCGGGGCCGTCCGGGTCGTCAATGTCTTTGCTGACATTGTACACGTCGACCATGACGCGGCCGCGGACTTTGAACTTGAAATCGCCTTCGGAGAATTCCGGGGCGCCCTTGAAGCTGGTGGCGAGCTGCGCGTTGGCGCCGCCCGCGCCGGCCACGGTGGCGAGCGCGATGAGCGCGGCGCCGCCGAACATGGTTTTGTTCCGCATGGTTAGGTCTTCCCTGCTTTCCGATTATTCCCCACCGGAAGGCGGCCTTAACCCCCCAGCCCGGATGCGCGTCGGCCTTAACGGCCTTTAATGAACCTAATGTGACGCGCCTCCCTTCCGCGGCAGGCGGCTGGAGGCTGCGGCATCGGCGCCACACCGGCGCCGACATTGAACTGTCACTGATTTATGCTCTGACGCGCACAGCGACCGCCGCGTTGTCGGCGTGCGCGTGGGCGTTGGGAGGCGACGATGAAAACTTGGATCCGCGCGGGCGCAGCCGCGGCGGCGCTGATGGGCGCAGGCGCGGCCCACGCCATCACGCTCGAGCCCTTGAGCCTCTACAAACATGGCAAGTTCGGCGCGAGCGCGGCCGAGATCGCCGCCTATGATCCGGGCTCCAAGCGGCTTTTCGTCGTCAACGGCGAGAAGGACCGCATCGACGTGCTCGACATCGCCGATCCGGCCGCGCCCAAGAATGCCGGCGTCGTCGATCTTTCCGCCTATGGGGCTACGCCCAATTCGGTCGCGCTTAACAACGGTATCGCCGCCGCCGCCGTCACCAACAAGAACGCCCAGGCGCCCGGCGCGGTCGTCTTCTTCGCCGCCGCAGACCTGAAAGTGATCAGCGCGGTCAAAGTCGGGCCGATGCCGGACATGGTGACCTTCACGCCGGACGGCCGATACGTGCTGACCGCCGACGAGGGCGAGCCCGATGTGAAATACAAGAAAGACCCCGAGGGCTCGGTGTCGATTATCGATGTCAGCGCGGGCTTCGCCGCGCCGAGCGTCAACCAGGCCACGTTTTCAACCTTCACCTGGGACAAACTCACCGGCGTCGCGCCCATGAAAAAAGGCGTCGCGTTCGCGCAGGACGCCGAGCCGGAATACATCGCGGTGAGCGCGGATTCCAAAATCGCCTATGTCGGGCTGCAGGAAGTCAATGCGGTGGCGGTGGTGGACATCGCGTCCGCGACCGTGACCGGCGTCAAGGGACTGGGCTTCAAGGACTGGTCCAAATCCGCGCTTGATTTGGCTGATCGCGACAGCGCGGTCGATATCAAGCCGTGGCCGGTTCTGGGCGTGTACATGCCCGACGCGATCGCCGCCTTCGTCGCCCGCGACGGCCAGACCTACCTGCTCACCGCGAATGAAGGCGACAGCAAGGACTTTACCGAGCTTGGCGGCTCGTTCAGCAACGAGGCGCGCGTGGGCGATCTGACGCTCGATCCCAAACTCGTGGCCAAGGCCACCGCCGCCGGCGGCGCCAATTTCGGCGGACGCCTGAAAGTGCTGAAGGACCAGGGCGACACCGACAAGGACGGCGATTACGACGCGCTCTACGCCTTCGGCGCGCGCTCGATCTCCATCTGGGACGCGAACGTCAACCTCGTTTATGACAGCGGCGACGCGCTGGAGCACGAGACCGCCCGCGCCCACGGCTTCAAGGGCTTCAACACCTCTCATACCGACAATGTCAGCGACGGCCGTTCCGACGACAAAGGCCCCGAGCCCGAGGGCGCCGCGATCGGGGTGGTGGACGGGCGCACCTACGCCTTCGTGGGACTGGAGCGGGTGAGCGGGATCGCGGTGTTCGACATCACGGACCCAAAGGCCGCGAGCCTCGTCGCCTACCATAATTCCCGTAATTTCGACCTCGCCCCCAGCGTGGATCCGAGCGGGGATCATGGGCCGGAAGGCGTGCTGTTCATCCCGGCCGGGGGCTCGCCGACCGGCGCGCCCCTGCTGGTGGTTTCCAACGAGATCGCCTCGACCACGCGAATCTACGCGATCAAACCCTGATCGGGCGCGACGGCGGGTTAATCTGTCATGATGGGAGGGTAAGCGCTTCGCAAGCGCAAGCCTCGCACGGCGGGGGGCGTCGATTGCGAGGGACGCAGAATGGACCGCACCCCACGCATGCGCGTCGTCAACGAGGACGAAGACGACCTCGCCTTCGCGGCCCATCGGCCCGAACATCCCTATCCGGACGAGCCCGACTTTGAACATGAGCCTTCGCCGCAGCCGCTTGCGGAGCGTCGCTCGGCGCTTTCGCGCGCTGCGGCTGTTTTCCGTATCCTCAGCGCCGGTTTCGCGCTGCTGATCCTGAGCGGGGGGACGCTCGCGGCCTACATGGCGTGGCGCACCAGCGCGCTCCTGGCCCCCCAGACCCGCACCATCGTGGCGATGCCGCGTGCGCAGGCCTCCACCGTCGACACCGCCGAGGCGGCCGCGCGCCTCTCCGAGGCGATCCGTGCGCCCACGCACACCCTGCCCAATGGCTATCCCGAAGACCCCGACGCCTTCGACGCCTTCCATTCGTGGCTCGAAACGACCTACCCCGCCTTCCACGCGGTGGCGACGCGGGACACGTTCAGCGGCTTCTCGCTGCTCTATACCTGGCCGGGCGCGGACGCGACTTCCCCGCCCGTGCTGCTGGTCGCGCACCTGGACGCCCCCCGCGTCGACGGGGCGGTGATCGGCGCGTGGCGCTACGACCCGTTCGCCGGCGTGGTCGCGGACGGGGCGGTTTGGGGCCGCGGCGCCCAGACCGGCAAGGGCCCGCTGATCGCCATGCTGGAGGCCGCCAACGCCCTCGCCGCCAGCGATTTTGAGCCGCGCCGCACCATCATGCTCGCCGTGGCCCATGACGGGGGCGTGCGCGGGGACAATGGGGCGGCCTCGATCGTGCGTCGGCTGAAGCGGCGCGGGGTGAAAGCGTGGTTTGCGGTCAGCGAAGGCCAGCCGATCATGACCGCGCACCCGTTCACGGAAGCCCCGGCGGGCCTTGTGGGCGTAACGGAAAAGCGCGAGCTCGCGCTGCGCGTGAGCGCCAGCGGGCAGGGCGCCGTCTCGGCGCTGACCGGGCGCGCCGACGCGGTGGCGATCCTTACCCAGGCGCTGACGGCCATCGCCTCCATGAAGCTTGAAAGCGCGATCGAGGGCGAGCCCAATTTCTCCACCTTGCGGGCGCTGGCGCCGAGCATGACGCAGGAGCGCGCGGTAGCGGTGGCCAATTCCTGGCTGCTGGGCGGCTGGGTGCGCGAACAGATCGTCAAGAACCCCGACGGCGCGGATCTGCTGGCCACCACGATCGCCCCCACCCTGATCCAGGGCGGCGAGACCGAAACCGCGCAGCCCGATTCCGCCGACGCCGTGCTCCATGTGCGCCTCCACCCCCGCGATACGCCCGAGGCGATCCTCGCCAGCGCGGAAGCGGCGGTGCAGGGGCTGAACGGGGTGAAGGTGGAATGGGCGCACCCTCCCGGCCCGGCTATCCCCACCGCGAGCACCGAGGCCGCCGCCTATCACCTCCTGGCCTCACTGGTGCGCGACGCCGGGGGCGGCGACATCGTCGTCGCGCCCGCCTTGCAGGTCGGCGCTTCGGACGGGCGCCATTATGTGGACGTGGCCGAGAACGTGTACCGCGTGACGCCCGCGCTCTGGACCCGGCAGGACATCCGCAGCGCCCGCGGCGTCAATGAGCGGATCAGCCTCGAAAATCTGGAGCGCATGATCGGCTTCTACACAAGGCTCCTGTCGGAAGCGGCCGGCTAGCGCCTATTTCAGCGCCGCTTCGGCGCCGCGGTTTCGGCCAGCGCGTCGAACGCCTCCCAGAATTGGGCGCGCTTGGCGTCGGTCTCCATCAGGATTTCGTGGCGCGCGCCGGCGATCGCGATATGGGTGCAGCGCGGCAGCAGGCGCGCCACCACCGCGTGGCTCGCATTGTCCACCAGCACGTCTTCGCCCGCGCTCGCGACCAGGACCGGCATCCGCAGATGGGCGAGCGCGCCGTCATGGCGGAACGCGTCGATCGCCTGGGCGCTCGCGTGCACCCAGCCGAACGTGACCCCGGCCAGCGCGAGCCGCGGCTCGGCCATCACCAAAGCCTGGGCCCGCGCGTGGCGCTCGCGGTCGTGGGTGACCGGGTTTTTCTTGAACGCCTCCTTGCGCCAGCGCGTAGCCTGGCCGGGCGCGAACATGCCGCCCGCGCCGATCTGCGTCATGAAGCGCGCCAGCCGGCGTGCGGTATTGCTGAGCCCCGCGACGCCCCACATCGGCGCGGAGAACGCCGCGCCCTCCACCTCCACCGCGCGCTTTTGCAGCGCCCGCAGCGCGATGCCTCCGCCCATGGAATGGGCGAGCAGGATGTGCGGGCGCGGCAGACGCTCGGCGGCGAGCTTGAGCGCGGTGTTGAGATCGGCCACGGGATCGTCGAGCGTGTCGAGATGGCCTTTCAGGCGGTTGGGCAGCAGCCGGTCCGACAGGCCCTGCCCGCGCCAGTCCATGCTGAACACGGCGAAGCCGCGGGCCTGCAGCTCGCGCATCGGCTCGAAATATTTTTCGATGAATTCGGTGCGCCCGTTGCAGACGATCACCGAGCCGCGCGCCGGCCCCTCGGCGGGCGGGGCCACCATCGCGCGCAGACGCACGCCGCCGCGGCCCTCGAACCAGAATATCGTAAGGCCCGCAGGCTCCGGATTACCCGGAACGCGCGCGAACGCCGCCCCGCCGCTTGCGCCCCCGTCCGCCGCCATCGTTCGCCCCTGTGAGAGACCAGCGCATTTTCCGATGCAGTGGACGCCGGTTCATCGTCAGAAAATGCGACCAAACAAACACCTAGAGCCCCGATCCGACTTTGTCGGATCGGCACAGGCTCTAGCTCCGAAGCTTGCTCAGCGCGCCTTGCAATTGCATCGCCGTGCCCATGTCCCCCAGCACTTTGAGCTTGCCCTGCATGAACGCCATCGTGGGATCGAGCTTGCCGTTGAACAGCGCCAGCGCGTCATCGAGGGAGATCGTCAAGGTAGTGTTGGCGTCGCCGTCCTCGTTGGTCACGGCGTTGGAGACCCCGTCCAGCATGATCTTGCCGGCGGCCCCGAAATCGAACTTCACCCGCTTGCCCGGCAGCACGGCGCCCGCGTCCGCGAACTTTTTGGTGATCTCTTCGATCGTCATCGCATTCCTCCTCGATGGCGGCTCATAGAGGGGGAAGCGCGCGCAAAGCGCAAGGGAGGGGATAGCGCGCGGGGGCTCAAAACGTCGCCAGAATGGCCACGCCTTCGCGTTGCAGCGCCTCGGAAAACGCCGCCGCCGGACCCACCAGGATCGCCCGCCGCTGCGCCCGCCAGATCACCCGGTCCGCGCGCGCATCGCCCGCATAATCGAAGCCCCCCGGAAACCGCGCATCGAGCCAGGCGAGCTTCAGGCGCCCTTTCAGATTGACCAGCCCGTCGCTGCCGCGCGCGCTCGAAAACCACCCGAAATGGGCCGCCACCGCGGAGGCGACCGCCTGATCGGCGCCGGTTACCAGATGTAGCGCCCGCCCCGCCTGGGCTTGCCCCTCAAGCCAAACCACAAGCGCGCGCCGGAAGCGCAAGCGCTTGGGATCGGGGCAGGCGCGCGCTGCGAACCGCCGCTTGGCCGCCGCCCGCCCGAGGCCCAGCGCCGCGAGCCCCCGCCCCGCCTCCCAGGGCGACCGCGCCAAAGCCTCGGCTGCGCTCTGCAGCGAGGTTTCCCCGAGGACCAGCGCGCCGTCGAGATCGACCACCAGCGGGCGCTCCGCGCTCATGCGGGGCCGGCCGGGCGCACCGGTGGCAGCGTCACCTTGGGCGCCTCGCACCGGTCCCGCACCGAGGCGCCGCAGGCGCGCACCGCGCCCGCGCGCGTGAAGCACACCCGCACCTCCCGCAGGCGCGTGCGCTCGCAGCTCAGCACCAGGCCGGTGGGCGGGAGCCCCGGATTGGCCTTGACGAAAGCCGCGCGCACCGCGGCCGGGGTGAGCGTCACGGGCGCGGCAGGGTTCACGAACGCCGCGGGAATGACGATCTTGGCGCGCAGGCGCCGCGTCTCGTTGAAATAGGCCTCCGGGGAGAGGCCGGAGCACACGCCGTGGCGGTCCCACTGGTTTTCCACGAGCTTCGGGGAGGGCATCAGATCGAGCTGCTTGGCGACCAAGGCGGGAGCCACGTCGCGCGGCTGGGTGGTGGCGCAGCGGGCCGGCCAGCCGCGCTCATATTGGGGCCACAGGCCATGGACGATGAAGGAATAGCGCCTATCGGCCCCGCACTGGCGCGGCTCGCGCGCGGCCATGCCGGGCAAGGCGCAGAAGCTTGGGCTCCAGGACAGAGCGAGGAGGTAATAATCGAACGCGCCGGCCACGTCGGGGCGCCGTTGCGCGGGGGCGCCCGACTGGGCGTGGACAGGCGCCGCCCAGCAGCCGGCCCAGACCGCAGCCGCCAGCGCCAGGGCCCGGACCGCGCGCCTCATCGCGTGGGGCGCGTGGCGGGGGGCTTCTGGAATTTCAGCGTCATCCGGTCGCTCTCGCCGATGGCCTCATAGGGCTTCGTGTCGAAATCGGGGTCCGGCGCGAGCCCCAGGGGCGCGGTGCGCAGCACCGGCGGCAGCGTCCAGACGCCGAACGGATGGTCCTTGGTGTCCTTGGCGTTGGCGTTGATCTCGGAGGACCCGACGAACACGAAACCCGCCTCCGCCGCGAGCTGCTTCACGTAGGCTTCCTGCACATAGCCTGCCCCCGCCTGAGGGTCCTGCAGCCCCGTGGAGCGCGCGCGGTGCTGCTCCACCCCCAGCACGCCGCCCGGCTTCAGCGCCCGGTAAAACGACGCGAACGCTTTCTCCGCGAAGCCCTCCGCCATCAGGGTGTGCACGTTGCGCATCACGAGGACGAGATCGGCCGTCCCGTCGGGGGCGATCTCCTGCCGCTCGGGCGAAAGCACCGTGACCGCGATCACCTCCCCCGCATGCGGCACGGCCGCGAACCGGGCTTTGTATTCGGCGAGCGTGGCCATCTGCGCGTCGCTGGCGCGCAAGGGGTCGAACGTGGCGGCGTAAAGCTTGCCGCCCCCGGCCCCGAGATAGGGCGCAAGCACGGCCGTATACCAGCCGCGACCGGGAAACACCTCCACCACCACCGAGGACGGGGTGATGCCGAAGAAGGTCAAGGTTTCGACCGGGTGGCGCCAGCGGTCGCGCTCGGGCTCGAGGCGCCAGGCGCCGGCGGCGGCCCAGGCGAGCGAGCCCTCCGGCGCAGGCGCCGCGGCGGGCGCTTCTGGGGCGGGCTTCTGCTCGGGCGCGCAGGCCGCGCACAGCGCCAGCACGAGCAGGGCCGACACGCATTTGGACAAGGAACGCGCCATAAAGGAGCGGTAGCCGCAGCTGCCGCGAGAGTCAAAACGCCAGGCTTGAACCCCCGCGCGCGCTTCCCAAATCTTGCTTGCGGCGCCGTTGAGGGCCGCATGAGAGAGCCGCCGCAAGGGGCCCTCTCCGTTCCGTCCCCGGCTGATCCGGGGCGTTTGATGTCGCTTAGGAGGACATGAGATGAGCAGCGTAGATCTTTCCCCCCTGTACCGCACCCTCGTCGGGTTTGACCGCATCAACACCCTGATCGACCAGGCGATGCGCCTCGACGCCGGGCCCGGCTACCCGCCTTTCAACATCGAGCGCCTGGGCGAAGACGCGTTCCGCATCGAGCTTGCAGTCGCGGGCTTCACCGACGCTGATCTCGATATCGAGTTCAAGGAAGGCGTGCTTACCGTCTCCGGCCGCAAGCAGCCGGGCGAGGAGCAGCGCCAATATCTGCATCGCGGCATCGCCGAGCGTGGGTTCGAGCGCCGCTTTAGCCTCGCTGACCATGTGCGCGTGACCGGTGCGGTGCTGCAAAACGGCTTGCTGACGATCGACCTCGTGCGGGAGCTGCCCGAGACGCTGCGGCCCCGCAAGATCACCATCGGCGCCGGCGCCGTCGCCGCGGAAAAGCCGAAGGCGAGAGTGGTCGAAGCCGCTTGAGTCCGGCCGCTCCCGGGTGAGCGATCACATCGGTAAGCAAGTCTAACTTCTGTCAGATCCCGGAAGCGGCGCGCTGGCGATCGGCGCGCCGCTTTTGCGTGTCAGTAGGTTTGCGCGGGCGCGAGACTTTGCTCCGCCGGCAAGGCCTGCGCGGCGGTCGCCAGCACAGGCGCGGGCGGGTCCCCGCCCTTCTCGGGAACGCGGCTCTCGGGAACAGGATCGCTATCCTCAGGAACCGGCGCGGGCGGCGGCGGGGGCGGCGTCGCCCCCGCTTCAAACACTGCCGCGCGATAGCCCAGCAGGGCGCGGTCTGCGGTCATGCGCCGCTCCAGCGCCTTGCGCGCTTCCGCCGAGGCCAGCACCGCGCCGGTGAACACGATGCGCTCCGCCTGCTCTCCCCCGGTGCGGCAGGCGAGGCCCGCGGGGGCGAGCATGCGGCTCATGTCCGCACAATAGCGGCGGCGAAAAACGGGCATGTGTTCGTCTTCCAGGCGATCGACCGCGCGGGCGAAAGCCGCCACCGCGCCCGCCTCCTCCGGGAGCAGGGCGTAGGTATGGGCGTTCGCGAGCAGCCCCCGCCACGCGCTGAACAGGCCGGCGCCCAGCCGCGCCGTGTCTTTATCGGCGTGCAGCGCCCGCAGATCGATGCCGCGCTCGATCGCCTGCAATTCCCCCCGCACGCCGGCCAGGGCCTTGTCGCGCGCAGACGCCTCCGGGCGGGCAGGCGCGCGGGCCTCGCTGGCCGCCGCGACGGGCGCGCGCGCGCGCTCGTGCGCGGCGATGTAGGCGCAGCCTCCGGCCAGCCCGGCGATGAACAGGAAAGCGCGAAACTGCGCGAATTCGGCCGCCGCGCCCCGGGGCGATAGTGCGATAGACATGCACCCTCCGACCCTGGAAGTGTGCCCTTCAACCGCGCGTACGCTCTTCCCGTTCCCGCCGGCGTTCCCGTTTAGGGGGAAAGTTAACCCCGGTTATGGCGCCCGGCAAAACCTCAGCGCACCCCGGCGGCGAGCAGATCGTGCAGATGCACGACGCCCACGGGCCGCCCCTGTTCAACCGCGAAGACCATCGTGATCTTGGCCTCGTTGAGCAGCGTCAGCGCGTCGGCGAGGGAGGCGTCCGGGGAGATCGTTTTGGGATTGAGGCTCATCAAAGCGCGGGCGACGTCAGTGAAGCTCTCGGCCCGCAGGCGCCGGCGCAGATCCCCGTCGGTCACCACCCCGATCAGGAGCCCCTCCTCCACCACGCCCACCACGCCCAGGCCTCGCTCGCTCATCAGCGAAAGCATGTCGGGGACCGGCAGGTCCGGGGGCGCGAGCGGCATGGCCTCGCCCGTCCGCATGATGTCGCGCACATGCTTCAGCAACGCCCCGAGCTTGCCGCCCGGATGGATGGCCCGGAAATCGCGGGCGGTGAAGCCCGCCGCGCCCAAGAGCGCGATCGCCAGCGCGTCGCCGATGGCGAGGCTCATCGTGGTGGAGATGGTGGGCGCGGGGGCCGCCTCGCTCGCTTCCCCCCGATCAGGCAGGGCGAGCACGATGTCGGCCGCCTTGGCCAGCGTGCTCAGGGTCCCGAACGTGATGGCGATCAGCGGGATTTTCAGCCGCCGGCAATGGTGCAGGATGTCGGAGAGCTCCGCGCTTTCCCCGCTGCGGGACAAGGCGAGCACGCAATCCTCCGGCGTGATCATGCCCAAATCGCCATGGCTCGCCTCGGCGGGATGGACGAACAGCGCGGGCCGGCCGGTGGAGGAAAGGGTCGCCGCGATCTTGCGGGCGATATGGCCGGACTTGCCCATCCCGGTGACGATCACCCGCCCCCGCGCGCGCGCCAGCGTGGCCGTGGCGCGGGCGAATGCGGCGCCCAGAGGCCCCTCCAGCGCCGCCGCCAGCGCGTGCAGCGCCTCGGCCTCCGCCTCGATCGCGGCGCGCCCGGCGGCGATCGTTTCGCGTGCAGAACCTTTTTCGTCGGCCATGCGTAATCCTAGCTCGCCCCTTTCGCGCCGCTCCGGTCATAATGCTACCCGGTTTTCCATCAGAAGCGGTCCGTAAGACAGGGTGTAGGGGGCCGGGATGACAGGGGAAACAGTGCTGGTGACCGGGGGGGCGGGCTATGTGGGGAGCCACGCCGCCATGACGCTGGCCGAGGCCGGCTACCGGGTGGTGGTGTACGACGATCTCTCCAACGGCCACCGGGCGTTCGCCCGCTTCGGCGCGTTCGAGCAGGGCGACATCCGCGACCGCGCCCGGCTGGACGCGGTGTTTTCCGCCCACAAGCCCGCCGCGGTGATGCATTTCGCGGCCCTGATCGAGGTGGGCGTCTCGGTGCGGGAGCCGGCGGCGTTCTATGACGTCAACGTCCGCGGCGTCCTTACCGTGCTGGAGACTATGCGCGCCCATGGGGTCAAGGCGCTGGTCTTCTCCTCCACTTGCGCCACCTATGGCGCCCCGCGCGCCATCGCGATGGACGAGGCCCATCCGCAATGGCCGCTCTCCCCCTATGGCTGGACCAAGCTGGCGGCGGAGCGGGCGATCCTCGATTTCAGCGCGGCGTACGGGCTGCGCGCGGCTTTGCTGCGCTATTTCAACGCCGCCGGCGCCGCGCCCGAGGCGGGCTTGGGCGAGCGGCACGATCCCGAGACCCACGCGATCCCACTGGCGCTGTTTCCGCTCCTGGGCCGCCGGCCGGGCTTTTCCATCTTCGGCGACGATTACGACACCCGCGACGGCACCTGCGTGCGCGATTACGTGCACGTGCTCGATCTTGCGGACGCCCACCGCGCCGCGCTCGCCCGCCTGCTGGCGGGCGCGCCCGGAGACGCCTTCAATCTGGGCACCGGCCAGGGGGTGACGGTAAAGGAATTGCTCGCCGCGATCGAGACGGCGACGGGGCGGGCCGTGCCCGCCGCGCTCGCCCCGCGCCGGCCGGGGGACGCCCCCGCTCTGGTGGCGGACGCCTCAAAGGCCGCGCGCACGCTCGGCTGGCGGCCCACGCGCAGCATCGGCCAGATCATCGCGGACGCCTGGCGCTGGCACAGCGAGATCGAGCCCGCCCTGTTCCCCGCCCCCGGGGCTCAGGCCTCCCTCAGCCCGGCCGGGTGAACGCCGCGCTGACGACCGGCGCCGCCTGCAGGCGCGCGTTCAGGTGGTGGGCGAGGCGGACCGCCAATTGCACGATCGTATAGGTCGGGTTCGCGAAGCCCCCGGACGGGAAGACGCTGGCGCCGGCGACATAGAGGTTTTTAACTCCGAACACCTTGCAATCGCGGTCCACCACGCCGCGGGCGGGGGTTTCCGACATGCGGGTTCCCCCCATCGGGTGCATGGTCGAGATCGGCTGGCCGGGATAGGGCGCGCTGTCGCGCAGGATCCAATCGTCGAGCTTGACCCGGCCGCTATTCTGCTGCGCCAGATAGCGGGCGACCTCCCGCACCGCCACCTGCGCAGTGCGCCGGTCGAGCGGGGTGCGCCGCGATTTCAGCAGCAGGCGCTGCTGGCCGAATTCGTCGCGCAGCGTCGGGTGGAGCGTCAGCCGGTTGCTCGGCGTCGGCGATTGCTCCCATTGCACTTCCATGCCGGCCAGCGCGCAGTAAAGCCGCCGTCCCAGCGCCTGCTCCACCGTGTCCAGCAGGGCCGGGGCGGCGCACAGCAGGTCTTTCAGGAATTGGCGGGGCGCGGCGTCGGACGGCCACAACCGCACGCAGGCGTTCAGCGTCCTGTCGCTTTCCAGCACTTTGCGGGTCGGGCGCCAGACGACCTCGTGGCCGCTCACGTCGGGGCGGAAGCGGTCCGGCTTCAGCGCCACGAACGCGCCTGCGTTGGACAAGGGGTGATCGGCCCAATACCGCCCCACCGCGCCGCCCTGATCGCCCAGCGCGCCGCGATATTCGGCGTTGGCGAGCAGCAGCACGCGCGCATTCTCCATCGCCCCGCACGCGAGCACGCAGGCCCGCGCCGAAATGAGGCGTTCCACGCCGTCCCAATTGCGCACGCGCAGCGCCTGCACGTGATCGTCGCGATACTGGAAGCCGACCAGATTGCAGTTCGTCAGCACGTCGACATTGGCGGCGTCCGCCAAAGTCCGGCGGTAGCGCAGGCCGAAGCGCATCGGATCGGACCAGATCCAGGACGTCTGGGCCAAGCGGTCGGTGTGCGGCAGCATCACATCAGCGGGGAAGGGCCCGATGCCGAGCATCGCCCGCGCCGCGGCGGCGAACGGATCCAGATCCTTGCGGCGGATCGGCCAGCCGGTGTCCGGATTGCCGGCCTTCGGCTCGAAATCGTAGGTTTCCAATTGGCGGCAGACGCCGCCCCAATGGTTGGTGGTGCCGCCGAAATAGCGCAGCCGGATCAGCGACAGGGGATGGTAGGCATCGCCCTCGACCGCGCCCTCGTAAAGCGCCTGGGACCGGGCGCTGTACTCAAGCCCCCCGCCCTCTGCCAGGAATACGGAGCGCCCTTGCGCAGCCAGGGTGGTCGCGAGCGTAATGCCGGCGGCGCCCGCGCCGACGATGGCGACATCGTAAACGGGTTTCGCGCGGAAACCGGACGTCAAAGCCGTTAGCACCAGTTCAAGCCTCAGGCTGAGGCGCACGGCTATCCGCCGCCCGCCCGCTAACTTCGCAACGAACCGACACGCCCTCGCATTATGCCTGCGTTACCGGCGCCCCTCCCTTTGACACATCCGCCCCCCGCAAAAAGCACGCCGGCCTGGCGCCGGCGAAGACTGCTTGATGTCCGCACGTGCTGTGCAACGCAACGCTTATGGTACGAGACAAGCGGGAGTGCTAGCCATGATTCCGCCGTCCGCGCGTTCTGCGCGCCTTTCCGAGATACCTGGTATCGCGCATGGGTTTTTTGGGCGCCGCGGCGGGGTGTCTGGCGGAATTTACGCCAGTCTCAACGCCGGCCCCGGATCGCGGGACGATCCCGAAAAGGTGGCGGTCAATCGCGCCCGCATCGCGACCGCGCTCACGGTGAC
Source organism: Alphaproteobacteria bacterium (assembly GCA_031398975.1). Lineage (GTDB taxonomy): Bacteria > Pseudomonadota > Alphaproteobacteria > Caulobacterales > Aquidulcibacteraceae > JAKFWI01. The sequence continues at coordinate 47,721 of JANNOI010000049.1, read as the reverse complement.
GCCCGAGCGACTGGTGAGCGCCCACCAGACGCATTCCTCCCGCGCGGCGTTCATCGCAGCGCCTCCGGCGGCCCGCCCGGATGCGGACGCGCTGGTCACCACCGCGCCGGGCCTGGCGCTGGCGGCGCTTTCAGCCGATTGCGCGCCGGTTCTGCTGGCCGAACCGCACGCGCGGGTGATCGGGTGTGCGCATGCGGGCTGGCGCGGGGCGCTGGCCGGGGTGCTGGAGGAAACGGTGGCGGCGATGGAGCGGGCCGGGGGCGTCCGCGCGCGGATCGTGGCCGCGATCGGGCCCTCCATCGGCCCTGAAAGCTACGAAGTCGGCCCCGACTTCGAAGCCGCGTTCCGCGCGGCCGACACCTCGAACGCGCGCTTCTTCCGGCCCGGCGGCTCGGATCGGCCCCATTTCGACCTGCCCGGCTTTTGCAGCGCGCGCCTGCGCGCCGCGGGAATCGGCGCCGTGGAAGTGCTGGGGCGGGACACTTTCACCGCGGAGGAGGATTTCTTCTCCTATCGCCGCGCGCAGCGGGAGGGGGCGCCCGATTACGGGCGCAACCTTTCCGCCATCGCGCTCCTATGAGCGCAGTTTCGGTTAACGGGGCGGCGGCGGGGTCTTGTCCTTAGCGGGCTTTGCGTCGGCGGCGGCCTGGTCGATGGCGCTCTCCTCGGCGTCTTCCTCCGCATAGAGCCGCTTTGAACCGGCCTCAGCGCGGGCATTGTCCCGGCGGGTCGCGTGGCGGTAGCGCACGAAGCCGTAAATCATGGCGCCGGCGAGGATCAGCACGAACACGACATTCATAACCGCACTCATCATCAGTCTCCGAACCGCGAGGAGCGGTCTTAGGCAAACGGCCTCGGCCCCGTTTTGATCCCTCCCCGCGCCGCGCGCGCACGCGATGCAGCACGGCCACACCAAGGCCCGATCCGCGACCGCACCCTTGCGCACGGGTCTTGCTCTGCTAAGGAATCGTCACATACGGGGCGATACGCGGGGGCGGCCCATGAAGCTTTTGTCCGGCAACGCCAACCTGCCTCTGGCGGCGGCGATCGGCGATTACCTCGATATGCCGCTGACCAAGGCCGAGGTGAAACGCTTCAAGGACGACGAAATCTTCGTCGCGATCGAGGATAATGTGCGCGGCGAGGACGTGTTCGTCGTCCAATCCACCTCCGCGCCCGCCAACGACCATCTGATGGAATTGCTGATCATCTGCGACGCGCTGATGCGGGCCTCCGCCCGGCGCATCACGGCGGTTCTGCCCTATTTCGGCTATGCCCGCCAGGACCGCAAGGTTGGCGGGCGCACGCCCATTTCGGCCAAGCTGGTGGCCAACCTGATCACCACCGCCGGCGCCGACCGGGTGCTGACGATGGAATTGCACGCCGGCCAGATCCAGGGCTTCTTCGACATCCCAACCGACAACCTCTTCTGCACCCCCGTCATGGAGCGCGATATCCGCTCCCATTACGGGGTGGAGGGGCTGATGATCGTGTCGCCCGACGTCGGCGGGGTGGTGCGGGCGCGCGCGCTGGCCAACCGGATCGGGGCCGATCTCGCCATCGTCGACAAGCGCCGCGAGCGCGCCGGCGAAAGCGAGGTGATGAACATTATCGGCGACGTGAAAGGCCGCCGCTGCATCCTGTTCGACGATATCGTCGATTCCGCGGGCACCTTGTGCAACGCCGCCGCCGCGCTGAAGGACAATGGCGCCAAGAGCGTTTCCGCCTATGTCTGCCACGGCGTTTTATCCAACGGCGCGGCCAAGCGGGTGATGGAAAGCACGCTCGATGAGTTGGTGATCACGGATTCGATCACCGCCACGAAGGACGTGAACGCGGCCAAGAAGATCCGTGCGGTGCCGGTGGCTCCCCTGATCGGCGAGGCGATCCGGCGCATCGCCAACGAGGAAAGCGTCTCCAAATTGTTCGATTAGCAGCGCCGCTCGCGCGCAGCGCCTGTGTGAAGCGGCATGCAGCGGAGTGGAAAGATGAAGCGTTGGCGGATGGCTGCGGCCGGGCTCGCTTCCGCGGCGGCGGCGGCGGCCTGCACGGGCGGGGGCGGCCAGCCGGAGCAGAAGCGCTTTCCCGTATCCTCCGATTACCCGCCGGGAGTGATGGAGCGGTTCAGCTTCACCGCCGGGGGCGGGACGGGGTGGCGGCTGTCGGGCTTGCGCACCCCCAATGCGGAGACCCCCTGGCGGGTGGTGGTGATCACGGGCACGCCGTCCTGGTCCGAATATTGGGCCCCGACCCTGGCGGCCGCGCCGGACGACCTTCAGATCCTGGTCGCCGACCGGCCGGGCTTTGCGTTGAGCGAGCCGCGCGAGGCCGCCCCCGATATCGCGGTGCAGGCCAAGGCGCTGGCGCCGATGCTGGACGGGCCGGAGGGGCAAAAGGTCGTGCTGCTGGGCCAGTCCTACGGGGCGCCTGTCGCCACCCTGCTGGCGGCGGCCCGGCCGGACAAGGTCAAGGCGCTGATGCTCGTCTCGAGCTTCTACGGCGAATGGGGGCCGACGGCGAAACGGCTCTCCGCGGTCGGGGGGGTCGTGAAGCCGGTGCTGCCGCGGGACCTGCGCAACAGCCTCATCGAGATCAATCGCCAGAAGCCGCAATTGCCGAAGGCCGAGGCGGCGCTGGCGGGGCTTTCCATCCCGGTTCTGGTCCTGCACGGCGATCGCGACACCTTCGTGCCGCCGGCCTTCGCCGCCGAACTCGCCGCCCGCGTGGGCCCCGCCGCACAAGCCGAGACCCGGATCGTGGCGGGCGGGGACCATTTCCTCAACGCCTGCTGCGTGAACGACATCCTGCGGGCGGCGGCCGCCCTGATCGCGCGGGCGGAAGCGCAGGACGCCAAGACCGCCGGCGCGGCAGAGGCCGCGGCCCCTTGAAGCGGACGCCAAGCGCATTGCCTTGCACCGCGCGATCGGCTACCAGCGGCGCTTTCCGGTTTCCGGCCGCCGGTGCGGCCGTTGTGCAGCCCGGCCGCGCGCGCGGCGGCGGGCGCTTTGAGGGGCCATCCCATGGCGGGCATCGTGTTGAGTGTGGAACGGCGGGATCGCACCGGGGCCGGCGGCGCCCGCGCGACGCGCCGGGACGGGCTCATTCCGGGGGTGTTGTACGGCGGCAGCCGCGGCGCGGTGGCCATCTCGCTGAAGCAGGGCGAGCTCACCAAGGCGCTGCGCTCGGGCAAGTTCATCTCCCACATGATCGAGATCGACCATCAGGGCGAGCGCCAGCCCGTCATTCCCCGCGCCATCCAATACCACCCCGTCAGCGACGCGCCGATCCATGTGGACCTCTACCGCGTGGAGGAAGGCGCGGTGATCAATGTGGAGGTGCCGGTCCATTTCCGCGGCCAGGAGGTCTCGCCCGGGCTGAAGCGCGGCGGCGTGCTGAACATCGTGCACCACACCGTTGAGCTCGCCTGCCCGGCGGGCAAGATTCCCGAGGAATTGGTGATCGATTTATCGACCTCCGATATCGGCTCGGTGTTCCACCTCTCCGCGCTGACCCTGCCCCCCGGCGTGACGACGCGGGTGAAGGAGAAGGATTTCACCATCGCCACCCTCTCGGGCCGCGGCGGCAAGGATGAGCCCGAAGCCGCCAGCGCCGAGGCCGCTCCCGCCGCGGACGCCGCCAAGAAGGCCTGATCCGGGCGGAAGCCTTGCGGGCTTTACGGGGACGCCATGCTGCTGCTCGCCGGATTGGGCAATCCCGGCCCGACTTACGCGGCCAACCGGCACAATATCGGCTTCCTGGCGGCGGACGCGATCGCCGCGCGCTGGCGCTTCGGCCCGTGGCGCAAGCGCTTCCAGGCGGAAACCGCCGAGGGGCAGGTCGCAGGTGAAAAGATCCTTCTGCTGAAGCCGCAAACCTTCATGAACGATAGCGGGCGCGCCGTCGGCGAGGCGGCCGGCTTCTACAAGCTCCAACCGGGCCAGATCGTTGTGTTCTACGACGAACTCGACCTCGCGCCGGGGCGGCTGCGGATGAAAACCGGCGGCGGCGCGGCCGGCCATAACGGCGTACGCTCCCTGATCGCCTCCCCGATCGGGGACGGGTTCCGCCGCGCGCGCCTGGGCATCGGCCATCCCGGAAGCAAAGAGGCCGTGCTCGGCTATGTGCTGGCGGATTTCGCGAAGGCGGAGGCCGCTTGGCGCGAGCCCCTGCTAGCGGCGTGCGCGGACGCGCTGGAGCTGCTGATCGCGGGGGAGGACGAGAAATACCAGGCCGAGGTGCTGCGCCTCGCGCCCGCGCCCAAATCCACGCTCAAGCCCCAAAAGCCCGCGCCGCGGGAGGAGCCCTGAGAGCCCAGCCGATGCGCCGCGCGCTTTCCCGGCGCGCCAAGAAAGCGCATCAGAGCCTGCGCTGCGGCGCAAAAAGTGTTACCCACGTCGTGGTCGTTCAGCGGCGCCGATATGGTCGGGCGGCCGCTCCGCAGGAGCCTTCTTCCCGATGGTCGCGAGCCCTCGCCGCATCGCCTATCTCGCCGTGTCCGCGGACGGGTTCATCGCGGACAAATTCGGCGGCGTGGGCTGGCTCGAGGGCTTTGGAAATTCAAGCGATTTCGGCTTCGAGGGCTTCATCGCCGGCATCGACGCGCTGCTGATGGGCCGCCGCACCTTCGATCAGATCATGAGCTTCGGGGGAGCCTGGCCCTATGGCGCGCGGCCCACGATCGTGCTGACGCGCCACCCCCTGACGAACGCCCCGGCGGTCGCGCGCGGGGCCAATGAGGAGGAAACCACCCAGGCCATGCTCGGCGCGCCCGGGCAGATCTGGATCGTGGGCGGGGGCGAGACGCTGGCCTTCTGCCTCCGCCGCGGCCTGGTGGACGAGCTGCACCTGTTCCAGATGCCGATCCTTTTGGGCGAGGGCGTGCCGCTGACCGGCCGGCTGCACCATTCCACCAAGCTCGCTTTGTCCCATTCCCAGGTGCTGGCCCATGGGGTGGTCAAGACCGCCTATATCGCCGCGCCCGTCCCCGCCGAACCCTCGCCGCCGGAACGGCCCCGGGAAACCCCGGAGGAAACGCCGCCGTTCGACGCCGCCGCCCCGCCCGCAGAAGCCGGGGATTTTTCTCCCGCCGCCAATGTTGAAAAAGACGCCTGAACATCGCACACAGCGCGGAAGGGGGAGCGCGGATGGCGAACGGGAACGGGGCGCAGGGCGCGGCTTTTGATCCGTTTCCGATCTTCAGCGCCTGGCGCGCCCGCGGGCCTCTGCTGGGCGGCGTGCTGCTTCTGTGCTGCGCCACCCCGCTCCTGTCCGGGCTGATCGGGCGCCTCACGGGGGGGCGTCCCTGGTTCGAGGATGCGGCCGCCATCCTGTGCGCCGGGGTGCGCGCGGAGGCCTACGCCGTGTCGGAGACCGCCTGCCACGGGATGTCGGCTGCGCCTTATGTCTATGCGCCCTGGATCGCCCGCGCCGCCGGGGAAGGGGTCAAGGCGATCGGGTTCCACCCCATGCTTCTACTGTACGCGGCCGCGTTCGCGGGGCTGGCCGGGCTGCTGCTCGCGGCCACGCTCTGGACGCCGCAGGGACGGCCGGGCCTCCTCCTGCGGGCCCCGCTGCTCACGCTCTGGACCGGGGGGGCGATCGCCTATGGCAATGTGGGGGTGATGCTGCACGCCCTGGTGTTCGCCGCCGCCCTCGCCGCGCCGCGCCTTCAGGGCTGGGCGCTGGCCGCCATCGTCGCCGCCGCCGCCGTCAAGCCCACCTTCGCGCTCTACGCCGCCCTGTTCCTGTTCGCCGACCGCCCGCTCTGGCGCTCGGCGCTGTGGGCGGGCGCGGCCGCAGCGCTGGGCCTTGCGCCCACGGCGCTCACCCTGCTGTACGACAGCCCCGGCGCGATCGCGGCCTGGCGGGAGGCGCTCGCCTATTCCGCCGCGCACGACAATTATGGCGACGGGTTTTTGCGTTGGGCGATGCTTGTAGGCCTCGATGCGCGCGGGGCGCTCGCCACGGCTTTGTGGGCGGGGTTTGCGGCCGCGATGGTTGCGTGCGCCGCGGCGGTGGCGCGCCGGCTGGACATGGGGGCCCGCGAGCGCGCGCTGTTTGGGGTTTCGGCGCTGGTGCTGTGCAGCCCCCGCCTGATGCAATATGACGTGCTAGGCGTGGGGCCGGGCCTCGCGGCGCTTCTTCTGGCGCTTCTGGCGCGGGACCCCGCCTGGGGCCGGCGCGCCTCCGCCTTCGCGCTGGCCGCGCTGGCTTCGCCCTTGGCGCTTCAGCTTTTCGGCTGGTCCGACCTTGCGGCCGCCGCGCCCTTGCTGCTTCTGTCGCTCCTGGTGCTGGCGCTCGGGGCCGGCTGGGCGCTCCCCGCCGCGGCCCGGAACGGGCGCCCCGCCGCCCCCGCCGGGGCCTGAGCGCGCACGCAAGGACATCGAGATGGGCTTCAAATGCGGCATCGTCGGGCTGCCGAACGTGGGCAAATCCACCCTGTTCAACGCCCTGACCCAGACCGCCGCCGCGCAGGCGGCGAATTATCCCTTCTGCACGATTGAGCCCAATGTCGGGGAAGTCGCCATGCCCGAGCCGCGCCTCGAGCGGCTGGCCGCGATCGCCAAGTCCAAGGAGATCATCCCCACGCGGATGAATTTCGTCGATATCGCGGGCCTGGTGAAAGGCGCGAGCGCGGGCGAAGGCCTCGGCAACCAATTTCTCGCCAATATTCGCGAGACCGACGCGGTCCTCTATGTGTGCCGCTGCTTTATCGATGACGATGTGACCCATGTCGCCGGCCGGGTGGACCCGCTCTCCGACCTCGAAACCGTCGAGACGGAGCTGATGCTGGCGGACCTCGAGAGCCTCGAAAAGCGACGCACGGGCGTGGAGAAAAAGGCCAAAGGCGGGGACAAGGAAGCCAAGGAGACGCTCGCCCTGCTCGATCTCGCCAAGGCCGCGCTAGAGGCGGGCCGGCCCGCGCGCACCGCGCCTGTGCCCCCCGAGCAGCGCAAGGCATGGGGGATGCTGCAGCTCCTCACCGCAAAGCCTGTGCTCTATGTGTGCAATGTCGACGAGCCGAGCGCCGCGACCGGCAATGCGCTCTCCGCGCAGGTGGAGGCGCGCGCCGCCGCGGAGGGCGCGCAGGCGGTGGTGATCTCGGCCAAGATCGAGGCGGAGCTCGCCCTGCTGGACGCCGCCGAGCGCGCCGATTACCTCGCGGCGATCGGCCTAGAGGAGCCCGGGCTCAACCGTCTGATCCGCAGCGGCTATGCGCTTTTAGGCCTCGCCACCTTCTTCACCGTCGGCCCCAAGGAGGCCCGCGCCTGGACGATCCACCAGGGCGATGTCGCGCCCAAGGCCGCGGGCGTGATCCATAGCGATTTCGAGAAGGGCTTCATCCGGGCCGAAACGATCGCCTATGAGGATTATATCGCCTTCGGCGGCGAGGCGGGCGCGAAGGAGGCCGGGCGCATGCGCCTCGAAGGCAAGGAGTACGTCGTCCGCGACGGCGACGTGATGCATTTCCGCTTCGCTGGCTAACATCGAGCGATGCGGGCTTGCCGGCGGGGAGCGGAGGGTCGATATCGAGGGCAGGAGGCTGGCGGCGGACGGGGGTCCCGCCAACCCGGTCAGGTCCGGAAGGAAGCAGCCGTAACGGATCGCCTTCGGGTCGCCGTCCAGCCTCCGTTCACCGCCCGCTCACAGCGCGGCGATGAAGGGCAGCCCGCGATAGAGGCCGCGGTCGTCCATGCCGTAGCCCACGAGATACCGGTCGGGCGCGTCGAAGCCCACATCGTCGATCGGCTCGGCGGCGGCGGCGGGTTTGCGCACCAGCGCGCAGGCGCGGGTGTGGGCGGCGCCTTTGGCGGTGAGGTGGGCGCGGGCGAAGGCGATGGTGCGCCCGGTGTCGAACACGTCGTCCACGATCAGCACGCTGCGCCCCTCCACGGGGCGGGAGATATCGGCCCGCACCACCACCCGGCCGGAGGAGATGCGCGCGTCGCGATAGCTCTCGAGCCACAGGCAATCCAGCACCGGGTGCACGCCCCGCCGCGCCAGCGCGCGCATCAGATCGACGCTGAACGGCATCGCCCCTTTGAGCAGCGACACGATCGTCCAGTCCTCGCCCATCTCCGCTTCAAACACATCGGCCAGCGCCTCGATGCGGGCCTGCAGCGGCGCCTCCGCGATGAGGATCTCGAACGGGGGAAGCGCGCTCATGGGCGCGTCTCGGCCGGCAGGCGCGGGGCCAGGCCCTCGACCGGGCGATCAGCGGCTTCGGCCGGCGAAAGCAGCCCGCCCAGCGGCTCCAGCGGGCCGCCCGACGGGCGGTGGCCGGACCCGTGCTTGGCAGGCTCCGCAGAGCCGGGCGCCTCGCCGGCGGGCTCGGCGGGTTCGGGAACCGATTGCGCCGGCGCGGCGGCGTTGAAGGCGGCGATTTCGGCGGCGGAGGCGAAGCTCGCCTCAAGGTCGGCCGCGCCCTCCGGCGGGCTTTCCAGGCGGGAGCGGAAGGGGCGCGCGCCCCCGGGCGCGATCGGGCGGCCTTCCAGCGGCGCCAGCCAGCTCACCATCTCCTCGCCCTCCTCATCGCGCAGGCTGAAGCGCAGCACCGGCGGCGCGCGTCGCGTCGGCCCGATATTGCGCACCGCCCCGCGCACGACCAGCGCGGGCGCCGCACCCTCGGCGTCCTTGTCTACCTGGATATCGGCGAATTCCAAGCCGGTGACGTTGACCGGCAGCCCGATCGCGGCGTACGCGCTCGCGGTTTGCGGCCACGCCCGGGCCACGTCCTGACGCAAGGCGATCGCGGCCAGCAGGCCCGCCACCAGCGCCCCGCCCGAACCCGCCCACGCGATCAGCGCCGCGCGCGCCCGCTCGCGCCGCTGCCGCTCGGCCCGACGCTGGCGCACCTGGGCGGCCGCCGAAAGGCTGTTGCGCGCGGCCTGACGGACGGTTTCCATGGCCTCGCGCGAGCCCGCCCCCGCGGGGGCGTCCACGAAGTGCGCGAGCGGGGCGGCCTCCTCCCCGCCCAGCACCAATTGGCCGCCGACGAACCAGGTGTGCCCGCACGCCGCGCAGCGGACGCTGCGGCCCTCCGGCCCGATCGAGGCGTCATCGGCGTAATAGCGCGTGGCGCATGACGCGCAGATCAAGATCATGGTAGGACCGTTCCAACAGCGCGCATGTTTTCAACCGCGTGCGCTGATTCCGCGGCGGAAGTCCAGAATGCAGGCATATCCCGGCCTAGACGGAGCCATCGACGCGCGCGCCGAGGCGCCCCGCGGCGCCGGCGCGCCGGCGCCCGCCGCCCCGGCCGGGGACAGCGCCGCCATCGTCTCCCTGACCGACGTTTACGCCAGCTATCGCCGCAATGCGGACGCACTGCGCGGGGTGTGGTTCGAGGCGCGCCCGGGCGCGGTGGTCTCCGTGCTGGGCCCCGCGGGCGCGGGCAAGACCGCCCTGATCGATGTGCTGCGCCTGGCGCTTCCCCCCCATCGCGGCGTGGCGCGCATCCTCGGCGCGGACGCGCTGCGGCTTTCCCCCAACACGCGCAGGACGCTGAAGCAACGCATCGGCCTTTTGGCGCAGACGCCGGTTCTGGCCGATCATTTCACCGCATTCGAGAACGTGGCGCTGCCCTTGCGGATGGCCGGACGCAAGCCGGGGGCCTATGAAGGCGACGTGGCGGAATTGCTGAGCTTCGTGGGCCTCGCCCCCAAGGACGACCGCCCGGCCGGGATGCTCTCCGGCTCCGAGCGGCGCCGGGTCGCGGCGGCGCGCGCGGTGGTGGCCCAGCCCCGCCTGCTGCTGGCCGACGAGCCCACCGCCGGCCTCTCTCCGGACCTCGCGGGGCGGGTGATGCGGCTGCTCGTGTCCATGCGCCGCGCAGGCGCTGCGGTGATCGTGGCCACCCAGGACGAGACGCTGGCGAGCTCCCTGTCCGGCCCGCACTGGCGCATTGCGGGCGGGCGGCCCGCGCCCGCAGGCCCGCCCGGCGCGGATCGGCCCGCGTGACGCCGGCGTCGCTGGCGCCCCGCCGGGACGGCGCGGCCTTGTTCTGCATTCTGGCCATCGCCTGCTTCCTCGCGACCTGCGCGGCGATCGCGGCCGGCGTCGCGGCGCGCGCGGCGCAGGCGTGGGGCTCAAGCGTGCAGGGCGCGCTGACGGTGCGGGTGGTCGCGCCCGATACCCCCGAGGCCGCCTCCGAAGTGGCCGCAGCGCTCGCGGCCACGCGCGGCGTGCGCGCGGCCCGCGCGGTGAGCCCGGCGCGCGCCAAGGCGCTGTTGGAGAATTGGGCGGGCCCGGACCTCGCGCTCGAAAAACTGCCGACGCTGCGGCTCGTGGAGCTCGAGATCGACCGCGCGCGCGCCAACCCAGCCTATGCCCGCGCCCTCCAGCGCGCGCTGGCCGCCAATGGCTATGAGACCGAGATCTACGCCCCCGGCCCCTGGGCCGATGAAGCCGCCGAGGCTGCGGCGCGCTACCGCGCGATCGCCCTGACGGCCGCCGCGTTCCTGACGGGTTCGGCGCTACTGACGGCGGGCCTCGCCGGGCGGGCGCGGGTGTTCGCGGACCGGACCCTGCTGGCCCCGCTGGCCGATATGGGCGCGCCGCGCTGGCGGGCGGCCGCCCCGTTCGCCGCGCGCTCGGCGCTCGAGGGGTTCGCGGCGGGGGTGATCGGGGCGGTGGTCGCGGGCCTTTTTGCGGCGTGGCTCACCGCGCAGGCGCTGCCGCGGCTGCCGCTGCCGGATTGGCGCTTCGTGCTGACCCCCGGCGATCTCCTGCCGCTGGCGGCGACGCCGCTGCTGGCGGGCCTCCTGGCCGGCGCCGGCGCGCGCGCCGCGGCGCTGCGCCTTTATGCGCGCGCGGCGAAAATCGGGTGAGGACTGCGTCTTGAGTTGGCTGCGAGGCATCCTTCTGGGCGCGGGTACGGCCGCGGCTTTGGCGTTCCTGCTGGGCTTTTGGGGCTTCGCCAACACCGTGCGCGCGCCCGCCCCGCCCAAGCCCCTGCCCGAGGCCGATGCGGTGGTGGCGCTGACCGGGGGCTCCCTCGATCGGCTGAATACGGGGATGGACCTGCTAGCGGCGGGCCATGGCCGGCGGCTGCTGATTTCCGGGGTGAACCCGCGCGTCACCGACCTTGAGCTCGAGCGGCTGCTGCGGGGCGGGGGGGCGCTGTTCGCGTGCTGCGTGGATCTGGGCCGGCGCGCGGAGGACACGCTGGGCAACGCCGCCGAGACCGCCGCCTGGGCCAAGCGTAACGGCTTCGACGTGCTAATCGTGGTCACCGACGATTACCACATGCCCCGATCCCTTCTGGAGCTTAAACTGGCCATGCCGGACGTCACGCTCGCGCCCTACCCCGTCTCCACCCGGCTCAGCGCCGAGCGCCGCTGGCGCCACGACCCCCGCGCGGCGGGCCGCCTCGCCGGCGAGTACGTGAAATACCTGCTGATCCGGGTGCGCGAGATCCTGCTGACCCTCGAGGGCGACCGAGCCAACCAGGCGGGCGCATGAGAAATCCCGGGAGAGCTGCGCCATGAGACGCGTTCGGGCGTTCGTGTACATGGTCTGGATTTTCGTCTGGGGGGCTTTGGTCGGGGTGGCGGGCGCGCCCGGCGCGGTATTCTCCCGCGCGGTGGCGACTTGGGTGGTGCGGACCTGGGGGGCGGGCGCGATCGCGGGGCTGCGGGTGATTTGCGGGCTGACGGTGGAGGTGCGCGGGCGCGAGCACATCCTGCCCGGGCCCTGCCTGCTCGCCGCCAAGCATCAATCCATGCTGGACACCATCATCCCGTTCCTGGTGATGCGCGATCCCTCCCTCGTGCTGAAACAAGAATTGCTGAAAGTCCCGATCTATGGCTGGTACGCGTACCGTTCCGGCATGATCGTGGTGCACCGGGAGGCGCAGGCGGCGGCGTTGAAAGCGATGGTGCGCGCCGCCCGCCAGGTGACCGGGGAAGGCCGCGAATTGCTGATCTTCCCGGAGGGAACCCGCCAGGCCCCGGGCGCGGCGCCGGATTACAAGCCGGGCGTGGCGGCTCTCTACAAGGATTTGAACCTTCCCTGCACGCCGGTGGCGCTGAACACCGGGCGCTTCTGGCCGGCCTCGGGCTTCGACATCAGACCCGGGGTGGCCGTGATGGAATTTTTGCCGCCTCTCGCACCGGGCCTCTCGCGCAACGACTTCATGCGTGAGCTCGAGACCATCGTGGAAACCCACACCGACCGGCTGCTGCGGGAAACGGCGTGAGCCCCCCGAAGACGGGCGTCCGCGCGCGCTGGCTCTGGGCGCTTTGGGGGCTTTCGGCGCTGCTGGCGCTCGCCTGGTTCGCCTATTGGCACTTTCTGCGCGTGCGCGCGGTAGCCGCGGCGGACGCCTGGGTCGCCGCCCAGCGCCAGACGGGGGCGGAAGCCGGCTACGCCCGGGTGCGCGCCTCCGGCTTTCCCTTGCGCCTCACGCTCACCTTCGCGGAGCCCGCCTACCAATCGCCCTCGCGCGGCTGGGCGCTTTCGGCCCCGGCCCTGCGCGTCCACCTGAACCCGAGCGACCTCTCCCTGCTGCTGTTCGAGCCCGAAGGCGCAGTGACCTGGCGCAACGGGACCGCGGTTCGCACCCTGGCCCCGCGCACGGCGGTCGCGAGCGCGCGGTTCAGGGACGGCGCGCTGGAGCGGGTGTCGATGCAGGCGCAGGCGATCGCGGTGCGGCGGGAGGGCGGGGGCGCCTCCACGATCGAGCGGCTGCTCGTGCATCTGCGCCCCGACGCCCGCACGGGCGACAACGCCCAGATCGCGCTCGACATCGACGATTGGGCGCTCGCGCGATCGCCTTCGGGGTTTGAAGCGTTCGGGGCGACGGTGGGATCGATCAAGGCGCGGGTGGTGATCGAGCATGCGGCCACGCTCGCGCGCACGCAGACGCGCAACCTCCAGGCCTGGCGCACCGCGGGCGGGGCGGTGCGGGTGGAGGGGCTGGCGCTGCTCTGGGGACCGGCCGATCTCACCGCCAGCGGCCGTTTCACCCTCGATCAGACGGAACGGGCGGCCGGGCGGCTCGACATGAAGCTGCGCGAGCCCGCGACCGCTCTGGCGGCCATCGCCCGCTCCCCCGCCCTGCCCCCCGCGATGGCGCGCGCGATGGAACGATCGGCGGAGGCTGCGGCCGCGGCCGGCGCGCCGATAGAGCTGCCGCTCGCGGTCCAGGACGGCGTCATGCGGCTGGGCGCGCTGCCGATCCGGACAATTGAGCCGATTCAATAAATTTGTGCTGCGAAGCGCGGCGCGCCGCCGCGCGGGCCTGCAGATCGCGCGCCGCCAAAAGCGCGCCGATCCAGACCGCCATCTGCACAAGCTCGAACGGGCGCCACAGATCGATCTCCACGAACGACCGCGTCAGCGCCACCGCGGCCATGGCGGCGAAGAAGGCCACCGGCACCGCCGATTCCACGAAGAATTGCCGCATCATCGTCCACAGCGTCCAGAGCCAGCCCGCCATAGCCAGCCCCAGCCCGATGAGGCCCGCCCCCACGGCGACCTCGAGATAGGAATTGTGGAAGGAAAACACCGTGGCGCGCGGCTTGTAGAAGGTGTCCAGCAGGGCCTGCGCGTCCATCCGCTCGGGGATCCAATAGGCCGCCGCGCCCACGCCCAGGAGCGGCTTCTGCTCGATCATCTTGATCGCATGCGCCCAGAGGTCGGTCCGCCCGGTCAGGGTGCGATCCTTGCCGACCGCGTCGAGCACCTGGGCCACGACGTCGGTGTTCGGATTGGAGGCCATCACGAACGCGCCGGTGGACGCCGCCAGGCACATCACCGCCACGATCAGCGCCCGCCGTCCCCGGGCGGGCCGCCACACCAGCGCGAACGCCCCGATCAGCCCCACCCCCAGCACCCCGGTGAGCGTGGAGGTGGCGGACATCGTCTTCGACAAAAGCAGCACCGCCACGAGCGCGATCGGGACGGCCGCCATGCGAAGCCATGGCCGGAAGCCCTGGTCGAAGGCGATCGTCACCGCGGCGAAGGTGGCGATGCACATGCGCACCGCCATCAGGTTCTTGTCCCCGAACACCGACATGCCCGGTATCCCGCCGCTGGCCAGATCGGGCGCGGTGCGGAACACGAACCAGCACAACGCCAAAAACATCGCGACGATTACGCCGCGGCGTGAAATCCGCGTCGCCACGTAAAGGCAGATCAGGACGGACAAGACGAGCTGCAGACCCAGCTTCAGCGTGTTCGGCGGCGATTCCGACCAGATCAACGACAAGAGCACCCAGGCGGGATACAAGAGCAGCACCCAGCCGAATTTGAGCGTCTCCTTCACCTGCATGCGGTGGATATAGACGCCGGCCATGAAATAGCCGGTGAGCGCGTAGAGGATCAGGTCGTCGCCGACGAACCGCACCGTCGTCGTCCAGAACCAGACCATCAGGAGGAAGACTTCGGAGGGGGGGTGCGTCCACGGCGTCCACAGCGCGCGCGGGCGCTGGGGCGCGGGCTCTTGCGCCGAAGGCGGGACGCCTGACGCGGACGGCGCGAACGCCCCGGCTAGGGGGGTCATCGCTGCGCTCCTCGGGCGAAAGCGCGCCGCAGCCGGGCGCGGGCGGGCATGGTGAAATGGAGCGCAGCCTGGGGATTGCGCCAGGCGGCGGCGGCCGCCGCAACCGGGCGGCGGGCCTTCAGCGCCTCCACCATCACGAGGAACGCCTGCGCCCGCTCGAGGCTGGCCCGGCGGCGGGCGAGCGCGGCCCGCTCCCGCGGGGACAGCGAAGGCCCGAACCGCGCATGGAAACGATCGTCCGCCGCGAGCAGGCTCGCCACGTCCTCGCCCGTCATCACCCGCGAGACCGATCCCGGCCGCACCCGATAGCGGTAAAGCGGCTCTGGATGCAGCGCAAAGCGCGCGCCCGCGGCCAGCGCCGAAGCGACCAGCGCATAATCCTCCCCCAGGCGAAGGCTCTCGTCGTATTCCAGCGCGTGGGCGCCCAGGAAGGCGGCGCGGAACATCGGCTTCAGATAGCCGCTTTGCCGCTCGCCCTTGAACAGGCGGTTGGTGAGCGCGTAGCCGGCCAGATCCATCGTCGCGGGGGCCTTGAGGCCTAGAAAGGCGGGGCCTTCCTCGTCCGTATCGGGATCGCCCGTGATGCGCATGTCGTCGGCGACGATGTCGGCCCCGGCCCCGGCCGCGACGAGCGTTTCAAGCCGGTTCGGAGCCATGGAATCATCGGCGTCCAGCACCGCGAGCCACACGCCCTTGGCGGCGCGGAACCCTGCATTGCGCGCCGCCCCCGCCCCGCCGTTGCGGGCAAGGCGCAGCACCTGCACGCGCGGGTCCCCGTCCCCGGCGCGGACCGCAGCCTCTGCGGTGGCGTCGGGGGAGGCGTCGTCGATCACGATGATCTCGATATCGGACAGGGTCTGGGCCCGCGCGCTCGCGATCGCGCGGGCGATAAATCCTTCGGCGCGCCACGCCGGGACGATCACGGAGACAATTGCCATCCTCGCCCTTTTCTTGCATGAGGCGCGCCAGGGGCGCCAGATGTGTCCTGCGCTGGTGGCGCGGGGCCGCGGCCTCCGCCGCGTGAGGGGTGGAGGACATGACGCAATCGCCATCGGTGGCGGTGATCATCGCCGCCTATCGCGCGCAAGGGGTGGTGGGCCGGGCCGTCCGCTCCGCGCTGGCCCAGCCCGAGACCCGGCAGGTGGTCGTGGCGGTGGACGCCTGCCCCGAGAATACCGCCGCCGCCGCGCGCGCCGCCGATGACGGCTCCGGCCGCCTGCTGGTGCTCGAGGAAAAGACGAACCGGGGCCCCGCCGGCGCCCGCAACGCGGCGCTCGCGCATGCCGGCGGGCGGTGGGTCACGGTGCTGGACGCCGACGATTTCCTGGAGCCCGGGCGCTTCGCCAGGCTGCTTAACTATGCCGTAGGCCAGGATTTCGTCGCCGACGACCTGCTGCTGGTTCCCGAAGGCGGCGAGGACGGCCCGCGGACGCCGATGTGGTTCACGGGGCCCGCGGCGCCGGTGACGCTCGATCTCGAGCGCTTCGTGGCGGCCAATCTACCCCGGCCGGGCGGCGGCGCGCGCCGCGAACTGGGCTTTCTCAAGCCGCTGATGCGCCACGCTTTTCTGCAGGACCACGGCCTGCGCTATGAGGAGACGCTGCGCCTGGGCGAGGATTTTCACCTCTATGCGCGCGCGCTCGCGGCGGGGGCCCGCTTCCTTCTCACTCCAGCGCAGGGCTATGTGGCGGTGCGCCGCCCGGACTCCCTCAGCGGCGCCCATACGACGCGGGACCTGAAGGCGCTGCGCGACGCGGTGGCCGCGCTCGCCGCCGCGCCGGACCTTGCGCCCGAGGCGCGCCGCGCGCTGCGCCGCCACCAGCGCTTCACGGACAAGAAGTATCAGTGGCGGCGCCTGATCGAGGCGGTGAAGGCGCGGGCGCCCGGGGAAGCCGCGGCGTGCTTTACCCGCCACCCCGCCGTCAGCGCCTATCTCGCCGGCCAGCTGCTCGACCAGGCGCGCCTGCGTGTGGCGAACGGCGTGCGCCGATGACGCAGATCTGGTCCATCCAGTATCTCCGTGGGCTAGCCGCGCTTGGCGTCGTACTGTTCCACACGTTCGAATCCCAGCCGGAGAAGTTCACCGTCGGCGCCGCGGGGGTGGACGTTTTCTTTGTCATCAGCGGGATGGTGATGTGGGGGCTCACGCAGGGCCGTCCTGCGGCGCCCGGGCAGTTCTTGTGGCGGCGGATCGCGCGGGTGGTTCCGCTTTATTGGCTGGTGACGCTGGCGGTGGCGGCGCTGGTGACGCTGCGCCCCGGCTATCTCTGGATGACCAGCGCGGAGCCCGCTCATATCGCGCTTTCGCTTCTCTTCGTTCCCCATGTCAACCCGGCCGGCGCCGTCGCCCCGCTGCTCCTCCAGGGCTGGACGCTGAATTACGAGATGTTTTTCTACGCGCTGTTCGCGCTGCTGCTGTTCTTGCCTCAGGGCTTCAGGCTGCCCGCCCTCGGCGCGACCATGCTGGCGCTGGCCGCGTTCGGGGCGCTGGCGCGGCCTTTGGGCGCGATCGCGGCCTTCTACACCGATCCGCTGATCCTCGAATTTGCGGCCGGGGCGGGGCTTGGATGGGCGTGGTCGCGCGGACTTTTGCGGGGGCGCTGGATCGGGCTTTTGTTGCTGGCGGCCGGGTTCGGCGTACTGGCGGCGGAGCATTGGGGCCTTGCGCTCCCCTACCCCCGGGTGATCCGCTGGGGCCTGCCGGCGCTTGCGATCGTGGCGGGGGCGCTCTGCCTGGAGGCGGCGGGCGGGGTCGCGCGCGCGCCCTTCCTAAAGGCGGTGGGGGACGGTTCCTACGCCACCTATCTCGTGCATGTCGTGGTCGTGGAAGTGGTTCACCGCGCGCTCGGCGGGACCGACATTCTCCTGCGCGCCGCGATCGCGGGCGCGCTCTCTATCTGGTTGGGGGTGGCGATCTATTACGCCCTGGAGAAGCCGATGCAGGCAGGCTTGCGCGCGCTCCCCAAGGCGCTGCGGCGCAGCCGCCGCCAATCAACGATAGGCCCCCAGCGCGGCGCCGATCCCGGAATCCGATAGCAGCGTCTCCGCCAGGCGCAGGCCCGCCTCGCTGCGCGCCCGGCGTGCGCTTTCCGAGGTGAGCAGATGCACCAGCGCCTCGGCGAATTCCTCTTCCGTCTCGACCCGGACCGCGGCGGCGTCGAGCGCGCCGGCGAAGCCGTCGAGCCCGCCGGGATAGGCGATCACCGGCAGGCCCAAACCCATGTAATCGGCGAGCTTTATGGCCACCCCGCTAGACACCCGGATCGGGGCGAGGCCGATCCGGTCGGGTCCCGCGATCGGGGTGAGATCCGCCAAAGGCCCCAAGGTCGTGACCCCCGGGGGGCGCTGTTTCAGCCGCTCCCCCACCCCGCCGGCGATCTCCAGGCGCGCCTCGGGTGCGGCGCGGCGCACCCGGGGCCAGATCTCGGTAAGGAGATGCTCCAGCGCTTCGCGGTTGCCGGCATGGTCGGCGCCCATGAACACCGCCGCCGGCGGGCGCTCGCGCAGCGCGTCGCGGCGCGCGCGCGTGGTGGGGCGCATCCAGACATGGCGGGCGTGCGGCAGCAGCGGGGCTAACCTGGCCTGTTCGTTCATCGAGGCGTGAAGGATGAAATTGGCCCCCTGGAGCCGGCCGGCCTCCGCCTCCAGCGTCACGTCAGCGTGGTCGAGCGGCTTGCCCGCGGCGTGGAAGGAGGCGGCCCGACTGGCGAACAGATCATGCATCAGCACCCCCCGCCCGGGCGTTTCCGGCACGCGCGCAAGCAGCGGGCCGAGCGAGGAATATTCCACCACCACGCAGGCCGGCTCCCGGCGGCGCACCGCGTCCGCCAGCGCCTTGAGCTCGCGCTCGGCCGGGACGCGGGATAAGAGGCTTTCGGTTCGGGTGAGCGGGCCCAAATCCAGCCGCAGGCGGCGGGCGGCCTCGATCCCCAAACGCCGCACGAACCGTCCCCACACCTCCGGCGCCGCCGAGACGTAGCCCCCGCCCGCCTTGACGCTCCACGGCCAGACGGGCGCGGCCAGGGCCGCAATCTCGGGCGCGACGCGCGCAAAGGGCCGGCTGCCGAACGCCGTGGACGGCGCCATCAGCAGCGTGATCGTGAACCCCTCGGCGCGGGCGGCCTCCAGGAAGGTGCGCAGATACGCGCCGCTGCCGCTGCGGACGTCATCGAGCCGCCGGTTCGACACCAGAACAAGGCGCCGCGCGCCGCCGCCGCCGCCGTCCATGCACCGCCTCCGCCACCGCCAGCTTGGGCATAGAGGAAGGCGGCCCCCGCAGGAACCCGCCGAAAGGTTAACCCTTTGGCCTCTTTACATCGCCGGCCCCTTCCCATATGTCGCGCTTACCGGCGGACCTGGAAACAGCGTCCACTAACGCTCCCTCGGCCCAGGCCACGATGGGGATCGGCTTTGATCCCCGGCGTAAGCTCCGCCTCTTTCTCCCAAGAAGGACCAGCGGCGTAGGGTGCGGACCTGACAGTCAGCATGTCCGACTAACGCCGGCCTGGGTTGAAATCGCGGTCTCGCTTCCGGAAGGGGCGCTCCGCTTTGATTTGGGAGGCCGGTATGGACTTTGTCCAATCGCCCCTGGAACTCGCGTCGCGCCAGCCCGAAGGGCCGGTGGCGATCGCGCGTCCGCACCGCGTAGAGGCGGCGGCGCGCTGGTTCCAGGATCATTTTCCCGGCGCGGTGTTCTACGCCGTGAAGGCCAACCCCTCGCCCTGGGCGCTCGACGCGCTGTGGGCGGGCGGGATCCGCGGCTTCGACGTCGCCTCCGAGGCCGAGGCTACGCTGGTGCGGGAACGCTTCCCAGAAGCGCGCATCGCCTTCATGCACCCGGTGAAAAGCCGCCGCGCCATCCGCACGGCCTATCACGCCCTGGGCGTGGACACGTTCGTGTTCGACACCGAGGCCGAGCTCGACAAGATCCTCGAAGAAACCGGCCACGCGAAGGACCTCACGCTCATCGTGCGCCTTGCGGTTTCGAACGAGGGGGCCTCGCTGCCGCTGGCGCAGAAGTTCGGCGCGGATCCGCTCGCGGCGCCCGCTCTGCTGCGCCGCGCCCGCCAGGCGACGGACGGGCCGATGGGCGTGTCCTTCCATGTGGGCAGCCAATGCATGCGCCCGCTGGCCTACAAGGCCGCGATCGCGGAGGCCAACCGCGCCATCATCCGCGCCGGCGTGGTGGTGGACATCGTAGACGTGGGCGGGGGCTTCCCCGCGCTCTATCCCGGCATGACCCCCCCGCCCATGGGCGCCTATATGGACGCGGTGGCGGAAGGCTTCGAGCAGATGCTCGTGGCCCAGAACGCGGAGCTGTGGGCTGAGCCCGGCCGCGCGCTGGTGGCGGAAGCCGGCTCGATCGTGACCCGGGTCGAACTGCGCAAGGACGGCGCGCTCTATCTGAACGACGGCGCTTATGGCAATTTGTTCGACGCCACGCATGTGAAATGGCCGTTTCCGGTCAAGCTATTGCGCGCTTCGCACGCCTTGCCCGCCCCGTTCAAATTCTACGGCCCCACCTGCGACAGCCTGGATGCGGCCCAAGGCCCCTTCCTGCTGCCCTCGGACGTGCGCGAGGGGGATTTGATCGAGATCGGCATGCTGGGCGCGTATGGCGTGGCCATGGGCACCCGCTTCAACGGCTTCGGCGAGACCACACTCGTCCGGAGCGGCGATGCGCCATGGGCCTCGATGTTTGAGGAGCGGCCCGAGGCCGCCCCGATGGACGCGGGCGTCGTGAAGCTCGACGCGCGCCGCCGGGGCAAAAGACCACGGAAATAAGCTAACGCCTTTCCCTCGCGTGCGGCGGAGCGTCCGCGGGGGCCCCAGTTCTTTCGACGCCGCCGATGTTGAGAAGGAACAGAGCAATGACCGACGCCCCTGCCCGCGACAACCGCAAGGCCGAGCTGCTTTCCCGGCCAGTCGAGCACGTCGATATCGCCAGCTTCGACGGCCGCGCGATCATCGAGAACATGCGCAAGATGAGCTTCACCTCGCGCGACACCGCGCGCGCGGCGGAAATCCTCAACCTGGCGCTGGAGGACAAGGGCTGCTCCGTGTGGCTGACGCTCGCGGGCTCGACCTCGGCGGGGGGGTGCATGCATGTGTGGCGGGACATGGTGCGCTACGGCATGGCGGACGCGGTGGTCGCCACCGGCGCCTCGATCGTGGATATGGATTTCTTCGAGGCGCTGGGCTTCAAGCATTACCAGGCCCCGGAAATCCCCGACGACCGCATCCTGCGCGACCTCTACATCGATCGTATCTACGACACCTTCATCGATGAAGAAGAGCTGCAGACCTGCGACCACGTGATCAAGGAAATCGCCGATTCGCTCGAGCCGCGCGCTTATTCCTCCCGCGAGTTCATCTTCGAGATGGGCAAGTGGCTGGCGGGGGGGAATGCGAAGAAGCAAGGCTCCCTGATCGAGACCGCCTATGCCGAGGGCGTCCCGATCTTCTGCCCCGCCTTCACCGACAGCTCGGCCGGCTTCGGCCTCGTCAAGCACCAGGTGGAGCGGGCGAAGGCCGGCAAGCCCTATCTGACGATCGATTCGATCGCCGATTTCCGCGAGCTGACGGACGTCAAGATCAAGGCCGGGACCACGGCTTTGTTCATGATCGGGGGCGGCGTGCCGAAGAATTTCGCCCAGGACACGGTCGTCTGCGCGGAGATCCTCGGCCAGGAGGCGGAGATGCACAAATACGCCGTCCAGATCACCGTGGCCGATGTCCGCGACGGCGCGTGCTCCTCCTCGACGCTCAAGGAGGCCTGCTCCTGGGGCAAGGTGGACACGACCTATGAGCAGATGGTGTTCGCCGAGGCGACGACGGTCGCGCCGCTGATCGTCTCCGACCTTTATCATCGCGGCGCCTGGAAAGAGCGGGCGCGGCCGCGCTGGGCGGGGCTGTTCGCACGCTGAGCAGCGCCTGGGGGCGGGCGGAGGCGTTCGCCCCCAGGGCTCTGCGTCAAAGAATGCATCGGCCCGCAGGAACAAGGAGCTGGCTTTATTGATTCACTCTGCAGGCGCCTGGCTATGGCGGCCTTAGGAGTGAAGGATGGCCGAGAACATATCCGCACCGCGATCGAACCGCGGGTTCGCCTCGATGGATGACGCAAAACAGCGCGAGATCGCCCGCAAGGGCGGCCAGAGCGTGCCGCCCGAGAAGCGCAGCTTCTCTCAGGACCCCGGGCTCGCCGCCCAGGCCGGGCGCAAGGGCGGGCAGAGCGTGGCCCCGGAAGCGCGCAGCTTCAGCCAGAACCGTGAACTCGCCGCCCAGGCGGGGCGCAAGGGAGGCGAAGCCTCCGGCAGCCGCCGCGACCCGAACCGCGACGCCTCCTCTAGCTGAACAAGCCCGCCACGTGATCGCCCAGGGCCAAAGCAGCGGTGAGGCCCGGGCTTTCAATCCCGAACAGATGCGCCACGCCTGGAACGCCGTGCTGGGCTGGCCCTTGCACGAGGAAATCGGCGTCTGGCGCGCCGCGTGCGGCGATCTTCGGCCGCACGCCGGCATAGGCGGGGCTGAGGGCGCCATCGCGCAGGCCCGGCCAATAGGCGCGCACCGCCGCGTAGAACCGGTCGCCGCGGGCCGGATCGACGTCATAGTCCAGCGGCTCCTCCACCCATTCCACGTCGGGACCGAATTTCGCCTGCCCGCCCAGATCGAGCGTCAGGTGCACGCCCAGGCCGCCCGGCTCCGGGATGGGATAGATGAGGCGCTGGAACGGGGACCGCCCGGCGAGGGCGAAATAGCTGCCCTTGGCGTAATAGGCTTTCGGGACAAGGGCTTGGGGGAAGCCTTCGAACGTCTGCGCGAGCGCGGGCGCGTGAAGGCCCGCGGAATTGATCACGATCTGGCAGCGCAGCGCAGGGCCTTCCTGGCCGGCCACGCTCACCGCGATCCCGCGTGCTTCCACCGCGAACCGCGTCACGGCGACCCCGTACGCGATCATCGCCCCGTGCGCTTCGGCGTCCCCCAAGAGGGAGAGCATGAAGGCGTGGCTGTCGATGATGCCGGTGGAGGGGGACAATAGCGCCGCCGCGGCCGCAAGCTCGGGCTCGAGCGCCCGGGCCTCGGCGCCGGTGAGCCAGACCAGATCGTCCACCCCGTTGGCGGCGGCCGCCGTTGCGATCCCGTCCCGCGCGCCGGCCTGGGCGGGGTCGCTCGCCACGATCAGTTTGCCGCAGCGGCGGTGCGGCACGGCGTAATCGACGCAATGGCGGTAGAGCGCGTGCTTGCCGGCGACGCAGGACGCAGCCTTCAGCGAGCCCTTGGGATAATAGAGGCCCGCATGGATCACCTCGCTGTTGCGCGAGGAGATTCCAGACCCGAAATGGCCTTCCCGCTCCAGGATGAGCACTTCCCGCCCGGCCCGCGCGAGCGCGCGCGCGACCGCAAGCCCCACCACCCCCGCCCCGACCACGACACACTCGACCTCGTCCATCCCCGCCTCTTTGACGCGCGCCGGCCACGATAAGCCTTCCATCGGGCGCGACAAACCCGCCGCGCGCTATAGCCGCGCTACACGTCTAGGTTCTAGTTCCGACTTATACAATTACAGGTATATAGGCCGACGAAAGCTGGAGGAGGCTCGCCGCGGCAAGCTAGACGGGCCTAGGTCTTAGTGATCGCGCGCTATTCATTTTGTTTTTACCTGACTCCGGCACGAGCTGTGCCTGGTGAGGATTGTGGGCGACCGCATCCTTCTTTGGCCGCTTATGTGCAAGGATCTCGGTTTGACCCTCAGAGCGCTCGCCGCCCGCCGCCTCTTGATCGTGGACGACAACAGCCAGATGCGTTTCCTGGTCCGGGCGCTTTTGCAGGCCATGGGGGCCGGGCGGTGCCAGGAGGCGGGCAGTGCAGAGGAGGCGCTGCACCTGATCGGGGCGGGCGCGGTGGACCTGTTGATCGCCGATCTGGTCATGGGGCAGATGAGCGGCGTCGACCTCGCGCGGGAGGTGCGCCGGCGCGAGAACACCGTCAATCGCTGCATGGCGATCATCATCATGACCGGCCACGCCGACCGCGACCGGGTGGCGCAGGCGCGCGACGCCGGCGCCCATTCCGTCCTGGCCAAGCCGATTTCAGCGCAAAGCTTGGCGCTGCACGTGACCCGCGCGATGAACGACCGGCGCCCCTTCGTGGAGGGCGGGGCGTTTTTCGGCCCGGACCGGCGGCGCGCGTCGAGCCTCCGCTTTACTGGCCCGTGCCGGCGCCGCGCGGCGCCCGCCCGCTGGACCCCGTTCGACGACCGCCAGACGGTTGAACTGTAAGCCGAGCCAGCGCATTTTCCGATGAAGTGGACGCCGGTTCATCGTCAGAAAATGCGACCAAACAAATATCTAGAGCCCTGATCCGACTCTGTCGGATCGGGGCTCTAGTTCTTGGCCTGATCGACGAGCTTGTTCTTGCCGATCCAGGGCATCATCGCGCGGAGCTTCGCGCCGACTTCCTCGATCTGGTGCTCGCCGGCGCGGCGGCGGATGGCCTTGAAGCTCGGCTGGCCGGCCCGGTTTTCGAGCACCCAGTCGCGGGCGAACCGGCCGGCCTGGATATCGGCGAGAACGCGCTTCATCTCGGCCTTGGTCTCGGGGGTGACGATGCGCGGGCCGGTGACGTATTCGCCATATTCGGCGGTGTTGGAGATCGAGTAATTCATGTTGGCGATGCCGCCTTCATAGATCAAATCGACGATCTGCTTCACCTCGTGCAGGCATTCGAAATAGGCCATTTCCGGGGCGTAGCCGGCTTCCACCAGCGTCTCGAACCCGGCGCGGATCAGCTCCACCAGCCCGCCGCACAACACCACCTGCTCGCCGAACAGATCGGTCTCGCACTCCTCGCGGAAATTGGTCTCGATCATGCCCGCGCGGCCCCCGCCGAGGCCGGACGCATAGGCCAAAGCCGTCTCCAGCGCGCGCCCGGAGGGGTTCTGGTGCACCGCCACCAGGCACGGCACGCCCCCGCCTTTCAGGTATTCGCCGCGCACCGTGTGGCCCGGGCCCTTGGGAGCCACCATCGCCACATCCACCGAGGCGGGCGGCGCGATCAGGTTGAAATGCACGCTGAAGCCATGCCCGAACAGCAGCGTCTTGCCGGCCCCGGCCGCGATCTGGGGGGCGATCTCGGCGGCGTAGAGATCGGCCTGGACCTCGTCGGGCGCGAGCACCATCAAGATATCGGCGTTCTTGGCCGCCTCGGCGACGCTCACCACGGTGAAGTTCTGCGCCTTGGCCTTGGCGGCGCTGGGCGAGCCGGCCTTGAGCGCGACCACCACGTCCTTGGCGCCGGAATCGCGCAGGTTCAGCGCGTGCGCGTGCCCCTGGCTCCCGTAACCGATCACGGCGATCTTCTTGTCGAGGATCAGCCCCAAATCCGCGTCGCGATCGTAATACACCCGCATGACATGCTCCGCCCGGCCGGGCCCCCCGGCCGCCGCCGCGCTAAAGGCTGCGGCGTTGAAAGGGCGCTATCGACCCGGTTTTGATCCAGGCGTCAAGCAAGGCGCCAAAAGACGGAGCTTATTCCATGAACGCAAGCACGAGCGATCTCCTCGCGTTTTGGCGCGCGGCGGGGGCCGAGGCCTGGTTCGGCGCCGATCCGGCCTTCGACGCGCGCTGCGCGGCGTTCGAGGCCGCCCATCACCGCGCCGCCCGGGGCGAGCTTTCGGACTGGGCGGAGACGGCCGAAGGCGCGCTGGCGCTGGTGCTGCTGCTCGACCAGATGCCGCGCAATCTCTATCGCCGCTCCCCCCACGCCTATGCGACCGACGGCCTGGCGCGCCGCCAGGCGGAGGCCGCCCTCGCCGCCGGCTTCGATGAGGCGACGCCGCCGGATCTGCGCCTCTTCTTCTATCTCCCGTTCGAGCATTCCGAGGATCTGCGCGACCAGGAGCGCGCGGTGGCGCTCATCGCGGCCTTGGGGGACGAAAAGACGCTGGCCTATGCGCACCTCCACCGCACGATCATCGCCCGCTTCGCGCGCTTCCCCCATCGCAACGCGGCGCTGGGACGGGAGAGCACGCCGGAGGAATTAGCGTTCTTGGCGCAGGGCGGCTTCGCCGGCTGAGCGTCAGAACACCGGTTCGCGGCCCACGGTCCCGGTCTGGGGCGTAGAAGAGGGCGCAGAGGGCGGCGGCGTGAGCGGCTGGGGCTCCCCGCGGCTCGCCGTGGCGGGCGGAGGCGCAATCGGCGCGGGCCGGGGGGCGGGCGCCGGCGCCGGGCTTGCCGCGGGGGCGGGGACGGGCGTTCCGGGCGGGTCGGTGTTGCCGATCTCCATCACCACCTTCCAGGCGCCGGCGGCGTCGCGACGCCAGACGCTGACATAGCGGCCTCGTCCGTCCACCGCGCCGTTCACCGTCCGTGTGAACCGCCCCGTGGTGACGCCCAGATCACCGGCCAGCGAAGCCAACGCCCGATCGGGCTCCCACACGAGCATGAGGTCCGGGCCCGCCCCGGCGAGTGCGGCCGCCAGCGGCCCCGCCCCCTCGGCGAACACGCCGGGTTGGATCAACGCGCCGTCGCGCGGATCGATATAGGCCGTAAACGCCGCCGCCATCCCCGCACGGGCCGAGAGGGCGGAGAATGCGCGGTCCGCCTCCAGAAGCTCGCGCTCGGTCCTCACCTGCGGCGTCAGGCTGACGCACGCGGAGGCGCAGCATGCGAGCCCTGCAACCAATCCAGCGACGTGCAACCGCATCAGCCGTCTCCCTTTTCCGGGCCGGTCCCCGCGGCGCGGCGGGCCAGTTGGAGGGCGGCCTGCGCGGCGGCCAGCCGGGCGATCGGCACCCGGTAGGGCGAGCAGGACACGTAATCGAGGCCGGCCTCGGCGCAGAAATGCACGCTCGCGGGGTCCCCGCCATGCTCGCCGCAAATGCCCAGCTTGATCGCGGGACGCGTCGCCCGCCCGCGCGCCACCGCCATCGCCACCAATTCGCCCACGCCCTCGCGATCGATGGACACGAACGGGTCTTTTTCCAGGAGGCCCTTGTCGACATAGGTTCCCAGGAACTTGCCGGCGTCGTCGCGCGAGACCCCGAGCGTCGTCTGGGTCAGGTCGTTGGTGCCGAAGGAGAAGAATTCCGCCTCCTCCGCGATCTCGCCCGCGCGGAGCGCCGCGCGCGGCAATTCGATCATGGTCCCGACCAGATAGGAAAGGCGCGCCCCGCGCTCGGCGAACACCGCTTCCGCCACCTCGTGGACCCGGCCCTTGATCTCGGCCAATTCCTTCCGCGCGATGACGAACGGGATCATGATCTCGGGCGCAGGCGCAGGCCCCCCCTCGGCGAGGAGATCGAGCGCGGCCTCGAAGATCGCGCGCGTCTGCATCTCGTAGATTTCCGGAAAGGCGATCGCGAGGCGGCAGCCCCGGAAGCCCAACATCGGATTCACTTCGTGCAATTCGCGCGCGCGCGCGAGGAGCGCACGGGGATCGAGCCCGGTGGCGGCGGCCACGTCCGCGCATTCGGCCTCGGTTTGCGGCAGAAACTCGTGCAGCGGGGGATCCAGCAGGCGGATCGTACAGGGCAGCGCCCCCATGATCCCGAATATGGCTTTGAAGTCGGCGCGCTGGAATGGCAGCAGCTTCGCCAGCGCCGCGAGGCGGCCTTCCACGCGTTCGGCCAGGATCATCTCGCGCACCGCAGCGATGCGGTCGGCGTCGAAGAACATGTGCTCGGTGCGGCACAGGCCTACGCCTTCGGCGCCGAATTGCTTGGCGGTGCGCACGTCCTCGGGCGTTTCGGCGTTGGTGCGGACCTTGAGCCTGCGCGCCGCATCGGCCCAGGCCATCAGGGTGGTGAAATCGCCACTGAGTTCGGGCTCTTGCATCTGGGCGGCGCCGGCCATGACTTCGCCCTTCGATCCATCCACGGTGATGAGATCGCCGTTGCGGATGGTCCGTCCACGGACGATAAACGCGCCCGCGGCGCGATCGAACCGGATCTCCCCCGCGCCGGACACGCACGGCCTGCCCATGCCGCGCGCCACCACCGCGGCGTGGCTCGTCATGCCCCCGCGCGCGGTCACGATGGCGCGGGCGGCGTGCATGCCGTGGATGTCTTCCGGGGAGGTTTCGTCGCGCACCAGGATCACGTCCTCGCCGCGGCCGGCCCGCTCCACCGCCTCCTCGGAGTCAAACACGACCCGCCCCACCGCCGCGCCCGGCGAGGCCGGCAGGCCCAGACATAGGACGTCGCGCACATAGCCGGGGGCGATGGTCGGGTGCAGCAATTGGTCGAGCGAGGCGGGATCGATGCGCTCCACCGCCTCGGCCTCGCTGATCAGGCCTTCGCTCGCCATATCCACGGCGATCTTGAGCGCGGCCTTCGCGGTGCGCTTGCCGGCGCGGGTCTGCAGCATCCAGAGTTTGCCGCGCTCGACCGTGAACTCGATGTCCTGCATATCGCGGTAATGGGCTTCGAGGCGCTGGTAGACGTCCCGCAATTGTCCGTACACGGTGGGCAGCGCCTCTTCCATTGAAAGCCCCGCCTCGCCCATCTCCTCGCGCGCGGCGCGGGTGATCGGCTTGGGCGTGCGGATGCCGGCCACCACGTCCTCGCCCTGGGCGTTGATCAGAAACTCGCCATAGAAGGCCTTGCGCCCGGTAGAGGGATCGCGCGTGAAGGCGACGCCGGTGGCCGAGGTCTCGCCCATATTGCCGAACACCATCGCCTGCACGGTCACGGCCGTGCCCCAGCTTTCGGGAATGTCATTCAACCGGCGATAGACTTTGGCGCGCTCGTTCATCCAGCTCGTGAACACCGCCCCTACCGCGCCCCACAATTGCTCGTGCACATCGCCGGGGAACGGCCTGCCGAGCTCGCGCTCCACCGCGCGCTTGAACTCGCTGACGATATGCTCCCAATCCGTGGCCTGAAGATCGGTGTCCAGACGAAGCTCCTGGGCCTCCTTATAGGCGCCGAGGATTTCCTCGAACACGCCGTGATCGAGGCCCAGCACGACGTCGGAATACATCTGGATGAAGCGGCGATAGCTGTCGAACGCGAAGCGGCGGTCCCCGGCCTGGGCGGCGAGGCCTTCCACGGTCTGATCGTTCAGGCCGAGGTTAAGCACCGTATCCATCATGCCCGGCATGGAGGCGCGCGCGCCGGACCGGACCGACACGAGCAGCGGGGCGCCCGCGTCCCCGAACCGGCGTCCGACTTCGTCCTCGATCCGGGCGAGCCCCGCCTTGAGCTGCGCCTCCAGCCCCTCGGGATAAGCCCGGCCGAGCGCGTAGAACGCGGTGCAGACTTCGGTGCTGAGTGTAAAGCCCGGCGGCACGGGCAGGCCGAGCTTGCTCATTTCGGCCAGATTGGCGCCTTTGCCGCCCAACAGGTTCTTCATCGAGGCGTCGCCGTCGGAGCCGCCCGCGCCGAAGGAATATACCCATTGGGTCGCGCCTGCGATCGGGTGAACGCTCATGTCAGCCCCTAGCCTTCGATCTGAGAAAAGTCCGCCACCGCCGCGAGGGCGGCACGAATTCGGGTCAAAAGCAACAAGCGGTTGGCCCGCAAGCCCGCCTCCTCGGCATTGACGAGCACCGCCTCGAAAAACCGGTCCAGCGGCTCGCGCAGACCCGCCAAGGCCTCCATCGCCGCAGAAAAACGCTCCGCGCCCGCGTCCGCGGCCGCCTTTGGCGCCGCCTCTGAAAGCGCTGCATGCAGGGCCCGTTCCGCGGGCTCGCGCAGCAGAGCGGCGTTCACCCCCGCAGCCGCCACTTCAGGGGCCAAGCCTCTGCCCTTCTTTTCCTCCGCCGCGAGGATGTTGGCCGCGCGCTTATAGCCCGCCAGGAGATCGGCCCCGTCCGCGCGCGCCAGGAACGCCGCCACCGCCGCCACCCGCGCCGCGATGCGCACCAGATCGTCATCCGCCTCGCCCGCCACCGGGCCTGGGGCCAGGCCCGCCTCGATCACGTCATGCCGGGCGCCCTGCTCGCGCAGATGGTTGCGCAGGCGCTCCAGCAGGAAGGCGGTGAGGTCGGGGTCCCCGGTGTGGCGCGCCAGCGGCAGGCGCACCCCGCTCTCGAGCACGATCCGCACCAATCCCAGCGCCGCCCGCCGCAGCGCGTAGGGATCTTTCGAGCCGGTAGGCTTCTCCCCGATCGCCCAGAAGGCGGTGAGGGTATCGAGCTTGTCCGCCAGGGCGAGCGTGAGGGCGACGGGGTCCTCCGGCACGCGGTCGCTGGGGCCCAGCGGGCGGTAATGATCCTCGATCGCGGCGGCGATGCTTTCGGCGCCTGCGTCCGCGCCCGTCGATTGCGCCAGGAACAGCAGCCGTCCGATCTGGCCCTGCAATTCGGGGAATTCCCCCACCGTCTCGGTGACGAGGTCGGCCTTCATCAGGAGCGCCGCCCGGTCCACCAGCGCGGGATCGGCGCCGGTGGCGGCGCACAGACCCGCCGCCCGCGCCCGCACCCGCTCCACCTTGTCCCAGACCGATCCGAGCTGCTGGTGGAACACGATCTTTTTGAGCTTCTCCACCCGCGCGGGGGCGCCGAGCGCGAGCGCGCGGTCCCCGTCCCAGAAAAACCGGGCGTCGTTGAGCCGCGCCGACAGCACCCGCCCATTGCCGGCCGCGATCGCTGCGCCCCCGTCGGAAGCTTCGATATTGGCCACCGTCAGAAAATGGGGCGCGAGCGTGTCGCTCTCAGCCTGGCGGACGGCGAAATAGCGCTGATGGGTGCGCATGGTCAGCCGGATCACCTCGCCGGGCAGGTCTAGGAAAGCCGGATCCATGTCCCCGAGGATCACGACCGGCCATTCCGCCAGCCCCGTCACCTCCTCCAGCAGGCCCGCATCGGCCGCCAGCCGCAAGTCCCGCTCCGCGCACGCCCGCTCGGCCTGGTCGAGGATGGAGGCCCGGCGGCGCTCGCGATCGCCCAGCACATAAGCACGCTCGAGCTTCGCCAGATATTCCCCGGCATGGTTAACACGGATCGCCCCCGGCGCGTGGAAGCGGTGGCCCTGCGTGTACGCGCCGGAGCGCACCCCGCCCACCTCGAACGCCACCTCCGCCCCGTCGAACACGCACACGATCCCGCGCAGCGGCCGCACCCAGACGAAGTCCGATCCGCCCGAGCGCATGCTCTTGGGCCAGGGGAAGGCCTTGGCGATCTGGGGCACGATTTGAGCAATTATTTCAGTAGTTTGCTGGCCTTTCTTGAGGCTTTTGGCGCGGTAGAAATCCCCCTTGGGATCGGCCACGATCTCGGCCTCTTCGATCGCGGCGAGCCCCGCAGCCTTCAAGAAGCCCTGCACCGCGCCCGCCGGCGCGCCCACGCGGGGGCCCTTGCGTTCCTCCGCGGTGTCGGGCGCGCGCGCGGAGAGGCCCTCCACCACCGCCGCCAGGCGGCGCGGGCCGGAATAGGTGCGCGCGGTAAGGCCCGCAAAGCCCGCCCGCTCGAACTGTTCCAGCAGCAGGCGCGCGAGATCTTCCTCCGCCCGCTTT
The DNA here is from genome assembly GCA_031398975.1 of Alphaproteobacteria bacterium. Classification (GTDB taxonomy): domain Bacteria; phylum Pseudomonadota; class Alphaproteobacteria; order Caulobacterales; family Aquidulcibacteraceae; genus JAKFWI01. The sequence continues at coordinate 16,761 of JANNOI010000049.1, read as the reverse complement.
TGCATGCGCGCAGGGATTTCCTCGCAGAAGAACTCGAGCAGGAGCTGCATCACCCGCCCCGGGGCCCGTCGGGGGCGGGCGAAGCGCTCAATCCCACCCAGGCGCCGGCGCAGCCCTTGGCGAGGTCGCGGACGCGGGCGATGAAGCTTTGCCGCTCGGTGGGCGAAACGACCCCGCGCGCATCCAGCAGGTTGAACAGGTGCGAGGCCTTCAGCGTGTAATCATAGGCCGGCAGCACGCACCCGGCCGCCAGCAGGCGGCGCGCCTGGCCTTCGGCGTCGGCGAACCAGCGCAGCGCCATCTCCGGGTCCGAAAGCTCGAAATTGAAGCGCGATTGTTGCCGCTCGTTCTCCAGGAACACGTCCCCATAGGTGAGCGGATAGGGGCTTTGAGGGTCGTTGAAGGGCATGTCGTACACCCGGTCCTGGCCCAGAACGTACATGGCCAGCCGCTCGAGCCCGTAGGTCAGCTCCCCTGAGACCGGCTGGACGTCGAGCCCGCCGACCTGCTGGAAATAGGTGAACTGGCTCACCTCCATCCCGTCGCACCAGACCTCCCAGCCCAGCCCCCACGCGCCCACCGTCGGGTTCTCCCAATCGTCCTCGACGAAGCGGATATCGTGCAGCAGCGGATCAATGCCGATGGCGCGCAGGCTGTCGACATAGAGGTCCTGCAGGTCCGGCGGGTTGGGCTTCAGGATCACCTGGAACTGGTAATAGTGCTGCAGCCGGTTGGGGTTTTCGCCGTAGCGCCCATCCTTGGGCCGGCGCGAGGGCTGGACGTAGGCGGCCCGCCAGGGCTTGGGGCCCAGCGCGCGCAAGGTCGTGGCCGGATGCAGCGTGCCCGCGCCCACCTCCAAATCATAGGGCTGCAGGATCGCGCACCCCTCCCGCGCCCAATAGGCCTGCAGCGTCGCGATCACGTCCTGGAAGCACCGGACAGGCGCCGGCGCCCCCCCGGCGGGCCGGTTTGGCGCGGGGCTCATTTTGGGGCGAGGGTCATTGTGGCGCGGAGGTCATGGCGGCGTCGATCCCATAGCGGCCTTCGATCCCAGAGCCGCCTTGGGTAGAGGGCGGCGCGCGCAGGATCAAGCCGCCCCTTGGGCGTCGCGCGGGGCCCATTCAATACGCTTCTCCCCTCGGAACACCGCTTCGGCCTCAGGGGTGAATTTTTCCGCCCCGCCCTCGTGCAGATCGAGGCCCTTGAGGAGCTGCAGCGGCGCGCGCGCCCCCTTGACGGCGCGGACCAGGATCCGCTTGGCCGGCGCTTGCGCCCGCGGGCGGATCGGAAACACCTGCACCCCGCCGAGGCGTCCGGACAGGGCGGTGAGAATATCCCCCAGCCGGTGGGCGCGGTGGATCAGCGTCAGCGCCGCCCCGCCCGAGAGGCGGTTGGAGAAGGCCTTGATCCAGACCTCGATGGGGCTGTCGCTCTGATAGGCGTAGCGGCGGGAGGGATGCGGCGCGGGGCTTTCGCCTTCCAAATCGAAGGGCGGGTTGAAGAACACGCCGTCGAAGCTCGGCCCCGGTTTCAGCGCGTCCCCGGTATGCACGCGCACGCGGTCCTGGAGCCCGGCCGCCGCCACGTTCCGCAGCGCCAGTTCCGCCATATCGGCCTCCCGCTCCACGCCGGTGAAGCGCACCTTCGGGCACAGCACCGCCGCCGCCAGCAACGCCGCCCCCGCCCCGCACCCCGCCTCCATCAGATGCGCGCCGGGCGGGGCGGAAACGGCGGCGGCCAACAGAATGGAATCGGCGCCGGCGCGGTAGCCGTGCGCGGGCTGGCGCACCCGCACCCGCCCGTCGAGAAACGCGTCCTCGGTGATCAGGCTTTCAAGGTCGTCCAGGTGAGCCTCCGCGCATGGCGCTCCGGTGCGGCGCATGGTCCGCCAAGCTTGACCCCCGCCCGGCTAAAACCCATGGTCTTTAGCATGCTGCATGAGGCTTGAAGCACGCGTGTCAGTCGGCGCCGCCCCGGAATTGAGCACGCGCGCGGTCGCCGGATCTGGCCCGCGGGACGCCTCGGAGGCGCTCGCCGGGCTGGTGCGGGAAGATATGCAGGCCGTGGACGCCGTGATCCACGAGCGCATGTCGAGCCCCGTGGGCCTTATCCCCAATCTCGCGAGCTATCTGATCGATGCTGGCGGCAAGCGCATTCGCCCGATGGTGACGCTAGCGGCGGCGCGCATGTTCGGCGGCGGGGGGGACGCCGCGCGCAAGCTCGCCGCGGCGGTCGAGTTCATCCACACCGCCACCCTGCTGCATGACGACGTCGTCGATCAATCGGACCTGCGGCGCGGCAAGAAGGCCGCCAACCGCGTCTGGGGCAATCCGGCGAGCGTGCTCGTGGGCGATTTTCTGTTCGCGAAATCGTTCACGCTGATGGTCGAAGCCGGCGATCTCGCCACCTTGGGCGTGCTGTCGGAGGCGGCCTCGATCATCGCCGAGGGCGAGGTGATGCAGCTGGCCGCCGCCAATGACGCCGACGCCACGATCCACCGCTACCTCGCCATCATCGACGCCAAGACCGCAGCCCTCTTCGCCGCCGCCGCCCGGGTGGGCGCGATGGCGGCGGGCCGCCCCGGCCCGCCGGCGGATGCGCTCGCCGCCTATGGCCGCAATCTGGGCCTCGCCTTCCAGCTGGTGGACGATGCGCTCGATTATGGCGGGCGCGCCGCGGTGATGGGCAAGAATGCAGGCGACGATTTCCGCGAGGGCAAGCTCACCCTGCCGGTTGCGTTCGCGCGCGAGGCCGAGGATGAGGACGAGCGCGTGTTTTGGCGGCGCGTCATGGGGGCCGGGGGGCAGACGGAAGGCGATTTCGAGCGCGCGCTCGCGATCCTGCGCCGGCGCAACGCCATCGGGCGCACGCTGGACGCGGCCCAGACCTACGCCAACGCCGCCCGCGCCGCCCTGCGCGACGCGCCGGACAACGCCTACCGCGCCGCGCTCCTGGAGCTTGCCGATTTCGTGGTCGCGCGCGCCTATTGATCAGAGCGGCGCCCATTTGGGCTGAAGCAGCCCAAACGGGCTAAAGCCGCTCTACCCTTAAAGTTTAGAGCCGTTCTCGTCCGAAAACCGCACACCACTTTTCGGGAACGGCTCTAATCCGCGTCGAGGCCGCGTGCGGCCGCATAGCGCCGCACCCGCGCCGACACGCGCAGCGCAATCACCGCCAGCACGATAAGCCCGATCACGGGAGCGGCGGAGGCGAGATAGGCCGCCCCCGTCCAGACGAGCGCAAGGGGCCCGACCTCGGCCGCGGCGGCCGCGTCCGCGATCGCGCCAGGCGAGGCCTTCTGCCCGAATGCGGCCAAGAGGCCCAGCAGCACGCAATGCAGCGTCGCCCCCCAATAAAGGAGCGCCACCCGGCCGTGGGAGAGCCCCGCCCGGAGCGCGATCTGGAAGCCGTGATGGCGGTGGCTTTCCAGCAGGCGCCGCCCCGTGCGCCGCCGCCAGTTCAGCGTCAGCAGCACATCGGCGAGGGCGGGGAAAAACAGGATCGGGGGAAGGAAGGGCGAAAGCCCGCCCTGCTCGATCAGCATCAGCGCCGAGGTCGCCCCCAGCATGCCCACGAACAAGGCGCCGCAATCGCCCGCGAACAGCCGCCCGTGCGGCCAGTTCCAGACGAGGAACCCCAACAGCGCGCCCGCGCCGGCGGCCGCCAGCATCGCGGGGCCCGGCGCGCCCACGATCAGACCCGCAGCCGCCAAGCCCGCAAGACTGATCGCGCTCGATCCCATGGACAGGCCGTGCGCGCCGTCCATGAAATTGGTGGCGTTCACCAGCGTGAATACCCAAAGCGCCGAGCCCAGCACCGCAAGGATCGGCCACAGCCGCACGCTCACATCCCCGCCCAGCGGCAAGGCGTCCGCCCGCCCGACCAGCAGCGCCACCCCGATCGAGAGCGCCGCCAGCAGGCCGAATTTCAGCCGCGGCCCCACGGGGCGCACATCGTCCACAAAGCCAAGCGCCAAGGCGGCGAAGGAAAAGCCCGCGCCGAGCGCGGCCGCCCGGATCGCGCCGGCCTCCAAATGGCGGGCCCAGGCCGCCCCGTCCCAATAGCACGCCGCCGCCGCGGCTACCGCGAAGCCTGCCGCAATCGCGAGGCCCCCGGCGGTGGGCGTCGGCGCCTTGTGCAGCTTGCGCTGGCCGTCCGGCGCGTCCCGGATCGCCGCCAGGACCACGAGCCCGGAAAGCACGAGCGCAACGAGGCCCGCAAGGCCGGCCGCGGCGAGGAGTTCAAGCGCGATCGTTCCGCCCTGCATGGGGCGCGGTTAGGCCCTGACCGGGCGCCCGTCAACCGCGCCGAGCCGGACGGGCGCCGTCCACCAGCCGGGACGGTCCTGCGCGAGGGAAAGAGCCAGCGCCTTGGCCTGCGCGGGCCCTTCTACCAGCGCGAAACAGGTCGCCCCGCTGCCCGACATCCGCGCCATAAGCGTCTCCGGCGCGCCGCGGAGCCGTTCCAGCACCTCCCCGATCGCAGGCTCCAGCGCGCACGCCGGGGCCTCGAGATCATTGCGCAGCGCCCTTAGCCCCGCGATCGCTTCGCCCGCGTCGCGCCAAAGCGGCGCCGCCTCCTCCACGAAGCCCGCCCCTAAACCCATCGCGTCGAACTGGCGGTAGACCGGCCCGGTGGGCGTCGACACGCCGGGGTTCGCCAGCACCCCATGGAGCGGGGGCGGCGCGAAGGGGGCCAGACGCTCGCCCGTTCCGCCCATGCGCGCGGGGCGGCAGCGCACGCAGACCGGCACATCGGCGCCGAGCGGGGCGGCGATCGCCTCCAGCGCCTCCAGCGTAAGGCCTAGCGGCTCGGGGAAGGCGTTGGCGGCGCGCAGGGCCGCGGCGGCGTCCGCCGAACCGCCGCCGATCCCGGACGCCACCGGCAAATGCTTCTCCAGCGTCACATCCACCCCGGTCAACGCGCCGCGCACGCCCGCCCAGGCCGAGAGCACGAGGTTCCCCCCGCCCCCCGCAAGACCCGCGGCGAACGGACCGGTGACGGTGAACGTCCCGGCGCCCCCGGCGTCGCGCGCCGGCGCGGCGGACACCCAATCCCCCACATCGGCGAACACGACGAGGCTTTGCAGCGGGTGGCGGCCATCCGCGCGCGGGGGCCCGACATGCAGCGACAGGTTGATCTTGGCCGGCGCGAACACCCGCACGCCCGCGGCCGACGGGCGAGGCTCCGCCATGGGCTAACGCGGGGCCGTGCGGGCGGTGCGCGGGGCCGGCGGCTCCGGCAGCCCCCGCGCGAGCTTGGCCTCGATGGCGGGCCTATCCTTGGCCGGGGGATCGAACGAGAGCGCCCGGCTCCATTGGTAGCGGGCCTCCACGCGCCGGCGCACGCGCCAATAGGCGTCGCCCAGATGGTCGTTCAGGGTGGGGTCTTCGGGGGCGAGCTCGACCGCGCGCTCCAGATGCTCCACCGCCTCGTCGTACTGGCCGAGCATGAAATGCGCCCAGCCAAGACTATCGACAATGTAGCCGCTTTCCGGGCTCAGCGCGACGGCCCGTTCGATCAGCGCCAGGCCCTCGGTGAGCTTCATACCCTTCTCGATCCAGGAATAGCCCAGATAATTCAGCACGTCCGGCTGGTCCGGCGAAAGCTCGAGCGCGCGCTGCAGATCGGCTTCGGCTTCGGCCCAGCGGCCCAGCCGTTCGCGCGCGGCGCCGCGGGCGAAATAGAGGCGCCAATCGCTGGCGGCCTCGGCGTCGGCGTCGGTCAGCAGGCTGTGATAGGCGGCTTCGGCCTCCTGCCAGCGCTCCAGGCTGCGCAAAATGTCGGCCAAGGCGAGGCGCGAGAGTTTGCCGTTGGTGGCGGCGGCGACCGCGCGCGCCTTTTGCACGGCGGCCTCGTTCTGCTCCTGCTGGCGCAGGATCCAGGCCGCCTGCACCTCCGCCATCTCAAAGCCGGGCGAGCTCGCCGGCACCGGGGCGAGCGCGGCGCGCGCGGCGTCCAGCTGGTTGATCTCGCGCAGGCCCTCGGCATAGAGCAGCCGCGCCGGCGCAAGGTCAGGGTCGAGCGTGAAGGCGAGCGTCAGGTAAGGCAGGTAGAAGTCCGGCTCCATCTGGCCGATCAGCACCCCCGCCAGCGAAAACAAGCCGATCGCGGCGCCGTGCGCGGGCCGCTGCAGGGGCGCAGGCGCTGCGCCGCCCTGCTCCAGGCTCGCGAGGGCCGCGGCGATAAAGGGGTCAGGGCCGCCCTCCAGAATGGAGCGGTAGAGCGCGCCCGCCTCTTTTGGCCGGCCGAGCCGCTGCAGCAGCCGCCCATGCGCGAGCGCCGCCGGCGCGAGGCGCAAGCCCCCTTGTCGCGCCCGCTCATAGCCCGCCAGCGCCGCCTCCCCCCGCCCCGCGAAATCCAGCAGCAGCGCGCGCTGATAGTCGAACAGGCGCAGGAACGGCGCCGATTCCGAGCCCGGCTCGAGGCCGGCGATCGCTTCGTCCACCTTCCCGTCTCCCGCCAGCGCCCAGGCCAGGACGATGCGCGCGGCCAGCCGGTCGAACGGAGGGCCGTTGATCGATCCCAGCGCCGCCCGCGCCGCCCCCGGCCGGTCCGCGGCCAGTTCGAGCGAGGCGAGCGCGAGGCGCCCGAGGGGGGTGTCGCGGCCGCGCTCGCCGCCCAGACGCGCCGCCTCCACCGCGCGCGCCACCTCCCCGGCCGACAGCGCGCTCTCCACCGCCCCATCCAGCAGCACCCCATCGTCGGGCGCGGCGCGCAGGGCGTTCAGATACCGGTCCGATGCGCGGGCGGGGTCGCGGCTGAGATCGGCGTAGCGCCCCGCGAGATATTCCCCATAGATGGTGGAGGGCTCGCGCCATTCCGGCCGCTCCACGACCGCCCCAGTCTGGACGCAGCCGCCCAGCGCCAAGGCGGTGGAGGCGAGGAAGAGGGAGGCGCGGAAGACGGATTTCGGCATCCCCGCACCGTAAGCGCTAAACCAGCCGGCGCGAAGGGCGTTCGCCACCCGCCGGCCTTGTTAGGCTCAAGGCGGGTCTACATGCTCGTATAATTGGGGCCGCCCCCGCCCTCGGGCGTCACCCAGACGATATTCTGGCTCGGATCCTTGATGTCGCAGGTTTTGCAATGGACGCAATTCTGCGCGTTGATCTGGAAGCGCGGCGAACCCTCCTCCAGCCCCAGCACCTCATAGACCCCCGCCGGGCAGTAACGCTGCGCCGGCTCTGCATAGACGGGCAGGTTCACCGCGATCGGGATCGTGGGGTCCTTGAGCTGCAGGTGGCTTGGCTGGTCTTCCTCGTGATTGGTGTTGGACAGGAACACCGAGGAGAGCTTGTCGAAACTGATGACGCCGTCGGGCTTCGGATAGGCGATCGGCTTGTGCTTGGACGCGGGCTCGGTGGCGGCCGCATCGGTCTTGGTATGCTTCAGCGTTCCGAACGGGGACCACCCGCCGAACAGCGTCCCGCACCACATGTCAAACCCGCCCAACCCCGTACCCAGCGCGGTTCCGAAGCGCGAGAGAAGCGGCTTCACGTTGCGCACCCGGTGCAGATCGGCCCAGACCGGGGAGGCGCGGTAGCGCTCGGGATAGGCTTCGAGCTCGTCGCGCTGGCGCCCGGCGTTCACCGCCTCGAACGCCGCATCGGCGGCCAGCATCCCGGTTTGGATCGCGTTGTGGCTGCCCTTGATGCGGGGCAGGTTGACGAAGCCCGCCGCACACCCGATCAGCGCCCCGCCCGGAAAGACGAGCTTCGGCGTCGATTGCAGGCCGCCCTCGGTGATGGCGCGCGCGCCATAGGCGAGCCGCTTGCCCCCGCGCAGGATTGGTTCGATCTCGGGGTGGTGCTTGAAGCGCTGGAACTCGTCGTAGGGGGAGAGGTAGGGGTTGCTATAGTTCAGGTGCACGACGAAGCCGATCGCCACCAGCCGCTCGCCCCAATGGTACACGAACGAGCCGCCCCCGGTTTTGTCGTCGAGCGGCCAGCCCAGCGTGTGCATCACCCGGCCGGGCCGGTGCTGCGCGGCGGGGACCTCCCACAGCTCCTTGATTCCCAAGCCGTATTTTTGCGGTTGCGAGGCGGCGCACAGGTCGTACTTGGCCTGGATCGTCTTCGCCAGGGAGCCGCGCACGCCCTCCGCGATCAGGGTGTATTTGGCGCGCAGCTCCATGCCGGGCTGGTAATCGGGGCGCGGAGCGCCCGTCTTGTCGAGCCCGAAAACCCCCGCGACCACCCCCGCCACCGCGCCTGCTTCGTCATAGACCACATGGCTCGCAGCCATGCCGGGATAGATCTCCACGCCCAGCGCCTCGGCCTCGCGCGCCAGCCAGCGGCACAGATCGCCCAGCGAGACGATGTAATTGCCGTGATTGCTCATCAGCGGCGGCAGCAGGAAGGCGGGCACCTGCATCGACCCCGCCGGCCCCAGAAGCAGGAATTTGTCCTCCGTGACCGGGGTTTCGACCGGGGCGCCGCGAGCCTTCCAGTCCGGCAAGAGAGCGTTCAGGCCCGACGGATCGATCACCGCCCCGGACAGGACGTGCGCGCCCACCTCCGAGCCCTTTTCCAGCACCGCCACCGTGATCTCCGCCCCGGCCTCGGCGGCGCGTTGCTTCAGCCGGATCGCGGCGGCCAGGCCCGCGGGCCCCGCGCCCACGATCACGACATCGTATTCCATGAACTCGCGTTCCGACGCCGTATCGGCCATGCGCCACTCCTTGACCGCCCGCCCGGGAACGGCTGCTGCACTCGCACGGCTCTCTTATGGGCGGGGGCGCTCTTTGCGCAAGCGCGGCGCCGTGCGGCGCCCCGCCTCTCGGAAGATGCAAAAAAACAGTGTCCGCACAGCGCTGCGGTCTCGACTCGCACCGCGCTTTCTTGTGTGTTCCACCCGCGGGGGGGCGACGGCGGGACGGCAGGGGTAGCCACGATGGATCGTCTGGATACAAAACGCGCGGGGGCCGCGGGGGCCCAGCGCATGGCGCTTTACGGCAAGGGCTTTCGGACGCTGCTGGCCGGGGCGGCGTTGAGCATGAGTGCGGCGTGCGCCGGCGCGCCCCAGCCCTTGGACGGCAATCTGATCGAACCCGGCGTCCGGGTGGGGGCGGTGCGCATCGGCATGCCGCTGTCGGAGCTGCTGCGCGTGATGGGCACGCCGGACAAGACGACGCCCATGCCGGGCTCCAGCGCCGCGCAATATTCCTATGACGGCCTCACCGTCGCCGCGCACGAAACCGTCTATTGGATCATCGCCGACGATCCCCGCTTCCACACCGCGCGCGGGGTGGCGCCGGGTTCGGAGCAGATCGTGGCGCGGTCGGCGTTTCCGAAGCCCGCCTGCGTCGTTACCCAGCTCGAGACGACGATCTACGATTATCGCAACATCTATATCGAGGTTCAGAACGACACCGGCCGCGTGAAGCAGATCGGCGTGTTGCAGAAAACCAAGACCTGCGACGATTGAGGCCCCCGCTCTGAGGCGCTTCTGAGAGGCGTCTCTGGGGCGTCCCTGAGGCGTTTCGGGCGTGCGCCCGCTATTTGCGCGCCTTGCGGGCGGCGTAGCGGGCGTCGCGCGCGGCTTTTTGGCGGGCGAGCAGGGCCTCCTGCATCTCCTTCTGGCGGGCGAGCTCAAGCGCGCGGCGCTCCGTCTCGACGGCGGCTTCCGCTTCGGCGGCGGCGCGGGCGGCGGCTTCCTCGGCCTCGCGGGCTTCGCGCGCCACCCGCTCCTGTTCTTCCTGGATGCGGCGCTGCTCGGCGCGGATGGCTTCCCGCTCGGCCCGGGCGGCGAGGATGCGCGCGCGCTCGGCGGCGGCGGCGGGATCGACCTTGCCGGCCTTGGCCTTGAAATTCTCGAGCGCGGCCTTCTTGGCGGCCTGCGCGGCGGTCAAGCGATCGCCGAATTTGGTTTCCTGTTTGAAGCTAGACAAAGGCGGTTCCGTACCTGTTTTCCAAGGCCCCCATGTAGCGCTCTTCTGGGCGCAGGAAAACCCGTCCGCCGCGATTTACGGCGCCTTCAAAGCGGGCGCGGCGGGTAGCCCACCTGGGTCAGCGCTTCGACGATCTCCTGGGTGTGCTGGGCGTCGCGGGTCTCCATCAGGATGTCGAACTCGGCGCCCTTGGCGGGCACGTCCAGCGCTAGCCGGTTGTGCGCGACCTCGATGATATTGCCGCCCAGATCGCCGATCACCTTCGACACCCGCCAGAGCAGGCCCGGGCGGTCCCCCCCGATCAGGCGCAGGCTGGTGATCCGCCCCTCGCGGACGAGCGCGCGCGTCAGCACCGAGGCGAGCAGGCGGCTGTCGATATTGCCCCCGCAGAGGATGAGCCCCACCCGCTTGCCGGCGAAGCGCTGGGGATAGGCGAGCAGCGCGGCGAGCCCCGCCGCGCCCGCGCCTTCCGCAATCGTCTTCTCCACCGTGCAGAAGAGCGTCACCGCCTGTTCGAGGTGGGGTTCGTCCACCAGCAGCACCTCTTTGACGAGCGCCTTGGCGACCAGGAAGGGCAGCCGGCCCGCCTGCTTGACCGCGATCCCTTCCGCGATCGTCTCCCCGCCGCAGGCGGGGGTCTCCCCGCGCAGCTCGGCATGGAGGGAGGGAAACATCTTGGCCTCGACGCCGACGATCTCGATCTCCGGGCGCACATGCCTGGCGGCCACCGCCACCCCCGCGATCAGCCCGCCTCCGCCTACCGGCGCCACGAGGGCGTCCAGGTTGGGCTGGTCCTCCAGCATCTCGAGCGCGATCGTGCCCTGGCCGGCGGCGACCAGGGGGTCGTCATAGGGGTGCACGAAGGTGAGCCCCTCGCGGCCTTTGACCTCGTAGGCGAAGGCGGTGGCGTCGGCGAAGGTCTCCCCGTTCAGGAGCACGCGCGCGCCGTGCTTGCGGGTGTGCTCCACCTTCACGAAGGGCGTGCCCAGGGGCATCACGATCGTCGCCGGCACGCCGAGGCGGGCGGCGTGGTAGGCGACCCCTTGGGCGTGATTGCCGGCGGACACCGCGATCACCCCGGCCCGGCGCTCCGCCTCGCTGAGGGACAAAAGCTTGTTCAGCGCGCCGCGCTCCTTGAAGGAGGCGGTAAATTGCAAATTCTCGAACTTGATCCAGACCTCGGCGCCCGTGATCTCCGAGAGCGTGCGCGAGCGGCGCAGCGGCGTGCGCTCCACCGCGCCCGCGATCCGCTCGGCGGCGGCGGCGACGTCGGCATAGCCGATCGGGAGGGGCGCGGTGGCGGAATCGGGCATGGGGGCGGAACCTAAAGCAGCGCCGCGTCCCTGGAAACGCCAGCATCGACGCGCAAGGCCCCGGCTTAGCGCACCGCGAGCACTTTTTGGAAGAACATCGTCTCGGCCTCGCGCTGGGCCTCCTGGTTCTGCTTCTTGCGGAAGCCGTGGCCTTCGTCTGTCGCGAGCATGTACCAGGCCTCCCCGCCATTGGCCCGCACCGCCGCGAGCACCTGCTCGGCCTCCGTCACCGGCACGCGGGGATCGTTCAGGCCCTGAACCACGAAGAGGGGCTTGGTGATCTTGGAGACGTGCGTCAGCGGGCTCATGGCGATGAGGGCTGCGCGCATGGCGGGGTCGCGCTCGTCGCCATATTCGGCGCGGCGCAGATCGCGGCGATAGCCGGACGTATTCTCGAGGAAGGTAACGAAATTCGAGATGCCCACGACGGCGACGCCGCCGGCCAGGCGATCATTATATTTCGTCATCGAGGCCAGCGCCATGTAGCCGCCATAGGAGCCCCCCTGCACCGCCACGCGGCGGGCGTCGAAGCGGGGCTCAGCGGCGATCCAATCGAGCAGCGCGCCGATATCGGCGACCGCATCCTCCCGCTTCACGCCATTGTCGAGCGCCAGGAAATCCTTGCCGTACCCGTCCGAGCCGCGCACGTTCGGCGCGATCACGGCGAGGCCCAATTCGTTCACCCAATATTGGATCGTCGCCGAGAAGGACGGGCGGAATTGCGCCTCCGGCCCGCCATGGATGCTGATCACGACGGGATGGGGGCCGGGCGTCCTGGGCGCGTAGAGGAAGCCGGAAATGGCGCGCCCGTCGAAGCTCGGCCAGGAGACGAGGCTCGGCGCGACGAAAGTCTTGGGGTCGATGCCGCCGGTTTCGCTTTCGGTCCAGCGGGTGAGCGCGCCGTCCTTGAGCGTGAAGGTCCAGATGTCGCCCGGGGCGGTTGCGCTGTCGAGGGTGAAGGCGAGGCGCTTGCCTTGCGGGTCGAAGCCCAAAGCCGGGATCACGCCCGCCGGCAGCGCCGGCGCGAGCTCCCGCCCGCGCGCCAAATCGATGAGGCGCAGCGTCGACCCGCCCCCCGCATTGACCACATAAGCGAGCGTCCGCCCGTCCGGGGCGAGATCGAAGGCCTCCACGTTCCAGTTCAGCCCCGGCGGCGAGAGCGGCGTGCGCGCCCCGCTCGCGAGATCGAGGCGCACGAGGCGCCGGAACGGCCCGCCCTCGTCGCTGGTCACGATCACGGCGCGCCCGTCCGGGGTGAACTCGCCGCCCTCGTAGGACACCGAGAGTTCGGGCGTGAGCTCGCGCGCCGCGCCCGAGTTCACGTCCAGCACGAACCGCCGGCTCTTGGCGATCGAGACGTATGCGCCCAACAGCAGGTAGCGCCCGTCCGCGCTCCAATCGATCGGCACGATCTGGCCCTTGCCGGCGAACAGCGTGCGCCGGGAAGCGGGATCGGAGGGGTCGGCGGCCTGGATGACGTAGTCGGGGCTGTCCCTCAGCGCGCGCGCCCAGGCGATGCGGCGCCCGTCATCGGCCCAGACGAAGCTTTCGTTGCGGCTTCCCGGTTCGGTGAAGGCTTGCGCGCGCCCGCTGACGGGATCGACCAGGAGGCCCTGGAACAGCTCGTCCCCGCCCTGGTCCTTCGACACCATGAACCCCTGCCCCCGCGGGCGGGCGCGGGCCAGCGCGATCGGCTCGGAATAGAAGGTGCGCTGCCGGCGCGCGCCCATCGGCTGGGAGAGCTGATGCACCTGGGCCGCCTCCCCGAAGCGGGTGGTGATCAGGAGGCCGCCCTCGGGCGTCCAGTCCTGGAACAGCGCCGCGCGGGTGTTGACGTACTGGCGAAGCCGCTCCTTCACCGCCGCCGGCGCCTCGGGCACGTTTTCCAGCACCAGCTTGCCGCGCTCCTGGCGGGCGACCGGGGCCGCCCCGGCGAAGGGCGCAGCGATCGCCGCCGCCGCAACCGCCAGTACCAACGCCCTCCACACCCGCATGCGATGCTCCATCAGGCCGCGTTCTGCGCGGGGAGATCAGATTCGGCGGCGAAATGCCCGGGCGCGACCTCCACCATCCGCGGGCGGTATTGCTCGATGTCGGGGTTGTCCACCAGGCGAGACTTCAGGAAGCGCAGGCCCGCGCGGGTGTCGAGCGGGCTCGGCGGGTCCCCTTCGAGGGCCAATCGCGGGCGCGCCCGCGCGGCCGCCGGATCGGCCACGGGCGCGGCCGCCAGCAGCGCCTTGGTATAGGGATGGCGGGGATCGGCATAGATCGCCTCGGCCGGCCCGTATTCCACCGCCCGTCCCAGATATAGCACCAGCAGCCGGTGCGAGATCTCGCGCACCACCGCCAGATCATGGCTGATGAACACCATCGCCAGCCCCATCCGCTTTTGCAGCTCGATCAGCAGGCGCACGATCTGGGCCTGGATCGAGACATCGAGCGCCGAGACCGCCTCGTCGCACACGATTAGCTTGGGCCGCAGGATGATCGCGCGCGCGATCCCCACGCGCTGGTTCTGGCCCCCGGACAGCTCGTGCGGGTAGCGGTTGATCAGCGCGGGATCGAGGCCGACCTCGCCCAGGACGTCGCGGACCAGCATGTCGCGCTCGGCGCGCACCAGTTCCGGGCGGAACACGCGCAGCGGCTCGACGATGGAGGCCGCGATCGTCATCCGCGGGTCGAGGCTGGCGAGGGGGTCCTGGAAGACGATCTGCAGATCCTTGCGCGCGGCGCGCATCTCGGCGGCGTCGAAGCGGGTGAGCCCCCGCCCCAGAAACGTGATCGCCCCGGAGGCCGCCGGCGCAAGGCGCAGCACGGCGCGCGCGAGGCTCGATTTGCCGCTGCCGCTTTCGCCCACCACGCCCAGCGTCTCGCCCGGCTTCACCGTAAAGCTCACCCCGTCCACCGCGCGCAAGATTTTCCGGGGCGCGCGAAAGCCCGCGCGCGGCAAGGGGTAGTGGACCTTCAGATTCTCCACCATCAGCACCGGGCTCGCCTGCGGCGCGGGGACGGACAGCGGGGGCGCGTTGCGGCCGGAAAGCTTCGGAGCCGCGTCCAGCAGCATGCGCGTATAGGGATCGGCCGGGGCGGAAAAGAGCGTCCTGACGTCGCCGGTCTCGACCACCTCGCCCTCGCGCAGCACGCACACCCGGTCCGCGAGCCGCGCCACCACGCCCATGTCGTGGGTGATCAGCGCCACCGCCGCGCCCGCCTCCCGCTGCAGGTCTTCGATCAGATCGAGCACCTGGGCCTGGACGGTGGCGTCCAGCGCGGTGGTGGGCTCGTCGGCGATCAACAATTCGGGCTTGCCCATCATCGCCATGGCGATCATCACGCGCTGGCGCATGCCGCCCGACAATTCTTGCGGGTATTGCGCGAGGCGGCGGCGCGCCTCGCCCACCCGCACCCGCTCCAGCCATTCCAGGCAGCGCCGGCGCGCCTCTTGCCCGCGCACGCCGAAATGGTGAGCGAGCACCTCCCCCATCTGCGCGCCGATGGTCATATGGGCGGTGAGCGCGGTCAGCGGGTCTTGGAACACCATCGCCACGCGCCGCCCCCGCAGCCGGTCAAGCGCCTTGCGGGGAAGCCCGAGCACGGGCTCGCCCTGGAACAGCGCCGCGCCGGAGACGCGCGCCTCGCTCAGCCCGAACGCGGCCAGGAAACTCTGGCTTTTGCCCGAGCCGCTCTCGCCCACGACGGCCAGACACTCGCCCGGCGCGATCGCCAGCGAAACGCCCCGCACCGCCGCCACCGGCCCGTCGGGCGTTGAAAACGTGACGCCGAGATTGGCGAGCTCAAAGACAGGTCTGGCGGACGACGGGACGCCAGGGGGGACGCCAGGGCCCGGCGCGCTTGCCGGAATAGTGGCCGGCGCTTCTGTCAAGGAGGTGCTCACCCCCTAACGCATAAGCGCGCGCGGCGCTCCGTCCAGCCCGCCGCGCAGAAAATCTTAAGGACTTGGCGTCCCCCGCCCGCGCCCAATGCAGGGGCGCGGGCGGGGGGGATGCGTCAGGTAAGGCTGCGTCGGCCGCGGACGGCGCTGAAGATCACCAGCAGCAAGACAGCGCCGGCGGTGGAGATCAGCAAGCTGCCCCAGAAGCCGGAATAGTCCACGCCCAACAGCCCGGCCAGGAAGCCGCCCAGCAACGCGCCTACCAAGCCCACGATCAGATTGGTGATCAGCCCGTGCTGACGGTGGGTGATTTGTTCCGCGATCCAACCGGCGAGGATGCCGATTACGATCGCACTCAGGATGCCGACGCCGCTCATATGTGTTCGCCTCCGATATCTTCGCCCGCCGCTCGGGGAGGCAACGCAAACAAATGCTTCGCGTTCCGCACGCCCGCGAATAAGCTTGGCCCTTGCGTCGGGGTTGGAGGCGGGCGAGCATCGCCGGCGATGGAAACCGCCCTTGACGCGCTGGCCGCCCTGCACGCCGCCCTCGCCCAACCGATCTTTTACCTGCCCCTGATCGGAACGGCGTTGCTGGCGCTGCTGGTGGCGCGAAAGCCCGCGACCGCGCTCTATGTGGGGCTGATGCCGCTGATCAATTGGTCCTTCGCGGCGGTGCCGCTGATCGATCTGCCCTGGATCGGCGCCTATCAGCCGCTGGCGATCGTGACCGGCCTGGTGCTGGTCGTGCGCGACTTCGCGCAGCGCGAGATCGGCCACCGGGTCTTGCTGGCGATGCTTGCGGGGCTGCTCTTTTCCACCATGACGACCCCGCTGGCGATCGTGGCGGCGAGCGGGGCGGCGTTCCTGATCTCCGAACTGGTGGACTGGGCGGTCTATACCTTCGTGAAGCGCCCGCTCTCGCAGCGCGTGCTGATCTCGCAGGCGGCGAGCGCCCCCCTCGATTCCGCGATCTTCCTGTTTGGGGCCAATCTGGCGCGCCCCGGCTCGCTGGCGGCGGGCACGCTGGCCACGAGCATTATCTCCAAGCTGATCGGGGCTCTTCTGGTGGCGGCCCTGATCGCGGCGCGCGAGCGGCGCACACCGCCAATCAAAGCGTGAGGCGCGGCCTTTTCGCCTTGCCTCCGCAGGCGCTCTCGCGCATAACGGAACTTGAAACGCCGTCATTTTGACAGTGCCTTTTTCAGTGAATGCGTGATCCGCGGCATGCGGCGTGATTCTTCCTCCAAAAACCGTGCTGAGGATGTCGAGCTCCGCCCGACGGCTTCGCGGCCAGGCGGAAGAGCCTTGGGGCGAGACTAAATGAGCTTTGACGACGAGTTTGAGGACGATCGCGGCGGCGATAAGGACAAAGACAAGCGCAAGCGCCCCGCGCGCGGCGCGGCGGAGCCTGATTTCGGCGGCGGTGACGCCGCGCCGGGCGGCTTCGGCGGCGGCGGCTCGTCCGGCGGCGGCTTCGGCGGCGGCTCCTCGGGCGGCGGCTATGGCGGCGGGTTCCGCAGCAGCGGCGCAGGCGGCGGCGGATATGGCGGTGATCGCGGCGGCGGCGGCGGCGGCGGGTTTCGCGGCGGCGGCGGTGGCGGCGGCGGCTTCCGTAGCGGCGGCGGCGGAGGCGGCGGGTTCCGTGGCGGCGGCGGCGGTGGTGAT
>JANNOI010000040.1:0-13489 GCA_031398975.1 Alphaproteobacteria bacterium | reverse complement strand
AGTCGATCTCCACCTCGTCCCCGGGCGGGCGCGGACGGGCGTCTGCTCCTCGCTGCGCGCCCAGCTCGGGGGCGGGGGCGCGGCGCGCGGGGCGGGGCCCGCTTGCGCCCGCGCCAGCGGGGAGGAGGCCTCCGCCGGCGCGCGCCCGAGGCGGGCCGCGCTCACCAGCCGGTCGCTGGCGAAGAACAGGGGGTCGAGGCAGGGATTGTCGGGGTCCCCGTCCCAGCTGGAGAGGTCGTGGGGCGTGGGGCGGGAGAAGCCGAGCGGGATCTCCGCCCCGGCCAGGCGCGCTGCGACGAGCTTGCCCTCCCGCTGCGCGCGGATGGCGACGTCGCGCACCATCGTCGAGCGCGTTGAAGTTCTTGACCAGATGACGAGCACGCAGGGGATGTCGTCGCTGACGTCAAACACGCTTTCGCCGCGCGTGACCTTCAGCCCCGACCGCTCCAGAGACCCGCCGATTCCATCGGCCATGTCTCCGTCTTCCCGAACATGCACGAGGAGAACGTCCGCCATTGCATCCCTCGGCTCCCCCGGCGTTTCCATAGCATGTGGAAACTAAATCCGCATGGGGCTAACTCAGCGTTTACCGTACACGTCACGGCTGCGTTTCCGCTAACCCCTTAAACACCCCGGTTTCGCGGTCAAGCCGCTCCAGCCGGCCGGCGCGGATGTCAAACACCGCGCCTTCAAGCCGCAATTTTCCGCTCTGCAAGGCGCGCGCCACGAACGGAAACCCCATCAGCCGCTCCAGGGAAACCCGCACCGATTCCCGTTCGAGCGCGCGCTGACGATCCGCACAATCCGCAGGCAGGCGCCCCGCCGCGCTGTCGAGCAAATGGACCCAACGGGCGATGAATTTCCCGGTTGCGGCGCGATCGGGGGCGAGGGCGGCCGCCACGCCCCCGCAGCCGCTATGGCCAAGAACGACAATCATTTCGACCTGAAGGTTCTCGACCGCGAACTCGACCGCCGCGCCCACGCCATGCAGCCCGTCTTCGGCCTCCGGCGGGGCCACCAGATTGGCGACATTGCGCAGCACCAGGAGTTCCCCGGGCGCAGCGTCGAACAGCACCGCGGGGTCCACCCGGCTGTCGACACAGGAGATCACGAGCGCGCGCGGGCTCTGCCCGTTGGCGAGGCGCCGCTCGTACAGCGCGCGCTGTTTCGGCCAGCGTTCCGCGCGGAACCTGCCATAGCCTGCGATCAGGTCGTCCATGAAAGCCCCGCGAAGGCGCCCGCGGACGCGGGCTGCGTAATCGAGCGCGCCGAACGGCGCCGGTCAAGGTGGTCCAGGCGCGGCGTGGTCAAGGCGCGGCGCCTGGCGCTGCGCGCGCGGAGAACAGGGTGGCGAAGAAATCGCCCGCCCGCCAGGCCGGCCGGCGCGGCGCGTCGGCGATGTCGCGGGCGATCTCGTAATTCAGACGCGCGAATTTCGCGGCGACGTCATAGCGGATCGGCTGGCTCAGATCATCGCCCGGGCGGTGGTAGCGCTCGGCCCGGAAGAGGCGCTTGGCGTCGGCCCCGCCATTGGCGTCCCCGGTGACGAGCATGATCGAGGGCACGCCCTGCTCGACGAAGCGGAAATGGTCGCTGCGGGTGAAGGTGCCCTCGTCCGGCGTCGGGTCCGGGCTCAGCGCCACGCCGAGGCGCGCGGCGGCGCCTTTGACGATCGCGCCCAGGTCCGAACGCTCGGCCCCGAAGGCCACCACGTCGGTGAATTCGTAGGTGAGGATCGGCATGTCGAGATTGACGTTGGCGATTATGGATTCCCTCGGCACGGTCGGGTTGCGGGCGAAATATTCCGCGCCCACCAGCCCTTTTTCCTCCGCCGTCAGCGCCAGGAACAGGATCGAGCGTTTCGGAGGAATAGCGCTTTCGGCAAAGCCCCGCGCCGCCTCCAGCAGCGTGGCCACGCCGGCGGCGTTATCCATCGCCCCGTTATTGATCGCGTCCCCGCGCACCCCCTTCAACACCCCGATATGGTCGAGATGCGCCGACAGCACGACCACCTCGTTTTTCAGGCGCGGGTCGGCCCCCTCGATCAGGCCGGCCACATTGGCGCTGTTCACCCGTGCGTGGATGGTGTCCACCTCGATCCGCGCGCGCATCGGCAGGTCGAAGCGGGGCGGCGCGCCGTTTTCGGCCTCCGCCGCCCGCAGGATCGCGTCCAGCGGCGTAGGCGCGCCGGCGAAAAGCTTCTTTGCGCCCTCAAGGCTGATCGTGGCGGCCGCCGGGGCGCTGGGCCCCACTTCAAACGGCGCCCCGTCCGGCCCCACCCACGTCATCGACAGCGCGTTCCAGCCCAGCTTGGCGCGCTGGAAGCCGTAGATGCGGTCGGTCGTGGGGGTGTAGACGGTGAGGAAGCCCACCGCGCCGCGCTTGGCGGCCTCGGCGCGCTTCAGCCGGGCGGAGGCGTAATAGGCGCGCTCCTCGCTCTGCCAGCCCTTGGGCGCCCCGCGCAGCGCCACCACGATCTTGCCGCGCACATCGAGGCCTTCGTAATCGTCGCGCCCGCGGTCCGCGGCCACGATGCCGAAGCCGGCGAACGCCAAAGGCGCGTCCAGGCGCAAGCGGGCGCGGCTCGGATTGGCGTAGGGGAAGTAATCGACGCCGAAAACCAGCGGCACGCGGCCCCCCGCATTCGGCCTTAGCGTAATGCGGCCTTCGTTGGCGACGCGGTCGGCGCTGAGGGGGGTGGGCTGGAGATAGCCGCCAGCGCCGCCGGCGGGCTTCAGCCCCAGCGCCTCGAACTGGGCGGCGACATAAGCGGCGGCGATATCGTAGCCGGGCGAGCCCGCCTCGCGCCCCTGCAGGCGGTCATCGGCCAGGAACTTCACATGCGCGCGCACCGCGTCGGGCCGGGCCTTGAATTCCCCCGCGGCGGCCCGGGCGGGGTGGACGGCTGCGAGGAGCACAGCGCCCGCCAGCGCAAGGCCGGACGCGGCGGCGCGGGCGAGAAGCGGACGGATCGAGATCATGGGTGAAGTG
Source organism: Alphaproteobacteria bacterium (assembly GCA_031398975.1). GTDB lineage: Bacteria > Pseudomonadota > Alphaproteobacteria > Caulobacterales > Aquidulcibacteraceae > JAKFWI01. The sequence goes on along the minus strand of JANNOI010000040.1, from coordinate 10,498 downwards.
TGCAGCTTTCTGCGGGCGGGTGGCAAGCGGGGGCGGCCCTTTCCGCTGCCGCCCGCGGGGGGCGCCTGTGCGCCGCGCTTGGCGGAATGTTTCGGGTCATGACGGGAAAGCGAAATCTCGACGCACGCGCGACATGGGGGCGGCATGTTGGGCCCTCACTATCTCGGTGTCGGGCAGGACGCGCCACGCCCACGCCCACGCCCGTCCCGGCTCCGCTGACGCGCGCACGCCCGCCTCTCACGCGCCGAAGCTGGTCTGGCCGCCCGTCCCGTCCCGGGGTGGGCGGCCTTTTTTTGCGCAAAGCCTCGCGGCTTCTCGTTTTCTGGAACGCGGGTAAAACGCCGCCATGGCCGAGATCGAGACGCTGTTCGTCACCAAATTGTACCGCGAGGCGCTGAAGGGCGCGCGCGCCCTGAACGCGGAGCTCGCCGCGGCCTGCTGCTCGATCGCGGCCGAGGACGAGGCCGGGCGGGAATGGGCGCGCCGCAACCTTTACCCCGGCTACACCTCCTACGCCTCGCTCAACGATCTGGCCTGGCGCGACCCCGCCTTCGCGGAGCTGCAGGCGCTGATCGATCCCCACGTCCAGGCGTTCGCGAAAACGCTCGGGTTCGATCTGGGCGGGCGCAAGCTCGTTTGCGATTCGTTGTGGATCAATGTGCTGGCGCCGGGCGGCGCCCATAGCGGCCACATCCACCCCCACAGCGTCATCAGCGGCGTGTATTATGTGGAGGCGCCGCCGGGGTCGGGCGCGCTGCGGCTGGAGGACCCGCGCCTGCCGCTGATGATGGCCGCGCCCCCGCGCCTGGCGCGGACCGCGCGCGAGAACAGGAGCTTTGTGTATCTAGAGCCGCGTGCGGGCGTGCTGTTGCTCTGGGAGAGCTGGTTGCGCCATGAAGTGGCTCCCCATGCCGGGCAGGGCGAGCGGGTGAGCGTGAGCTTCAACTATTCCAGACGCTGAGGAGACCTTGGATGACCCACGATTACAAAGCCCGCATCGCGGAGGTGGACGAATACGCCCTCAAGCTGCGCGATCTCGTCCCCGACACGATGAAAGCGTTCGGCGCGCTGTCGCGCGCGGCCCAGACGCCGGGCGCGCTCGACGCCAAGACGAAGGAGCTGATCGCGCTGGCTATCGGGGTGTCCACGCGCTGCGACGCGTGCATCGGCTACCATGCGCGCGGGGCGCTCAAGGCGGGCGCGAGCCGCCAGGAAGTGGCCGAAAGCGTCGCGGTGGCCATCCAAATGGGCGGGGGCCCCTCCGTCAATTACGCCGCCGACGCGCTGCGCGCCTATGATCAGTTCACCGTAGGGGAGTGAGGCGGGGAAGGCTGGGCCTCAGGCGCCCCTTGCGTCCACCAGGGCTTCACGGGTTTCGGAGAGCCTTATCGTCATCGCAGCCCGTTCAGGCGGAGAACAGCTTGAACATCACCCCGACCGTCAATGCGATATTGAAACCCACCATCCACTGGAGAAGATTTATCCGCTCTTCCAATCGCGTCATACGATTCTCGAGGCCGTTGAATCGTGACTCATAGCCTGCGATTGCTTCCGCGGCCTTGCGCGCTTTTTCCTGGCTGGCGCCCGCTTCAAGCAAGGCGTCTTAAACTTCTGAAAGCATCGTCACCATGATGCAAACCTAGAACATGCCGTGAACGCCGTCAATTATCCAGGAAGCTCCGCAATTTCCGCGAGCGGCTCGGGTGTTTCAGCTTGCGCAGGGCCTTGGCCTCGATCTGGCGGATGCGCTCGCGCGTGACGGAGAATTGCTGGCCGACTTCTTCGAGCGTGTGGTCGGTGTTCATGCCGATGCCGAAGCGCATGCGCAGCACGCGCTCCTCCCGCGGCGTCAGCGAGGCGAGCACGCGCGTCGTCGTTTCCCGCAAGTTTGACTGGATCGCCGCATCCACGGGCAAGATCGCGCTTTTATCTTCGATAAAGTCGCCGAGATGGCTGTCTTCCTCGTCCCCGATCGGCGTCTCGAGCGAAATGGGCTCCTTGGCGATCTTCATCACCTTGCGGACCTTCTCGAGCGGCAGGCCGAGCTTTTCGGCGAGCTCCTCCGGCGTCGGCTCGCGGCCGATCTCGTGCAGCATCTGGCGCGAGGTGCGCACGAGCTTGTTGATCGTCTCGATCATGTGGACGGGGATGCGTATCGTGCGCGCCTGATCGGCGATCGAGCGGGTGATGGCCTGGCGGATCCACCAGGTGGCGTAGGTGGAGAATTTATAGCCGCGGCGATATTCGAATTTATCCACCGCCTTCATCAGGCCGATATTGCCCTCCTGGATGAGATCCAGGAATTGCAGGCCGCGATTGGTGTATTTCTTGGCGATGGAGATGACGAGGCGGAGGTTCGCCTCCACCATCTCCTTCTTGGCCTGGCGCGCCTCGCGTTCGCCCTTCTGCACGGCGTGCACAATGCGGCGATATTCGTCGATCGGCATGCCGGTTTCTTGCGCGAGCGCGGCGATCTCGTTGCGCAGCGCCAGGATGCCGTCATGCTCCTCGGCCACGAAAGAGGCCCAGTGCCGCGAGCGGTCCTTGACCTTCTCCACCCATTTCGGATCGAGCTCGGCGCCCTGATAAGCCTCCAGAAAGGCGAGCCGCGACACGCCGTTGGCGTCCGCCAGCCGCATCAGCCGGCCTTCGAGGGACAAGAGCTTGCGGTTGATCGCGTAGAGCTGCTCGACCAAGCTTTCGATGCGGGCGTTGTTGAGCTTGAGCTTTTTAAGCTCCTCGATGATGTTGACCTGCAGATCGCCGTAACGGTGCGATTGCGCGGCCGGCAGGCCCTTGCCGCGCAGGCGCCAGTCCAGCCGCTTTTCCTGCAGCGCGCGGAATTCCTCGAAGGCGGCCGCGATCGCATCGAGCGTGGCCATAACGCCCTCGCGCAGCTCCGCCTCCATGGTGGACATGGAGATGGCCGCGCCGTCGTCGAAATCGTCTTCGTTCTCGCCCTGCTCGGGATCGCCGCCCTCGGCGCGGGCTTCGGGGGGTGCTTCCTCGGTCGGCGGGGCCGCCACGCCGGGCGTGGTCCCCATCTCGGCGCCATAGGTGGCTTCGAGATCGATGATGTCGCGCAAGAGGATCTGCTGGCTGCGCAATTCCTCGCGCCAGACCATGATGGCTTCGAACGTCAGCGGGCTTTCGCACAGGCCCCGGATCATCGCGTCGCGGCCGGCCTCGATGCGCTTGGCGATGGCGATCTCGCCCTCGCGGGACAGAAGCTCCACCGAGCCCATCTCGCGCAGATACATCCGCACCGGATCGTCCGTGCGGTCGGCGTCTTCGCGGGTATTGGTGACCGGAGGCTTGGCGTCCTCGCGCACCGCGACTTCGCGGGCGGCGCTTTCCTCGGTTTCGGTCTCGGCCTCCTCGTCGTTCTCCACGACGTTGATGCCCATCTCCGACAGCTGGGACATCGTGTCTTCGATCTGTTCGGAGGTGAATTCCTCACTCGGCAGCACCTTGTTCAGCTCGTCCATGGTGACGAAGCCGCGCGTCTTGGCCGCCTTGATCATCTTCTTGACGGCCGCGTCCGACAGGTCGAGCAGCGGCCCGTCGGACGTTTCTTCTTTCTCCGGGGCGGGCGCGTCGGTCTTGCTCGGCTTGGTCTTGGTTTCCGCGGGAAGGCTCATGGGCGGTCGGTCTCCGGCCTCATATCGCAAGGCGTCAGGGTTCGTTTTTTTCGGGCGAGGAGGGGTTTCGGCGCGCCGGTGCGCGGTCAGGACGCATCGCCATCGGCGGAAGCGCCATCTTTGCTGGACTCGTCCTCGCGGGCGCGACGTTCGCGTTCCACATGTAAGGCGTCGCTCCCCACCTTCCAGGCGCGCGCAAACGCGTCCGGATCGGAATCGAGATCGCCCGAAGCCCGCAACGCCGCCATTTCTTGCTTGCGGGCGGGTTCGGCGACGTCGCGTTGCACCAGGTCGATCCATTCGGCCTCGACCGCCCCCAGGTCGCGGCCAGGGTGCGGTTGCGGCCAGCGTAAAACGCGCGCTGCCGCACGCTCTTCGCCAAGGTGCGTCAGATGGCGGCTCAGGGCGCTTCGGTCAATGGTTTGTTGCGCGCTGAATAGGTTGAGCGCTTCGTCGCGCAGCACGATCAGGTCCGGATCCGCAAGCGGCAGGGCCGAGAAGCTCTCCGACCACCGCTCCAGAAGCTGGGGCAGATCAATGGCTTCCCGGATCAGGCCCTCCTTGGCGTCCTGGCGCTGGCCAGGGGCGGCAAGGGGTTTGAGTTCGGCGGTGGCGAGCGCGGGGGGGCGCGCGAAAGCGCCGTTGGCGCCCGCCCGGCCCCGCCATTCCCCCCGCTCCCCCGGGCCGCGGCGGCCTGGGGCCGGTGCGCGCGCCGGGCCCGGACGGGCCTGGGCGGCGGTGATCAGCGCGTCGGCGCGGGCGAACAATTCGGCGCGGTAGAGGGCTGCGGTTTCGCCATCCTCGATGCGCTGGGCGGCCTCCCGGAGGCGCTTTTTGAAACCGGACTTGCGCTCGGGCGTGTCGAGGCTTTCGCGGTCGCGCTCGCGCTCGAACAGGGCCTCCACGGCGGGCTTGGCCGCGCCCAGCAGCGCCGCGAGCGCCGCGGGCCCCTCGCTTCGGAACACGTCGTCCGGGTCCTGGCCCTGCGGCAGGAACGCGACGCGCAGCGTCCGCTGCGGGCCCACCTGCGGCAGCGCCAGATCGAGCGCGCGCTCGGCCGCGCGCCGCCCCGCCGCGTCCCCGTCGAAACAGCAGATCGGCTCGGCCCCCGCCCGCCAGATCAGCTGCAATTGCTCGGGCGTCAGCGCCGTGCCCAACGGCGCCACCGCCGCAATCCCCGCCCGCTCCAGCGCGATCACGTCGAGATAACCCTCCGCCACCACCAGCCCCGGCGCCTTCGTGCGGGCCGCGAGCGCGCGCGCCTCCTTGAGGCGATAGAGCGTTGCGCCCTTGTGGAAGAGCGGCGTCTCGGGGGAGTTCAGGTATTTCGCCTTGGCGGCGGGATTGAGCGCGCGTCCGCCGAAGGCGATGATGCGTCCCTGCGCGTCGGCGATCGGGAAGGTCAAACGGTCGCGGAACACGTCGATCGGCCGGCGCTGGTCGCCCGCGGAGGCGAGGCCCGCCTCGATCAGCTCCTCCGGCGTAAAGCCCTGCGCGGTCAGCGCCTCCAGGCCCGCCGTCCAGCCGTCGGGGGCGTAGCCGATCCCGAACGCCGCGCGCGTGGCGGCGTCCAGCCCGCGCTTTTCGGCATAGGCTTTCGCTGCGCGCCCCTGCGGCGCCTCGATCGCGGCGCGGAAGAAGGTTTGCGCCGCCGCCGCCGCCGCCAGCAGCCGCGCGCGCCGCCGCTCGCCCGCCTCGTCGAAGCCGCGCTCCGGCTCGGGCAGGGCGAGCCCCGCGAACGCCGCCACCCGCTCCACCGCCTCCGGGAAGGAAAGGCCTTCAAGCTTCATGGCAAGGTCAAGCACGCCCCCGGCCTCCCCACAGCCGAAGCATTTGAACGCGCCCTGGGGGTCGCGGACGTGGAAGCTTGCGGATTTCTCCGAATGGAAGGGGCAGGGGGCCCAGTAATCTCCCTTGGCCGGCTGGGAGCGGCGCCGGTCCCACTGCACCAGGCGGCCGGCATAGTCCGCGATCGAGGCGCGATCCTTCAGGGAGCGCAGGAACGAGTCGGAAAAGCGCATACACCCTTATGTACACCCGTTCGCGTGTGGCGCCGAAACGGCCTTTCCAAGCCTGGGCGTCGCCAGCGCGGGGCGCGCGTGGTAGCCAGGGAAAAACAGGAGGAAACCCATGCGCATCCCAGCCGCCGCGGCGCTCTTTGCGGCGCTCGCCCTTGCCACGCCCGCGGGCGCTCAGGCCGCCGAGGCCGCCACGCACATGGAAGGCGCGCGGCTGACGCTCGCCGTCACCGCCGATGTCGCCGCCGCGCCGGACATCGCCGAGGTCAATGCCGGCGTCGTCACCGAAGCCGCCACCGCCGAGGCCGCCATGGCGGAAAACGCCGCGCGCTTGGCGCGGGTGATGGCCGCGCTGAAGCGCCAGGGTCTGGCCGAGCGCGACATCCAGACCTCGAACCTCACGCTGAACGCCCAATACCGCTACGCCGAAAACCAGCCGCCGACGCTGACCGGCTACCAGGCGCAGAACACGGTGAGCGTGACGGTGCGGAACCTGAAGGGTCTCGGCAAGGCCATCGATGCGGTGGTGGCGGAGGGCGCCAACCAGCTCCGTGGCGTGACGTTCCGCGTCGAAAAGCCCGATCCGGTCCTCGACCGCGCGCGCACCGAGGCGATCCGCAAGGCGCGCGCCCGCGCCGATCTCTACGCCGCCGCCGCCGGCCTGCGCGTGGCCCGCATCGTTGCGATCGCCGAGCATACGCGCTCGCAGGGCTATGAGCCGATAATCGTGACCGCCGCGCGCGCGGAGATGAAGGCGGACACGCCCGTCGCCCCCGGCGAGGTCACCCTCACCGCCGATGTGATTGTGACGTTCGAGCTTCAGTGAGGCTTCAGGCGGCCGGCCGCCGCTTGGCCATCTCGGCCGCGAAGCGATCGAAGAGGTAATGGCTGTCCTGCGGGCCTGGACTCGCTTCGGGATGGTATTGCACGGAAAAGACCGGCCGGTCGTTCAGCGCCAGGCCGCAATTGGAGCCGTCGAACAGTGAGACATGGGTTTCGCGCACGCCTTCGGGCAGGCTCTCGCGGTCCACGGCGAAGCCATGATTCATCGAGACGATCTCCACCTTGCCGGTGGCGAGGTCCTTCACCGGATGGTTGGCGCCATGATGGCCTTGGGCCATCTTCACCGTGCGCGCGCCCAGCGCCTGGCCCAGCAATTGGTGGCCAAGGCAAATGCCGAACAGCGGCACCCCGCTCTCCACCAGCGCCTTGATCTCCGGCACGGCGTAGTCGCCGGTGGCGGCGGGATCTCCCGGCCCGTTGGACAAAACGATCCCGTCCGGCTTGCGGGCGAGCGCTTCTTCTGCGGTGGCGGCGGCGGGCAGGACGTGGGCGCGCGCGCCCACGTCACCCAGCGCGCGCAGGATGGTGCGCTTCACCCCGTAATCGAACACCACCACCTCAAAGCGCGGCGCCTCGATCGGCGTGATCCCGCGCCCCCACGCCCAGCCGCGCTCGCTGGCCTCGTAGGATTGCGCGGTGGTGACCTCGCGGGCGAGGTCGAGGCCCTGCAGGCCCGGCCAGGCGCGCGCCTGGGCGGTCAGCGCCTCAAGGTCAAACGCCCCGTCCGGGTGGTGGGCGATCACGGCGTTGGCGAAGCCCCGCTCGCGCAGCCGCCGCGTCAGCGCGCGCGTATCGACGCCTGCGAGCCCCACCACCCCGCGCCGCGCCAGCCAGGGATCTAGATCAAGCGTGCTGCGCCAGTTCGACGCGCGCGTCGGCGCCGCGCGGAACACCGCCCCGCGCACGCCCGCGCTGGCGGCGGGGGAGCTTGCCTCCCCGTCCTCGGCATTGGCGCCGACATTGCCGATATGGGGAAAGGTGAAGGCCACGATCTGGCCCGCATAGGAGGGGTCGGTCAGCACCTCCTGATAGCCCGTCATCGCGGTGTTGAAACACACCTCGCCGACCGCTGAACCGGGCGCGCCGCAGCCGCGGCCGTAGAACACCGCGCCGTCCGCCAGGACGAGCACGCCGGTCGTATCGGGCGGGAGGGGGAGGGCGGGCATGGGATCCCTTCGTGTGAAGCGCGGCGCGGTGATGTAGAGACCTTTCGGGGCCGCGTCAAAACGGCCGGTATTGGACCGCGCGGGCCCCGCAGGTATAGAGCGCGCCATGGAAGCCCGCCGCGTCACCGCCGCCGTGCTGCTGATCGGGGACGAATTGCTCTCCGGGCGCACGCAAGACACAAACCTCCAGACGATCGCCAGATTTCTGGGCCCGCTGGGCGTCCAGATCGCCGAGGCGCGGGTCGTGTCGGACCGCGAGGACGCGATCGTTGCGGCGCTGAACGCGCTGCGGGCCGCCCATGATTACGTGTTCACCACCGGCGGCATTGGCCCCACCCATGACGACAAAACCGCAGACGCGGCCGCGGCCGCCTTCGGCGTGGCCATCGATGTGCGCGAGGACGCCCGCGCCATCCTCGAAACCCATTATGCCGGCGCCCCGCTCAATGAAGCGCGCCTGCGCATGGCGCGCATCCCGGACGGCGCGCGCCTGATCGCCAATCCCGTCTCGAAAGCCCCCGGCTTCCAATTGGGCAATGTGTTCGTGCTGGCGGGCGTGCCCTCGATCATGCGCGCTATGCTGGAGGACGTGGCCCACCGCTTGTCAGGGGGCGAGGTGGTGCGGGCGGGCACGGTGCGCGGGCGCGGCCTGAAGGAGGGCGATCTAGCGGCCCCGCTTAAGGCCCTGGAGGCGGCCTCGCCGGGCGTCTCGTTCGGTTCTTATCCCTGGTTCGGGGCGGAGGGCGCGGGGGTCAATCTTGTGGCCCGCAGCAGCGACGCCGCAGCCCTCGAGGCCGCGCTCACTGCGCTTGAAGCCCTGGTTCGCAGCCTCGACGCCACGCCCGAGCGTCTCGACGAAGGCTGAAGCCGGCGACCCGCGCCCTCAGCGGCGCACGAGTTGGAGGAATTCCTGGCGCGTGCGCGGATCGTCGCGGACCGCGCCCAGCAGGTGGCTGGTGGTGAGCGTTGAGCCCGCGGTGCGCACGCCGCGCAGCACCATGCAATGGTGCTCGGCCTCCACCACTACGCCTACGCCGTGGGGATGGAGCACGTCCTGGATGGCGCGGCCGATCTCGGCCGTCATCTTTTCCTGGATCTGCAGGCGGCTTGCGAAGCCCCGCACCACCCGCGCCAGCTTGGAGATGCCCACCACCCGGTCCCGCGGCAGATAGCCCACATGCGCGCGCCCGATCACCGGCAACATGTGATGCTCGCAGAAGCTGTTGAACCCGATATCCTTCAGTACCACCAATTCGTCATAGCCCGCGACCTCCTCAAACGTCTTTTCGAGATAGGCGCGCGGCTCGATCTCGTAGCCGGCGAAAATTTCCCGATAGGAGCGAGCCACCCGTTTGGGGGTCTCGATCAGGCCTTCGCGGTCGGGGTTGTCGCCGGCCCATTCGATCAGGACACGGACGGCGGCTTCGGCGTCTTCCTGGGTGGGGGGGGCGCTTCGGGCGGGGAGGGGGTCAGGCATACGCGTCAGAGATAGCGCGCGCGGCGCGGTTATCCACCTAACGCCTTTTGTCGCGATCGCGCCCCTCGGTTATGCCCCCTGTCACAAAGCGCAACACAACGTGCTTTGCCGCAGCGCAGCAATCGCCCTACCCGGAATGCGCCGATCCGGGGGGATCGCGTTGAAAGGCTAAGCGCTTGCGTCTGCAACACACCCTGAATGCGGCCGCGCTCTGCGAGGGCGTAGGCGTTCACAGCGGGCGTCCGGCGCGGCTGCGCCTCGCGCCGGCCCCGGTCAATAGCGGCGTCGTATTCGTGCGCGCCGATTTCGAGGGCGCGAGCGCGCGCATCCCCGCGCTTGGCCATGCGATCGCCTCCACCCAGCTCGGCACCACCCTGCGCAACGCTGCGGGCGCTGAGATCGCGACGGTGGAGCATCTGCTCGCCGCGTGCGCCGGTCTCGGGGTGGATAATCTGCACGTCGAGGTGGACGGGCCGGAAGTCCCGATCCTCGACGGCTCCTCCGCGCCGTTCGTGGACGTGCTGCTGCGGGCGGGGCTCAAGGCGCAGTCCGCGCCGCGCCGGCGGATCCGCATGCGGGAGCGGGTGGCGGTTTCGGTGGGGGACAAGCGCGCCGCGCTTGAGCCCGCCCCAGGCGCCGCCGATCTCGAGCTCGACGTCACGATCCGCTTCAAGGACAAAGCGATCGGGGAACAGCGCAAGATCTTCTCCCTGACGCGCGAAACCTTCATCGCCGAAATCGCCGACGCGCGGACCTTCGGCTTCCTGGCGGACGTGGAGCGCATGCGCGCGGCCGGCCGCGGGCGCGGGGCTTCGCTCCAGAATGCGGTGGTGGTGGACCAGGGCCGCGTCGTGAACCCCGAAGGCTTGCGCCACGCCGACGAGTTCGTGCGCCATAAAATCCTCGACGCTATCGGCGATCTCGCCCTGATCGGGGCCCCGATCGCGGGGCGCTACGTGGCCGATCAGCCCGGGCACGCGCTCAATGCGGCGCTGGTGTGCGAAATGCTGGCCCGGCCCGAGGCCTGGGCGTGGGAGATCGCCACCGAGGCCGAACCCCGGACAGACGTGCGCCGCGCCGCGGGCTAGAGCGGTTCTCGATTGGATTGAATCAATCTAATCGAGAAAAACCGCTCTACACTTTAAGGTAGACCGTTTCTCGTCCGAGAACCGCGTAACACTTTTCGGGAAACGGTCTAGGCGAGCGAAGCCTTAGGTCGTGTGGACTCTAGGGATTCCCACCTGAGCTGGGCTGTGATTCAAGACTGCTTTTGGAGGCGGTCTTGGGTGTGATGGATCGACGGGTTCTGGATGACGCGGCTTGGGAGCGGATCGCGCCGCTGATCATCGGTCG
>JANNOI010000039.1:0-14178 GCA_031398975.1 Alphaproteobacteria bacterium | reverse complement strand
GCAACGCCGCCCTCCCGGCCTTCATCGACCGCTACAATCGCAAACGGCCCCATGCTAGCCTCGCCGGCAAATCACCAGCCGACGCGCTCGCGCTCAAACGCTGAACAACGGACTCGGAAACGACAGCTAGAGCGGTTCTCGATTGGATTGAATCAATCCAAACGAGAAAAACCGCTCTACACTTTAAGTTAGACCGTTTCTCGTCCGAAAACCGCGTAACACTTTTCGGGAAACGGTCTAAGGCCTGACTTGGAGCGGGCGTGGGTGGAACCGCTTCGCGATTCCCCCACACCCTGGATCAGATCACAGGGCCGCGGCTCAGAATTTCTGCCCGAACTTGATCCCCAGCGTGCGCGGCTGGATGGTGTTGACATAGACGCGGCTGCATACCTGCTCCGCGCAGGCCGCCGAGCGGTTGGTCTCGCCGCGTTCGTCGAAGGCATTGGTCATGAAAACCTCCATGGACCAGACATCGCCCGTCAAGCCCGCGCTCAGATCGGCGGATTGATACGCCTCCATCCTGCCAAGGATTTCGCGCTCGATGAGCCGCAAGTCCGCCCAGCGGTCGCCGACATAAAAGCCCGCGGCCTGCATGTGCGCCTTCAGGCCCGCCATGTCGAACATGTATCGCACGGTGGCGTTCAGGTTAAGCTCCGGCGTGACCGGCAGCTCCGTCCCTTCGGGGGCGAGGGGATCGGCGCACTCGGTGATCGGGTTGCCGGCATCGTCGGTGAAGCCGCAATAATTCTCCGTCAGCTCCGACTTGATGTAGGCGCCGGCGGCGGTGAAGGTCCAGGCATCTGTGGGCGCCCAGGCGAAGCTTGCTTCAAGGCCGATCATCTCGGCCTGGGCGGCGTTCTTGATCTCGGTCAGGCCGTTGGCGCCCAGGATCGAGAACTGGAAATCGTCCCATTGCTCCAGGAAGGCCGCGCCGTTGAACCGCACGCGGTTATTGGCCCAGGACGTCTTCCACCCAAGTTCGTAATTGGTGAGGAAGTCCGGCTGGTAGGCGGGAAGGGTGGCGCGACGATTGATGCCGCCCGGCCGGTATCCGGTGGATATCGTGCCGTACACCATCGCGTCTTCGGTCAGCTTGTACGTCAGGTTGGCCTTGTAGGTGTAGTCCTCGTCCTCGGTTGACTTATCGACATTGGTGCAAGGCTCGTCGTCCACGGAAGGCGGCGCGAAACAGGCTGCTTCGCCCGTGCGGCTGCTATAGCCGGAACTGAAGCCGAAGAAGCCAAGCAGCGCGTTCTCCGCCTTGAACACCCGCAAGCCCCCGGTGGCGGTCAGCTTGTCGGTGATATCGAAGGAAAGCTCGCCGAAGGCGGCGTAATCGGTGTCGGTCCGCTTCTGCTCGGTGAGCCAGAGCGTGTCGGGGAATCCTGTGACTTCAAGTGTCGAGGCCAGATTGTCGATGCGGTAGCGCTGCTCGATGAAATGGTCCTGGGTTTGATAAAACAGCCCGGCCACGAAGCGCAGGCGCCAATCGTCTGGGCTGGAGACGCGAATTTCGTGAGTCTGGCGCTCGTATTTGTCCTTACCCTGAATATATTGCGAGGGGTTGTCGAGCGGTGTCCCGCTCTCGTCGTACCAATAGGCGCCGTACCCAGCCAGCGTGTCATAGAAGAAGGAATAGTCCGAATAGTCGGACTGGGTTTCGTCGTCGCGCTTCAGGAAGGAGCCGGCATAGACGAAATCGAGTTTGCTGATCTTGCCCTCGATCGTCAGTGCGGCCTGCACCCAGCGGTCGCTCGAGGATTCCGGATAGAAGCGGGAAACGTTGCGATCGCCCTTCTCCGGGTCGTACGCGTAGGAGCCTTCCGTTTCCGTGATTTGCCCGATAACCTGGGGCGTGACGGTCCAGCTTTCGTTCAAGTCGATTTTTAGCGCCGCGCGGGCGCCATAGGTTTCGGCGGTGTTGTAATCGTCCTCGGTGAAGCCGGAATTGTCGATCGTGGCGCCCGAGGTCGCGTAAGTCAGCGTGCCGGGGACGTTGTCGATATAGCCGCCCTCGGACTTGTACCACCCGACAAGGCGGACCGCCGCCTTCTCCCCGACCGGCACGTTGATGAAGCCTTCCCCGACATAGCCGGGGCCGCCGCCATCAATCACATTGGCTTCCGCGCCGAAAGCGCCTTTCAGGACGCCGAGTTCAGGCTTGTTGGTGAGGATCCGCAGCGTGCCCGCCTGCGAGCTCGCGCCATAGAGCGTGCCCTGCGGGCCGGCATAGGCCTCGACGCTGGCGACGTCATAGACGTGGATGTCGAGCGCGCCCTGGATCGTGGTGATCGGCTGTTCGTCCAGATAGATGCCCACGCTGGGGAGGGAGGCGGAATGGTTGCCGTCCCCGCCGCTGGCCACGCCGCGCATATACACATTGTTGAAGCCCGGCCCGCTCGCCTGGAAGGAGATGCTGGGCAGGAGTTTCACGTAATCGGCGAAGTCAGAGACGTTGAGCTCTTCGAGCCGCTCCTCGCCATAGGCGAGCACGCTGACGGGCACGTCCTGCAGATTCTCACGCCGCTTCTGGGCGAGCACGATGATGTCCCCCAGGCCCCCCTCTTCGGATGCGGCGGTTTCTTGCGCATGGGCCGCGCCCGCCCCCGTCAGCGCCGTCGTGGCGAGGAGCAGCACGGACAAGATCGAACGGCCGGGCCGCCGATGTGTGCGCAATGTCATACTGTATTGTCCCCAAACTTATTCAATCCCGAGACAATGGTTCGCTCGGGGCGTGCGGGAACCAAGCGGGCGGCGCCGTAGCGCGGCGTTTCTGCCTCATGGAGCTAAACGCGCGCCACCGCCGGGTGGGGATGATCAGAAATTGGGCGCGTCGGGATAGGCGCCCAGCACGGGGCCGAGGGCGTCCTTCAGCGGGCCGAGCCAGGGCTCGTAATGGCGCCAGTGCTCCACTGCGTCGGTGAAGATCGGTTTGCGCACCTGTTCGGAGCTCGCGGTGCGCACGGCGCGGTCGGTCTCGTGGAAGCGCAGGCAGCGTTCCTCGAACGGGAGCCCGCAATAGGTGAGCAGCGCGCGGACCTCGCCCTCCGCATCCTCCACCACCTGCTCATAGATCACCCGGTGCACCCGCCCGGGGACGACGGCGTCGAAATGCGCGGTGAGGCGCACATAATCGGAATAATAGCGGCCAAGATCGGCGAGGTCGTAGCTGAAATTCTGGCCGCGCGCGAAGTGCTGCTTGAAGGCCGAGAAGCAACAGCCGAGGGGATGGCGGCGCGCATCGATGATTTTGGCGTTGGGCAGCGCGAGCGTGATCAGCCCGATATGCAGCCAGTTGTTCGGCATCTTGTCGATGAAGAAGGGCTTGTCGGTGCGCCGCTGGATGCGGGTGCGGTCGAGATATTCCCGGCCCAAGGCGCTTAATTCATCTCCGCTCAGGCGCGCCAGGATTTCGGGATAGGCGGAGGGGTCGCTGCGCTTGACGCGCCCGGACAGGCGCTTGGCGATGGCGATGATGTCGGGCAGCTCCATCGTGCCCTCCACCAGGGAATGGCTCGCGAGGATCTGCTCGAGCAGGGTAGAGCCCGCGCGCGGGAGGCCCAGGATGAAGATCGGGTCCGGGTCGGGGCAGCCCTGGCCTGCGCGCGCGGTGAGGAAATCGCGGGAGAACAGCGCGATCGCGCGGTCGACATTGGCGCGGGTGCGGTCGGGGTCGTAGCCTATGCCGCGCCGGCGCAGGGCCGCGCCCGTCCGGTAATGCGTGAACGAGCGCTCATAGTCGCCTGCATCCTCCAGCGCTTTTCCCAGGGCGAAATGGAGGTGAAAGCGGTCCTCGCCGGTCAGGTCCTCGCGCAGAAGCTCGGCCTCCATCGCGGCGACGTCCTCCGGGGTGAAGCGCACCGTCTTGAGGTTGGCGAGGCTCCAATAGGCCTCCCCGAGATCGGGGCGCAGCGCGATCGCGCGGCGATAGGCGGTGACGCACTCCTCCTGCCGGCCCAGCGTCTTCAGGGCGTGGCCATAGCTCATCCACAGGCGCGGCTGCTCGGGATGGGTGCGCAGCACCGCCTCGTAAAGCCCTGCCGCCTCCTCGTACGCGCCGAGCCGCGCCAGCGCCGCCGCCTTCAGGCCCCGCAGGCCGGGATCGAGGGGGGTGTCGGCCAGCAGCACATCGGCCTGGGCGATGGCCTCCAGGGCTTTGTTCTGCCGGTGCAGGATGGAGGCGTAATTATGCCGCGCGGCGGTGAAGCTTGGGGCCAAGGCCAGGCACCGTTCAAGCAGCGCCTCCGCATCGTCATACTGGGTGAGCCGGGCGCCGGTCTCGGCCAGCATGCGCATCGCCGCGACGTCCGTCGGGTGGCGCTTCAGGTGGGCGCGCAGCAGCCGCTCGGCGATCGCCAGGCGATTGTCGCAGAGCGCGGCGGCGGCCTCCACGAGGCTTGGGTCGCTGACGCCGGCGCGGATATGGCGGGCATAGGCCTGTTCGGCCGCCTCGTTCTCTCCGGCCAGGGAAAGCGCGTCCCCCAGGGCGCGCCAGGCGTGGGGGTGCAGCGGCTTCAGCGCGACGGCGCGGCGCAGCGCGGCGATCGCCTCCTGCGTCCGCCCCAGCCCGGAAAGCGCCAGCGCATGCTCGTACTGCGCCTCCGCCGCGCGCGGCTGCGCATCGGCCAGCGGTCCGAGGATCGCGGCCGCGCCCGCATAATCGCCAAGCGCGCGCCGTGCGGCGCCCTGCGCCAGCACCCCGCCCGGATGGCCGGGCGCGACGCGCAGGATTTCGTGGGCCTGTTCCTCCGCCGCGCGGGGATTGGCGGCGAGCAGCCGCATGGCGTGGGCGATCGCCGCCTCCACGCTGCCTACCGCCTGCAAAGCGCTATCCGTCAATCCGTGCGACCCCTGTCGAGCTGGGAGCCAGCAGAGGGCGTCCGCTCCGCCCTTGTCAACCGAGGCCCCGCGCCGGCCGCTTAGGGCGCGCCGGCCCGCGACGTCCCGCGCGGCTCGCCGATCCCGCTTTCCGCCACCGCGCGCAGATGATCGTCAAAGCCCGGCGCGGCGCGCGCGTCCGAAAGGCCGACATCGGCGGTGGAGATGCCTGCGCGGCGCGCCCACATCGCCTTCCACGCTGCGGGCCACGTGGGGGAGGCGGCCATGGGGACCGCGAGTTCGGCTTCGGCATCGACCAGGAACATGACGTCCCGGCTGAGGCGGTCCTCCTCGCGGGCCTTGGCGCGCACCCGATCGGCCACCGCCAGGCGGGCGCGCGCATTGGTGAACGCCCCCGGCGCGGCGCAGCTCTTGGCCTCCGCCAGCGCTGCGTTCACGGCCGCAAAGCGCGCCTCGCCCCAGCCCATATGGATCGAGCGGTCGATAAAGAAGGCGAAATCCACCTCCGTCGGCTCCAGCCCCGCCTCCCGCCAGGAGCGGGAAAGCCGCTCCACCACGTAGCGGAACCAGGCGCTGTCCCCCCAGGCGACGTCCTCATAGGCGGCCTGCACTTCCGGCATCGCGCCCAGCCGCGCGAACGCGCGCTCCCAGGCGCGCATCTGGCCCTTCTGCTTGCACAGCGACGCCATCAGCGCGCGTGCGCCTGGATAGGCGTGGCGGCTGTTGCTTCCGAGCTCCCGGGCGGTCTTCAGGGCCAGCAGCCGGTCGGCGCCCTTGGCGTTTTCAGCGGCGAAGACGGTGCGCACGGTGTCGGGGTCGATGCGCTTCAGCACGCTCATGATCTCCCCGCCCCAGCCCAGGGTTTTGCCGTACGGCCCCCAGGTGAGCACCGAGCCCTGATCGCCGGTGAACCGCACGCAAATGTTCCATTCCAGGCGATCGTAATCGGTGGCCTCCATGGTCCGCGCCAGCGTGCGGGCGCGGACGATGGCGTCGGGCGCGGGCTGGCCCGTGATGGCGTTCCACGCCTCCACCGTCAGGTGGGCGCCTTCGATCTCGGCAGGGGCGCCGCGGCAGGCCGCGATCTGGCGCGCTGCCTCCGCGGTTGCGGCCCCGAACAGGCCGTCCTGCTTCACCGGCGCCACCCCGCATTCGAGCGCGCGCGCATTGATGCCCTCCTGCAGGCGTCCGACCATGCCCCATTTGCTGTCCTGGAGGATGCGCTGGTTGGCGTCGGGGGCGAGCCGCAGCAGGATGGCGTTTGCGTCGAGCGCGGCCTCCCGCGGCGCCGAGGGCGCGGAAAATCCCCACACCATGATCAAGGCGGCGCCCACGCCCGCCATCCGGGTGGAAAATCCCACCGCCCCGCGCCAGGACGCCGCGGGCGCCAGGGAGGCTTTGTAAAGCCTAGCTTTTTTTGCCACGTCCCACCGTTTTATGCTCGAAAGGCACCTTAGCGCCTCCCCCGCCCACGCGGCGAATGAAAACCCCGTCACGCCCCCGGCGCAACCGCCTTGGTTAATCCCCGCCTGCGGATTGGCCAGGAGCGCGTTCCGCCCCGCCCGGGAAGATCGCGGATGCGACTTACCCACAGCTTTGTGAGTCTTTCCGCTTCCGAAGCGCCGTCGCGCGGCGATGATGCAGGCTGGGCGCGGGGGGAGAAATAGCGTGTCAGGGAAAAGGCCGGATGCCGCGCAGGCCCGCCGGGGGTGCGCCGTCCGATGGCGAAACTGCAACAGCGGCGGGGCAAATGGCGCGCGCGGTAGGCGATTGCAGCTGCCCCCGATTGCGGGCGCGGCGCTTCTGAATGTATCGTTAACCACTTCGAAGGGTGTTTTGCGGCGTCGCACGCGCCGGCGCCCGCCCGGGGTGACGTGAGGCGGCTTCGGCCTGCTTTTGAGGCGCCCACGCCGGGTGGCGCGACGATTGAATAGAATGTTAAAAACAGATCACCGTTTGGTGGACGATGACACAAATTCACATCCTGCACGCGCTGAACGCCAAAGCCATCGAGCAGGCCGAGGCCTTCACGTCGGGCTTCATTGAAGAAGGCTATGTCGTCTACTGGGACCGCAAGCATGGCGGCATGAGCGTTCTCGGCTCCGAGGCGGCGGCCCATTCCGCCTGCGTGGTCGTGCTGTGGACGGTGGGCGCGCGCTATTCGAAATGGGTGCTGGATGACGCCGAGGCCGCGCGCGAACGCGGCCGGCTGGTGGAAGTGCTGATCGAGCCGGTGAGCTCGCCCTGGCCCAACAGCGCCCCGCTCGACTTTATCGACTGGAACAAGCGGGCCGAAGGGCCGCTGTGGAAGTCCCTGATGGAGCGCGTCAAGGCCACGGTCGGGCGCCCGCTCGGTCGCCTGCCGGCCAAGGAAGTGGGCGAGGTGACGGTCGCCCCGGTGCTCGGCGCCGGCGCGGTGATGCTGTCGATCATGGCCGGCGTCACGCCGCAGACCAATTCCCCGGGGCTCGGGCTCGGCGTATCCGTCACGCAGGATTATGCGTTGAGCGAGACCACGGCCGAGCGCGGCGGCTATTCCTATCGCGCCGGCGCCACGCCAAACTTCAGCGACGCCCGCCCGATCGAGGAGCCCGGTGCGCTCGTCGCCCCCGCTCCGGTCGTCACGCTCCGCTTCGAGCCGCTGAGCGACCGCGAGGCCAGCGCGCCCCTCGCCGAGGTGCAGATGTTCGATATGCTGGAGATGGACGTCGCGGGCGGCGCCGATGCCGGCGTCTCGCCGGGCGAGCTGATCCAGCCGGGGTCCGCGCCGCTGATCGGGTCCTGAGCCGCCCGGCTCTTCTCCGGAGAGGGGGGGAGGGGAGGGAAGGGGAGCGGGTTAGCCGGCGCTTTTGCGGGCGCGCAGCCAGTGTAGGATGGCCCAGGCATGGGCCTCGTGGCGCATCTTCAGCACCGCCTCCATCGGCGTCAGCCAGACCAGAGCGTGGTCGGGCTCCGTGGGATCGGAATCGGCGGCCGAAAGCTCCACTTCGTAGAACGTGGCCAGATTGTTGCGCGCCTCCGCCTGGCGGATCCAATATTGCCCGGCGCGGCCGATCACCTTGTGCGGCCAGACGGTCAGCCCCGTCTCCTCGCTGAATTCCCGCATCAGCGCGCCGGCCTCGTCCTCGTCCGATTCAACCCCCCCGCCCGGAAGGTCGTACTCGAACGGCGCGCGCGCCCCGATCCGCACGATGGCGATCTGCTGCTCCCCGCGCGGGCAAATGCCGTGCACGACGGGGCGTTCCTGATAAGTGAGGCCGGGCTGGGTCTGGCCGAATTGCAGCGCGAAGCGGGTCATCGACGCATCCTAACCGAAAGCCGCGCGCGCCCGCACCTGGGAAGGCCAGCCGCCGGGCGGCCGCACGCCTTCAGGCGGAGGTGACCAGATCGGCGTCCCGCCAGACCGGCGCCGCCGTCGGCGCGATCTCAGCCAGCGCAAGCGCCAGCACCTCCCGCACCCGGGCCAGCCGCGCCGCCACCCGGTAGCCCTCCCGCTCGCCCGTCTTGGCCAGCGCCTCCGCCGCCTCGCAGGCCTCCGCGAGGGTCCACAGGCCGAGGCTCCGGGCGGAGCCCTTCAGCGTGTGGGCCGCGTCCCGCCAGGTCTCCATCGGCGCGTCCGGCGTCAGCAACCGCACCCACAATTCGGCCTGCGCGCGAAATAAGCCGATCAGCTCAGCCTGGAGCGCACGGTCCCCGGCGGTCATCATCTCGAAATGCGCCTGGTCGAAAAGCCGAAACGCCATGCCGTGCGACCTCCGATCGCGAGCCCTGCAAGCGGAGAGCATGGCAGATCGAGCTTAAACACGGCTTAAGCGCCGGCGCGGGGCCTGCGCGCTTCTAAGCCTTGCGTTCACGGCGCCCCGCTTTATGGTCCCCACGCGAGGACGCGAGCCTCTGGCCTCCGCCGTCGCAACAGCGTCCCGCGTACCGCGCCGGACGGGTGCATAGCTCAGTCGGTAGAGCAGCTGACTCTTAATCAGCGGGTCGTAGGTTCGAATCCTACTGCACCCACCATGTTTTCAACGGAATTGTCCCGAGTCTTCAACGCTCCTGAAACCGACTGCTACCATCGCTTTTGTTGCGGGGGTTAATGTTCGCCGTACTGCGGAGACCGAAGCGGACCTGCTGCCAGCGCACTGGGGGTCGGTGAAAAGCCGGTCGGCTTTAAGCTAGGGAACAGGAGTTCGCATCTGTTCCGGCCACCGGGATTTCAAGGGTTCACGGGGCTTCGAACTCTACTCGAAAAGCGGACGTCCGTGAACGCCGACCTCAACCTTGGTAAGGTTGCGCTCATCCCGTCTGCAAAGGACAGGAAGCGACGCTCACGCCACGAAGAGGCGGCGCAGAAGCGGACGCTTTCCCCTCCGTTCAGCACGTCGGCCACCTATGCGCTTGCGCCCTAGGAAGCTGGGCTGGCTGACGCCCGCCGCCTACGCCGCTCGCTGGGGCGGAAACGAAGAGCTTGAAGCACGCCCATCGGGGGCGTTTTATGAAGTCCGGATTCCAGTGCCCGCTGGATAAACAGCGGGGGTCACATCGGCGGCAACCCACCTTGGCGGTGAACGGCGGGATCGTCATAAGACAAGCAGGATCGTTTAAGGCAGAACCGCTTTGCGGCTCCGCCCTAAACGTGAATCCTAATCTCGCTTAAATAAGGGCCTGGTTCACGGCGTCGTGGATGGTGGACAGGAGGCCGCAGCAGGTTTTCCGGCAAGGGGCTATGTGTAAGCGCATAATGCGTGTTGCCCGCTACACGCTAAGTTTGTTCCGGTTTCCGTGCGGAGTACCGCGACCCGCCTGAGACCCGCCCGCCCGCTTTAGCGCCGCATGCGGAACGCGGAGATGGCGCCGCCGGTGAATTCGAAGACGACCTTGATTGTGCCCATCGGGGTTTCGCTGGTGGAGAAGATTTCGCCGGCTTCTTCAAGGGGGGCGGCCATGACGGATTGGCCCATGCTGGCCATCATGTTGAGCATCTGGCGCGCTTCGGACTTGCCCTTGCGCGGGCCCATCGGCGTTTCGAGTTCGACGTCCTCGGTGAGGTGGACGAGGGCGGCTTCGATGTCCTTGGCGTTGAGGGCGGCCACCATGACGGTGGCGGTTTCCATTTCGGTGCTCATGGCTTTGCTCCTGTAGTTGGGGGGTTAATCAGGTCGCGGCGGGGGCGGCCGGCTGGTGCTGGTCGAACCAGTCGAACGTGCGCGAGAGGGCGAGCGCGGCGGCCTCGGGCGCATAGGTGGGCGCCTCGGGCGCCACGAAGCCGTGGCCGGCCGCGTAGAGGTGGATCGGCAGGTCCGGGTGCAGCGATTGCATCAGCGTGATGTCGCTCATCGGGATGTAGGGGTCGTTATCGCCGTAATGGATCACGGTGGGCACGCGCGGCTGAAGTGTGGAGAATTCCGCGGCCATGGCGCGCCCGTAGAACGCCGCCGTCGCGGTCAGGCCCTCGCAGCGCGCCGCGGCCACCCAGGTCACCGATCCCCCGAAACAGAAGCCGGTCATGTACACGCCCTCGCCCCAGGGCTTCAGCGCCTTGATGGCGCTCTGGACATCGGCGACGATCTGGTCCCAGGGGGTGGCGGAAAGCGTCGCGCGGCCCTGGGAGAGACCCTCCTCGCCATGCTCGTAGGCATAGCCCGGCTTGACGCGGCTGAACAGGTTGGGCGCCAGGACGTCATAGCCGCGCGCGGCGAGATCCTCGCAGCGGCTCTTGAAGCCCTCGTTCATCCCGAAAATCTCGTGGATCACGATCAGGCCGCCGCGCCGCTCCCCCGTAGGGCCCACATGATAGGCCTCGACCGGCCCGTACTCGTTTTTGAGCGTGATGATCTTGCCCATGGCGGCTCCGGGGTTGAGCGGTCAGGCGTACGCCAGCGGGGTCATAGAAACCAGACCGGGCCCCCAAGGCAAGCGCGAAGCGCGTGCGATGGGGGCCCTTCCGGCAGGGCGGAATGGGGGCTCAGAAGCGGTGGGCCAGCCGCAGGCCGGTGATCCGCGGCGTGCCCGGGGTCAGGATGTAATTGGTCTGGTTGTTGGCCTGGATGTCGCGGCCGCTCGTGACATAGGCCTCATCGAACAGGTTCTGTCCCCAGATCGAAACGCGCCAGCGCCCCATCGGCGCGCCGACGCCCACTTCGGCGTCCACCAGCGTGTAGGGGTCGCGCTCCAGCTGCGGCGCCTGATTGATGTTGAGCAGCGTGTCCCCGGTATAGCTGACGCGGGCCGAGGCGCTGAACTCCAGCTGCTCGTTGATCGGCCGGTTCACCTCCACCCGCCCGGACGCGGTGACCTCCGGGGCGTTGGCGAGCTTGCGCCCGTCTTCGAGCGAGGCGTCCGTGACCCCGAGGCTGCCGGCGAACAGGAGCCCGCGCACGGGCGCATAGGTGATTTCGGCCTCCGCGCCGTAGCTCTCGGCGTTGTCATTGTAGATATAGAGCGTGGCGAGCCCGCCGGCGACGAACAGGTCCCGCACTTGCAACGCCTCGTAATCGAGGAAGAAGGCGGCGGCGTTGAAGCGGAGCCGGTTGTCCAACAGGGTGAGCTTCAGGCCGACTTCCGAGCTCTTGGCTTCCTCACTCGTATAGCACGCCGGCACGCCCGCGGGCACGGAGCCGCCATTGCAGCCGCCAGGGCGGAAGCCGGTGGCGTAGCTCGCATACACGATCGAGCCGCGGCCGAGGCTGTAATCGAGCGTCGCCTTGTAGGTGAAGGAATTCTCGTTGTAGTCGGGATAGAGCGTCGTGCCGGCCTCGAGGATGAAGGGGATCCCGCCGATGACGTCGCTGGTGCTGGTGATCCGGTCGTTGCTGACGCGCCCGCCGAGGCTCAGCGTCAGCTTCTCCATCAGCCGCCAATTGATCTGGCCGAACGCGGCGGTGCTGTCGGATTGCTGGTCGTAGAAGGAGCTTGCGTTATAGGCCGTCGGCGACGTCGCCGGCGGGATGGTGAAGGACAAAGTCTGCACCGCGGTGGAGGCGATGATCTCGTGCGAGTAATAGACGCCCGCGAGCCAGCCGAACGCCTCGTTGGTGTCGGAGGTGAGGCGCACCTCCTGACTCCATTGCTCGGAGGTGGTGACGCTGTCTGACACGTCGTTGCCGGTGGAGGTGTAGTCCGCGTCCTCGACATAGCGCAGGTCGGAACTGCGGTAGGCGCTGATCGCGGTGAGCGTCGCGCCCCCGACATCGGCGTCGATCGTCAGCGCACCGCCCCAGACTTCCCGCGTGTTGAAGGTCGGGCTGTTGAGGGACACTTCGCGGTCGGTCGGATCCGAGGTGGTGACGGCCAGGATCGGCTGGCCCGAGCCGTCGACGCCGACGATGTCGGTGCGCTCGCCGAAATCATAGGTGCCGGAATTGTTGTCCTCTTCGGCGTAATCGGCGGTGAACTTGACACGCACCGGCCCGCTCGAATCGTAGCTCAGGAACACCCGGCCGCCATAGCCTTCCTCGCCCTGCAGACGCCCGCCGTTGAACGTATTGCGCTGATAGCCGTCATGGCCCGAAGCGAACGCGCCGACCTGGAAGTAGAAATCTTCGATTGGCAGGGGGCCGCCGGCGGAGCCGGTCACACGGTAGGTGTCATATTCGCCGTATTCGGCGGTCGTGGAGCCGCGGAACTCGTCGGTCGGGGCGCGGGTGATCACGCTGATGGCGCCGGCCGAGGAATTGCGGCCGAACAGGGTGCCTTGCGGCCCGCGCAGCACCTCGATCCGCTCGATGTCGAAGATGTCGAGATTGCTCGCGCCGCGGCTCGGGAGGAACACGCCGTCGACATAGAACCCGACCGATCCATCCTGACCCGGCTGCAGCGAAGGGGGCGCGATGCCGCGGATCGCGATCGTGGTGTCGTTGGGCGAGGGGCCGCTGGCGATATTGAGGTTGGGCACGATCGAGGTGAGCTGCTCGTACCGGGTGGTGCGCAAGACATCGAGATCGCGCGCCGTGATCGCGGTGACCGCGACCGGGACGTTCTGAAGGCCTTCTTCGCGCCGCTGGGCGGTGACGATGATGTCTTCGAGCGTGCCGACATTCTGCTCGGGCACCGGGCGCACGGGCGTGGGCGTGACAGGCGCTACGGGCGTTGCGGCGTCGGCGGGCGGGGCCTGGACCGGGGGCGGCGCGGCCGGCGCGGAAGCTTCCTGCGCCCAGAGCGGACCGGCCACGCTTATCGCGCCGATCAGAACCGATGTCTTGAGCAGAGCCCCGCGCACGCCATGGCACCCACCACTTTGCATGTTTTCCCTCCGCATCACGGGCCGGCGCTTCAGCGCGGCCTCATTTTATGAGTCAAAGCCTCAATAGGAATGAACGTGCGTTATTCTTTTGCTCCGGTCAATCCATTAGTTTGGGCGGGAATAATTGCCGGGACGAGGCCGCGCGCGGGGCCGGCGGCGGCGAGTTGACGAACCACCGGGGCGACCGCATCTTGCCAGCGTCATGCCAACCCGCGGTCAACATCCCATTAACCAAACTCCCGTCGCCCAGGCTGAAGCGTCGTCGGGGCGGGAGGGGCGGGTGCATAGCGGGACCGGGCGCCAAGTCTTACCCGCGCGCGGGCGTTAAGCGATGGCGCGCGTCACCTATATGCGGGCGGACCAGCGCCGGGCGGCGATCATCGAGGCCTTGGCGCCGGTCTTGATCGAGAGCGGCGGGGATTTGACCGCGCTTGAAATGGCGGCCGCCACGGGCACCTCGGTCGGCGCGATCTTCCGCATCTTCCCGGACAAGGAATCGGTGATCCGCGCGTGTCTGATCGAGATCGCGCGCACCAATCGCGTGGAGGATCAACTCGCCGCCCTGCGCGAAGTCCCCGATCTGCGCACCCGGCTGATCCAGGCGTGCGAGGCGATGAGCGTCCATATCGGGCGTGTGGCGCCGATCGCGGAGGCGGTGCGGCGCAGCAGCCGGAACGAGCCGGGACATAACGCGTCGGCGTTCGTGGAGACGTTGCGCGGCTGCGTGGCCGAGCTGTTGCGGGAGGTCGACGCCCGCGGCGAGCTGGCGATGGACATCGACACCGCGGCGCAGATTTTGATGGGGCAGATCTATGCCGATGTGGTGCACCGCCACTTCTTCGACCTGCCCGGCCTGCCGATGCCCACGATCGTCGACGCCTTCCTCAACGGCGCAGTGCGCAGCGGGACCACGCCGGACGCCGCCAAGAAGCCGACGCCAAGGCGGAAGCCGCGCTGACGCCTAGGTCGTGTGGACTCTAGGGATTCCCACCTGAGCTGGGCTGTGATTCAAGACTGCTTTTGGAGGCGGTCTTGGGTGTGATGGATCGACGGGTTCTGGATGACGCGGCTTGGGAGCGGATCGCGCCGCTGATCATCGGTCG
>JANNOI010000022.1:0-28168 GCA_031398975.1 Alphaproteobacteria bacterium | reverse complement strand
ATTGTTCCCAGTGTTTCTTGTTACTATCTACAACCATCAGAGCATCACCGCTCTAGACGTGGTCGAGGCTGCGCGGCTCGGCGGCGGGGAGGGCGGCTGGGTCCTGGCGGCCGAGCGCGGCGGCGAGCAGGGCGTCCATCTCGGTCGGCGGCTGCAGGAAGGTCTCGACCGGGGCGTTGAGCAGGCTGGCGCGCGCCGCGCGCAGCATCTGGGCGTTCAGGCGACCAAGCAGCGCCGGCAGCGTCTCTTCCAGCGGCTCCGGCAGGGAAAAGCCAAGGCCCCGCGCGGCGATCCAGCGGCCGGTCTCGCTCGCGGCTGGCGCGATGGGGGGAACCGCGTAATAGCCGCCCTCATAGAGCCGGTTGGGCAATAGCCAACGGGAATTGGCGCCCGCGTCGTGAAAGTCCCCCGCCCAGACCAAGTCCACCCCGCCGTACAAACCCGCGAGATCGCCCGGCCAGGCGTACGGGCCGTCATAGGAGATGTTGGGCTCGCGCTTCAGCCTTGCGTGAAAGTCGGGGAATTCGGTGAGGGCGGGAATTCCGCGCAGCACCACGCGCACGGTGCGGGGATGGGCGCGCGCCAGCGCCAGCAACAGATCGAGGCTCCGCCGGCAGCGCAGATTGCCGAACCAGCCGATCACCACCGGGATGGTGGGGCGGCGCGCCTCGAGCGCCGGGCGGGGCCCGTAATCGAACGCCGCCGCTAGCCGGTTTTCGATGACCATCGCGCGATAGCGGCCCGGATAGCGTGGCTCGAAATACTCGCGCAGAAACGCCGGCGAGCTGACGACCAGCAGCGCGCAGCGCACCAGCAGCGCCCGCTCCACCGCCCGCGCCGCCGCCCCGATCGCGTCGCTGCGCGTCATGAAGCGGTGCACGTCCAGGCATTCATAGACGAGGCGCGCGCGCGCCCCGCTGAGCGCCTTGGTCGCCGCGGCGAGCATCAGCATGTCGAGATTGCGGGCGTAGAAGACGTCGGCCTGCCGCAGCGCGGCGCGGTGGCCGGCCAGGAGCGCAAGCGCGCGGCCGAGCGCGGCCAGGCGTTGCACGTAAGCCGCGTCCCGCGTGGGCCCCAGATCGACATTGGGCCAGGCCGCCCCCGCCGGCGGCCCGCGCCGCATCGTATAGCCGGTGACCTGGGCGCCCGCCCCGGCGAGGCCGCGAATGCGACGCCGCACGGCGGCGTCATGGGCGTCATGTCCGAAGAAGGCGAGGATCGGGGCGGCCGCGGGGCGCGTCGTGGACATCGTGGCTCGCTTTTCCCCCGCCAGCGCCAGTGCGCCCCGTCTAGGCTCTGCTGTCTTCCGTCCGCGGACACAAGAGGGCAAGCCCGGCGAAGGGCAGGGGGAAAGGGCTCAGACCGCGCCTTCGCGGTTCATCACCACGGTCACGGTGCGCATCAGGATCTGCAGGTCGCGGGAGAAACTCCAATTGCGGACATATTCCTGATCGAGCTCGATCCGGCGGCGATAGGACACGCGCGAGCGCCCGCTCACCTGCCACAGCCCGGTCAGGCCCGGACGGATCAAGAGATAATAGCGCCGATCGCGGGCGTAGCGCTCGTCGAGCTCGCGCTTGGTGACGGGGCGGGGCCCCACGAGGCTCATCTCGCCGCGCAGAACGTTGAAAAGCTGGGGCAGTTCGTCGAGGCTGGTGGCGCGCAGGAAGGCGCCGATACGGGTGATCCGGGGGTCGTTCTCGAGCTTCTGGGTTTCGCGCCACAGGCGGGCCGCAACCGGATCGGTGGCGAGCACATGGTTCAGCGCGGCGTCGGCGTCGCGCACCATCGTCCGGAACTTCCAGCACGAGAAGATCGCCCCGCGCCGGCCCACGCGGGCGTGGCCGAACAGCACCGGGCCCCCGCCCTCCAGCACGATCAGCACCGCGATCGTCACCAGCACGGGCGACAGAAACACAAGCCCTATCAACGTCGCGGCGATATCAAAGGCGCGCTTCAGCCGCCCGTTCGCGCGCCGGGAGGAAGCGATCAGCAGCGGGTCGCGCACGCGGTGGATCCGTTGCTGTTCCGGCGCCGGGCGTGGGGCGTCGCGCAGATCGAACGATCCCGCCCCCCGCGTCTGGCCGGCAAGCGCAGCCAACGCCTCCGGCTGGCCGCCGCCCGATGATGGTAGATACATAAACGCCCCCTGCACTTCCCCACTAGACGCTTAAGCGCGATTTGCAACATCTGTGCAAAACCCTTGCCGCCTCGCCTAGGGGATTGTTTTTGTGATTCTTTACGCCAAATCGGCGTCGAAAATCCCGCCCCTTGCTCGTTTTGGCCCCGTGTTGTGCTGCTGTTACGGCCAAGTTTGTGAACCCGCGCCCGCGAAGTGGGCGCCCGCGCTCAGTTCTCCACCACCCGTAAACCGTGCACTACAAGACCCGTGTTTTTCAAGGCGACGATCTTCAGGGATGCAAGCAACGGCGCCCATTCGTTGTTCCGGTGAATCGCCCTTGATTTTTTTGATGTTCTTCGCGGCGCCCGCCGCAACGCGCGTCTTTGGCCGCAACGCCAGAGACGGTTGAGCAGCGGCGGGCGACGTGCGATGTGTTAACGAGGTGGAGACGCGTTCCGGACGGGGGGCGCACGCGGACGCCGGGGCTGGCCAGGATGCGGCGCGGTCCGGCGCGGGGAGCGGGCGAGGGCGTTTGACCTGAAGCGGGGCGCTTCACGTCTGGCGATGCGTATACCGGCAGGGGCCGGACAACCGGGGTGGGGCCGGACAAAAAGGGCAGGCTTAGGTCGATTGGGGCGCGCGCGCCGCTCGTGCGCGCCCGAAAGGGGTGATGGGCCATGGGCTCGGGCGCAGAGGCGAGAGGGGCCGTCCAGGCTGCGTGCGCGCGGCATTGGCGCAAATTTCGCATTTGGGCAGGCGGTCCGGCAGGAGTGTTCTCTTACGGGGCGAAATTGTTTCAGCGCGGCGGCTGGGAGCGCTGCGCCGGGACGCAAGAGGTCGGGACAGACGCGGTCTGGACATACGCCGTCCGGACAAGGGAAGTCCGGATACAGGCTAGAGGGGGCTGGGTAATGAGGAATTCCGTATTCTTGGCGAGCGCCATGGTCGCCTTTTCGCCGCTTGCGGCAGGCTTGGCCTATGCGCAAAGCGTGGCCGACACCAGCGTGCGGGCGCGCTCACGCGCCGAATATGACGCGCTCGGCGTGCGGACCGGCGCGTTCATCATCAGTCCCCAGGTCGTGCTCGGCGCGCAATACAACGACAACGTTCTCGCCGCGGATGAGACGCAGGAGGTCGAAGACACCGTCCTGAGCGTCGCCCCGAGCGTGGGCGTGCGCAGCACCTGGTCGCGCCACCTGGTCAGCGCGCAAGCCTCGCTCGACAGCAATTTCCACCAAGACCTGAGCAGCGAGGACCGGACGAATTATTCGCTCTCGGGCGAGGGGCGCCTCGATGTGACCCGCGCGCTGACGGTCGGGCTCGGCGGCCTCTACCAGGAGAATACCGAAAGCCGCGACGGCGCGGTGCAAAATCTCGGGGCCGAGCTTGTGGAGTATTCGCTGGCGCGCATCAACGGCTCAGTGGGCTACACGTTCAATCGCGTCAACCTGACAGGCTCGCTCACCAGCACCATCTTCGATTACGAGGACTCAAGCACGGGCTTGGCCGCCCCGAACGACGTGAGCGACCAGGATTATCGCGACCTCGATGAAGTGGTGGCGAGCCTGCGGGGCGGCTATGCGCTGAGCCCGTCCCTTTCCCTCGTCGCGCAGGCCAGCGCCAACCAGCGCGAATATGACGTGAACCCGATCGAGGATTCGAGCGGGCAGGAATATCTGTTTGGCGTCAACGCCGCGCTCACCAATCTGATGCGCGGGGAATTCACGATCGGCTATTTCCGCCAGGAGCCGGACGCGGCCTCCCAAGGCGTCTCCGACGGCCTCGCCCTGCGCACCAACATCGAATATTTCCTCACCCCGATCACCACAATCACCCTCAACGCGTCGCGTCAGAACACCGACGACCGCACCTCGAGCGGCAGCGCCGTCGTGACCAGCGTCTCGCTCCGGCTGGACCATGAGCTCCGCCGCAATGTGATCTGGGACACGACCCTGTCCGGCCAGGAGCGCGATTCCGAAGGCGAAGACCGGGTCGATGAGGTGCTGGAGGCCTCGGCCGGCGTGACCTACCTCATGAACCGCAACACCGTCTGGAACGTAGGCTATCGCTACCAGGATTGGCAGTCGGACGGCCTGGCCGCCCGCAATGACTTCCAGACCAACAGCGTGACGCTAAGCCTGACCTTGCGCCTGTGACGGGCGCCGGGCGGGTGGGCCAAAAACGGCGGCGCTGAAGCGCCAGGAGCGTAACGACCATGGCCGATACTGGCGGAAGAGCGATCGAACTGGTGAACCCCGGCAAGCCGCCGGAGGTCCAGTCCAACGATCTCGGCGTGATGCGGGTGGTGGAGATGTTCCGCCGCCGCCTGTGGGTGATCGGGCTCTGCGCGGGCGTCGTGTTCATGATCGTGGCGTTCATGACGGCCTCGGCCACGAAAATGTACACCTCGACCGCCCAGGTCGAGGTCGATGTGCGCCAGAGCAATGTCGTGGACATCGACTCGGTGGTCTCCGGCCTGCCCCAGAACGCGGCGGTGGTGGACACCGAGACCCAGATCCTGGCCTCGCGCAGCCTCGCGGGGCGGGTGGTGGACACGCTGAACCTCGTCAGCGATCCCGAGTTCAATCCCCCGCCGCGCCCGGGCCTCCTGAGTCAGATCGCAACCGCTTTGCGCGGCGCGCCCGCCCCGTCGGCGGGGAGCGACGCCAAGACGCGCGCGGCCGGGCGCGAAGCCGCCATCGGAAGGTTGCAGAGCCGCGTGCGCGTGACCCGGGTGGGGATGACCTACATCATCAACATCTCGACGACGTCGTCGGATCCCGCAAAGGCCGCCCGCCTCGCCGACGCCTTCGCCGAATTGTACCTGACCCAACAGCTCGAACATAAGTACGACACCATCGCGCGCGCCAACGAATGGCTGTCCAACCGCCTGGAATCGCTGCGCGAAGAGGTGCTCACGAAGGAACGCGCCGTCGAGGCGTACCGCGCCAGCAACGGCCTGTTGAGCTCGCAGGGCTCCACCCTGACAGAGCAGGCGATCTCGAGCCTTAATCTCGAACTCGTGCAGAGCCGTGCGGCGCTGGCGGAGCGCGAAGCGCGGCTGCGCGGCGTGGAGGAGGACCTCTCCGGCGGCGCCAATGCCGGGGAGAACGCGGCCGAGGCGCTCGGCTCCTCGGTCATCGCGTCGCTGCGCGGCCAACAGGCCCAGATCGCGCGCACCAAGGCCGAACTCTCCACCAAGTACGGGGCCAAGCACCCCGAGATGCAGCGCATCCAGAAGGAAGAGGCCGATGTCGCCGCCGGCATCCGCGCCGAGGTGGATCGCATCATCGGCAATCTGCGCAACGAGGTGGAGATCGCGCGGCGGCGGGTGAATTCCATCGAGAGCAGCCTGGGGCGCCAGGAGACGGATCTCGCGGCCAACAATGTGGGCGCGGTGAAGCTGCGCGAACTCGAGCGCGAGGCCGACGCCAGCCGCACGCTCTACGAAGCCTTCCTCAACCGCTTCAAGCAGGTGGCCGAGCAGAGCGGCATCGAACAGCCCGACGCCAAGATCGTCGCCCGCGCCAGCCCCGGCTACCAGACCTCCCCCAATGCGCGCCTCAACCTGATTTTGGGGCTGGTCATGGGGTTGACGTTCGGCGCGGTGTGCGCGCTTGCGCTTGAAATGTTCGAGAGCGCGTTCCGCACCCCCCAGGATGTCCAGGACCGGCTCGATCTTCCTTGCCTCGGCTCGGTGCCGTTCCTCGACAAGAAGACCCGCATGGTCGACCGCGAGCTCGTGCCGCCGGAAAGCTTTGTGCTGAAGCGCCCGCTATCGGCCTTCGGGGAAGCGTTGCGCTCGATCCGGGCGAGCGTCTTCTTCTCCAGCCCCGACCGGAAGATCAAAGTGCTCGCCGTCACCTCCGCTCTGCCGGAGGAGGGCAAGACGACCACCGCCGTCGGGCTGGCGCGGATCTCGGCGCTGGCGGGCTCCAAGACGGTGCTGGTCGATTGCGATCTGCGCCGCCGCAGCGCCACCCACGTGCTCGGCCTCGAAGCGGAGGCGGGGTTGACCGAAGTGCTGTTCAATTCCGCGGCCCTTGCCGACGTGATCCAGAAGGACCCAGGGTCTGGGTGCGACGTGGTGCCCCTCGCGCAGGCCGAATTCACCCCGCGCGACCTGTTCAGCTCCGACGCGATGCGTCGTCTCGTGGCGCAATTGCGCGCCGAATACGACGTTGTGATCCTGGACACCGCCCCGGTGCTGCCGCTGGCCGACACCCGTGTCCTCGCGCCTTTGGCCGATACCGCCCTGATCGTCACGCGCTGGGGCCGCACGCCGGCCTCGGTGGTGCGCAGCGCGGTGGAGCAATTGCGCGCCCATGGCGCCAGCATTTGCGGCGTGGTGCTGGAGGGCGTGGAGACCAACATGGTCTCGCGCCTGCTCTATGACGGACGCGATTCCTACAGTGAACTCTACCAGACCTATTACATTCGCTAGCGCCGTACTCCGCGGGGCGGTGGCGCTGGCCCTGGCGGGCTTGGCTCTCGCCACGATCGCCCACACGGTGCGTGCGGCGTGGGCCACGCACGCGGCCTCGAAGGGCGCCCAGATTCTGGCCGCTTCCGCCGCCTTGCCGCGCGGGCTCGAACGCGACACCCTGTTCGCGGAGGCGCAGGCGGCCCTGGAGCAGGGCCTGCGCGTCGCGCCGGACGATCCCCGCCTCTGGAACCTGCTCGCCCAGACCCGCCAATTGCAGGCCACCGAAGCGACCGCGTCCGCCACTTCGCCGGTGCTGGCGGCGGCCTCGGCGAGTGCGGCGGCGCGCGCTGCCGCCTTGGCGCCGCGCGATCCGGAGGGCTTCGCCCGCCTGGCGCTGGCGCGCAGCATCGAGGCCAATGGCGCCGGTGCGGCCGCGATCGCCTTGGCCCGCTCCTACGCCTATAGCGGGGACGGCGGGGACGGGCGCGAAGCGGGGCTCGCCAATGTCCGGCTGGAGGCGGCGGGGCGCGCCTGGCGCCTGCTGGAGGGGGATCTGCGCGCGGCGGTGGAACGGGAAGCGTGCGGGTACGCGCGCACAGGCCCGGGCGCGCGCGAGTGGCTGCGGGCGCTGCGGATGGGCTCCGCCGATCCGGGCCTCGCGCTGAAGATCGATGCGCTGTTGAGCGACCCCGCCTGCGCGCCCCCGGGGCCGCAGAGCTGATCAGTCCGGTTGATCAGTCCAGCAGGGCTCGCCGCATCGGCTCGATCCAGCTTTTCGCATCGCGATCATAGATCGGGAATTCCCCGGCGAAGTCCCACGCGCACCAGGCGAGCCCGTGCGCGTCGAACGCCTCGCGTGCGGTGCGCATCCAGGCCGCGCGCTCCTCCAGCGGCGTGCGGCGATACACGCCGAACTCCCCCACCACGAGCGGCGTGTTGCGCGCTTGCGCCCAGGCGGCCGCGCGCGCGACGCGGGCCTGAACCTCGGCGATATCCTCCGGCTGCCCCCAGGCTCGACCGAAGCGCAGATCGTAATTCAGGAAATGCCCGTGCTGATGGGTGAAGTTGAACGGATCGTAGAAGCTAATCGACGTGGCGACCCGGGGGTCGTTCGGGGGAGAGTAGAGATCGAGGCCGTTGATCGTGCCCCAGTCAGGGCCGGACACGATCACCCAGCGGGTGGGATTGGTTTCCCGGATCACCGCCAGCGCGCGCGCCTGCAAGCCCTGCAACACGCCCACGTCCATCAGCGAGCCCCTGGGCTCGTTCAACAGCTCGAACGCCACGCTGGGCGGCCGGGCCCGGTAGCGCGTGGCCAGCTGGCGCCAGATCGCCAGGAAGCGCGCTTCCTCGGCCTGCGCGTCCTCGTAGATTTCCTCGTAATGGTGGACGTCAATCCTCACGGAGAGGCCGGCCGCCTGTGCCCAGTCCAGCACCTGATCCACCCGTCGCAGCACTCTGGAATCGAGTGTGTAGGGCGGCTTCCGCGCGGCATAGATGCTGAAATTTACCGGCACGCGCACAGCGTCGAACCCGGCGGCGGCGATCTTGGCCAGATCGCGTCGGTCGATCCGGTAGCCCCACTCGCCCTCGCGCGGCGCCTCGAGCGCGTTCCCCAGATTGACGCAGCGTTTGCCCGGGGGCGTGTCCGCCGCCGCGGGCGTAAAGCGCAGCGCCAGCCCAAACGCGCACACAAGCGCTACCGCAAGTGCGCCCGCGAGCGCGCCGGCGCGGTGGCTCACCCGTCCGAGTGTCGTGCGCATGGGGTCGCGCCTCCTGCGTGACCATCAAGGCGGCGGCCGATCGTACGTCAAGCGAACCTTCTTTAAGCGCGCCCGCGCGGCGCTCCCGGAACCGTGGGGCCGCGCCGCCGTTCTATGCGAATCGCCCCGCGATCAGGAGCAGCCCCGGTGAGCGAAGTCAGCGTGCGTCAGATCCCATTTCCCATGGCCGGGGTGCTCGGCGGCGACCCGCTGGCCTTTGAGGATCAAGCCGAAGGGGCGCCGCGCGCGGAAGAGGCGCACGCCGCGTCTGAGCGGGGCCGGGCGCGGACGGCGGCGTTCGTGGGCGGGTTTGCGTTCGGCCTGATATCATCTCTCTGGTTGATTTTGCTGTGACGGTGGGAAGCGCTGGGATGAACACGCCCGAACACGAACCTCCGGCCGATCCCCGCCTGGAGCAGGCGTTTCCCGATCCCCGCGCCATCCTCGAAGCCCCCACGCTGACGCCGGCGGAGAAACGCGCGCTGCTGACGCATTGGAAGGCCGAGGCCATGGCGCTCCAGCGGGCGGAGAATGAGAATATGGGCGGCGGGGAGCCCACGCGCCTGTTGGACGTGGTGGAGGCGCTCACCGAGCTTGATCGCCGCGAAGGCGCCGATCCGGACGGCTAATGGGCCTAAGCGGCCTCCGAGTTCAAGGGGCCCCGCTTGGCGCGCGACATTACCGCGGCCAGCGCGTCGCGCAGCTCGTTCTCGCCATAGGGCTTGCGCAGCAGCGGGGCGGATAGATCAAGCGCGCCACCCCCGTCTTCGAGGCCCGAGGCGAATACGAAGGGCGTGTTTTGCGTGTGCAGGATCGCGGCCGCTTCCAGGCTGTTGCCGGCGTGGAGCTTGATGTCCACCACGGCGGCGTCATAGGCGTGCTCGGCGGCCTGGGCGCAGGCCTGCGCGGCCGTGCCCGCGATATCCACCGCCTCGAAGCCCATTTTCTGGAGGATGGACGCCACTTCGAGCGCGATCACAGCCTCATCTTCAATCAGGAGAACGCGGCCCCGGAACATCCCGCGTAGGTCGCTCAATATTGACATGCGGCTCTCCCGCCAACGAGCGCGCACCCCACGCACCCGTCCCTAAAAACCCGCTGTCCTGCTTAAGCACTTTACATGGAAATCGATGCGCGCCTACCCAAGAATCCGCAGGCGCTGCAATTTACCAAAAGGCCGATCTTTTCCAAGATTTAGGAGCGCCGCCCCATTTTTTCGGCATATTGTTGAGAGCCGATACCCGAGGTCTCACAGTAAATTTCGCCAGACCCCGGGCAGTTTTCGCAGGCTTACTGGGTTTTATTTACGGTCTTGCGCAGCGCGTTGGCGGTTTCGAGGCGCCCCCGCAGGCCCGGCAGGGTGGAACTCGCCCAGGATTTCAGCGTGAGGTCGCCCCCGCCTTCGGAATAGTCCTGGAAGGCCTCCACCGCGTCCTCGTGCTGATCGATCACGATATCGAGGTATTTGTCGTCAAAGCCTTTCGCGTCGGCGGCGCGGAGGTTGTCGATGTTCGATTGCTGCGCGGAGGCGAGCGCGGTCGGCAATTGCACGTTGGCGCCGCCCGCCCAGGTCGCGAGCTCGGCGGAGGTCCTCGTATGTTCGCCGGTCAGCGTGGCGGCCAGATCCTTCACCTCGGCGCTGGCGCTCTTTTGCTGGGCGAGCTTGGCGAGCTCGAGGCCCAGCATGTCCGATTGCGCGGCCTCGCCGGCGAAAGCCGCGGTCCGCCGGGCGGCGTCTTCCAGATTGGGGGCTGTCGTGGCTGCGGGGTCGCTCGCCGGGGCGGCCGGCGGGGGGGTCGTGGCGGCTTGATCGGCGTCCTGTCCGCACGCGGCGACGGCCAGGGCCAGCACCGCTCCCAGCGCGCTCGTCCTGAAAAGGGTCTTCATGAGGTGTCCTCCCGTTTTTGGGGCTTGATGGCGCCGTCTTAACCGCCGATCGGGGAGGGGGTTCCGGCTCCCGATCCCGTTACGCCCCGCCGGTGTCCGGCTGGGCGGGGTCGGCAGGAGGTCGCGGATGGGCGAGGCGGTGGGGGAACAGCTCTTCGATGTCTTCGGCCAGGATGCGCGTCAGCAGGGTTCGCGCGCGGTTGATGCGGCTCTTGATGGTGCCCACGGCGCACCCGATGACGATCGCCGCCTCCTCGTAGGTGAGCCCCGCGGCCGCCACCAGCACGATCGCCTCGCGATGCTCCTTGGGGAGTTTCTGCAGCGCCAGGCGCAGCGCATCGACCTCGAGGCTCCATTCCTGGCTCGCCGGCGTCGAGAGCGCGCCTGACATCGCGCCGTCCTCGTCGCGGACCTCGCGCTTGCGGCGCACGGCCTGAGTGTAGAACGTGTTGCGCAGGATGGTGAACATCCAGGCGCGCAGGCTCGTTCCGGGAGTGAACTTGTCCCGGTGGGTCCAGGCCTTCACGATCGTGTCCTGGACCAGATCGTCGGCGTCGTCGGCGTTGCGTGACAACGACAATCCGAAAGCGCGAAGGGTCGGTATCAAAGCGATGATGTCTTGACGCCATCGCAGCGCGGCCTCGCTCGCGCTTTGGCCGAATTCGGCAGGTGCGCGCATGATGTTTATCTCCGGCTCCGACCTCGTCAGGCCAAGGGCATACGCGTGAGCTTAAGCCGCGTTCCCGTTCCGCCGACGCCGCGCGCCCGCGTTCGACAGGGGAACTCCGCCTGCGGCCAAGCGTACTCAAGCCCATATACCCAGCGGAGCAACGCGCCATGCAGACCGACGCCCCTCCCCATGAATTGATCTCGGCCGCGAAGGTCGGGGGCACGAAGGTTTACGCCGCGGACGGCGATCATCTCGGCTGCGTCAAGACTTTGATGCTGCACAAACGGACCGGCGAAGTGGCGTGCGCGGTGCTTTCGTTCGGGGGCGTGTTAGGGATCGGGGAGAAGTATCACCCGATCCCGTGGTCGGTGCTCAAATATGACGTCGAGCGTCAGGGCTATGTCATTCCGTACGACAAACAGACTTTGAAGAACGCGCCCTCTTTCAGCGAGCCCGAACTCGAAAGCGATGACGCCGCTTGGCGCGAACCCGTGTTCGGCTATTACGGCCGGGAGGGCTATTGGCGATGACGGACGCACAGCGCTTTGTCATGCCCGGGCCGGGAGATCCCCCGATCGAAGTGCCTCCGATCGATCCGACGCCGCAACCCTTGCCTCCGCCTGCGCCCGAGCCGCAGCCCTTCCCGAACCCCGCCCCGCTGCCAGACAACAGGCCCCAGCCGATCGCCTCTACCGCTTAGGCGTGCTGACACGCCAATACGCGCCGGGCCCCGCTTCCAGGCGCTCGCGGAGCGGGGGCAGGAGGCTTGTCAGCGCCGCCTCCAGCCCGAACGGGGGATTGACCAGGAGCACGCTGGAAGCGGCAAGGCGCGTTGAGGCGTCCGGCGCGGACACCGCGAGATCGGCGCGCAGCATCGGGGCGTTGGTACGCGCAAGCAGCTCCCCATCGGCGGCGGCGACGCTTGAGGCGCTCTTCAGCGGCCGCCACCACAAAACCACGCCATGCCCGAACCGCGACAGCGCCTTGGCGATCGCCGCGGGCGCGCGCTCGAGTTCGCCCGGCGCTTCGTAGGGGGGATCGATCAGAACCAGGCCGCGGCGCTCAGGCGGGGGGAGCAGGGCGGTGAGCGCGTCCCAGCCGTCGCGGGCGTGCACCTGGACGCGGGGGTCGTTGAGGAAGTGCGTGCGCAGCAGCGCCTCCTCCTCCGGGTGGAGTTCGCACGCGGCCAGACGGTCGCCCGCGCGCAGAAGGGAGGCGATCAGGGCCGGAGAGCCCGGATAAAAGCGCTGGCCGCTGTCGCGGTTGATCGCGCGCACCGCCTCCAGCAGGGGCCCGAGCCCGGGGGGCGGGGGGGCGCCCCATAGCCGCCCGATCCCGCCCCGCCACTCGCCCCCGCGCGCCGCCGCCTCGCCCTCCAGGTCGTAGATCCCCGCCCCGGCATGGGTGTCGAGCACGGCGAAGGGGGTGGGCTTGCGTCGCAGATGCTCCAGGCAAAGCATCAGGACCGCGTGTTTCAGCACATCGCCATGATTGCCGGCGTGGAAGGCGTGGCGGTAATTCATGCGTGCTCTACTCGAGCCCCATCGCGGGGGCGGCGGGGCTTCAGCCAATCTTAAAGCTGAGGCGCTAGCCTACCCCAAAGATTTGGCAATCGAGGTATGTACCGGCGTGCTCTGGCGCTCCGTGATCGGTCACCTGGGGTTTCGCGGCCAGATGCTGGCGGCGATGATCAGCGTTGTCGTGGTCGCAGTGCTGGCGCTGGGCGGGGCGCTCTCGGCGACGGCGTGGCGCCAGGCCGAGCGCTCGGCGATCGCGGAGACGCGGGCCCGGGCCGCCCATCTGGCCGAGACGATCACCTCCAGCGTCAATCTGGCCGCCTTGAGCGCGCGCGAGGCGGTGCGCTTCGCCGCCAGCGAGGCGGCCCAAGCGGCGCCCGCCCGGGAGCGGCTGCTGCGGGCCTATTGGTCGATCGCGGTGGGCCAGCCCGACCTGTTCGGCGTCTGGGCCCAGTTCAAGCCGAACGCCTTCGACGGCCGCGACGCCCGCTTCCGCGGCCGGCTGGGCTCGGACGGAAAGGGGGTGTTCGCGCCCTCCTGGATGCGCCGGTCGGACGGCATCCTGGTGCAGGACACGAGCCCCGCGGAAACCGCCTTCGAGGCCGCCCAAAAAAGCGATTTCTACGTCGCCCCGATCGCGGCGCGCCGGCTGGTGATCCTTGAGCCGCACAAGCGCCGGGGTCCCGACGGCCAGGAGGGGGTGTGGATGATCAGCGCCGCCGCGCCCGTGCGGGTGGACAGCAAGATCATCGGCGCGGCGGGGGTGAACGTCTCGCTCGAGACGCTGTTGCTGCGCCTGAAGGCGGAAAACGCCCCGGAGGGGGAGAAGGCGGTGCTGCTTTCTGCCTCCGGGCTGATCGTGGCGCACGAGGACCGCGCGCTGCTGGCGCGTCCGGCCTCGGCGATGGGGGCGCCGGGGGATGTGCTCGCGGCGGTGCTTGGCCCCAAGCCCTGGTCCGGCGTGGCGCGCATCGGCGACCGCACCGTGCTGGTGGCGAGCGCGCCGGTCCGGTTCAAGGAGGCCCCCCAGGCGGGCTGGACGCTGGTGACGTTCACCCCCCTCGATCTGGTGCTCGCGCCCGCGCGCGCGGCCGTGCTCAACACGCTGGGGATCGGGATCCTGCTGACGGCGGCGGCGGCGATCGCGGCGATCTTCCTGGGCAGGCGGATCGGGCAGCCGGTGGATGAGATGTCGGGCGCCATGCGCGCCATCGCGCAAGGGGATCTGGACGCGCCCATCCCGCCCGCGCGCCCCGGCACGGAACTGGGCCGCATGGCCGGCGCGCTCGCAGCCCTCAAGGAAAGCCGCGCGGCCCGGCTGAGCGCGGAGGCCGCCAACAAGGCCAAGGACGAGTTCGTGGCCTTCATGTCCCATGAATTGCGCACGCCCTTGACCGGGGTGATCGGCTATTCCGAAATCCTGGAAGAGGACCTGCTCGCGCTCGAGCGTGCGGACATGGCGCGCGACGCCCGCCGCATCCGTACCGCCGCGCGCCATCTTCTCGCGATCATCAACGACGTGCTGGACCTGTCGAAGATCGAAGCCGGGCGGATGGAGGTGAACCCCGCCCCGGCCGACCTCGCCCTGATCCTCGAAGAGGTGGCCGAGACCGCAGCCCCGCTCGCAGAGGCCAATTCCAACCGCCTCGAATGCGCCATCGCGCCGGACCTGGGCGTGGCGATGATCGACGCCACCCGGCTGCGCCAATGCCTTTTGAACCTCTTGTCCAACGCCTGCAAATTCACCGAAGGCGGGGTGGTGCGCCTCTCGGCGCGGCGGGAGACCGGGGCCGGCGAGGCGCTCGTCTTTAGCATTTCCGACACCGGGCTCGGCATGTCTCCTGCGCAGGTGGCCAAATTGTTCAAGCCCTTTGTCCAGGCGGACGCCTCCACCACGCGCCGCTTCGGCGGCACTGGCCTTGGCCTTGCGATCACGCGGCGCCTGGCGCAGCTCATGGGCGGGGACGTGAGCGTGGAAAGCGCGTTGGGGGACGGATCGGTGTTCACCTTGCGCCTGCCTGCAAGGCCCGTGGCGCCCACGCCCGCCAACGAGGACGGCCCGCTCTTGTCGGCTGCGGTTTGAGCGCCGGCGGGCGCAAGCTTTAACCGTTTGGTGACAGATAAACCAAAGCGATCCGAGGTTGGAGCGCGAGTCGCGGGCAAAGGTGTGGCCAATACGCCCCACCCCCCAAGTTAGAGACGCCTAAGGTATCGCGT
Source organism: Alphaproteobacteria bacterium (assembly GCA_031398975.1). Lineage (GTDB taxonomy): Bacteria > Pseudomonadota > Alphaproteobacteria > Caulobacterales > Aquidulcibacteraceae > JAKFWI01. The sequence goes on along the minus strand of JANNOI010000022.1, from coordinate 13,566 downwards.
TCTGAGGGAAATCAGTATACATCCGGAACTGTAAGCGGTTCTAAGCCGTACTTCCGATGGAGACGTCGGGCGCGATTGCGTCAAGCATCCCGTGGCGCACGAAGCGTCGCTGTTAGGTCAAGATTGAGGGGATCACATGAAGAACGTGCTTCGAGGCGCCACGGCGCTGGCGGCTGCGATGATCGCAGCGCCCATATCCGCGCAGGCGGAAGAAGGCTGGTACGGCCGGGCCGATGTGGGCTACGGCTTCGATGACAGCCTCGATCTTTCTGGCCCGACGATCAACCCCGCCCCGTCGCTGAACAGCGCGGCCGAGTTCGACGCCGACTGGACCCAGCATCTGGGCCTCGGCTACGGCTTCGGTAAAGGCCTGCGGCTCGAGGGCGAGTTCGCCCACCGCTACAACGATTTCGAAGGCTCTTCCTCGATCCGCGAAGGCGGCGGCGCCCATGCCTGGTCCGGCATGATCAACGGCTTCGTCGATTTCACGCTCGGCCCGGTCATGCCGTATCTGGGCGTCGGCGTGGGCTACGCCCAGGTCACCGCGTCCGCCTCCACCCCCTCGCTCGCGCAATCGTTCGACGATTCCGACAGCGGCTTCGCCTACCAAGGCTTGGCGGGCCTGGCTCTGCCGATCTCGGAGCGCCTGAAGCTCGACGTCGGCTATCGTTATTTCTCCGCCCCGGACCTTGAATTCGAGGGTTTCAGCAACGGCGCGCCCGCGACCTTTGAGGGCGATTACGTCCACCACGCCGCGACGGTCGGTCTGCGGTGGCAGTTCGCCGCGGCCGAGCCTGCGCCTCCGCCGCCCCCGCCGCCTGCGCCTCCGCCGCCCCCCCCGCCGCCGCCCGTCGCGCCGGTCGCGGAAGTGTGCCCCGGCCAGGACTTCAAAGTTTATTTCGAGTGGAACAAGTCCGCCCTCAACGCCGCGGCGCTCGAGACGATCAACGCCGCCGCCGCCCGCGCCAAGGAGTGCAACGTCTCCACCGTGAACGTGACCGGCTTCACCGACACGTCGGGCTCGCCCGCCTATAACCTGAGGCTGTCCAACACCCGCGCCACCGTCGTCGCCGACGCGCTGGTCGCGGCGGGCCTGCCGGCGGGCGTGATCTCGGCTTCGGGCGCCGGTGAAACCGGCCTCGACAAGGCGACCGCGGACGGCGTGCGCGAGCCGCTGAACCGCCGTACGGCCGTGACCATCACGTTCCAATAAGACCTGCTTCGCAAGAAGCGGCTCACCGGACGTCGAGGAGGCCCGGCCTGGCGCCGGGCCTCCTTGCGTTTTGGCCTGGCGTTCGGCGTCTTCGCGTGCGGGCGCCGGCGAGCAGGCTGGACAAGGGCGCACGCGCGCGGGACCATCCCGTATGCGCAGCCTTATGGAGAGTTCCACAACCGCCGGCCTTGAGGCCCTTGATGCACGCGCGGAGGCCATGATCGGGCGCGTCCAGGATTGGGCGGGGCTCAATTCCGGCAGCGGCGCCCCGGCGGGTCTGGCGGCCATGGCCGATAGGCTCTGCGGTGCGCTGGCCGTGCTGCCTGGCCCGATCGAGCGGCTCGCGCTTGCGCCCAGTTCCGGCGTCAATGCGGCGGGCGAGCCGGTCTTTACCGAGCACGGGGCGGCGCTGCGCCTGCGCGTGCGCCCTGAAGCCCCGGTCCAGGTGGCGCTCACCGGCCATTACGACACGGTTTTCCCGCCCGACGACGCCTTCCAGGCCTGCCGCTGGCTCGATGACGGCGAAACCCTGAACGGCCCCGGCGTGGCGGACATGAAGGGCGGGATCATCGTCATGCTGGAGGCGCTGGCGGCGTTCGAGGCGGCCGGCGGCGGCGAGGCCCTGGGCTACGAAGTGCTGTTGAGCCCCGACGAGGAAGTGGGCTCGCCCGCGAGCGCCCCGCTGCTGGCCGCGCTCGGGGCCCGCGCCCATGTGGGCATGACCTACGAGCCCGCTTTGCCGGACGGCGCGCTCGCGAGCGCGCGCAAGGGCTCGGCCAATTATGCGCTGGTTCTGCGCGGCCGCGCCGCCCATGTCGGGCGGGCGTTCGAGAGCGGGGTGAGCGCCCTGATCGCCGCCGCCGAGGCCGCCCTCGCTCTGCACGCGCTGAACGGCCTGCGGGAGGGGGTCACCTTCAATGCCGGCGCGATCGAGGGCGGGGGGCCGGTGAACGTGGTGCCGGACCGGGCGGTGTTGCGCTTCAATGTGCGTGCGCCCGACGCGGAAAGCCGGGCCTGGGCGGAGGCCGCCGTCCACGGGGTTTACGCCCGCGCCGCCGGGCGCGAGGGGGTGGCGGCGCACCTGCAGGGGGGCTTCACGCGCCCGCCGAAACCCTTCACGCCGGCCCAGGCGCGCCTGTTCGGCTGGACGCGCGAGGCGGGCGCCGAGCTCGGCCTCGATCTGCGCTGGGCGCCGACGGGCGGGGTATGCGAGGGCAACAATCTGGCGGCCGCCGGCTGCCCCAATGTGGATACGCTGGGCGTGCGCGGCGGGGCCATCCATAGCGATCAGGAATATGCGCTGGCCTCGAGCTTCGCCGAGCGCGCCAAGCTTTCGTTCCTGCTGCTGCGGGGCTTCGCCCAGGGGCGCTGGCCGGTGCGGGAGCTGCGAGGATGAGGGCGACGGGGGCCTATGTGATCCGCGCGGCGGGATCGGCGGATTTTGCGGCGCTGCGGGCGCTGAAAGCCCAGGTCGGGCCCGGCTTCACCAGCCTCGCCATCTCCGACGACACCCTCGCCGCCCAGCTTCAAGCCTCCGAAGCCGCGTTCGCGGCGAGTGTGACCGAGCCGGGCGGGGAGCGCTATTTCGTGGTCCTTGAGCATCTTCCCACCGGCGCGGTGGTGGGCATGGCGCAGGTGAAATCCTGCATCGGACGCGCCCAGCCTTTCTTCAATTTCCGCATCCTGCGCATCGCGCAGGCCTCGCGCGCCGCCAACCGCCGCTTCGATCTCGAGGTGCTGATCCTGGTGGACGAATGCACCGGCGCCGCCGAAGTCGGCTCGCTGTTCGTGCACCCCGATCATCGCGCGGGCGGGGTGGGACGGGCGCTGGCGCAGGCGCGCTACATGCTGATCGCGGCGGACCGGAACCGTTTCGCCGATCGGGTGGTGGCGGAATTGCGCGGGGTGGTGGACGGGCAGGGGGTCTCGCCCTTCTGGGAGCACCTGGGGCGCCATTTCTTCCAGATGCCCTTCGCCGAGGCCGATGCGCTGAGCGCCACGACCGACAACCAATTCATCCTCGACCTCATGCCCAAATATCCGATCTATCTCGATCTTCTGCCGGCCGAGGCCCGCGCCGTACTCGGGCGCTGCCACAGCGAAGGAGAGGCTGCGCGGCGCCTTTTGGAGCGGGAAGGGTTCCGGTTCGACCAGGTGGTGGACATTTTCGACGGCGGCCCGCTGCTGATCTGCCCCCGCGACGGCGTCCGCACGGTGCGCGAGGCCCGCGTCGCGACGCTCCGCGCCGGGCGTCCTGGCGGGGCGGGGCTCGTGGCGCGGCGAGGCGTGGCGGAGTTCCGCTGCGCGCCCACCGCGCTCGCGCTCGAGGATGGGCAGGCGGTCGTGCCGGAGGCGACGCTGCGGGCGCTCAAGCTCGCCGCGGGCGACGAGGCCCTGGTCTGGGAGGCGGCGCTTTGAGCGGGGCGCTGTTTATCGGCGGAGCCTGGCGCACGGGGGCGGGCGCGGCGCTCGCCACCCTCGATCCGGCCAGCGGGGAAACCGTGTGGAGGGGCGCAGCCGCAGACGCCGCGCAGACGGCCGCGGCCATGCAGGCGGCCCAGGATGCTTTTCCCGCCTGGGCGCGCACGCCGCTGGAGACGCGCATAGGCCTGGCGCGGGCGTTCGCGGCGGCGGCGGAGGCGCGCGGGCCAGAACTGGCGCAGGCGATCTCGCAGGCCATGGGCAAGCCGCTCTGGGAAGCCAAGGGCGAAGTCGCCACGGTAATCGGCAAGGTCGAGATCTCGATCCGGATGCAGAGCGAACGCGCCGGCGCACGCACCGAACCTACGGCCTTCGGCGCGCTCTCGCTCGACCACCATCCCCACGGGGCGCTGGCGGTGTTCGGGCCGTTCAACTTCCCGGCCCACCTGCCCAACGGGCATATCGTCCCGGCCTTGCTGGCCGGCAATACGATCGTGTTCAAGCCCAGCGAATTGGCCCCCTTGCCGGGGATCATCCTGGCGCAGGCCTGGGAGGCGGCGGGCCTGCCCGCCGGGGTGTTCAACCTCGTGCAGGGCGGGCGGGAGATCGGGGAGGCGCTGTTGGCCGCCCCCGGCCTCGCGGGGGTGCTGTTCACGGGCTCGGTGGGCGTGGGGCTCGCCATCCACCGCCGCTTTGCGGGCCGCCCCGACGTGCTGCTGGCGCTGGAGATGGGCGGCAACAACCCGCTGATCGTCTGGCCCGCGGCGGACCCCGCGGCGGCCGCCAATCTGATCGCCCATTCCGCCTGGGCCACCACCGGCCAGCGCTGCTCCTGCGCGCGCCGTCTGATCGTGCCCGACACCGCCTTCGGCGAGGAGGTGCTGGAACGCACGGCCGACCTTGCGCGCACCCTCGTGGTGGGCCCCTGGAACGCGGACCCCGCGCCTTTCATGGGCCCGCTGGCTTCCGCGCACTTCGCCCGCCAGGCGGAGGCGGCCGAGCGCAGCCTGCAGGCGCTGGGCGGACGCTCCTTGCGCACGCTGGACCGCGACGGCGCCTTCGTGCGGCCGGCTTTGATCGACATGACCCAAGCCCAGGAGCCTTCGGACGAGGAGATTTTCGCGCCCCTGCTGCAGGTGTTCCGCACGCCTTCGCTCGAGGCGGCGTTCGAGCGGGCGGGGCGCACCCGGTTCGGCCTGTCGGCGGGGCTCGTCTGCGACGATCCGGGGGTGTGGACGCGCGCGCGGGCGGCGCTGCGGGCCGGCGTGCTGAACTGGAACCGTCCCACCACCGGCGCTTCCAGCGCCGCGCCCTTCGGGGGACCTGGGCTGTCCGGCAATTTGCGCCCGAGTGCGGCCTACGCGGCCGATTATGCAGCCTATCCCGTGGCCACCCAGAGCGCGCCGGTGGCGCAGGCTCTTCCGGCGCCGGGGCTTCCATGAGCGGGGCGGTGGAGGCCAATTTCGACGGGCTGATCGGGCCCACCCACAATTATGCCGGGCTTTCGCCAGGCAATCTCGCTTCCACCGCCAACAAGAACGCGCTCGCCCGCCCGCGCGCAGCGGCCCTTCAGGGCCTGGCGAAGATGCGGCTGCTGATGGGCTTGGGGATGGTGCAGGGGGTGCTGCCCCCGCAGGAGCGCCCGTTCATCCCGGCGCTGCGGGCCTTGGGGTATTCGGGGTCGGATGCGCAGGTCTGGGCGCAGGCGTGGGCAGAGGAGCCGCAGCTCGCGCGCAACGCCGCGGCGGCCTCTTCCATGTGGGCGGCGAACGCGGCGACGGTCTCGCCCAGCGCCGATTGCGCGGACGGGCGCCTCCACGCCACCCCCGCCAATCTGCACACCATGGCCCACCGCGCGCTGGAGGCGGCGGGGACCCGGCGCGCGCTCACCCGCATCTTCGCCGACCCCGCCCGCTTTGCGATCCACGACCCCCTGCCCAGCCATGCGATCCTGGCCGATGAGGGCGCGGCCAACCATATGCGCCTGGCCGGCGCCCCGGGCGCGGCGGGCGTGGAGGCGTTCGTCTATGGCCGCGCGGGCGAGGCGGCGGGCGGCTTCGCCGCGCGCCAGACGGCGGCCGCGTGCCGGGCGGTCGCGCGCCGCCACGGCGTGGGCCGCGCCGTGCTGGTGGAACAGGCGCCGGAGGCGATCGCGGCGGGGGCGTTCCACAACGATGTCGTGGCCGTCGCGCACGAAACCACGCTGTTCTTCCACGCCCAGGCGTTCGCCGACACAGCCGCAACGATCGAGGCCTTGAAGCGCGCCGCCGACGGGCTGTTCGAGCCCATTTTCGTCGAGGTGGGCGCCGACGCCGTGCCGCTGGGGGACGCGATCGCCAGCTACCTGTTCAACGCACAATTGCTGCGCCTGCCGGGGGCGGCGCGCCTGACGTTGTTGGTCCCCGAGGAGGCGCGCGAGAACGCCGCGTCCAGCGCCTATCTTGCCGCGCTCGCCGCGGGTAACGGCCCGATCGGGGAGGTGCGCTTCATCGACGTGCGCGAGAGCATGCGCAATGGCGGGGGCCCGGCGTGCCTGCGTCTGCGCGTCGAGCTGACGGCCCAGGAGCGCGCGGCGATCACGCCCGGTTTCCTCTTGACGGACGATCTCGCCGCACGCCTCCAAGCCTGGATCGTGCGCCATTACCGCGAGGAATTATGGCCGCAAGACCTCGCCGATCCGCTCCTGCTGGACGAAAGCCGCGCCGCGCTCGATGCGCTGACGGAAATCTTGCCGCTGGGCGGTGATTTCTACGATTTCCAGCGCGCGTGAGCCGCCGGGTTCAGTTCACCACGTGCTCGCGCAGCTTGTAGCGCCCGTCCGCGTACGCGCCGAACAGCGCCTTTGCCTGCGGGTGGTCCACCGGTTCGCCGGTTTCGTCCGCGGTCAGGTTCTGTTCGGAAACATAGGCCACGTAGTGGCTGTCCTCGTTCTCGGCAAGCAAATGATAGAAGGGCTGGTTCCGGCTCGGCCGCAAAGCTTCCGGAATCGCCTCCCACCATTCCTCTGTGTTCTGAAACTCGGGGTCGACGTCAAATATAACGCCGCGAAAGGGGAAGCGGCGATGGCGAACGACTTGGCCGAGAGAGAATTTTGCTTCACGCATCTCCACAACTCCAGTCGGTAGAACACTACCTTCCGCAAATAGGCGTGGATCAACGCCTTCGCAAGCGCACCCGTTCCCCGCTGGCTTCGAGCCGCGCGCGTGCTAAACTCTAAGGCTTGTTTGCGAGGCTGCTCGCCTCCGCAAGGCTGGCTCCGCGGCAAATTCTGAACCGTTCGGACGATCCAATGACACAATGGTTGCGGTCCGGAGCGCGGACGCGCGCCGGGGGCGGGGCCGGGCGCGCGTACGCGGCGGTCGATCTCGGCACCAATAATTGCCGGCTGCTGATCGCAGAGCCGGAGGGCGCGACATTCCGGGTGGTGGATTCCCACTCCGACCTCGTGCGCCTCGGAGAAGGGCTCAAGGCCTCGGGGCGGTTGGGCGCGCCGGCGATGGCGCGGGCGCTGCAGGCGCTGCGCGTGTGCGCCGCCAAGATCGCCGAGCGCGGCGTGGCGGCGGTGCGCTGCGTGGCCACGCAGGCGTGCCGGGCGGCTGCAAACGGCCAGGAATTCCTCGCCCAAGTGCGGCAGGAGACGGGCCTCGACTTCGCGATCATCACCCCGCGCGAGGAGGCGGAACTTTCGGTTTTGGGCTGCGCCGCGCTGAAGGATCCGCGCGCGCCCCTGGCGCTGGTGGTGGATGTGGGCGGGGGCTCCACGGAGCTTTCCTGGGTCGAGGAAGACGGCGCGGGCGGGACCCGGATCGCGGAATGGGTGTCCCTGCCGGTGGGCGTCGTGAGCCTCGCGGAGGAGTTCGGCGCGGCGGCGGGGAAGCCGGAGGGCTTCGCCCGGATGGCCGCGCAAGCGGGGGCGGCGCTGGCCGACTTTCGCGGCGCCGAGCGCCTGCGCAAGGCCTTCGCGGACCCGCTTGTGCATTATATCGGCGCCTCCGGCACGGTGACGAGCCTGGCGGGGGTGTCGCTGCGCCTGCCGCGCTACCAGCGCGCCCGCATCGACGGCCTTTGGATGAGCGTGGCGCAAACGCGCGAGGCGAGCGCCTATCTGCGCAGCCTCGATGCGGGCGGGCGCGCGGCCCATCCCTGCATCGGCCCCCAGCGCGCCGATCTGGTGCTGCCCGGCGCGGCGATCCTGGAGGCGATCTTCTCGCACTGGCCGGCCGAGCGTGTGCGCGTGGCCGACCGCGGGCTCCGCGAGGGCCTCCTCACCCAGATGACGGCGCAAGCGCGCGCGGGCGCGGGGTGAGGAAAACCCGGCCTCCGCGCGCCGGCGCGCCCGAAGAGACGCCGCGTCGGGGCTTGCGCAAGCCGCTTGCGTCGCCGGGCGAGATGCGCGGCGGCGGCGGCGAGAGCGTCGATCCCAAGCGCACGCGCACCGAATCCTCGCGCCGCTGGCTCGATCGCCAGCTCAACGACCCTTATGTGCGCCAGGCCAAGAGCCAGGGGTGGCGGGCGCGGGCGGCCTTCAAGCTGATCGAACTCGACGACCGTTTCGGCTTTCTGCGGCCGGGCGCGCTGGTGGTCGATCTTGGCGCTGCGCCAGGCTCGTGGACGCAAGCCGCGCTCGCGCGCGGGGCCCGCAAGGTGGTGGGGGTGGATCTTTTGCCGATCGATCCGCTCGCGGGGGCGGTGTTCGTGCTGGGCGATTTTCTCGATCAGGCGGTGGCGGAGGCGATGCGCGCAGCCCTGGGGGGCGCGCCCGAAATCGTCCTCTCCGACATGGCGGCCAACACGACCGGCCACCGCCCGACCGACCAGATCAAGACCGGCGCGCTCGCCGAAGCCGCGGCTGAATTCGCGTTGCGCGCGCTTGCGCCCGGGGGCGCGTTCGTGACCAAGGCCTTCCAGGGCGGGCTCGACGCCGCGCTGCTGGCCCGCCTCAAGCGCGCCTTCGCCGAGGTGCGCCACGCCAAGCCGCCCGCCAGCCGCCAGGAGAGCCCCGAAGTGTTCGTGATCGCCAAGGGCTTTCGCGGCGAATGAGCGGCGGCGCGGGCCGCTTGCCAAGCGGCGCCCGAATCTTTACGTCCTCGTCATGGTGATCCGCGAAGCGCTGACCTTCGATGACGTGCTCCTCGAGCCGCGCCATTCCGATGTCCTGCCCGCCGACGCCGACACCCGCACCCGCCTCACCCGCACCATCGCGCTCAATATCCCCCTGATTTCGGCGGCGATGGACACCGTGACCGAGGCGCGCATGGCCATCGTCATGGCGCAGGCGGGCGGGCTCGGCGTCGTGCACCGCAATCTCGATATCGCCCAGCAGGCCGAGGAGGTGCGCCGCGTCAAGCGCTTCGAAAGCGGCATGGTGATCAATCCGGTGACGATCGAGGCCTCCGCCACGCTGGCGGACGTGCTCGCCTTGCGCGCGCGCCACCAGATCTCGGGCGTGCCGGTGGTGCAGGGGGCGGGCAAGCGCCTCGTGGGCATCATCACCAATCGCGACACCCGCTTCGCCGGTGATCTGAACGAGAGCGTGGCCGCTTTGATGACCAAGGAGGTCGTCGCCGTCCGGGAGGGCGCGTCCGAGGACGAGGCGCGCCGCCTGCTGCACAAGCACCGGATCGAACGCCTGGTTGTGGTGGACGAGGCTGGGCGCTGCGTCGGCCTGATCACCGTGAAGGACATGGAGAAGGCGCTCTCCCACCCGAACGCCGCGAAGGACGAGCAGGGCCGCCTGCGCGTGGGCGCGGCCTCGACGGTGGGCGAGGCGGGCCATGAGCGCTCGCTGGCGCTGATCGAGGCGGGCGTGGACGTGCTGGTGATCGACACCGCCCATGGCCATTCGCGCCCGGTTCTCGAGGCGGTGGAGCGGGTCAAGCGCCTGTCCAATCAGGTGCAGGTGATCGCCGGCAATGTCGCCACCGCCGATGGCGCGAAGGCGCTGATCGATGCGGGGGCGGACGCGGTGAAGGTGGGAATCGGGCCGGGCTCGATCTGCACGACCCGGATCGTCGCCGGCGTCGGCGTGCCCCAGCTCACCGCCATCCTTGACGCCGCCGAAGCCGCCCGGAAAGCCGATGTCCCCGTGATCGCCGATGGCGGGGTGAAATTCTCCGGGGATCTAGCCAAGGCGCTGGCGGCGGGCGCGGAAGTGGCGATGATCGGGTCGCTGCTGGCAGGGTCGGAAGAAAGCCCGGGCGAGGTGTTCCTGTATCAGGGCCGCTCCTACAAGGCTTATCGCGGCATGGGCAGCCTCGGCGCCATGGCGCGCGGCTCTGCGGACCGGTACTTCCAGAAGGAAGTCACCGACCAGATGAAGCTGGTGCCGGAGGGCATCGAGGGGCAGGTGCCGTTCAAGGGCCCCGCCGCCGCGATCGTGCATCAGCTCGTGGGCGGCCTGCGCGCGGCGATGGGGTATACCGGGGCGCGCTCCCTTCAAGCGCTGCGCGCCAATGCCCGCTTCGTCAAGATCTCGGCCGCGGGCCTCCGGGAAAGCCATGTCCATGACGTCGCCATCACCCGCGAGGCCCCGAATTATCCCCTTGGCGGGTAGAGCAGGGCGGCGCCCATGAGGCCCGGCGCGCGCGTCCAGGCCGCGATCGAGGTGCTCGCCGATATCGACGCGCGCAAGCGTCCGGCGGCGGAGGCGCTGAAGGATTGGGGCCTCGCGCACCGCTTCGCGGGCTCCAGCGACCGCGCGGGCATCGGCAATCTCGTGCATGACGCGCTGCGCAAGCGCCTGTCCCACGCCGCGCGGATGGAAAGCGAGGCGCCCCGCGCGCACCTGCTCGCAACCCTCGCCGATTGGGACCTAAGCCCTGACGAAATCGCTGCGCTGTGCGATCCCGCCCTCCACGGCCCCGAGCCGCTCAGCGAAGCCGAACGCGCAGCGCTGGCGCGCCCCATGCCGCCCGGCGCGCCCGATTGGGCCTGCGCGGACGTGCCGGAATGGCTGTGGCCCCGGTTCGAGCGCGCCTTCGGCGCGGACGCGGTCGCCGAGGGGCAGGCCTTCTCCGCACGCGCCCCGCTCGACCTGCGGGTGAACACGCTGAAGGCGGCGCGGGAGAAGGCGCTGAAGGCGCTGGAGGGCCTGGGCGCCGGCGAGACCCCGCTCGCGCCCTTGGGCTTGCGCGTGCCGGCCGCGCAGGGCTGGCGGCGCGCTCCCGCCCTCGAGACCAACCCCGCGTTTCTGAGGGGCTGGGTGGAGGTGCAGGACGAGGCCTCCCAGCTCGCGGTCGCGCTGTCGGGGGCCAGGCCTGGCATGCAGGTCGCCGATGTGTGCGCGGGGGCGGGCGGCAAGACGCTGGCGCTCGCCGCCCAGATGGAAAACGCAGGCCAGATCTACGCCCATGACATTGACCGCAACCGCCTCGCCCCGATCTTTGACCGCCTGAAGCGCGCCGGCGCCCGCAACGTGCAGGTGCGCCCCGCCGGCGCAACCCTCGAGGACCTCGCCGGCAAGCTCGACCTCGTCCTGGTGGACGCGCCGTGCACCGGGTCGGGCGTCTGGCGCCGCCGCCCGGACGCGAAATGGCGCCTGCGGCCCAACGCGCTCGCCGCGCGCCGCGCCGATCAGGCGCAGGCGCTCGATCGGGCGGCCCCTCTGGTCAAGCCCGGCGGGCTGCTGCTCTACGCCACCTGCTCGGTCTTGCCGGAAGAAAACGAGGATCAGGCGCTCGCCTTCCTCGCCCGCACGCCGGGCTTTGAGCCGCTCGCGCCCGACCTCATGGCCGGGGACGCCCTCGGCCCCGGCCCCGCGCGCCGCCTCATGGAGCGCGCCCGGGTGCGGGGGCCGGGCCTGCTGCTCAGCCCCGCCCGGACCGGCTGCGACGGATTTTTTCTCGCGGGCCTGCGCCGGCGCGGGATGATCATGGTGTAGGCTTAAGCCAAACCGCGCGCCTTTGGAGAATTGACGAGCCGCCCCCCTCGAGCGCCATCTACTCCGATGTCTTCGATTCCTTCCCAGCACGACCGCGTCCTGATCGTCGATTTCGGCTCCCAGCTCACCCAGCTCATCGCCCGCCGGGTGCGCGAGAGCGGCGTCTATTGCGAGATCCACCCCTACAACAAGGCCGCCGAAACCCTGGCCGCAGGCTTTGCGCCCAAGGCGGTGATCCTCTCCGGGGGCCCCGCGAGCGTGATCGACGCGCCGTCCCCGCGCGCCCCGCAAGCGGTGTTCGAACTCGGCGCGCCGGTGCTGGCGATCTGCTACGGCCAGCAGACGATGGCGGTGCAGCTCGGGGGTGCGGTGGAGGCCGGCCATGCGCGCGAGTTCGGGCGGGCCGACGTCACGATCGCGGCGGACTCGGCGTTGTTTGCGGGCGTGTGGTCCGTGGGCGGACGATACCCGGTCTGGATGAGCCATGGCGACCGCGTCACTGCGCTGCCGGCGGGCTTCTCGGTCAAGGCGGTTTCGGAGAACGCGCCCTTCGCGGTGGCGTCCGACGAGGCGCGGCGCTTTTTTTCGGTGATGTTCCATCCCGAAGTCATGCACACGCCGGATGGCGCGGCCCTGCTGCGCAACTTCACCCATACGATCGCCGGCTGCAAAGGCGATTGGACCATGGCCGCGTTCAGACAGGAAGCGGTCGCCCGCATTCGCGCGCAAGTCGGAACGGGCAAAGTCTTGTGCGGCTTGTCGGGCGGGGTCGATTCCTCGGTCGCTGCGGTGTTGATCCACGAGGCGATCGGGGACCAGCTCACCTGCGTGTTCGTGGACACCGGCCTCATGCGCCTCAGCCCGGACGGGAAGGAAGAGGGCGAAGAAGTCGTGCGCGTGTTCCGCGATCATTATAACATCCCGCTGCGCCATGCGCGAAGCGAGGATCTGTTTCTCGGCGCGCTCGAGGGCGTGACCGATCCGGAGCAGAAACGAAAAACCATCGGCAAATTGTTCATCGACGTGTTCGAGGCCGAAGCCAAGGCCATCGGCGGGGCCGACTTTCTGGCCCAAGGCACGCTCTATCCCGACGTGATCGAGAGCGTCTCCGCCATCGGGGGCCCGTCCGTGACGATCAAGTCGCACCACAATGTCGGGGGCCTGCCGGAGCGCATGAACATGGCGCTGGTGGAGCCGCTGCGCGATCTGTTCAAGGACGAAGTGCGCGCGCTCGGGCGCGAACTGGGGCTCGCCGAAAGCTTCGTCGGCCGCCACCCCTTCCCGGGTCCGGGCCTCGCCATCCGCCTGCCGGGCGCGATCACGAAGCAACGGCTACGCATTCTACGCGAGGCCGATCACATCTATCTCGACGAGATCCGCCGCGCCGGCCTCTACGACGCCATCTGGCAGGCCTTCGCCGTATTGCTCCCGGTACGGACGGTCGGCGTGATGGGTGACGCGCGCACCTATGACGAAGTCATCGCGCTGCGCGCCGTAACCTCCACCGACGGCATGACCGCCGATTTCTACCCCTTCGACATGGCCTTCCTAGCTCGCACCGCCACCCGCATCATCAACGAAGTCAAAGGTGTCAACCGCGTCGTGTACGACGTGACAAGCAAGCCGCCAGGGACGATCGAGTGGGAATGATTCAGTAGGGTTCGGCGTCTTTCGCCAACATTCGCTGAATAGCCTATAAACCGCATAAAATCAACAAAATAGCTCTCGGTGTCGATCGCCAAGGATCGCCGCCAAGCGGAAACACGTGACGGTGTTTTTGACGGTATCGCTTCGAGCGCGAACCCCGAGATTTGCCCTTACCGTCAGGCGTCCAAACTCAAGCACACCGCGCATATGCGGTCTAAGTATAAGAAATAACGTGAAAAAAGGCAAAACTTGACGGTGTTTTTGTTGACGGTAAAAATGGGCTGGAGAACTCGAAAAATTGCGCCAGAAGGGGCCGCCCGTGCTGACCGACCTTGCACTCAAGAAGATGAAACCAAAGGAGAAAATCTATAAGGTCGGGGACCGTGACGGTATGTACGCGCTGGTG
>JANNOI010000016.1:0-19814 GCA_031398975.1 Alphaproteobacteria bacterium | reverse complement strand
GCTCGCTCAACCGGCCCACGGCGCGCACGCTGATCTGGAAGGCCTGGCCCGCTGGCTCACCCGGGACCCGGGCGCGGTGGCGGGGCGGGGCGGGAGAGCGGCGCTCGCGGGCCTGCCCCTGCCGGCGGGGGAGGCTATGGTCTGGGACGGGCGCCTGGCGCTCACGGCGTTTGAGCCCGGCTGGCGGGCCGAGCCCGGCCCCGACCCGGGAGCGCCGCTGCTGATCCGGGCAGGGCGGGCCCTGACGCTGCCCGAGGCAGAGGCTGCTTGCGTCGTGGCCGGCGATTATCTGCTGCGCGAACGGATCGCTCACCTTTTATGGCGATGATGGTTTTACAGCGATCGTCGGGCGGCTGCGGGTTGGGGTGTTCAGCTTCGCCTGGCCTTCCTATCTTGACAGGTTAACGCGCCTTTATGGCGACCGTCTTGGCGTAAACCGTTTTTCAGGTCCCCTCCATGCCCGTACGCAATCTGATCATCTGGGGCGTCATCGCCTTGTTGCTGGTGGCGCTGTTCTCCGCCTTCAACCCCCAGAGCGCCGCCCAGGGCGCGTCCGAGCGGACGTATTCCCAGCTCATGGCCGATGTGAAGGCCGGGCGGGTGCGCGAGGTGACGATCCGGGGCGATCAGGTGATCGGCAAGACGACCGACGATCCGCCCCGCTCCTTCGTCAGCTATGTCGGCCCCCAGGCCACGGTGCTGGGCCAGCAGCTCAATGACGCGGGCGTCCATGTGCGCTTCCAGGACGAGCAGCGCGGGCCCACCCTGCTCGACATCCTGATCAGCTCGCTGCCCATGCTGCTCCTGATCGGGGCTTGGTTCTTCTTCATGCGCCAGATGCAATCGGGCGGGGGCAGGGCGATGGGCTTCGGCAAGTCCAAGGCCCGCCTGCTGACGGAGAAATCCGGCCGGGTGACGTTCGAGGACGTGGCCGGAATCGATGAGGCCAAGGAAGAGCTGGGCGAGATCGTCGAGTTCCTGAAGGATCCGATGAAGTTCCAGCGCCTGGGCGGCAAGATCCCGAAGGGCGCGCTGCTGGTGGGCCCCCCGGGCACCGGCAAGACGCTGCTCGCGCGCGCCATCGCCGGCGAGGCGAACGTGCCCTTCTTCACCATCTCGGGCTCCGATTTCGTGGAGATGTTCGTGGGCGTGGGCGCAAGCCGGGTGCGCGACATGTTCGAGCAGGCCAAGAAAAGCGCGCCTTGCATCATCTTCATCGACGAGATCGACGCCGTGGGGCGCCATCGCGGCGCGGGCCTGGGCGGGGGCAATGACGAGCGCGAACAGACGCTGAACCAGCTCCTGGTGGAGATGGACGGGTTCGAGGCGAACGAGGGCATCATCCTGGTGGCCGCCACCAACCGCCCCGACGTCCTGGACCCTGCTTTGCTGCGCCCCGGCCGCTTCGACCGCCAGGTCGTGGTGCCCAATCCGGACGTGACCGGCCGCGAAAAAATCCTGAAAGTGCACACCCGCAACGTGCCGGTGGCCTCGGATGTGGATCTGAAAACCGTCTCGCGCGGAACGCCGGGCTTTTCCGGGGCCGATCTCGCCAATCTGGTGAACGAGGCGGCGCTTCTGGCCGCGCGCCGGGGCAAACGGGTGGTGACCCAGCGCGAGTTCGAGGACGCCAAAGACAAGGTGATGATGGGCGCGGAACGCCGCTCTATGGCGATGTCCGAGGACGAAAAGAAGCTGACCGCCTATCACGAAGGCGGCCACGCCCTGGTAGCGCTGAGCGTGCCCTATTCCGACCCGGTCCATAAGGCCACGATCGTGCCGCGCGGGCGGGCCTTGGGCATGGTGATGCAGCTCCCCGAGGGGGACCGCTATTCCATGCACTACACCCAGATGACGTCGCGCCTGGCCATCATGATGGCCGGCCGCGTGGCGGAGGAATTGGTGTTCGGCAAGGACATGATCACCTCCGGCGCCTCTTCCGACATCCAGGCCGCGACCCGGCTGGCGCGGATGATGGTGACGCGCTGGGGCTATTCCGACGAGCTGGGCACGGTGGCCTATGGCGAGAACCAGGACGAGGTGTTCCTGGGCATGAGCGTGGCGCGCCAGCAGAACATCTCCGAAGACACCGCCCGCACGATCGATTCCGAGATCAAGCGGCTGGTGGAAGGGGGCTTGAGCGAAGCCCGGCGGATCCTCACCGAAAAGCGCGAGGAGCTCGAACGCCTGGCGCGCGCGCTGCTGGAATACGAGACGCTGTCCGGCGAGGAGATCGTCAAGGTGATGAACGGCGAAAAGCTGGATCGGCCCGACGACCACCCGCCCGCCATGTCGCCGCCGGCGCCCGCTCTGCCCGTCACCGAATCCGAGTCCGAGCCGCGGCGCGGCTCCGGCTGGGGCCCTGATCCCGCGCCTGCGGGCGCTTAAGGGCGGGGCGCGGGCCCCAGGGCTTATTCGAAGCGGATGGACGGCGCAGGCGCGCGCCCGGCCGCGAGCGAAAGCAGCGTGGCTTCGGCGATCGCCAGGAAGCGGCGGGCGGTGGGGTTGTCGGGCGCTGCGGCGACCAGCGGGGATCCCGCGTCCGCGCTCTCCCGCAGCGCGATGTCGATGGGGATCTCGCCTAGGAACGGGATGGCGGCCTCGAGCGCGGTGCGCCGCGCCCCGCCCTCGCCGAAGATCGCCAGCCGTGGGCCCCCGTCCGGCGGCTCGAACCAGGCCATGTTTTCGATCACCCCCAGCACGGGCACATGCGTGCGCTCAAACATCGCAACCCCGCGGCGCACGTCCGCCAGCGCCATCTCCTGGGGGGTGGACACGATGATCGCGCCGGCCAGAAGCGTGCGCTGCGCCAGCGTGAGCTGCACGTCCCCGGTGCCGGGGGGCATGTCGATGAGCAGGAGGTCGAGCGGCCCGTTCGCGGCCCAATCCACGTCGTCCAGCATCTGCCGCAACGCCCCGCTGGCCATTGCGCCGCGCCAGATCATCGGGGTGGCCGCGTCCACCAGATAGCCTATCGACATGGTGGCGAGGCCGTGGGCGCGCAGCGGCAGCAGCTTCTTGTCCTCCCTCGCTTCGGGCTTCGCGTCCCCCACCCCCAACAGGGTGGGCAGGGAAGGGCCGTAGACGTCGGCGTCCAGAAGGCCCACGCGCTGGCCGAGGGCGGCCAAGGCGCAGGCGAGGTTCACCGCCACGGTGGACTTGCCGACTCCGCCTTTTGCGCTGGCGACGGCGATGATCGCCCCGACGCCCGCGGCGCCCTCGCGCTTGGGGGCGGGCGGGGGCGCAGGCGCAGGTTGGGCGCGGGCGGGGGAAACGGGGGCGTCGCGCGTCAACACGGCGGTGACTTTGGATACGCCGGCGAGGCCCGCGACCGCCGCTTCCGCGGCGTCGCGCAGGTCGACATAGGCTTGCGCGCCCCCCTCGCGCGGCGCTTCCAGGGTGAACGCGACGGCCCCGTCCGCGCGTGCGCGCAAGCCCTGGATCCGGCCCGCCGCCACAAGGCCTAGCCCCGTCACGGGGTCTTTCAGCGCATCCAGGGCCACGCGTGCGGCTTCTTCGATAACCATCAAAGAGTTGTTCATGCTTGATCCTGTACCTGAAGGCTTCCATATCCCGCCCACGCCGATGGCTTGCAAGCCCGGCCGGACGCGCGGTCCTGTTCTGCTGGGGGTAGAAAGCCCGATGCCTTGGAATGATCAGTCGAACAGCGGCCCGCCCAAGGGGGGCCCGTGGGGCAATGGTCCGCGACAGCAGCCCTGGGGGCAGGGACAACGCCCGGGCGCGTCAGACCAAGGCCCCGATATCGAAGAATTGCTGCGCCGCTTCGGCTCGCGCTGGCGGGGACCGTTCGGCGGCGGGCGGCGCGGGGGCCTCGGCGGCGACGGCGGCGGGCGCAGCGTCAACGGGCTCGCGGTGGCCGGGGCGCTCCTGGCGGCGGGCTGGGCGGCCTCAGGCGTCTATGTGGTGGACGAAGGCGAGCAGGCGGTCGTCACCCGGTTCGGCGCCTATACCGGTTCGCCCAAAATGGCCGGCCTGCACTGGCACCTGCCGTTCCCGATGGAGCAGGTGCGCGTGGAGAAGGTCACGGTCCAGCGCCAGACGCCCGTCGGCTATGACGAGGACCGCGACGTCCTGAGCGAAAGCCTGATGATCACCGGCGACGAAAGCATCGCCGATATCGATTTCACCGTCGTGTGGCAGCTCCAGGACCTGGAGAAATACGTCTTCAACCTGCGCAGCCCCGAGGAGGCGGTGAAGGCGGTCGCGGAGAGCGCGATGCGCGAAGTCGTCGGCCAGCGCCGCCTGGACGCCATCATCACGACCGACCGCTCCGCCGTGGAGCAATCCACCCGCGACCTGATGCAGCGCACGCTGGACGCCTACCAGTCCGGTGTGCTGGTGAGCCAGATTCAGCTGCGCAAGGCCGCGCCCCCCGCCACGGTGGACGAGGCGTTCAAGGACGTCGTGCGCGCCAACCAGGACGCGGAAACCAAGATCAACGAGGCCACCCGCTACCGCAACGAAGTGGTGCCCCAGGCGCGCGGCGAAGCCGCAAGCTCCATCCTCGAGGCCGAAGGCTATCGCGAGCGGGTCGTGCGGGAAGCCTCGGGTGAAACCCAGCGCTTCATATCCGTGCTCGACGAGTACCGGAAATCCCCGCGCGTCACCCGCGAGCGCCTCTATCTGGAGACGATGGAGCGCGTCTATGGCGGGGCCGACAAGATCATCGTCGATACGCGCGGCACCGGCGCCCAGCCTTATCTGCCGCTCGATCAATTGCGCCGCCAGACCCAGCAGGTCGGCGCGCCGACGCCGCGCTGAGGGGGCCCTTCGTGAAACGCCTGAACCCGATCCTGATCACGGCGATCGTTATCGTCGTCGTGCTCTTGCTGAACACGCTGTACGTCGTGCCCCAGACCCAGCAGGCCCTGGTGCTCCGGTTCGGCGACGCCCAGCGCGTGATTAACGCCGCCAACATGCCAGGCGCCCGCCCCGGCCTTTATGTGAAGGCGCCGTTTCTGGAGAATGTGGTGATGTTCGATCGCCGCAATCTCGGTTTGAATCTTGCCGAACAGACCATCATCGCCGCCGATCAGGAGCAATTGGTCGTCGACGCCTATATGCGCTGGCGGATTGTGGACCCGCTGCGCTTCTACCAAGCCGTGCAGAACGAAGGCGCGGCGGAGAGCCGCCTGGAGGCGCTGATGACCGGCGCGCTGCGCCGGGTGCTGGGCTCGGCCCCGTCCAACGACATCGTCTCCGGCCGGCGGGGGCAGCTCATGGTCGCCATCCGGGACGAGATGAACCGGGAGGCCCGTCAGTGGGGCGTGGTGATCGTGGATGTGCGCATCCGCCAGGCCGATCTCCCGCCCGAAACCGCCGAGCGCGTCTATGAGCGCATGCGCACCGAGCGCCAGCAATTCGCCGCCGAGATCCGCGCCCGCGGCGACGAGGAAGCCGCCAAGATCCGCGCCGACGCGGACCGGCAGGTGAGCGTCACCCTGGGCGAAGGCCGTGAGCAGTCCGAGCGTATCCGCGGGGAGGGCGAAGGGCGCCGGGCGGCGCTGTTCTCCCAGGCCTATGGCCGCGATCCCGAGTTCGCGGGCTTTTACCGTTCCCTGCAGGCCTATGAGAAGGCGATTCCGAAGGGCACGCAGATGGTGATCCCGCCGGACGGCGAATTCTTCCGCTACCTGAAGGACAAGGAAGGCCGCTGAGCGTGGGGCCGAAGGATTTGGCGGTGGGGGTAGGGCTGGCGCTCGCCTTGGAAGGGCTGGTGTGGGCGGCCTGGCCGGGCCTCATGCGCCGCGCCCTCGCCCGGATCGAGGCCGCTCCGGATGTGGCGGTGCGGGTCGCTGCGCTTCTGGCGCTGGCCGCCGGGGTGGGCATCGTGTGGGCCGCGAAGGCGTTTCGCTGATTTGTGAGGCGTTTGTCGGCGCGAAAGCAGAACGCGCCCCGATTGCGCCATGAAGCGCGCCGCCATAGATGTCGAGCGGTCGAGACGGGCTCGGCGCATAGTCAGAGTGTGACGGACCTAGCGGCGTGACCTTCGTGCGAACCGTCCCCGGATTGTTGACCGCTCTTGTGGCCTCCGTCTGGCTGGGGGCGCAGCCCGCGCACGCGCGCGCCGCGCCGGAAAATTTCGCGGCGTTGTCCGATCGGCTGATGCCGGCCGTGGTCAATATCGCCACCACCCAGCGCGTCGACGGGGTGGGCGAGATGCCGCGCTTCCCGCGCGGGTCGCCGCTCGCGCCGTTTAACGATCTGCCCGGGCAGGACGGGGGCGAGGTGAACTCGCTGGGCTCGGGCTTCATCATCGCGCCTGACGGCGTGGTCGTGACCAACAATCACGTGATCGAGGACGCCGAACAGATCGAGGTGATCTTCCAGGACGGGGAGCGCGTGAAGGCCTCCCTGGTCGGGCGCGACGTCGCGACCGATATCGCCGTGCTGCGGGTCAAGGCGGACCGGCCGCTCCCGTTCGTGCGCTTCGGCGACGCCGCGCGCGCGCGGGTGGGCGATTGGGTGATCGCGATTGGCAACCCGTTCGGCCTCGGCGGGTCGGTCTCGGCGGGCATCATCTCGGCGCGCAACCGCAACATCAATGCCGGCCATTACGACGATTTCATCCAGACGGACGCCGCGATCAATCGCGGCAATTCCGGCGGGCCGCTGTTCAGCATGGACGGCGAGGTGATCGGCATGAACACCGCCATCGTCAGCCCCACGGGCGGCTCGGTCGGAGTGGGCTTTGCGGTGCCGGCGGACCTCGTCTCCTCGGTCGTGTCGCAATTGCTCGAGTTCGGGGAGACGCGGCGCGGCTGGCTAGGGGTGCGCATCGGCGTGGTCACGCCCGAGATCGCCCAGCGCAACGGCCTGCCGCGTCCGCGCGGGGTCGTGGTCTCGGGCGTCACCGAGGGCAGCCCGGCCGCCCGCGCTGGCCTGCGCCCGGGCGACGTGATCTTGACCTATGACGGGCGCGAGGTGCGCGAGAGCCGGCTCTTGACGCGCTATGTCGCCGACACCCCGATCGGCAAGAATGTGCGGGTGGATCTGCTGCGCGACGGCAAGCGCGTGGGCCTCAACGTGCTGATCGCCCGGCTCGAGGAGCGGACCCCGCAACTGGCGACGCGCGCGCCGCGGCCCGGCGATTCCGGCGCCGGCGAGCCTGCGCCCGGCGCCCGCGCCGAAAGCGCCCGCGTGCTGGGCATGACGCTGGCCGAACTCAACCGCGACAATCGCCGCCGCTTCCAGATCGCCCCGGACGTGCGCGGGCTCGTGGTCGTGGGGGTGGATTCCGCGAGTGACGCGGCCGGCAAGGTCCAGCCCGGCGACGTGGTGGTCGAGATGGCGTTCGAGCCGATCGAGACGGTGGGCGAGGCCCAGGCGCTCGCCGTCAAGGCCGGGCGCGCCCAGGGCCGCGCGGTGCTGCTCTACATCAACCGGCGCGGGGACATGACGTTCCGCAGCGTAAAGCCTAGGAAATAGCGCCCCCGGGCACGCGCTCGCGGCTGGAATAGCCTTGGAAATAGAGCGCCGTCTCCAGATCAGTGTGCATAATGCGCGCGTCCGCCTGCGCCGCGACCAGGGGTTTGGCGCGGTAGGCGATTCCAAGGCCTGCGGTTTCGAGCATGGAGAGGTCGTTCGCGCCGTCTCCCACGGCGAGCGCGTCTTCGGGGGTGAGCCCCTGGGCCTGGGCTTCCGCCAGCAGCGCCGCGCGCTTGGCTTCCCGGCCCAGGATAGGCCGGCCCACCGCGCCCGTCAGGGCGCCATCGGCCTCCAGCAGCGTGTTCGCCCGGTGGGCGTGGAAGCCCGCGAGCGCGGCGACACGGCTGGTGAAGAAGGTGAAGCCGCCCGACACCAGCACGCAACGGGCCCCGTGCGCGGCCATCGTCGCCACCAGCGCCGCGGCGCCCGGATTGAGGCGCACCCGCTCGGCATAGCAGCGCGCCAGCACCGCCGCGGGCAAGCCCTTCAGCCGCTCGACCCGGGCCACGAGCGCCTGCTCGAAATCGAGCTCCCCGGCCATCGCGCGGGCGGTGATCGCCGCGATCTCGGCCTTCAGGCCGGCATAATCGGCCAGTTCGTCGAGGCACTCGCAGCCGATAATGGTAGAATCCATGTCCGCCACCAGCAGGCGCTTGCGCCGGTTGGCGGTGGGAACGAGCGCCCAGTCCACTGGCAGATCGCCCACGGCGTGGGCGGCCTCCTCGGCCAGCTCGGCGTCGAGGGCGGAATAGGTCCATTCCGCCGCCTGCCAGGGCGCGAGCACGGCGGGCGGGGGCAGGCCGCGCGCCAGCGCCACCCGTCCCAGCATCAGCACCGCTTCCCGATAGGAGGGCTTGTCGGGCGCGGCGAAGACCAGCGCGTGCGGCCCCTCGGCCATGCTAAACGCCCTCGATGAAACCGGCTGTCTTTATCATGGGTCCGACCGCCAGCGGCAAGTCCGGGCTGGCGCTGGCGCTTTCGGAAGCGCTGGACGGGGAGATCGTCAACGCCGACGCGATCCAGGTCTACGCCGATCTCGACGTGCTGTCGGCGCGGCCCTCCCGGAGCGATACGGCCCGCGCGCCCCATCACCTTTATGGGTGGGTGGATGGGGGGGAGCGGTTTTCGGTGGGCCGGTGGCTGGCGGCGGCTCTGCCTGCGCTTCAAGCGGTTGAGGCCCGTGGGCGCACGCCGATCGTGGTGGGCGGCACGGGGCTTTATTTTCAGGCGCTTACCAAGGGCCTCGCGGCGATGCCTGCGCCGTCTCCCGCGCTGCGCGAAGCCCTTTATGCGCGGCTGGCGCGGGAGGGCCCCGAGGCGCTGCATGGGGAGCTTGCGCGGAGAGACCCCGCCGCGGCGGGCCGGCTGAAGCCGCGTGACGGCCCCCGCATCCTGCGCGCGCTGGAGATCCTCGAGACGGCCGGCGTCTCGATCACCGTTTTACAGGCCCGCACCCGGGCGCCGCTGGCGCCGGGCCAGTGGCGCGGCCTGGTGCTGGCGCCCCCCCGCGCGCGCCTCTACGCCGCCATCGAGGCCCGCTTCGACGCGATGCTGGAGCGCGGGGCGCTGGAGGAGGCGGGCAGGCTGGCGGCGCGGGGGCTGGATCCCAGCCTGCCGGCGATGAAGGCCCACGGCGCCCCCTGGCTGATGGCCCATTTGCGCGGGGAGATTGACCTCGCCGCCGCCACAGCCCTCGCCAAGCGCGACACCCGTCATTACGCCAAGCGCCAATCCACCTGGATCGCCCACCAGCTCCCCACCTGGCCGCGCCTCGACAGTCCCGACGCGTCCGCAGCGCGCGCTCTGCTCGCCGCCGACCCCATGCGCGTTGACGCCAAGACGGAAAGCGACTAACTCCCAAACGATGAACAGCGTGATCACTCTTCTTGTAAGCGCCGCGCCGCCGGGATCGCCCTGAGCGGGGCGGCACGGCGTGCGCGATCCGAAGGGGCCTTTCAGGGCCCCTTTTCTTTTGCGCCGTATCACGGCGCGGGCGAGCAGCGAGACCTTGGACGTCAGGGAGCGGAACATGGACGGCGCGATCCAGCACACGGGCGAAACGGCGGGCCAGCGCCCGCTGATGAGCGGCGCCGAAATCATCGTGCGCGCGCTGCAGGATCAGGGCGTGGAGGTGATCTTCGGCTATCCGGGCGGGGCGGTTCTGCCGATCTATGACGCCCTGTTCGAGGCCGAGCGCCCGCGCCACATCCTCGTGCGCCACGAGCAGGGAGCGGGCCACGCGGCGGAGGGGTATGCCCGCTCCACCGGCAAGCCGGGCGTGGTGCTGGTGACGTCGGGCCCGGGGGCGACGAACGTCGTCACCCCGCTCGCCGATGCTCTGCTCGATTCGATCCCGCTGGTGGTGATCACCGGCCAGGTCGCCACCCACCTGATCGGCTCTGACGCCTTCCAGGAATGCGACACGGTGGGTATCACGCGCGCCTGCACCAAGCACAATTGGCTGGTGAAGGACGTCAACGATCTGGCGCGCACCCTGCACGAGGCCTTCCACGTCGCCAAGGCGGGCAGGCCCGGGCCGGTTGTGGTGGACGTGCCGAAGGACGTGCAATTCGCCAAGGGCCGCTATGTGGGGCCCGAGGGCGTCAGCGCGAAGCATTACAACCCGCCCTTCGCCCCCGATCCCGCCCGCATCGCCCAGGCGCTCGATATGATGGCGGCCGCGCGCCGGCCGATCTTCTATACGGGCGGGGGCGTCGTGAATGCGGGGCCGGAGGCGGCGGCGGCCTTGCGCGCGCTGGTGCGCGAGACGGGCTTTCCCGTCACGTCCACCCTGCTGGGCCTGGGCGCATTTCCGGCTTCCGAGCCGCAATGGCTGGGTATGCTGGGCATGCACGGCTCGTTCGAGGCCAATAACGCGATGCACGATTGTGATCTGATGATCAATATCGGCGCCCGCTTCGACGATCGCGTCACCGGACGGCTCGATGCGTTCAGCCCGGGCTCGCGGAAGATCCATATCGATATCGATCCGTCCTCGATCAACAAGAACGTGATGGTCGATCTCGCGGTGGTGGGCGATGCGGGGGCGGCGCTGGCGGCGCTGCTGGAAGGCTGGCGCGCGCGCCGGGACAAGCCCTCCGCGAAGGCGCTCGCCCCCTGGTGGAAGGCGATCGAGGCGTGGCGCGCGCGCGACTGCTTCG
The DNA here is from genome assembly GCA_031398975.1 of Alphaproteobacteria bacterium. Classification (GTDB taxonomy): domain Bacteria; phylum Pseudomonadota; class Alphaproteobacteria; order Caulobacterales; family Aquidulcibacteraceae; genus JAKFWI01. The sequence continues at coordinate 9,204 of JANNOI010000016.1, read as the reverse complement.
CCTACCGCCCCAACGCGCACGCCATCATGCCCCAGCACGCCATCGAACGCCTCTATGCCGCCACGCGCGGGCGCGACGTCTACATCACCACCGAAGTCGGCCAGCATCAGATGTGGGCCGCGCAATTCTTCAAGTTCGAGGCGCCGAACCGCTGGATGAGTTCGGGCGGGCTCGGGACGATGGGCTACGGCCTGCCGGCGGCGCTGGGCGTGCAGGTGGCGCACCCGGACGCACTCGTCATCGACATCGCGGGCGACGCCAGCGTGCAGATGACGATGCAGGAAATGTCCACCGCCGTGCAATACGGCCTGCCGATCAAGATCTTCATCCTCAACACCGAGTGGATGGGCATGGTGCGCCAATGGCAGCAGCTGCTGCACGGGGAGCGCTATTCCCATTCCTATTCCGAGGCGCTGCCCGATTTCGTCAAGCTGGCGGAGGCCTATGGCGGGGTTGGCATTCGCGCCAGCCGCCCCGACGAACTCGACGACGCGATCGCGGAGATGATCGCGGTGAAGGCGCCGGTCCTGTTCGATTGCCGGGTGGTCAAGACGGAGAATTGCTTCCCGATGATCCCCTCCGGCAAGGCCCATAACGAGATGCTGCTCGGCGAGGCCGAGGTCACCGGCGAAACGATCGACGAGGCCGGAAAAATGCTCGTGTGAGCGCGCGCGCCCCGGTTTCGCGCCGCCCGGCGAGCCGCTAGAATGCCGCTATGAGCAGTTCCGCCGCCGATATCGACGCCCTCTCTTTCGAGCACGCCCTCGCGGAGCTGGAGCGTATCGTCCAGCAGCTCGAGCGCGGGGACGTCGCGCTCGAGGACAGCATCCGCGCCTATGAACGCGGCGCGCGCCTGAAGGCCCATTGCGAGGCCAAATTGAAGGACGCGCAGTTGAAGGTCGAGCAGATCGTGCTGGGCCCCGAGGGCCCGCGCCTGGAACCCGCCAGACTGGAGCGCTGAGATCGATGCCGGACGCCGCCACGCCTCCCATCAGCGTCGAGGATTTCCTCAAACTCGACATCCGCCTGGGGACCATCATCAAGGCCTCTCCGTTTCCGGAGGCCAAGAAGCCCGCCTGCCAGCTCTGGATCGATTTCGGCGATGCGATCGGGGTAAAAAAAAGCTCCGCCCAGGTCACTGCGCTTTATGCCCTGTCGGAGCTGATCGGGCGGCGGGTGGCGGCGGTGGTGAATTTCCCGCCGCGCCAGATCGGCAAATTCATGAGCGAGGTGCTGTGCCTTGGCTTTCCCGATCGCAATGGCGAGGTGGTGCTGGTGAGCGTCGATCGCGCCGCCCCCGATGGCGGGCGCCTGTTCTAGCGCCGTCCGGCGGCGGCTGCGCGGCGTCGGCGATCGCAGGTTGCGCGGGCTTGCGCGTCTGATAAGCACGCCAGATGGGGTCCCTTGAGCATCGATTGCGCGAAGCCGCCGACCAGGTGACGGTCGCGCTGGACGCGTTGATGCCGCGCCCGCAGGGACCCGAGGGCCGGCTCCTAAGCGCGATGCGGTATGCGGCGCTCGCCGGGGGCAAGCGGATGCGGCCCTTCTTCGTGCTGGAATCCGGGCGCCTCTTCGAGGCGGATGAAACCGCCCTGCTGCGCGCGGCCTGCGCGGTGGAGTGCGTGCACACCTATTCGCTCGTCCACGACGATCTGCCCTGCATGGACGATGACGACTGGCGCCGCGGCCAGGCCACCACCCACAAGCATTTCGACGAAGCGACCGCCCTGCTGGCCGGGGACGCGCTGCTCACCTTCGCCTTCGAAATCCTGGCCGATCCCGCCACCCATCCCGATCCGCAGATGCGCTGCCTGCTGATCCTGGGCCTCGCCCGTGCGGCCGGCCCCCAGGGCATGGCCGCCGGGCAGATGATCGACATGCTGGCCAGCGCCCCGGAGGGGGAGCAGGCGGGCGATCTGGCCACCGTGACCCGCATGAACCGCCTTAAAACCGGCGCGCTGATCTCTTTTTCTGTGGAGGCGGGCGCGCTCGTAGGGGGCGCCTCGGAGGATGCGCGCCACGCTCTGGCGCGGTTCGCCACCGATACGGGGCTGGCTTTTCAGATGGTGGATGACATCTTAGACGTTGAAGCCTCCGAGGACGAGATCGGCAAGGCGGTGCGCAAGGATGCGGCGGCGGGCAAGGTGAATTACGTCTCGCTGCTGGGCCTCGACGGGGCGCGGGAGCGGGTGCGGCTTCTGGCCGCGCAGGCCAAAAGCCATCTTGGCATGTTCGGGCCGCGGGCGAAAACTTTGAGCGATGCGGTCGATTTCGTTTTGGACCGTAGGTATTAGGGCGCGTGGGCCGCAAGTTTAAGAAGGTGGATATGAACACCCGGACCCCGCTTCTCGACACGATAATGCTGCCGCACGACCTGCGGAATCTTCCCGAAAACCAGCTGCGCCAAGTCGCCAACGAATTGCGTGCCGCCACCATTGACGCCGTCTCCGTCACAGGGGGCCATCTGGGCGCAGGCCTGGGCGTCGTGGAGCTGACGGTGGCGCTCCATTACGTGTTCGATACGCCAAAGGACGTGCTGATCTGGGACGTCGGCCACCAGGCCTATCCCCACAAGATCCTCACCGGGCGGCGCGGCGAGATGCGCACGCTCCGCCAGGGCGGGGGGCTCTCGGGCTTCACCAAGCGCGCGGAAAGCGTTTACGACCCGTTCGGCGCCGCCCATGCGGCCACCTCCATCTCCGCCGCGCTCGGCTTCTGCGTCGCGCGCGACCGCGACGGGCGGGACAATCACGTCGTCGCCGTGATCGGGGACGGCTCGATGAGCGCGGGCATGGCCTATGAGGCGATGAACAACGCCGCCCACGCCACCAAGCGGTTGATCGTCATCCTCAACGACAATGACATGTCGATCGCCCCCCCGGTTGGCGGCATGAGCGCCTATCTCGCGCGCCTCGTCTCCGGCGGCGCCTATCAGACGATCCGCAAGATCGGCAAGCGCGTGGCCTCCACGCTCCCGCCCACGCTGCAGCGCCAGGCCAAGAAGGCCGAGGAATATGCCCGCGGCATGGTCACGGGCGGGACGTTCTTTGAGGAGCTCGGCTTCTATTATGTCGGCCCGATCGACGGGCATAATCTCGATCACGTCGTGCCGATCCTGCGCAACGCAAAAGAGATGGGCGATCAGCCGGTGCTGATCCATGTCGTGACCCAGAAGGGCCGCGGCTATGCGCCCGCGGAGGCGGCGGACGACAAATATCACGGCGTCTCGAAATTCAATGTCGTGACGGGGGAGCAGGCCAAGCCCAAGGCCGGCCCGCCGACCTACACCCAGGTGTTCGCAGAGAGCCTGGTGCGGGTGGCCGAAGCCGATCCCAAGATCGTCGCCATCACGGCCGCCATGTCGTCCGGCACCGGCCTTGACGTGTTCGCCGAGCGCTTCCCGGATCGCTGCTACGATGTGGGCATCGCCGAGCAGCACGCCGTGACCTTCGCCGCAGGCCTCGCCGCCGATGGGGTGAAGCCGTTCGCGGCGATCTATTCCACCTTCCTCCAGCGCGGCTACGACCAGGTGGTCCATGACGTGGCGATCCAGGGCCTGCCGGTGCGTTTCGCGCTCGACCGCGCGGGCCTCGTCGGCGCGGACGGGCCGACGCATGCGGGCTCGTTCGATATCGGCTTCCTGGGCGCGCTGCCGGGCTTCGTCGTGATGGCGGCGGCGGACGAGGTGGAGCTCGCGCGCATGGTGGCCACTGCGGCCGCGATCGATGACCGCCCCAGCGCGGTGCGCTATCCGCGCGGCGAGGGCTCGGGCTTGGCCCTGCCGGACCTGCTGGAGCCGCTGGAGATCGGCAAGGGCCGCATCCTGCGCGAGGGCGGGCCGGTGGCGATCCTCTCTCTGGGCGCGCGGCTCAAGGAAAGCCTCAAGGCCGCCGATCGGCTGGCGGCGATGGGCCTCGCCGCAACCGTCGCGGACGCCCGCTTCGCCAAGCCGCTGGACGAGGATCTGATACGGCGCCTCGCGCGCGAGCACGATGTGCTGATCCTGATCGAGGAAGGGGCGCGCGGGGGCTTCGGGGCCTTCGTGCTGGCGTTCCTGGCGGGCGACGGCGCGCTGGACCGGGGGCTCAAGGTTCGCTCGCTCACCCTGCCGGACCGCTTCCAGGATCAGGACAAGCCCGAAGCCATGTACGCCGAGGCGGGCCTCGACGCGGATGCGATCGTCGCTGCGGTGCTGGCTTGTCTGGGACGCGCTGGCCTCGAAGGCGCTGTCCGGGCTTGAGCGCCGCTCACGGATTGGAAACAACGAGGCGCGGCCGGGCCGGGATCCGCGCGAGCGGAGGATGCAGCCGCGTCAGGCGCAGGCGCGCGATGGGGCGTCCCTCCAGGAAGCCCTCTCCCCCCAGCGGCTGGACGAGCCCGAGCAGGCGCTCCCCCGGCAGCACCCCCTTGGCGAGCGGCGTCACCCCCACTTCCACGTGGAGCCGCAGGCCGCAGGCGGTCTCGCCCAGCGCGGTCGCGACCGCGGGGGCGTTGGCGTCCAGCACCGCGCCCAGCAGGGCCTGCGCGAGCGCGCGGTCCGGCGCCAGAAAGAGCGCGCCGAGATCGCCGCCCCGGAGGTCCCGTCCGAACAGCGCGATCAGTTCGGCGCCGAAGGTGAGGAAGGTGGCGCGCCCCGCCTGCAGGCCGTCCAGTACGAATAGCCGGTCGGCCAGGCGGTCGGCGGCCTTGATGGCGGGCGGCGCGCGCCCGGCCGCGATCGCGCGTCCGTACGCGACCAGGGCGCTCGTGTCGGGATGGAAAGCGTCTTCGGCGGTCACGGGCGGCGGGCTCCGGCGGCGGCGGCCTCTTACGGTGTGCAGCGCGCGTGCCGGGGCCAACCCACGCGGCTTGTGCGGCAACGGCGCACGAATCCCGTCTTGGGGGAGAAGGGGCGGGCGGGTGCGCCTGGCGCGCGGGCTGGCCCGCCCCACATTGGCTCCATGACGATGGCGCCCACCAGCACCCGGCTGGCCGATCAGCCGCGGACGATCCTTGTGCTGTGCGCCGCGATCGCGGCCGCGCACGTGGCGCGCCTGGTGGCGTCCGACGAAGCGCAGAGCGAAGCGCTCGCGGCCTTCGCCATCATCCCCGCGCGCTTTGCCCCGTCCGATCCGTTCGCGTTCACAAAGCCCTTTGAGGCGGTGGGGCCGCTGTTCGGCCACGTGTTTTTGCATGCGGGCTTCATCCACCTGCTGTTCAACCTGATGCTGATCGTGTTTGCGGGCGGGATCACGGCGCAGCGCTTCGCGCAGGCCGGGGGCGGGGGCTGGCGCATCCTGGCGCTGTTCTTCGGGGCGGCCGCGGCCAGCGCATGGGCCTATATCGCGATCAATCCAGGCTCGCTCACGCCCGCCATCGGCGCATCGGGGGCGGCGTCCGGCCTGTTCGCGGCGTACCTCTTTTCGCCGTACGGGGATTGGCGGCTGGCCGCGCGGGATTGGGGGCTGTGGCGCCAGGCGTTCTGGTTCCTGGCGGTGAATGTGGGGATCGCCTATCTGGCGCGCGCCGCCGATGTGCTGGCGATCGCGTGGGAGGCGCACCTGGGCGGCTTTCTGGGCGGGCTCATGCTGTACCCGCTGCTCGCGCCTCATCGCGGGCGGCTGGCTTAAGGCTCAGAACAGCCCCTCGTCGCGGCGCACCCCGTTCAGGATCAGCCCCTTGATCGCCGGACGGCCGTCCCCGCCCACAGCGAGCACCACTTCCAGCGCGCCCTCCTGCACCGCCTTCTCCAGGCGTTTGGCGGTCGCCTCGTCGGCGAAATAGCGGTCGGCGCCGAGGTCGAGGATCAGCACCGGGGCGGGCGTCTCTGTGGGTATGGCGGAAAGCTCGCGCCACAGCAGGCGCGCCCGCACCGCGACTTGCCCGGGGGGCAGCGCGCCGGGATGGCGCGCCTCCACGCGGATCGGCCGCCACGCCGTTGCGCCCTCGCTCTGGCGCAGCACGAGGTACACAAATCCGCCCGGCTCCACCGCGTCGACGCCGGGGGAGAAGGGGGCCTCGTCCGCGCGCACGCGCTCGGCGGCGTAATCGAGGCGTACATAAGCGCCGCGCAACAGGTCGCGCGGATCGACCGGGCGCGCCGCCAGCGCGATCTCCGCCCCCGTCACGCGCTTCAGGTGCTCCAGCCCCGCCATGCCCGCCAGCAGCGCCGTCAGGCCCATGAGCAGCACGAGACCCCGCACGCGCACGGGCGCGGCAGCGATCCGGCCGGCCAGCGCCCGAATACCGTCGCGCACCCTCATGGGCTATCCTCCAGGGCGGCTTCCCGGCGCGGGAGCCGCAGCCAGGCCAGCGCCAGCAGAAACAGCACCGTCCCGCCGCCCAGCAAGAAAAGCGCAGTATTCAGCAGCGTCGAAAACAGCGTGACGTAAATGTAGAGGCATTCCAGGGCGAAGCCCGTGATCGCCGCCGCGCGCGCCCCGCGCCGGCCCGGCGCGTCCCCCCACGCCGCCCCCCAGGCGGTAACCGCCAGGATCGCCGCGGCCGCAATCATCCAGACCGGGGGTCCCTGGCTGTGCGTCAACGCGCTCTGCGCCAGGCCCGCGCCCAGGAGGGCTATACCCGCGCCCCAGGCCAGCGCCACGGCGCCCGCGCCCTCCCCACGCCGGCGCCCGGCCTCGCCCGCCAGCGCCACGGCTGCGCCCGCGGCCGCCAGCAGCAGGCTTGCCGCAAGGTCGTTCCGCTCCCCCGCACCCCACAAGCCCTCCCAGCACAAGCGCGTGAGCCACACGCCCAGCGCGAAGCCGGATAGGTGCAGCCCCGCGCCGCTGTTCCAGCGCCGCGCCAGAAACGCGCCGGCCGTCCAGAGCGGCGCATAGACCAACGCCGCCGCAAAGAGCCAAAGCCCAGGTCCCCCCTGGGCCTGCCCGCCCGCGCCGCTCAAGGTGAAATAACCGAGCGCCGTCAGCATATAAGCGATCAGCACCGCGCGGGAGCGGAACGCGATCGCCCCCGCCAGCGCCCCGATCGCCCAGACCAGGAACAGCCCCGCCGGTTCGCCGTCGATATGGTAGGTCTGTCCCACCAGCGCGATCGCCGCCCCGATCGCCAGCACGCCCGCCACCGCGAGCGCCGTCCCCACGCCGCGCGCGCCCCGCTCGATCGCCATGATCGCGCCGCCGAACAGGGCCCAGAGCAGCGCCAGCGTCGCCGCGAACCGAACCCCCTTGGCCATGGCGCCCCAATTCGCGCCGACGAACGTGATGAGGCCGAGGCCGAACAGCGCCGCCCCCAGCATTGCAACCACCGCCGCGCCCTCGATGCGTGCGCGGGCCCGGGGCGGGGGAAGGTCGGCGAGGATCGCTGCGGTCTGGTCCGGGCTGAGGATCGCCTTGGCGCGCCAGCGCTCAAGATCGCTACGCAACCGGGCGCGGTAGGCTTCCTCTTGCATCTGCTTCTCCCGCCTCCCGCTATCCTTGCCAGAGGCCGCGCGCGAAGGCATCGTCTTTCCAAAAGGAAAAGAAAAAGGAGGAAGCGATGCTGATCGTGAACATTCTGAACCAGAAGGGCGCAGTGGTGCATTCGGTGGGCGAGCCGGCGACGCTTCAGGAGGCCGCCGGCGTGCTGCACGACAAGCGCGTGGGCGCGGTGGTGGTTTTGGACCCCGAGGGCCGGCTGGTGGGCGTCCTGTCGGAGCGCGACATCGTCCGCGAAGTGGCGCTGAAGGGGGCCGCGAGCCTCGCAAGCCCGGTGGGCGCAGCGATGACGCGGGCGGTGATCACCGCCGAGCCGTCCGAAACCGTCGAACAGGGCCTTGCGCGCATGACCGACCGCCGCATCCGCCACCTTCCGGTGGTCACGGACGGGCGCCTCCTCGGCATCGTCTCGATCGGGGATCTGGTGAAGGGCAAGATCGAGGAAACGGAGGCGCAAGCCGCCGCCATGTTCCGCTACATCGCCGCCGGGTGAGCCTGGCGCGCGAGGTGGCGAGGTACCTATGTGCCCTGAACCGGCCCCAACGGGATCGCCAATACGCCTCTTGCGCGAACCCGCGCGGGCGCGTATGGTCCGCGATCTACCGGCAGGGGTTTTCCTGGGCGCTCTGGCCCATCAACCCCCCTGCGTCGTGGTGTTTTCCTCCTTTCCGTGATCGGCTTTCGGGCGCGGGGCGAGTTGTGAAAAATCCACGAAACGTCGTTGACACGAAAATCCGAGGCGCATATACCCCGCGCCTCGCCGTCGGCGGCCTCGGCCGGAGATGGTGGAAAGCGGGGCGGAAACGGTTGTTTTCGTTGCGTTTTTCGGGCTCTTTGACATTGTGATTTGGAGAAGGGAAACGCAGGCGGCGGCGCGCCTTGCGGACGGGGAGAGCCCGTCCACATCGACGCTGACGGTTTGTGTTTTTCTGAAGACTGACAAGTGCAGCGGAAGCTTCGGCTTTCGGTGCGTGCGTCGGTCTCCGTCAAACATGCAAACGCCAATCGGCGGCCCCGAATTCCATCGGGGTCTGTCAGGGTCAACTCAACCTGAGAGTTTGATTCTGGCTCAGAACGAACGCTGGCGGCAGGCTTAACACATGCAAGTCGAACGCCCCGCAAGGGGAGTGGCAGACGGGTGAGTAACGCGTGGGAACGTGCCCTTTGGTTCGGAACAACTCCGGGAAACTGGAGCTAATACCGGATAAGCCCTACGGGGGAAAGATTTATCGCCAAAGGATCGGCCCGCGTCAGATTAGGGAGTTGGTGGGGTAATGGCCTACCAAGCCTACGATCTGTAGCTGGTCTGAGAGGATGATCAGCCACACTGGGACTGAGACACGGCCCAGACTCCTACGGGAGGCAGCAGTGGGGAATCTTGGACAATGGGCGAAAGCCTGATCCAGCCATGCCGCGTGGATGATGAAGGCCTTAGGGTTGTAAAATCCTTTCGTCAGGGACGATAATGACGGTACCTGAAGAAGAAGCCCCGGCTAACTTCGTGCCAGCAGCCGCGGTAATACGAAGGGGGCTAGCGTTGTTCGGAATTACTGGGCGTAAAGCGCGTGTAGGCGGGTGATTAAGTCGGGGGTGAAAGCCCAGAGCTCAACTCTGGAACTGCCTTCGATACTGGTCACCTGGAGCATGATAGAGGCGAGTGGAATTGCGAGTGTAGAGGTGAAATTCGTAGATATTCGCAGGAACACCAGTGGCGAAGGCGACTCGCTGGATCATTGCTGACGCTGAGACGCGAAAGCGTGGGGAGCAAACAGGATTAGATACCCTGGTA
>JANNOI010000015.1:0-28742 GCA_031398975.1 Alphaproteobacteria bacterium | reverse complement strand
ACAAGAAACCCTTCGCCATCACCGGTGCCATGACCGGCTGGGTTGGTGAAACAGCGGCGCGGCCCGAGACCGCCGCGCCGACACTGGCGGAACTGCAGTTCGCAGCCATGGAGCTCTACGCGATGCCGGCCGCCACCCAGGCGCTGCTCGACGATGCCGCAGTCAACCTGGAGGGCTGGCTGGCGGAAGAGGTCCAACAGGCGTTTGCAGAGCAGGAAAGCGCGGCCTTCGTCACCGGCAATGGCACCAACAAGCCCAAGGGGTTTCTCGCCTACAGTAATGTGGCGGATGCCTCATGGGCCTGGGGCAGTCTCGGCTATGCCGCGACCGGCACGGCCGGCGCCTTTCCGGCCGCCAATCCTGCCGACAAGCTGGTGGACCTGGCCTATATTCTCAAGAGCGGCTATCGCCAGAATGCTCTCTGGGCGATGAACCGCAAGACCCAGAGCACAGTTCGGAAATTCAAGGACGGTCAGGGAAATTATCTTTGGCAGCCGGCACTGTCGGCGGAGTCGAAAGCGACGCTGCTGGGTTTCCCGGTGATCGAAGTCGAACACATGCCGGATATCGCCACGGATACGTACTCCATCGCTTTCGGCGATTTCAATCGCGGCTATCTGGTTGTCGACCGCGTCGGTGTGCGGGTGCTGCGCGATCCCTATTCCGCCAAGCCCTATGTCCTCTTCTACGTCACCAAGCGCGTCGGAGGCGGCGTGCAGAATTTCGACGCGCTGAAGCTCCTGAAGTTCGCCGCCTCCTGAAACCCCGGCCCCGGCGCGCGTCGGGGCCGCTTTTCCCGATCGGGGTTTGTGATGTCGATCACCGTCATAACCGCGCCTGCCGTCGAGCCGCTCAGTCTCAGCGCGGCGAAGGCCTATCTGCGCCTCGAAGACGCCGCCGAAGATGAAATCCTGACGTACCTTATCCGCGCCGCGCGCGAAACGGCGGAGGCTTTCACGGGGCTTGCTTTCATCACGCGGCGCGTGGTGGAGACCGCGGATGGGTGGCGCTTCGATGCGGCGGGCTGCGTCTCTCTAAGTCTGGGGCCTGTCACCGCCGTTCATAACGTGCGCGTCGCGGAGCGCGGAGGGGCGCTCGCCGCGATCGAGGTGACGCACTATACGCTCGCCGCGGGTGGGCGTTTGCTTTTCAATACGGCGCCGCCAGCGCCCGCGCAGCGGGCGGCCGCGATCGAAGTGGAATACAGCGCAGGCTTCGGCGACACGGGCGCAGACACGCCCGAGCCGCTGCTTTTGGCCATGCGCCTTCTTCTCGCTGCCGCCTATGAGAACCGCACCGGCTTCACGCCCCTGCCGGAGGCCGCGCGCGCGCTGATGGCACCCTATATCCGCGTGCGGTTGTGAGCCCCGATCCGATCGGGCGGCTGCGAGTGCGCGTCGGCCTCGCCCGTCCCCAGCGCGCCAGCGACGATTTGGGCGGCTTCGAGCTGACTTGGCTGCCGGTGGCCGATGTTTGGGCCGAAGTGAAGGCCGGCGCCACGAGCGAGGAGGCGGCCCATGACGGCCTGACGGCGAAGACGCCCCACACGCTCGAGATCCGTACGCGGTCCGACATCGCGCGCGGCTGGCGCGTACGGCTGAACGGCCGTGACCTTCGGGTGAAGCATGTCTCGCCCGTGCGGGAGGCGGGGCGGCTATTGCTTGCCTGCGAGGAGGAAACGCCATGAGTACGGAGCGCGCTTTGTTGGCCGCACTACGCGCGGCGGCGGCCGCGGCGCCCGGCGTGCAGGCCCTGTTGGGTTCCCCGGCCCGCCTCTATGACGAACGCCCGCCGGACGCGCTCTATCCGTTCGTGACTCTGGGCCGTGTCGAGACGCAACCGGGAGACGCGGCCGGGGCCGAAGCGCTCGAGCATGTCGTGACGCTCCATGTCTGGTCCCGGTACGGGGGGCGTGCGGAGGCGCTGGGGATCGTGGCCGCTTTGCGCGACGCGCTGCACGACCAGCCGCTGAGCGTAACGGGCCGGCGCCTCGTGCTGTTGTACGTGACGTTCAGCGACGTGTTCCGCGACGCCGACGGACGAACCACGCATGGGGTGGTGCGGCTGCGCGCGATCACGGAGGCGCTCTGACATGGATGCCTTCCACGAGACTTCGTTCCCCCTCACGATCGCTTTCGGCGCGAAGGCGGGACCCGAGCGGCGCACCGAGATCGTCACACTCGGCTCGGGCCGGGAGGAGCGCAACACGCCCTGGGCACACGGGCGGCGGCGCTATGACTTGGCGGGCGCGGTGCGCTCTCTCGATGATCTCCACGCGGTGATCGCGTTTTTCGAGGCGCGGCGCGGGCGGCTGCACGGGTTCCGCTTCCGCGACTTTACCGACTGGCGCTCCGGGCCGCCCTCGCGGGCGCCGGGGCCGCAGGATCAGGCGCTTGGAGTCGGTAACGGCGTGGCGACGTCCTTTGCGCTGAAGAAGACCTACGAGTCTGGGCTCTATGAATATGCGCGCGCCATTCAAAAGCCGGTGGAGGGTTCGCTGCGCGTAGCGGTGGGCGGGGTAGAGCTTGCGGCCGGGGCGTTCAGCGTCGATCCCGCGGAGGGGCTGGTGCGCTTGACGGCCGCGCCTGCAAGCGGCGCTGCGGTGACGGCGGGCTTCGCCTTCGACACCCCGGTCCGGTTCGACACCGACCATATCGAGGCGACGCTCGAGGCGTTCGGCGCCGGGAAGGTGGCGTCGATCCCGCTGATCGAGATCAAACTCTGATGCGCGCCATCCCTTCAGCACTTTCTGAAAGCCTTACGTCCGGTCTCACGACGCTCTGCCACCTGTGGCGCGTCGAGCGCAAGGACGGCCAGGTTTTCGGTTTCACCGACCATGACCGCGATCTGACTGTGGACGGGCTCGTCTTTCAGGCCGAGAGCGGCCTTGCGGCGGGCGCCATGGAAAAGACGCGCGATCTCGAGATCGATACGGCCGAGATCGAGGGGGCGCTGCGCAGCGATCGCATCGCGCCGGCTGACATTGCGCAGGGGGCGTGGGACGGCGCGCGCGTCGATGTCTGGCGTGCGGACTGGCGTGCGCCGGAGCGGCGGGTGCGCCTGTTCGCCGGCCGTCTGGGTGAGATCAAGCGCGCCGAGTTTGGGTTCAGCGCGGAATTGCGGGGATTGCAGGCCCCGCTTGACGCGACTTCAGGGCGGGTGTTCTCGCGGTTTTGCGACGCCGAACTCGGAGACGGCCGCTGCGGGGCGGACCTCACCCAGCCGGCGCGGCGGGGGTCCGGGCGTGTGGCGCGCCTGACAGGCGCTGCAGCGTTCGAAGCGGAGGGCTTAGAGGGCTTCGCCGCAGGCGCGTTCGCGCGGGGCGTGCTGACATGGGGCGACGGGCAGACTTCGATCGTGGCCCGTCATCGGGTCTCCGGGGCGGTCGTTACGATCGAAATCGAGGCCGCCCGCGCGGTCATAGCGGGGGACACGTTCACCCTCACCGTCGGGTGTGACAAGCGCTTCGACACCTGCCGCGTCAAGTTTGACAACGTGCAGAACTTCAGAGGCTTCCCCCACATGGTGGGCAACGACGCCGTGCAAGCGGGACCGTCCGAGGACGATATGGACGGGGGCTCGCGGTGGAAGGACTGATGCGCACGATAACCCGCGCGGCGATCGTCGCGGAGGCGCGGGGCTGGCTTGGCACGCCCTACCAACATCAGGCGAGCGAGAAGGGCCGGGGCTGCGATTGTCTGGGCCTCGTGCGCGGGGTGTGGCGTGCGCTTTATGGGGCGGAGCCGGAAGCGCTCCCGCCCTACACGCCCGACTGGGCCGAGCGCGCCGGCGCCGAGACGCTGCTCGAGGCGGCGCGGCGTAATCTGGTCGAAATCGAGTCTGAGGCGGCAAGGCCGGGCGACGTGCTCTTGTTCCGGATGGCGCGCGCGGCGCCGATGAAACACGCCGCGATCCTTGTGGAGCATGACCGCATCCTGCACGCCTATTGGGGGCGCGCGGTGATCGAAAGCCGCCTCGGCGCCTACTGGCGCACGCGGATCGGCGCAGCTTTTGCGTTTCCGGAGGTTTGAGCATGGCGCAAGTCATCCTGTCCCGGGCGGGGTCGGCGATCGGTTCGCGTCTTGCGCCGCAGGCTTTTCGGGGGCTGGCTTCTACGCTGGGGCGCGCGGTCGGCTCCTATGCCGGCTCGCGGATCGACGACGCGTTATTCTCCTCCGCACAGCGCTATGAGGGGCGCAAGCTTTCAGACATCCACATACAGAGTTCGACCGAAGGCGCCTCGATCCCGCTGATCTTCGGGCGCGCGCGGGTGTCTGGGCAGGTGATCTGGGCGGCGAAATTCAAGGAGAAGAAAGAGACCTCGAGCACGTCCAGCGGCAAGGGCGGGTCGGGCGGCAAAAGCACCGAATACACCTATTCGCTTTCGTTCGCGGTTGGCTTGTGTGAGGGCGAGGTCTCGCGCATCGCCGGCGCCTGGGCGAACGGGGAAAAGCTTGACCTATCTACCGTGACATGGCGGCTTCATAAGGGCGCATCCGACCAGGAAGGCGATCCCCTGATCGAAGCGATCGAGGGCGTGGACTATACGCCGGCCTATCGCGACCTCGCTTACATCGTGTTCGAGGACCTGCCGCTGGACGAATACGGCAATGTCATGCCGCAAATGTCGTTCGAGGTCGTGCGTCCCCCCGCGGCGTCGGGACTTTTGCGGATGGAGGACCAGATCAAGGGCGTGTGCCTGATCCCCGGCGCCGGCGAGTTCGTCTATGCAAGCGAGCCGGTGCGGCGGGTCTCGGGCTATGGCGAGGAGAAGTTCGAGAACGTGCACGCCGAGTCAGAGCGCGCCAATCTGCTCGTATCGCTCGATCAATTGGAGCGGGACCTACCGAATTGCCGCTCGGTGATGCTGGTTGCGGCCTGGTTCGGCGACGATCTGCGGTGTGGCCAGTGCCAGATTCGGCCGGGCGTGGAGATCGCGTCGAAAACCACCCGGCCCCTGACTTGGCGGACGGGCGACGTCACGCGATCCGGGGCGCTGCTGTTAAGTCTGAACGAGGGCGCGCCGGCCTATGGCGGCTCGCCCGCAGACGCGAGCGTGGTGCAGGCGATCCGCGAGTTAAAGGCGCGGGGCTTCAAGGTTGGGCTTTATCCGTTCCTGCTGATGGACGTGCCCTCCGGCAACGGCAAGCCTGATCCGTATGGCGGGCAGGAGCAGGGCGCCTATCCCTGGCGCGGCCGCGTGACCTGCCATCCCGCGCCCGGCCAGGCGAATACCCCGGACAAGACCCCCGCGGCGAAAGCGCAGATCGAGGCCTTCTTCGGGACGGCCGCCGCGCGGGACTTCTCGATCCGCAACACCAATGTGAGCTATTCGGGGCCCGACGAATGGTCCTTCCGGCGGTTCCTCCTGCATTACGCGAAGCTCGCCCAGGCGGCGGGCGGGGTGAACGCGTTCGTGATGGGATCGGAGATGGTGGGCCTCACGGGCGTGCGCGACGGGGCGGCGAGTTTTCCGGGGGTGTCCGCGCTCCAGAGCCTGGCAGGGGAGGTACGCGCCGTCCTCGGCGCGGAGACGACGCTGACCTACGCCGCCGATTGGAGCGAGTATCACGGCATCCGCCCGGCCGACGGCAGCGGCGATGTCTTTTTCCATCTCGATCCGCTATGGGCCGATGCCGCTATCGATGTGGTGGGGATCGATTGGTATCCTCCGCTCACGGATTGGCGCGACGGCGACGGCCACGCCGACCAGGCGCTCGCCAGCTCCATCCATGACGGCGCCTATCTGCAGGGTCGCATCGAGGCCGGCGAGAATTACGACTTCTATTACCCCGACGACGCCGCGCGCGACGCCCAGGCGCGCTTGGCGATCACCGATGGGGCCTATGGCGAGCCGTGGGTGCATCGGGCGAAGGATTTGCGCGCCTGGTGGGCGAACGCCCATCATGATCGCCCGGGCGGGGTGCGCGCCTCGGCGCCCACCGCCTGGACGCCTCAATCCAAGCCGGTCTGGATCGTGGAATTGGGCGCGCCGGCGGTGGACAAGGGAACCAACGCGCCCAACCGGTTCATCGATCCAAAGAGCGCCGAGAGCGCCTATCCGCCCTATTCCTCGGGCGCGGCCGACGATCTGATCCAGCGCCGCGCGCTCGAGGCCTATTTTCGGCATTGGGCGGAAAATAGCCTCGGCAACCCGACATCGTCGATCTATGGCGGCCCGATGGTGGCGCCGGAGGGGATCCATGTCTGGACCTGGGATGCGCGTCCCCACCCGCATTTCCCGGCGCGCGACGATGTCTGGGTCGACGGTTCGTCCTGGCGGCTGGGACATTGGCTCACCGGGCGTGCGGGCGCGGCGACCCTGCCGGAGGTGGTGGAGGCCTTGTGCGCGCGCAGCGGCGTGAGCGACATCGACGTCACCGGGCTTTCCGGCATCGTCACGGGCGGGGTGTTCGACAGCCCGTTCGCGCCGCGCGCGGCGCTCGAAACCCTGATGGCGGTCCATGATTTCCACGTCGTGGAGCGGGACGGCGTGTTGGTGTTCGAGCATCCCGGCGCTGCCGCAATCGCGTCGCTTTCGCTGGACGATCTGGCGCTTGGGAAAGACGGCCGGGGGGCGCTGACGCGGGCGGATGCGGCCGAGGCCCCGGAGGAAACGCGCGTGCAATTCCTCGACGGGGCGCGCGAGCATCGCGTAACCACCGTCTCGGCGCGCCGCCGGGACGGGTCGGGCGTAGGCGTGACGACAGTCGAGGCGGCGCTGACGCTTGATCCCGACGCCGCCGAGGCGGTGGCCGAGCGCCTGCTTGCGCAGGCCCATGCGCGCCGGGACCGGCTGAGCGTGACGCTGCCGCCCTCGCGTCTGGCGCTGGAGGCGGGGGATTGCGTGGCGTTCGACGGGCTCGGCGTGCGCGGGGATTTCGTGATCCTCTCCCTGGAGGAGGGCGGCGGGCGCAAGGCGGTTCTGGCGCCGATCACTGCGCGGACGGCGTCTCAGCTCTCCTCCCCCACCCCCTCGGCCCGCTCCGGGCCCACCACCACCGCAGCGCCCGACGTGTTGATCCTCGATCTGCCGCCCCTGCCCGGCGAGGAGGACGATGAGCGCCCGCTGGCGGCGGTGCGCGCGCGGCCCTGGCTCGGGACCATGAACGTGCTGGCCGGCGGCGATGCGGGCGCGGCCACCGTGCGGGGGAGCGCGGCCAGCCCCGCCGCGACCGGGGCGCTGCAATGGGACCTCTATGCCGGGCCGCTCCATCGGTGGGACGAGGGCAACGTCACCCGCATCACCCTGTACGAGGCGAGCCTGGAGAGCGTCGACGCGGCGAGCCTTCTGGCCGGGGCCAATGTGTTCGCCGTGCAGGGCGCGAACGGCGCCTGGGAAATCCTTCAGGCGAGACAGGCGACGCTCGTGGGCGACAATACGTACGAATTGCGCGGCCTGTTGCGCGGCCTCCAGGGCACGCAGGGCGCGATGGCCAACCCCGTCGCCGCCGGGGCCCGGATCGTCAAGCTGGACAGCCGGCTCGTGCGGTTGGACATGCGCGATTACGAGATCGGCGCGCCGATGGTTTGGGGCGCGGCGCTGGCGGGGCGCACGCTGCTGGACGCCTCGGCGACCACCGTGGAGGCGGTGTGGCGCAAGATCTGGGCCCGGCCCTTTTCGCTCGTCCATCTGCGCAGCGCGCGCCTCAGCGATGGCGGCGTACGGGTGAGTTGGGTGCGCCGGACCAGGCGCGGCGGGGATGCCTGGAACAGCGCCGAGACCCCGCTGGGGGAGGAGAGCGAGGCCTACCGGGTGGAGATCCTGGCGGGCGGCGCCGTCGCGCGCACCGTCGAGACCCAACAGCCCTCCTACACCTATGCCGGCGCGGACCTGACGGCGGATCTCGGCGCGTCCGCGACCCACTTCACCGTGCGGGTGGCGCAATTGTCGGCGACATACGGCGCGGGCGCTTCGGCAGAATCGACGATCTGGTTATAGTGCTTGCGCAGAATCGCCGACGGCCTACCTGTTCGGCGCGAGGGGCAGGATGCGCAGGCCAATGTTTTGAGCTGGGATCCCTATGCGGCGCTGGGCGTCTCCCGCAGCGCCAGCCTGGATGATATCCGCAAGGCCTATCGGCGGCTCGCCAAAGAGCTGCACCCCGACGTGCGCCCTAACGACAAGGCCGCCGAAGACCGCTTCAAGCAAGCCACCGCCGCCTTCAACCTGCTGAGCGATTCCGAGCAGAAGGCGAGATTCGACCGCGGGGAAATCGACGCCGACGGCCAGGACCGGGGAGCGGGCTTTCGCAGTTCCGGGGCGCGGCGCGGCGCTTATCCTGGGGCGGCCGAAAGCGCGTTCGACCTGGGCGACATCTTCTCCGACCTGTTCGGTTCCGCCAATAACGGCGCGCGGCCCTATGGCCGGCTGAAAGGGCGCGACATCCGCTTTTCGCTGGACATCGACTTCCTGGACGCCGTCACCGGCGCGCGCCGGCGGGTGCAGCTCAGCGAGGGGCGCACCTTGGACGTCACCATCCCGGCGGGGGTGGAATCCGGTCAGGTTTTGCGGCTGAAGGCGCAAGGGGGGCCGGGCGTCCAGGGCGGCCCGCCGGGGGACGCCCTCGTCGAACTCACGGTGCGCCCCCACCCCCATTTCCGCCGCGAGGGCGACGACATCCACATGGATCTGCCGATCTCGCTGGCCGAGGCCGTGGACGGCGCGCGCGTCCAGGTGCCCACCCCGGGCGGGGCGGTGGCCCTGACCATCCCCCCCAACGCCAATAGCGGCATGGTGCTGCGCCTCAAAGGCAAGGGCGTAGGCGGCGCGGGGGACCAGTTCGTCCGCCTCCAGGTGATGCTGCCGGACCAGCCCGACGACGAGTTGAAGAAGTTCGTCCGCAAATGGGGCAAGCGCGACCAGACGCCGCAGCGCCCTTCGGCCTGACCAGCGCCGGCGTGAAATGTTCAGCGCGCGTTCAGCGGATGCTGTTACACAAGCGCCATGCGGCTCCACGGGTTTCTTTTCTTGGCTGCGGCCCTGCTGTGTGCGGGCGAAGCGGGGGCGGAGCCCCCCGGCCGCCGCGGCGGCGATTGGCGCAACCCCCCGCTTGGCTCCAATTGGAGCCCCGACGCTGCCCGCGAGGCGGTGCGCGAGGGCCGCCATCGCCCGCTGCGGGAGGTGGTGCGGGGCCTTAGGCGCCAGATGCCGGGCGACATCGTGGACGTGATCGGACTGGAGGAGCGGCGCGAAGGCGGCGCCATCTACCGCATCCGCTGGCGCACGCCGGAGGGGCGGATCATGGATCTGAACGTGGACGCCGAAACCGGCGCCGTGCTGCGCTGAAGGCCTCACCCATGCGTATCCCTGAGCCATGCGTATCCTAGTCGTCGAGGACGATCCCGAGCTGCGCCGCCAGGTGGTGGGCGCGCTTAATGAGGCCGGCTACGCCGTCGATCACGCCCAGGATGGCGAAGAGGGGCGCTTTCTCGGCGAGACCGAGCCGTATGACGCCGTCGTCCTCGATCTCGGCCTGCCGAAGCTCGACGGGGTGAGCGTGCTAAAGGCCTGGCGCACGCAGGGCCGCCTCATGCCGGTGCTGATCCTGACCGCGCGGGGCCGGTGGAGCGAGAAGGTCGCGGGCTTCGACGCCGGGGCCGACGATTACCTCGTCAAGCCCTTCCATATCGAGGAGCTGCTGGCGCGCCTGCGCGCCCTGATGCGCCGCGCCGCCGGCCACGCCACGGCCGCGATCGCGTGCGGCGATCTGAGCGTGGACACCCGCGCCGCGCGCGCCACCGTCAAGGGCGAGCCGATCCGGCTCACCTCCCACGAATACAAGGTGCTCGCCTATCTGATGCACCACCGCGGCCGGGTCGTTGCGCGCGGGGAGCTCATCGAGCATATCTACGACCAGGATTTCGACCGGGATTCCAATACGATCGAGGTGTTCGTCGGCCGTTTGCGGCGTAAGATCGGGGCCGATCGCATCCTCACCGAGCGCGGCCTCGGCTATCGCCTGATCGATCCCGCGGACCAGCAGAAAGTATAGCCCTCTGCGCGACGCGTCCCGGCTTCCTCCTTTCCGACCCTTCGCGTTCCGGTCGCTGGCGGCGCGGCTGGTGATCGGGGCGGCGGCGTGGAGCCTGGTAGTGCTGATCCTGGCCGGCTGGGGCCTATCGGAATTGTACCGCGCGAGCGTGCTGCGCGCCCTCGACGCCGAGCTCGAAGTGGTGCTGGACGGGCTGGCGGCCTCGCTCGAGCCGGACGGCTCGGCCGTGCGCCTGCGCGATACGCCCAATGATTTGCGGTTCTCGCGGGCCTTGTCCGGTCGCTATTGGGAGGTGCGCCTGCTCGCGCCCAAGCGCGCGGGGGGCGCGCTGCGGTCGCGCTCGCTGTGGGACGATGAGCTGCCCTTGCCGAGCGCGGAGCTCGCGGCGCTGGCGCGCGTCCCGGGCCGGACGAGCTTTCTGAACGCCCAGGGCCCCAAGGACGAGGGATTGCGCATCGCCGCGGTGCTGGTGCGCCTGGACCGCCTGCCGGGCCCGGTTCTGCTCACCGTCGGCGCCGACCGCGCCCCCGCCGCGCGCGACGCCGGCCGCTTCACCGCCACCCTGTTCGCCTCGCTCGCCGTGCTGGGGGCGGGATTGCTGATCGGGGTGTTCTTGCAGGTTCGGGTAGGGCTTGCGCCGCTGAACCGCGTCCGCGCCGACGTGGCGGACGTGCGCCGCGGCAAGCGCGCGCGCCTGGAGGGCGATTACCCCCTCGAAGTCGCGCCGCTGACGGCCGAACTCAACGCCCTGCTCGATCACAACAAGGCGGTGGTGGAGCGCGCGCGCACGCATGTGGGCAACCTCGCCCACGCCCTGAAGACCCCGATCTCGGTGCTGCTCAACGAGGCCCGCGCCGGCGAGGGGCCGCTGGCGGACCTGGTGACCCGCCAGGCCGAGGGCATGGCCCGCAATGTCGAGCACTATCTCCAGCGCGCCCAGGCGGTGGCGCGGGCGGAGGCGATCGGCGCGCGCACGCCCGTCCGGGCGGTGCTCGATGATATCGCGCGCACGCTGGAGCGGCTTTATGCCCGCGGCCGGGACATGGAGATCCTGGTAGAAAGCCAAGTCGATTGCGTGTTCCGCGGCGAGCGCCAGGACCTCGAAGAGATGGCCGGAAACCTGATGGAGAATGCCTGCAAATACGGCGGCGGCCTGGTGCGGGTGCGCCTGCGCCCGGAGCCCGAAGCCTCGGCCTTCGCGATCCTGGTGGAGGATGACGGCCCCGGCCTTTCTCCCGGCGAGCAGGAGGTGGCGCTGCGGCGCGGCGCGCGGCTGGACGAAAGCGCCCCGGGCCAGGGGCTGGGCCTCTCCATCACCGCCGAGCTCGCGCGCGCCTATGGGGGAACGCTGAGCTTCTCCCGCGCCGACCTTGGCGGCCTGTGCGCGCGCCTGCGCCTGCCCGGCGCGGATTAGCGGGGGGCCGATGCAGTCGCTGCTGGTGCTATCGCTGTTGGGGCTCTGCGTGGCGGCGGCCGCCGCTTGGGCCTTGCGCGCTTATGCCCGCCAGGGCGGCGCCGCCGCAGACGCCCGCCGCGCCTTGGCCGTCTGCGCGCTCGCGGGCGCGGGCGCGCTTGGGCTTTACCTCGCGCTGGGCGATCCGGGCGCGCCCGACACTGCTTATGCGCGCCGTGTGGAGGCGCTGCGCGGGCGCGATCCCGCCGCGCTCACCCGGCCCGAAGTGCTGGCGCTGCTGGCGGCGCAGGCCCGGCAGAGCCCGAAAGATCCCCGCCCGCACCTGTTCATGGGCCAGATCCTGGCGGAGGCGGGGCGCGACGGGGAGGCGGTGCGCGCGTTCGACGCCGCCTTGCGGCGCGATCCGCGCTCGGGCCCCGCCCTGCTGGGCCAGGGCCGGGCTTTGGTGCAGCTGCAGGACGGCGCGGTGGGGCCTGAGGCGCTGGCGCGGTTCGAGGCGGCCGCCGCCCTCCTGCCGAACGATCCCACCCCGGTTCTCTACCAGGCGCTGGCCGCCAGCCAGACCGGGCGCGCCGCCGAGGCCGGCAAGCTCTGGCGCGAGGTGCTAGAGCGCCTGCCCCCGGACGATCCGCGCCGCGCGATGGCGGAGGCCATGATTGCGGGGACGGCGCAAAGTGACGCAAAGCCGTAAGGCTGCGCCGGCGCGCGCGCCCGCTTATAACGGGGGCATGGAACACCCCGCCCGATGACCCGCCGCGGAAGAAGGCTCGCCATGATCGCGTGCGCCGGGGTCGCGGCGGCGGCGGCGCTGGCGCTTGTGCTCACGGGGCTTCGCGATTCCGTCGTGTTCTTCTACGCCCCCTCGGAACTGGCGGCCAAGGCGCGCCTGGGCGAGCGCGTGCGCATCGGGGGGCTCGTCGCGCACGGCACGGTGGCGCGGGACGGGGCGGGGGCGCTGCTGTTCACCGTCACCGACGGCGCAGCCCAGATTCCGGTGCGCTATGCCGGCCAGCCGCCGGACCTGTTCAAGGAGCGCCAGGGCGTGGTCGCGGAAGGGCGCTGGACGGGGGCGCAGCTGTTCGAGGCCGATCGCGTGCTCGCCAAGCATGATGAAAACTATGTGCCGCGCGAAGTGGCCGCGGCGCTGAAGGCGCGCGGCGAGTGGCGGGGGCCGTGAGCGGGGAGCTGGGCCACGCTTTGGCGGTGCTGGCGCTGACGGCCTCGTGTGCGCAGGCGGTCTTGGGCCTTCTCGCGCGCCCGCCCTTGGCGGCGGCCGCCGCCGCGCTTGCGCAGGCGGGGGCTGTGGCGCTGGCCGCCTCGCTCGCTTTGCTGATCGCGGCCTTCGTCCGCTCGGACTTTTCGTTTGCGGTAGTGGCGGCCCATTCGCACAGCGCCAAGCCCTTGCTCTACAAGATCGCCGGCGCGTGGGGCAATCACGAGGGCTCGATGCTGCTCTGGTGCCTCGTGTCGAGCGCGTTCGGCGCAGCCTTCTCGCTCCGGCGGGGCCCGCTGTCGCTTGGGCATTGGTCGCGGACGCTCGGGGTGCAGGGGCTGGTCACCGCAGGCGCGCTCGTCTACGCGCTGATCCTGTCCAACCCCTTCGCGCGCCTCGATCCCGCCCCGATGGAAGGGGCGGGCCTCAATCCGGTGCTGCAGGACCCCGCGCTCGCGCTGCATCCGCCGATGCTCTATCTCGGCTATGTCGGGCTCTCCTTGCCGTTTTCGCTGGCGCTGGCGGCCTTGATCGAGGGGGAGGCGGGCCCCGCCTGGGCGCGCGCGCTGCGCCCGTGGGCGCTGATCGCAGGGACCTGCCTCACGCTCGGGATCGCGCTTGGGTCCTATTGGGCCTATTACGAGCTGGGCTGGGGCGGCTGGTGGTTCTGGGACCCGGTGGAGAATGCGAGCTTCATGCCCTGGCTCGCGGCCGCGGCGCTGCTGCATGCGGGCCTCGTCACTGAGCGGCGCGGTTCGCTGGCGTCCTGGACGGTGCTGCTGGCGATCCTCGGGTTCGGGCTTGCGCTGCTGGGCACGTTCCTGGTGCGCTCGGGCGTGTTGACCTCTGTGCACGCCTTCGCCATCGATCCCCAGCGCGGGGTGGCGGTGCTGGTGCTGCTGGCGCTGGCGATGGGGGGCGGCCTTGTCCTCTATGCGTGGCGGGCGGGGCGGCTGGACAAGCCGCGCGGGTTCGCCGCGCTCTCGCGCGAGGGCGCGCTGGTGGCCAATAATCTGGGCTTGAGCGTCGCGTGCGGCACGGTGCTGATCGGCACGCTCTATCCCCTGCTTGCGGAGGCGGTCACCGGGCGGCTCGTTTCGGTGGGGCCGCCCTATTTCAACCTGACCTTCGCGCCGCTGATGGGCGCGCTGTTGCTGCTGGCTCCACTGGGGCCGCTGCTGGCGTGGCGGCGGGGCGATCTGGGGGCGGCCGCGCGCCGCCTTGCGCTGGCTTTCGCCGCCGCCTTGGGGCTGGCGCTGGGGGTGGGGCTGCTGCTGGCCCCGGGCTGGGGAGCGGCGTTGGGCTTGGGGCTCGGCGCGTGGCTTGTGCTGGGGGCGCTGGTTTATCTCTGGGCGCGAGCGGGCGCGCGGTTCGGCAAGCTCGCCGCGCTCCCGCTCGGGATCTGGGCGGCGGGGCTCGCGCATGCGGGACTTGGGGTTTTCGTGCTGGGCGCGGTGGGCGAGACCTCCTTCAAACAGGAGCGCGCGCTTCTGCTCTTGCCCGGCGAGCGGACGCGCTTTGCCGGGCGCGAGGTGACCCTCTCCGGGATCGAGGCCGCGGAGGGCCCCAATTATTACGCCGACCGCGCCATCTTCTCCGTGGACGGACGATCGATCGCCGCCGAGCGGCGCTTCTATCCCGCCTCGCAGACCCCGACCTCGGAGGTCGCCATCCTCTCCAGCTGGGGCGGGGACCTCTATATCGCCCTGGGCGAGACAAGCCGCGAGGCGGGCCCCGTGCGCCTCAGCGTCCGGCTCTATTTCAACCCGATGGTGCAGCTCATCTATGGCGGGGCAGCGCTAATGGCGCTGGGCGGGGCCTTGGCGCTTGTCCGGAGGATGCGGCTGCGCGGGGAGGCCTCCTGAGCATGGCCCTGCTGGTGACGCTCGCGCTGCTCGTCTCTCCGCTGAGCGATCCCGCCGAGGAGGCGCGCGCGCGCGCCTTGGAGACCGAGATCCGGTGCGTCGTCTGTCAGAACGAGCCCATCTCGCAATCCAGCGCGGACATGGCCGCAGACATGCGCGCCCTGGTGCGCGAACGCGTTCGCGCCGGAGACAGCGACGCCGAGATCAGGGCGTTCTTCGCGGCCCGCTACGGCGATTTCGTGTTGCTCCGCCCACGGATCGAAGCGGGGGCGCTGGCGCTGTGGCTCGCCCCGCTCGCGCTGTTGGCGATCGGCGCCGGCCTGACATGGAACGCGCTCCGCCGGCGCCCGGGCGAGGATTTCCCGCCCGAGCCCGACTGAAGTCAGCCTCCCGGTCAGAGCACCGTCAGCATGCGCGCCACCAGCGGATGGCGCACGATATCGACGTCCTTCAGCCGCACCACTGCGACGTCCTTCAGCTTGCCCAGCCGCTCGGCGGCTTCCCCGAGGCCGGAGAGTTCGGGCAGGAGGTCGGTCTGCGCGGGATCGCCGGTGACGATCATGGTGGAGTGCCAGCCCAGGCGCGTCAGCAGCATTTTCAGTTGCCCGAAGGTGCAATTCTGCGCCTCGTCGATCACCACGAAGGCGTTGTTGAGCGTGCGCCCGCGCATGAAGCCGATCGGGGCGATCTCGATCTGGCCCTCGGCCATCATGGTCTTCAGCCGCTTGGCGGAGAGCCTGTCGGTCAGCGCGTCATAGAGGGGCCTTAGATAGGGCGCGAGCTTCTCCTCCATGTCTCCCGGCAGAAAGCCCAGGCTTTCCCCGGCCTCGACCGCCGGGCGCGACAGGACGATCCGGCCCACCTTGCCCGCCTCCAGCGCCTCCACCGCCTTGGCGATGGCCAGATAGGTCTTGCCGGTGCCGGCGGGCCCCAAGGCCAGGATCAGATTGTGCGCCTCGATCGCGTCGATCAGCGCCTGCTGGCCTTTGGATTTCGCCTTGATGGTTTTTACAAAGCTTTGCTCGCGCGCCTCGCCCATCGGGCTCCAGGGTCCTTCCACCACGCGCGCGCCGCGCCGGCCTTCGGCCTCGCGGAACGCATCGATCGTGGTTGCGCCGTCGCGGGTGGTCTTGCGGGTGGGACGCTTGGCCATGGTCGCCTCCTTGCGCTGTTCGGCGCATAAAAAAACCGCGGGCGCTAGCGCCGCGGTTGGGTGGTCGGACAGGGGTGCGGAAACAGGCGGCGATCCGCGTGCGCCACTTCGATCTGGCGATGCCAGGGCTGGGCGTTGAGCGCCCCTGTGGCGTCTATGCGTCACGCTGCCTCCCGAAGGGCGGCCCGGGAGCCCAGGCCTCGGGTTGTAGCGGTTGGGGCTCGGGGTCGCCCGAGCCTCACCGCCCCTCGACTTTCCGCCATGGGCGGTTAATGGCGCTTTAAACGCGCGCGCGAACCGCTGAAGGAGCCGGCCGATGCCGATCTACGCCCTGCCCGACGCCGACCTCGAGACCGAAGGCGAGGGCGCGTTCTGGATCGCCCCGACCGCGGTGGTGATCGGGCGGGTGGTGTTGAAGCGCAACGCCTCGATCTGGTTCGGGGCCGTGGTGCGGGGGGACAATGAGCCGATCGTGATCGGGGAAAACACCAATATCCAGGACGGCGCGGTGCTGCATTCCGATCAAGGCTCGCCCCTGACGATCAACGGCGGGGTGACGGTGGGCCATCAGGCGGTGCTGCACGGGTGCACGGTGGAGGCCGGCGCGCTGATCGGCATCCGCGCCACGGTGCTGAACGATGCGCGCATCGGCGCGGGCGCGCTGGTGGGCGCCCATGCGCTGGTGACGGAGCGCAAAAGCTTTCCCCCCGCCATGCTGATCACCGGCGCGCCCGCCCAGGTCGTGCGCCCGCTCACCCCCGAACAGCAGGCGCTGCTGGCCGCCTCGGCGCTGCGCTATGTGGAGAATTGGCGCCGCTACGCCGCGGGGCTTGTGGCGCGTGGGGCTTGATCAGGCCTCGAGCGGATCGGCGGCTTCGCGCCCGTGCGCGGCCGCGCCGCGCGGGTCGGGGTGGATGATGATTTCGGCGGCGGGATAGACGGCGCGGATGCGCGCCTCGGCCGCCACGATGATGTCGTGGGCCTGGACCAGCGTGATATTGGGATCGAGGTCGGCGTGGAATTGCACGTGGATCGTCGGCCCCGAGGCGCGCGATCGCAGATCGTGCAGGCCCAGCAGGCGGGGATCCTCGAGCGCCAACGCCCGGATGGCGTCCCGCTCGGCGTCGGGTAGTTCGCGGTCCATCAGATGGTCCCCCGCCGCGCGGGCGAGGCCCCATGCGCCCCAGGCGAGCCACGCCGCCACCACCAGGCCGATCGCCGCATCCGCCCAGGTCCAGCCCAGGAACGCCCCCGCCCCTACCCCGGCGATGACGGCGAGATTGGCGGCGAGATCGCTCGCGTAGTGGGCGCGATCCCCGGCGGTTGCGAGCGAGCCGGTGGCCCTGATGGCGCGGGTCTGGGCCAACACCAAAGCCGCCGTCACCGCGATCGAGGCGCCCATCACCGCGATCGCCACGAGCCCGTGGCGCACGGGCTCGGGCGCGAGCAGGCGCCGCCCCGCCTCCACCGCGATCAGCGCCCCCGAAACCGCAACCAACCCCGCCTGGAACAGGCCCGCAAACGCCTCCGCCTTGCCGTGGCCGAAGCGGTGCTCGCGGTCGGGCGGGGAGGCCGCGTACCCCACCGCCAGCAGGGTGAACAGCGACGTCGCGAGATCGAGCGTGGAATCGGCCAGCGTGGCCAGCATCGACACCGATCCGGAATAAAGCCAGGCCCCCGCTTTCAGCGCGATCAGGACAAGCGCCGCCGCCACCGAGAGCCGCGCCGTGCGCCGGGTGATGACGGCCGCTTCGTCCGGGGCGATCCTGGCGATCGGGGCGTGCACGTGCATCGCGGTGATGTGCGCCAAGCGGGCGCGCGGCGCAAGCGCGGCGCGCGCGGGTCAGGCCGCGCTCGCCGCCGCCTCGCTCTCGGTGAGCGCGAAGGGCAGGCGCGCGGCCATCTCCTTCGGCGTTACCTGCCAGAATAGCGCCCGCGCATTGGCCCAATCGTCGAGGATCGCCTTGGCGCGCAGCGAGCCCGTATGGGCCTGGTGGGCGAGGATCAGCGCGCGCAGCTTCTCCTCCCAATGGGGGTGGCCCAGGCGGTTGAGCAGCACGGTGTCGGCATTGACCATGGGCTCGAAGCGAGCCTGCGGGTCGTACACGAAGGCCATGCCCCCGGTCATCCCGGCCGCGAAATTCTCACCCACGGCGCCGAGGATCACGACCGCGCCGCCAGTCATGTACTCGCACCCGTTCGCGCCGCAGCCTTCGGTGACCGCCTCGGCCCCGGAATTGCGCACCGCGAACCGCTCCCCCGCCTGGCCCGCCGCGAACAGCGATCCGCTGGTCGCGCCATAGAGGCAGGTATTGCCGATGATCGCGTTCTCGTGGGAGGCGGCGGCGAAGCGCGGCGGCGGGCGCAGCGTGATCAGCCCGCCCGACAGGCCCTTGCCGACATAATCGTTGCTGTCCCCGATCACGTCGATTGCGACGCCCTGCACCAGGAAGGCGCCGAGCGATTGCCCGGCCGAGCCGCGCAATTGGATCGTGAGCCGCCCCGGCGGCAGCGCATTCATCCCCCAGGTGCGCACCACGTGCGAGGAGCATCGGGCCCCGATCGCGCGCTGGGTGTTGCGCACGCTATAGCTGACTTGCATCTTCTCCCCGCGCTCGAAGAAGGTCTCGGCGTCGCGCAGGATCTGGGCGTCCAGCGTGTCGGGCGGCTCGCTGCGCTCGGGCGTGACGCGATAGGGCGGGTGCTCGCTATCGACGCGCACAAGAAGCGGGTTGAGGTCCAGATCGTCGAGATGGGCCGCCCCGCGCCCGATTTGCTCGATCAGATCCGTGCGCCCGATCACCTCCTTGAGCGAGCGGAACCCGAGCAGCGCCAGCAATTGGCGCACTTCCTGGGCGATGAACGTCATCAGGTTGACGACGTGATCGGGCGCGCCGGCGAACTTGGCGCGCAATTCCTCGTCCTGGGTGCACACGCCCACCGGGCAGGTGTTGGAATGGCATTGGCGCACCATGATGCAGCCCAGCGCCACGAGCGAGGCGGTGCCGACGCCGAACTCCTCCGCCCCCAGCATGGCGGCGATTACGATGTCGCGCCCGGTGCGAAGGCCGCCGTCTGTGCGCAGCGTCACGCGGTGACGCAGATTGTTGAGCGTCAGCACCTGGTGCGCCTCGGTGAGGCCCATCTCCCAGGGCGCGCCGGCATATTTGATCGAAGTCTGCGGCGAGGCGCCGGTGCCGCCCACATGGCCGGAAATCAAGATCACGTCGGCATTGGCCTTCGCCACGCCCGCGGCCACCGTGCCCACCCCCGATTGCGCCACGAGTTTCACGCACACGCGCGCGATCGGGTTGATCTGCTTCAGATCATAGATGAGCTGAGCGAGGTCCTCGATCGAGTAGATGTCGTGGTGGGGCGGGGGCGAGATCAACATCACGCCGGGCGTGGCATGGCGCAGGCGCGCGATCATCTCCGTGACTTTGAAGCCCGGCAATTGCCCGCCCTCGCCGGGCTTTGCGCCCTGCGCCACCTTGATCTCGATCTCGCGGCACTGGTTCAGATATTCCGCCGTCACCCCGAAGCGGCCCGAGGCGATCTGTTTGACCGCGGAATTCATGTTGTCGCCATTGGCGGTGGGGCGGTAGCGCGCCTCGTCCTCGCCGCCTTCGCCGGAGACCGAGCGCGCCCCGATCCGGTTCATGGCCACGTTCAGCGTTCCGTGCGCCTCCGGCGAGAGCGCCCCTAAAGACATGCCCGGCGTGACGAAGCGCTTGCGGATCTCGTTCAGACTCTCGACGTCTTCAAGCGGGACCGGCGCGCGCAGGCCTTCGCGAATCTCCAATAGGTCGCGCAACTGGATCGGCTCTCGCAGGCGGCGCGCGCGCATGGCGGCGGAATATTTCATGTAGGCGGGAAAGGAATCGGTGCGCACCGCGTGCTGCAGCGTGTGGATCAGGCCGGCCTCATAGGCGTGGCGTTCCCCGCTCGCGCGCCAGCGATAGAGCCCGCCCACCGGCAGCGCGAGCGCGCTGTCCTCGTAGGCCTTCGCATGCAATTCCGCGGCCTCCTGCGCGACGCCGGCGAGGCCCAGGCCCGAGATGCGGCTTGTCAGACCCGGGAAGAATTCGTCGCACAGCGCCCGCGATAGCCCAATCGCCTCGAAATTGCGCCCGCCGCGATAGGACGAGATCACCGAAATGCCCATCTTCGAGATGATCTTGAAGAGGCCCGCCTCGATCGCCTTCTTGTAATTGGCGCACGCCTCCTCGGCGCTCAGCGCCCCCCCAAGGCCGCGCTCCACACGGTCGACGATCGTATCGAGCGCGAGATAGGCGTTGACGGTGGTGGCCCCCACTCCGATCAACACCGCGAAATAGTGCGTATCGAGACATTCCGCCGAGCGCACGGAGATCGAGCAATAGGAGCGCAGCTCGCGCGCGACGAGGTGGGAATGCACGCCCCCGGTGGCGAGAATCATCGGCGCGGCCACGCGCCCTGGCCCGTCGCCGCCGGGGCCCTGCAGCTCGTCGCTCAACACAAGGTGGGAGCGGCCGGAAAGCACCGCGTCCTCGGCCTCGGCGCGGATGCGGTCCATCGCGCGGCGCAGAGCCGGGCCCGCATCCTCGGGCCGCGCGGGCGCCTCGAACGTGCAATCGATCACCGCCACGGCATCGCCCAATTCGGCGATCATGCGGGCGTACATGCCGTTGGTCAGCACCGGGCTCTGCAGCACATAGACGTTCGTCTGCGTCTCGTCCTGGGCGAGGATGTTGCCGAGGTTCTTGAACCGGGTGGCGAGGCTCATCACCCGGTCTTCCCGAAGGGGGTCGATCGGGGGGTTGGTGACTTGGGAGAAGTTCTGCCGAAAATAGTGCGAGAGCGGACGATACCGGTCCGACAGCACAGCCAGCGGCGCATCATCGCCCATCGAGCCTATCGCCTCTTTGCCTTCCTCCAGCATCGGCTGGAGGATCAATTCGAGATCCTCCAAAGTCAGCCCAGCCGCATATTGGCGCCGCACCAGGTCGGCCTTGGCGGGAAAGAGGCGGGGCTCGGGGCCCTTGATGCGCGCATCCAGTTCGATGACGTTCTTCAGCCAGTTCTCATAGGGGTGCGCGGCGGCGAGTTGGTCGACGATCTCGTCGTGCTCGTAGAAACGACCCTCCAGCGTGTCTACGGCGATCATACGGCCTGCTCCGATCCGCCCGCGTTTGATCACCCGTTCATCCTCAAGCGCCACCATGCCGGTTTCGGAGCCGACGACGAGGAGATTATCGGCGGTCAGCGCATAGCGCTGGGGCCGCAGCCCGTTGCGATCGAGGCCCGCCACCGCCCAGCGGCCGTCAAACATGGCCAGCGCCGCCGGCCCGTCCCACGGCTCCATCACCGCATTGCAATAGGCATAGAGCGCCCGATGTGCGGAGGGCATGGTCCGGCTTTTCGCCCACGCCTCCGGCGTCAGCAGCGCCTTGGCCATCGGCGCCGGGCGGCCTGCGCGCACCAGCACCTCGAACACGTTGTCCAATGCGGCCGAATCCGATCCGCCCGGCTGGATGATGGGCTTCACGTCGTTCTGCGCCGCGCCGAACGCATCCGAGGCCATCCGGATCTCGTGGCTCTGCATCCAATTGACATTGCCCTTCAGCGTGTTGATCTCGCCATTGTGGGCGAGCATGCGGAAGGGCTGGGCGAGGCGCCATTGCGGGAACGTGTTGGTGGAATAACGCTGGTGGTAGAGCGCGACCGCCGAGACGAAGCGTTCGTCCTTCAAGTCAGGATAAAATTCGTCGATCTGCTCGGCCAGGAACATGCCCTTGTAGATCACAGTGCGGGTGGACAGAGAGCAGACATAAAGCTCCCCGAGATTGGCCGAAAGCGCGCGCTTCTCGATGCGCCGGCGGCAGACGAACAATTCGCGCTCCAACCCCTCGGCGTCGCGCGCCAGGGGGTCGTGGAACAGGACCTGCTCGATCTCGGGGCGCGTGGCCTGGGCTTTTGCGCCGATCAAGGCGACGTTCACCGGCACCTGGCGCCAGCCATAGATGTAAAAGCCCGAGCGCAGAATCTCGGACTCCACGATCGTGCGGGCGGCCTCCTGGGCGGAGAAATCCGTACGCGGAAGAAATACCTGGCCGACGCAGATCGGCGCCCGCGTGGGCGTATGGCCGTGGCGGGTCACCACCTCGCGGAAGAAGTCCTGCGCCACGTCGATCAGGATGCCCGCGCCGTCGCCGGTCTTGCCATCGGCGTCCACCGCGCCGCGGTGCCACAGCGCCTTCAGCGCCTTAACCGCGAGCGTCACCACATCGCGCCGGGCCTGCCCATCGATCGAGGCGATCAGGCCCACCCCGCAGGAATCGCGCTCGTCGTCCAGCCGGTAAAGGCCTTCCCGGTCCAGGCGCACGCGCTCGCGCGCCATGCGGGCGATCTCGGCCTCGGCTGCGGCCGCTTCGAAGGGGAAAGGCGTTTTGTCTGTCATGGGGGCGGTCTCGTGCGGGATCATTCGGCCGCGATCCGCGCCGCGCCGGCGCGGGAGAGGGCTTGTTGTTTCAGGAAGGCGTGGATCGAGTCTGCGGCGTCGCGCCCGTCCTTGATCGCCCACACGACAAGCGAGGCGCCGCGCACGATGTCTCCGGCGGCGAACACGCCGGGGAGGTTGGCCTGCAGGCGCGCATCGGTGCGGATCGCGCCGAAGCGGGTGACTTTCAGATCCGTCGCGTCCCAGGCGTCGCCCAGATCCTCGGGGTCGAAGCCCAGCGCCTTGATCACCAGATCGGCCGGCACGTCGAATTCCGAGCCCGGGGTTTCCTCCGGCGATTGGCGGCCCGAGGCGTCGGGCGCGCCCAGCCGCATGCGTGCGGCGCGCACCCCGCGTACGCGCTTGGCGTCGCCCTTCAGGGCCTTGGGCGCCGCCAGCCATTCGAACCGGACGCCTTCCTCCTCCGCATGGCCGGTCTCGCGCTGGGAGCCCGGCATGTTGGCGCGGTCGCGGCGATAGAGGCAGGTGACGCTCTTGGCCCCCTGGCGCACGGCGGTGCGTACGCAATCCATCGCCGTGTCGCCGCCCCCGATCACGACCACCCGTTTGCCCGCGGCATTAAGGGCGCCGTTCGCGAACGCCTCCACGTCATCGCCAAGGCCGACGCGGTTGGAGGCCGTTAGGTAATCGAGCGCGGCCGCGGTCCCGGCGGCGGCGGCGTTCGGCACGGCCAGCGCGCGCGCCTTGTATACGCCCACCGCGATCAGCACGGCGTCATGGGCGGCGCGCACCGCCTCGAAGCTCAGATCGCGGCCGATCTCGCACCGCAGCCGGAATTCCACCCCGCCCGCAATGAGGCGCTCGACGCGGCGCGCGACCACCTCCTTGTCCAGCTTGAAGTTCGGTATGCCATAGACAAGCAGGCCGCCAGCGCGGTCGTAGCGGTCATACACCGTCACCCGGTAGCCCTTGAGCCGCAGGGCCTCGGCGGCGGCCAGGCCCGCAGGGCCAGCGCCAAGGACGCCCACGCTCTGGGACCGCTCGCGCGGCGCAGCGATCGGGGCCACCCAGCCGTTCGCCCACGCCGTCTCGGTCAGGTACCGCTCCACCGCCCCGATTGTCACCGTGCCGTGGCCGCTCTGCTCGATCACGCAAACGCCTTCGCACAACCGGTCCTGGGGGCAGATCCGGCCGCACACTTCCGGCATTGGATTGGTGGCGGCGGACACCTGATACGCCTCTTCGAGGCGCCCCTCCGCGGTGAGCCGGAGCCAATCGGGGATATTGTTCTGCAAAGGGCAGCCTGACTGACAGAACGGCACGCCGCATTGGGAGCAGCGCGAGGCCTGCTCTTGCGCTTTCGCGGTCAGGAACTCGCGGTGGATCTCGTGAAAATCGGCTTTCCGCTCCGCGGCCAAGCGTTTTTCCGGCCCTTGCGGGGCCAGCGCCGTAAATTGCAGCATCCGCTCGGTCATCGCGATCACCCAGAAACACCGTTCCATGACGGCTTTTCGCCGTCGCGGCAAGCGCGAATTTAGGACATAAGACAGTTACACTGCCATAATCTGGCGTTTGACGCTATCCCGGCGCTTTGCCACACCCGCCCAGTCGCGCGTGGGGGAGACGATGGACCTTGTGAATTTGCTGAAGGCCGCGCTGCTGGGGTTGATCCAGGGGCTGACGGAATTCCTGCCCGTATCCTCCACCGCCCATCTGCTGCTGGGCGCGCGCCTGCTCGATTATGACGACCCCGGCGGGGCGTTCACCGTGATGATCCAGTTCGGCTCCATCCTCGCGGTGATGTGGCTCTACCGCGCCAAGATCGTGGAGATCGTCTCGGGCCTGCCGACCCGGCCGGAGGCGCGGCGCTTTGCGCTGATGATTTTCGCGGCGTTCCTGCCGGCGGTTATCGCGGGGCTGTTCTTCGCCGGCTTCGTGAAGACGGTGCTCTACGCCAGCCTTTTGGTGATCGCGTGGGCGTTTATTTTAGGCGGGGCCGCGATCCTGCTGATCGAGCGCCTGCGCCCGGCCCCGGTGGTGATGGAAGCCGATCAGACCCCGATCTGGCGCGCGGTGGGCGTGGGCTTCCTGCAATGCGTGGCGATGATACCGGGGGTGTCGCGCTCCGGCGCCACGATCATGGGCGCGCTGCTTCTGGGCCTCGATCGCCGGGCGGCGGCGGAATTCTCCTTTTTCCTGGCGATGCCTACGATGATGGCCGCTTTCGCCTACGATTTTAACGCGGTGCGCGACCAGCTGACGCCCGAGCGCGCGGCCGAGATCGCGATCGGCTTCGTAATGGCGTTCCTCGCGGCCGCGGCGGTGGTGAAACCGTTCATGCGCTTTGTGGGCCGCGTCGGGTTCGGGGCGTTCGCCTGGTATCGGATCGTGCTGGGCGCGGGGATCCTGGCGGCGGTGGCCGCGGGCTGGGCCTGAAAATACGCCCCGCCCAGACGAACGCCCTTTCTGCCCGGCGCGCGCGAAGCTAAAGCAGAGTTAAGCATCGGCGCAGAAGCGCCCGGCGCGGGGACGCGCGGTCGCACGCGGTGGAGGGGCAGCCATGGACGTGTTGACGGCGCTCGCGGCGTTTGCAGCGATCATGGTCGTGTTCTCCACGATCGTGACCGTGGCGGTGGAGGCCGTTCACAAGCTGTTCTGCCTGCGCCGCAGCGGCATGGATGAGATGCTGCGCTCCCTCTATGACGGCGCGATCGGCCCGCGCCTCGCCAATCTCAACGGCGATCCAGGCGCTTCGCCCGAGGATGCAAACCCCGCCAAGGTGTCGCGTGCGGCCCAGCGCTTCGCCCGCGACGCCACAGAGAGTCATTCTTTCGCCGGCAAGGGGCGCTGGTGGTGGCTGCGCAACATTCCCCTGCTGAACCTTTTGTTCCAGCGCCGGTTCGAGCGGCTCACCACGCTGCAATTCGCCGAACAAATGGCCCGCACCGAGGCCGGCCGCACCCTGCTGAAAACCGATCGCGACACGCAGAGGGCGGTGCTCGGCGCGGTGGCGTACGAGTTCGAGCGGTTCGGGGACGCGCAATCGGATTATTTCCGGCGGCGCGCGAAGGTTCTGTCGGTGGCGGTGGGGCTCGTGGTCGCCGCTTCGCTCAATCTCGACGCCGTGGCGCTGTTTCGCAGCCTCTATTCCAACCCGGACGCCGCGCAGGGCGTGCTCGCCGCGGTCGATACCGAACAGCTCAACACGCTCGCGGCTTCCGCGCAGCAAAAGACGCAGGCGCTCGCCGCCTCGCCGGTCGCAGAAGAGGGGCAGCCCCAGGCCGATACGGCCGCGATCGACAATCTGGAAAGCGACATCGAGACCCTGACCAGCGAGGTGAAGGAGCTGCGGGCGGCCGCGGCCTCGATGTCGACGCTCGAGGTGGCCTATGGCGCAGGCATCTTTCCCTATTGCCGCGCAGAAGCCGGCGCCGCGCGCGATTCCCGCTGCGGCGACACCTTGGGCTATGGGGGGCTCTGGACGGCGGAGCAGCGCGCGGCGCTGGCGGCCCGGCTGCAGAGTTCGGCGGGCGATACCGCGGTGTGGCTCTTGTCGCTCGCAGGCATGGCGGGGCTTTTGGGCCTTGGGGCGCCGTTCTGGTTCAACCTGTTCCGCAAGCTTGCGGGCTACGCCCCCACCGCCAAGCTCACCCAATTGGTGCGCGCCGACGTGGCCGACCCCGTCATGGCCTCCAGCGCCACCGCATCAAAGCCCCGCCCCGTGCGCGACACCGACGCCAGCGGCCAGGACGCCCTCCTGCGCGCCTTCACCATCGCCGCGGGCGGCAACGAAGGCTGGGAAAAACCCCCCGCCATCGCCTCCAGCCCCGGCGCGATGGAGGAAATGCAAGCTTCGGGTTGAGGGGGCGCTCCGCGGGCGGGCTAGCGATCGTTGAGAATCAGCGCGAATTGTTCGGGAAAGTCGCGCCACGGCGAATTGGTGCGCGCCTTCCATAATACCGCTTCGAGAAACGGGCGATTGTCGCCCGCCGCAAAGCGCGCGCTTTTTTCGCATCCTGGCTTTGCGGATATTTGTTCAGAAAAGCGCGCTGTGTCGCGCAATCCTCTCAGGGGCGCGTGCACTCCCCGTGATCGCGCGTCTGCCCGGCCGCGGGGGCCGGCGCGTGGCCTCACGGCGCGAGCGGGGTCACGAGCTCACCGGCGCGCCAAATCCCTTGCTGGGTCACCCGCCCCTGCGGGTCCCAGCGGACGCCAGGCCCCTCCTGTCTGTCCGCCGCCCAGACGCCCTCCCAGCGCTGGCCGTCTTTGCGGCGAAGGACACCGCCGCCGCTGCTTACGCCTTGGCGCGATTCACCTGCGAACACATCGCCGTTACGCCAGAAAAAGCGACCGAACCCGTTCGCCCTGTCTCTCACCCAAGCGCCCTCATAACGCAGCCACCCCTCGTTATTTGCTTCATTTTCTCCATAAACCTGAACACCGTAATTGTGAGAAAGTCCGCCGTACCATTGTCCCGAATAAACATTTCCCATCGCTTTTCCGCTTGTCACTTCCCAAACGCCATAACCAACGCGGACATCGCCCGAAAATTGGCCTTCGTAACGGCCAGAGCCGCCTGCCGCGGTATTGTAGGTCTTCACCCCTTCCACCATCCCAAGGCTATGCTGGCCCGCCGCGCGCGCCCGCGCCGCCGCGGCCTCCGCTAGGCGCGCCGCATCCTGCCCCTCCTCGGCGGCGGCGATCCCGCGCTGCTCCGCGGCGCGCGCCTCGATCACCGCCGCCCGCACCTGCGGATGCAACAGGGCGAGGCCATAACGTCCGCGATCCGCTTCCGCCGCGGCGCGGGCGCGCCGCTGGGCCTGCGCCGCTTGGCGGGCCTGTTCCTGTCTCGCCTGCTCGGCCGCCTCCCGCCGTTCCTGATCGATCCGCGCCTGTTCAGGGTCGGGGCAATTCTGCTGGCGCAGCACGCGCCTTGCCCCTTCCGCATAGGCGCTTTGCGGATAGGCGTTCAGAAACGCCCGCACCTTGGCGCAATCCTTTCCGGCCCGCGCCCATTCGACATATTCGCGCGTCTGCCCGGCGGCGGGCGACGGCGCGAGCGCTGCGATCACAAAGGCGAGGACCAGCCCAAAGCCGCGCTTCACAGATATCTCCCAAGGATCGATCGTCTCCCGTGCAGAGCTGGGGCGCAAGCACCGGTTAAGGCCTGACGCCTAGCCCAGCGGGAACGCGTCGCCACGCCTTACGGCATGAGCGGGGTCGCCCCAGCGCCCGGCATAGACATTGCGGCGAAAGTCTCCACCCCTTCGGCAGGGCCAAGTCGATCCTTTGTTCGCGCGCGCCCGCTTCGCGGAGGCCTGGGCCAGACGCTCCGCTGCCCGCGCCTCGATCGCGGCGGCCCGGACTTGCCGGAGCAACAGGCCAAGACCATAAGGCCCCAGATCCGCCTCTGCCGGCCGCGCCTTATCCTGTCGCGCCTGTTCCCGGTCGGAGCAGTGCTGCTGCGCGCGCGCGCTTTCGAGAGGGTCGCGCGTCTGTGCGGCCGCGTGCGCTGCAGGGGCCAAAGCTGCGATCATCAAAGCGAGGATCGCCCCCGCAGCCCGCCTCATGGGCACGCCTCCCAGCGATCGACCGTTTCCGGTATCTGCGCCGTCGCCTCCTTGCGCACTTCAAGCCCGCCCTGCTGCGGGGCGAACTCATATTTCTCTCCGCGATGGTCTTCCGGCTCGACAACCAAGGTATGCACCCTGTCCCACTCCACGCGTTCGATCACATGCTTGAACGTCGGCACGCCCGCCATGGTAAAAAGCAGGAGTTCGCCCTCGCGCGTCACCGTCGGCCCCTGGCCGCACGCCACGCCCTCCCAGCGCCAGCGGCCGAGCACGCGCTCCTCCGCGGTCACCGCCGCCTCCACCGTCTGGGCCGCGTCGGGCTTGGGACCGATCCCGATGAAGACGGCGACGAGAAGGGCGATGAGCGCCACCGCCCCGCCCAGCGCGGCGCTCAACTTCCCCACCTGAGTCAGCCTTGTCGAAGCCGGGTTTCGCTGCGGCGGTGGCGGCTCCACCGAAAGCTGCATTTGCGACGGCAGAACCTCGGTGGCCGTCTTTGCCCGCACCGCCGCGCTCAGCACCGCCCAGCCCTTATGCTTAGGCGAGCCTGTGAAGCCGCCGAGATCGGCCGCCTGGACATGGCTGAACTCAACCGGGATCTTGGTCGGCTCGAGCAAAGCAGGACACAGGATGCCGCGCTGCATGCCGTCGCGCGCTTCGTTGCGCACCCATTGGCGATCGCGCGAGGCCTGGCTCCACAGCACCACCACCGCCTTGGCGGCGGCGAGCTCCTTCTCGATCCGCTGGTCCCAGGAATCGCCTGGAACCAGATCGACGTCATAAAAGACGCTATAGCCCTCCGCCTCGAAAGCGGCCGCGATCAGCGCCGCCTGTGGCTGATCGGCCCGGGTGTAAGAGATGAAGACGTCCGCCACGGGCCCCCCTCGCGCGACGCTCTTAGCACGGCCGCGCTAGACGGTTTCCCGAAAAGTGTTGCGCGGTTTTCGGACGAGAACCGCTCTAGCTGTCGTTTCCGAGTCCGTTGTTCAGCGTTTGAGCGCGAGCGCGTCGGCTGGTGATTTGCCGGCGAGGCTAGCATGGGGCCGTTTGCGATTGTAGCGGTCGATGAAGGCCGGGAGGGCGGCGTTGC
>JANNOI010000045.1:0-93755 GCA_031398975.1 Alphaproteobacteria bacterium | reverse complement strand
CCGGTCGCGGGCATCGGCCCAGGCGGCGGTCCGGGCGGTGGTCCGGGCCCCGGTCCAGGCGTCGGCCGGCCGGGCCCTGGTCCTGGGCCGGGGGTCGGCGGGCCGGGCAGAGGCGGTTTCGGCGTTCCGGGCGGCCCGGGGCCGGGCCGCTTTGCGCCCCCGCCCGCACCGCTGCCGCCCTATGCCGGGAATTGGCGGCGTTTCCACCACGGCAATTACGGCTACCGCCATTATTGGCCGGGCCCGATCGGCTGGATCGCACCGATCGCGTATGGCGGCTTCTTCACCTGGGAATACGCGTCCGTGGTCTGCTATTATTATGACGTCCAGTGCACGGCCTATTCCCTCCACCGCTGGGATTATTGGAACCGCCCGTATCGCGTCGGCCATACCCTCCCCGTCGGGGTGACCTACTTCCCGGTGCCGTACGCGCTCTATGAGCGCCTGCCCCCGGTGCCCTACGGCTATTCCTACGTCCAGGTAGACCGCGACGTGCTGTTGATCGCGGAAGCCACCCGCCTCGTGGTGGATGCGGTGGTGCTGCTCTCGGTGCGCTAAGCCGGCCGATCTGAACCCGAAAACGGCGGCTGGACGCCTCACCAGCCGCCGTTTTTGCACGCGCGCCCCTCAGCGCGGCCTTGACGCCCCAATTGCCCGGAGCTACCTACACGGTGTTAGCAGTCGAAGCGGATGAGTGCTAAAGGCCGTTCGCCGCGACGCTGACGCCCATGTTCCCGCCCAGCCGGAATGGCCGGGTCTCAGGGTTGAACATGAGCCTGGCTGCAATTGAACGAGGAGGAAAAGGGCATGGCGAAATTCCGTCCCCTACACGATCGCGTGCTTGTGAAGCGTGTGAAGGAAGAGGAAAAGACCCGCGGCGGGATCATCATCCCCGACACCGCGCAGGAAAAGCCCCAGGAGGGCGAGATCGTCGCCGTCGGCCCCGGCGCCCGGGATGAAGATGGCAAGGTCCAGTCGCTGGACGTGAAGGTCGGCGATCGGGTGCTGTTCGGCAAATGGTCCGGCACGGAAGTCAAGATCGACGGCGACGAGCTGCTGATCATGAAAGAAAGCGACATCATGGGCGTGCTCGAAACCGAGACCGCGTCCGGCAAAGGCAAAAAAGCGGCTTAAGCGAATGCTTAAGCGAATAGCGAATGGTTCTTAGCGAATAGATACTCGCTACTGCCTATTCGCTACTCGCTACTCGCTACTCGCCACCCACCAACAATCGAGGAGAACAATCATGGCTGCGAAAGTCGTGCAATTCGGCGCGGACGCGCGCGAGCGGATGCTTCAGGGCGTCGATATTCTGGCCAACGCCGTGAAGGTCACGCTGGGCCCCAAGGGCCGCAACGTGGTGATCGAGAAAAGCTTCGGCGCGCCGCGCACCACCAAGGACGGCGTGACGGTCGCCAAGGAAATTGAACTTGAAGACAAGTTCATGAACATGGGCGCCCAGCTGATCCGGGAAGTGGCGTCCAAGACGAATGACGAAGCCGGCGACGGCACCACCACGGCCACCGTGCTCGCCCAATCGATCGTGCGCGAAGGCATGAAGGCCGTCTCGTCCGGGCGCAACCCGATGGATTTGCGCCGCGGGATCGACAAGGCGGTGAGCGCCGTCGTCGAGGACCTGAAGAGCCGCGCCCGCAAGGTCAAGGGCTCCGACGAGATCGCCCAGGTCGGCACGATTTCGGCCAATGGCGACAAGGACATCGGCAAGTTCCTGTCGGACGCGATGGCCAAGGTTGGCAATGAGGGCGTGATCACGGTGGAAGAGGCCAAAAGCCTCGAGACCGAGCTCGACGTCGTCGAGGGGATGCAATTCGACCGAGGGTACCTCTCGCCCTATTTCATCACCAACGCCGACAAGATGGAGGCCTCCCTCGAAGAGCCGCTGATCCTGCTGTTTGAGAAGAAGCTCTCTTCGCTCCAGCCGATGCTGCCGATCCTGGAAGCGGTGGTCCAGAACGGCCGCCCCCTCCTGATCATCGCGGAGGACGTGGAAGGCGAGGCGCTCGCCACGCTCGTCGTCAACAAGCTGCGCGGCGGGCTCAAGGTCGCGGCGGTGAAGGCGCCGGGCTTCGGCGATCGTCGCAAGGCGATGCTCGAAGACATCGCGGTGCTGACGGGCGGCCAGGTGATCAGCGAAGATCTGGGCATCAAGCTCGAGAACGTGACGATCGACTATCTCGGCAAGGCCAAGAAGGTCGTGGTCAAGAAGGACGACACCACCGTCGTCGACGGCTACGGCCAGAAGTCCGACATCGAGGCCCGGATCAGCCAGATCCGCCGCCAGATCGAGGACACGACCTCCGACTATGACCGCGAGAAGCTGCAGGAACGTCTGGCGAAGCTCGCCGGCGGGGTGGCGGTGATCAAGGTCGGCGGCGCCACCGAGGTCGAAGTGAAGGAACGGAAGGATCGCGTGGACGACGCCCTCAACGCCACCCGCGCGGCGGTCGAGGAAGGCATCGTCCCGGGCGGCGGCGTGGCGCTGCTGCGCGCGGCCTTCAAGCTCAATATCAAGGGCGACAACGAAGACCAGAATGTCGGCATCGCCATCGTCCGCAAGGCGCTGGAAGCCCCGATCCGTCAGATCGTGGAGAATGCCGGCGTCGAAGGCTCGATCGTGGTCGGCAAGCTGCGCGAGTCCAGCGACGAGAATTACGGCTTCAACGCCCAGACCGAAGAATATGTCGACATGGTCAAGGCCGGCATTATCGATCCGGTGAAGGTCGTGCGGACCGCGTTGCAGGACGCCGCGAGCGTCGCGGGCCTGATCGTGACGACGGAAGCCTCGATCGCGGAAGCGCCGAAGAAGCAGTCCGGCGGCGGCGGCGGCGGCGGCATGCCGGGCGGCGGCGGCATGGGCGGCATGGGCGATATGGATTTCTGAGGCGAGCCTCGGAACACCAAAAACCAGCGCAAAAGCCGGGAGGCGGGTCGAAAGGCCCGCCTCCCTTTTGCTTGCCCCTCAGATCCCAAACAAGGCGCCGGGCGCCGCGCCTACGATCGCGGCGGTCATGCAGGTGGTCAGCGAGCCCGAGACGATAGCCTTGAGCCCCAATTCGGCGATCTCGCCCCGCCGACCCGGGCAGATGGCCGAAAGCCCCCCCACCAGGATCGCCACCGCGCCGAAATTCGAGAAGCCGCACAGCGCATAGGTGAGGATCAGTCGCGTCCGGGGGGAGAGCGCCTCGGGCGGGATCTCCGACAGGCGCACGAAGGCGAAGAACTCGTTCAGCACCGTCTTCACGCCCATAAGCGCGCCCGCCGTCGGCGCCTCCGCCCAGGGCGCCCCGATCACCCACATGAGCGGCGCGAACACCCAGCCGAACATGCGCTCGAGCGAGAGCTCGGCCCCGAACACCGGCGGCAGCGCCGCCGCCAGGACCGCGTCCGTCAGCGCCACCACGGCCACCGCCGCCAGCAGCATGGCCACGATATTGATCAGCATCCGCACCCCCTCCTCCACGCCGGTGGCGAAGGCGTCCATGGTGGAATGGTAGGTGACGGTGGGGGCGTCGAGGCCTTGCGTCGCCGCCTGGCCGGGCGCCTCGGGAATCATCAGGCGCGCGATCAGCACCGAGGCGGGCGCGGCCATGAACGAGGCCACCAGGATGTGGGCGGCCGCCTCCGGAAGGGTGGGGCGCAAGAGAAGCGCATAGATCGCCATCACGGTGCCGGCGACGGTGGCGAGCCCCGTGGTCATGATGACGAACAATTCCGAGCGGGTCATGCGGTCGAGATAGGGCCGGATCGTCAGCGGAGCCTCGACCATGCCGAGGAAAATGTTGGCCGCGGTGGCGAGGCCGAGCGGCCCGCTGACGCCCAAGGCCCGCTGGAACAAAAAGCCGAGCGCGCGGCAGATCACGTCGAGCACCCGCCACCGCCACAAGACCGCAGACAAGGCCGAGATCACGATCACCAGCGGGAACACCTGGAACAGCAGGATCGACATCTGCGTGGGGTCGGTGACGGTGAAGGGCTGGGCCCCGCCCGCCAGATAGCCGAACACGAAGCGCGCGCCCTCCTGGGTCGCGGCCTGGAGCGCGTCGATCGCGGCGTTCAGCCCCTGCAGATTGGCCCGCACCGCAGGGACGGCGAACACCAGCAGCATGAAGCCCGCCTGCAGCAGAAGCGCCCCGATCGCGAGCCGCCAGGGGATCGCGCTTTTCCGCTCAGACAGGAGCCACGCCAGCACGAGTACGACGAACACCCCGCCAAGGCTGCGCAGATTGTCGATATCGTAGGCCAAACGAGTTCCCCCCTGCCGGCGCGCCCCCGCCCGGCGCACGTGTCGTGTCTGGTGCGTTGTTAAGTCAGGTCAGCGAGGGCGCGCGGCGCGCGCCATCCCTGCTCAATCGCTAAGATCGTCCAGGAAGGCCAGCAGCAGACGCTCCACGCGCGCATAGGCGCGTTCGGCCTCGGCGAGCGTCTCCTGGTGGGTGAGCGTGTGCGGGGAGATCCCGGCGGCGAAGTTCGTGATCACCGAAAGCCCCACCACCTTCATCCCGCAATGGTTGGCGACCAGACATTCCGGCACGGTCGACATGCCCACCGCGTCCGCGCCCAGGCGCTCCATCATGCGCACCTCGGCCGGGGTCTCGAAATTGGGGCCCAGCGTGAAGAGGTACGTGCCCGCCCGCACCGCCACGCCGACGCGGGCCCCCGCGTTCAGCAGCGTGGCGCGCAGGTCGCGGTCATAGGCGTTGGACATGTCGAAGAAGCGGGGCCCGATCGCGGGGTCGTTGGGGCCGATCAGGGGGTTCTGGCCGCTCAGATTGATATGGTCGGCGATGGCCATCAGCGCGCCGGGGCCAAGATCGCGGGCCACGCCGCCCGCGGCGTTGGTGAGGATCAGGCGCTCCACCCCGAGCCGCCTCAGGGTGCGGATCGGGAGGGCGAGGTGGGCGGGGGAATAGCCCTCATAGAGGTGCATCCGGCCCTGCATGCACACGAGCGGGCGATCCCCCGCCCGCCCGATCAGGAGGCGGCCCGTATGGCCGG
The DNA here is from genome assembly GCA_031398975.1 of Alphaproteobacteria bacterium. Classification (GTDB taxonomy): domain Bacteria; phylum Pseudomonadota; class Alphaproteobacteria; order Caulobacterales; family Aquidulcibacteraceae; genus JAKFWI01. The sequence goes on along the minus strand of JANNOI010000045.1, from coordinate 88,739 downwards.
GCACGGTCGAGACCGGAAAGCCCGGGATCTCCGCATAAGGCACGATCAAATCCTGCGCCATCCGCTCGCCGAACGGCCCCAGGCCCGAACCCAGCACCAGCGCCGTGGCCGGGAGCTTCCCCCCGCACCGCGCGCCCAGCGCCGCCACGCTCTGCTCAAGGTCTGCGGGGGTCACCGCCTCAGGCCCCGCGTCGGGGGTGGACGTGCACCTGGGAGAAGATGGCCGCCAGATCGTCGCCCGCCTGGGCGGCGTTGATCTGCAACCCGTTTTCGCACTCCCGCAAATGGCCGAGCATGATGGCCTCTGCCCTGTCGGCGTCGCCGGCGGCGATCGCCTCGACCAGTTCGGTGTGGTGATCGTCCGGGCAGGAGCTTTTGGCGGCCCCGAACAGGGCGATGATCAGGGACGTCTTGGCCACGAGGTCCGCCAGGAAGCGCCGCATCTCGCCATTGCCGACGATATCGGCCAGCAGCAGGTGGAACTCCCCGGTCAGCCGGATCCATTCCTCGCGCTGGCCCTTCTGCCAGGCCTGCGTCTCCACGCTCAGATGCTGGCGCAGCCGCACCACGTCGCGCCGGCTGGCCTTGAGCGCGCAGGCCCGCGCGAGCGCCGCCTCCACCAGGCGGCGCGCCTCGAACACTTCGCGCGCCTGCGCATCGGTGGGCGTGGCGATGAAGGCGCCGCGATTGGGCTTGATCTCGACCACGTGGTCATGGGCGAGCCGCATCAAAGCCTGGCGCACGACCGGCCGGCCGACGCCGAAAATCCGGCCCAATTGCTCCTCGCCGAGTTTGGTGCCGGGGATCAGCCGCTGCTCCCGGATCGCGGCCGCGATCGTACGGTAGATCCGGTCTCCGTCGCTGCGCGCACCTTCGGGTTTGAGCCCCTCCCGGGAGGCGGCGATCGCGCCGGGCCGGACGAGGCCTGCGGCGTCCGGCCCGGCGGGGGCGTGATCCTTGGCTAGTCTTGCACGTTCGCCCATGCCCTCTCCCGTAACCCTCATGCCGTGGCAAGGCCTGCAGCTGCCGCCACCTGAGCACCTACCACCACCTGAACCCTGGCGACAATCAGTGGCGAATTTGGGTACAAAGCAAAAGCCGCGATGGACAAAATCGCTTGCGTCGGCGAGCATTCGCGCTTGTTTGGTGATCATTCGGGCGCACATGGCGTTCGCATAAGCGATCAAGCGCCCCTTGGGCGGCGGCGGATTTCCGGAGCAGGGCAGTGCGCGCTTTCGTCGGCGTTCTGGATTCGATGGGCGTGGGCGCGGCGCCGGACGCGGCCCGCTTCGGGGAGCAGGAAGCCAACACCTTCGCCCAGATCTGGCGGCGCAGCGCTTGCGGGAAGGCCGATCGCGCGGGCGTGCGCGAAGGCCCGCTTGCCATCCCGAACCTGTTGCGCCTGGGCCTTGGCGCGGCGGCGCGCGGCGTCGATCCCACGCTCGACCTTGGGGAAGCGCCCGCCCTCGAAGGCCGCTATGGCTGGGCTGCGGAACGCAGTTTCGGCAAGGACACCCCGAGCGGCCATTGGGAGATGATGGGCCTGCCCGTGGAGTTCGATTGGGGCTATTTCCCGCGGACCGAGCCCTGCTTCCCCACGGCCTTGACGGACGCCCTGATCGCGGAGGCGGCCCTGCCGGGCGTGCTCGGAAACAAGCACGCCTCCGGCACGACGATCCTCGACGAACTGGGCCTCGAGCACATCCGCACGGGCAGACCGATCGTCTACACCTCCGCCGACAGCGTGTTCCAGATCGCCGCGCACGCCGAACATTTCGGGCTCGAGCGGCTCTATGAGACCTGCGCGGTGGCGCGCCGGCTCGTCGATCCGCTCACGGTGGGGCGCGTGATTGCGCGGCCCTTCCTGGGCGAGGCCCCCGGCGCCTTCAAGCGCACGGGGGACCGGCGCGACTACGCCATCCCGCCCCACGCCCCCACCCTGCTCGACCGCGCAGCCGAGGCCGGGCGCGCCGTGATCGGCATCGGCAAGATCAAGGATCTGTTCGACGGGCGCGGGATCACAAAGAGCCTGAAGGCCGATGGCAATTCCGCCGCCTTCGACCGCCTGCTCGACACCGTCGCCGACGGGCCGGACGGCGCGCCCGACGGGGCGCTTGTGTTCGCCAATTTCATCGATTTCGACACCCTATATGGCCACCGGCGCGACGTGGCGGGCTATGCGGCCGCGCTCGAGGCCTTCGACCGGCGCCTCCCCGCCCTGCGCGCGGCGCTGCGGCCCGGGGACCTCGTGATCCTGACCGCCGACCATGGCTGCGACCCGACCTGGCCCGGCTCCGACCATACGCGCGAGCATGTCCCGATCCTGGCGTTCGGCCCGGGGCTTTCCCCCGGCCCGATCGGCGCTCGCGACACCTTCGCCGACATCGCCGCCACGGTCGCCGCCCATCTGGGCCTGCCGCCGGGCCCTGTCGGGCGGAGCTTCCTGTGAGCGGGGGCGAGAGCGCGGACCTGCGGGTGCACGCGCTGCGCCCGCTCGCGCCGCCGCCGGCGCCGCGCGCCGCCGCCATCGGCTTCCACCCCGACTGGATCGAGGGTGTACGGATCAATCCCGGGGCGGTGGCGCGGCGCGTCGCCACCCTGCCCGGCCGGCGCAGCCTGAAGAAGGAATGGCAGGCCGCCTGGCTCTTGAAGGCCATCACGCTGATGGACCTGACGACCTTGTCCGGTGAGGACACCGAGGATCGCGTGCGCCGCCTCTGCGCCAAAGCCCGCCAGCCGGTGCGGCGCGATTTGATGGAGGCGCTGGGGGCGCAGGATCTGCCGATCCGGGTCGGGGCGGTGTGCGTGTATCATGAGATGATCGCGGCCGCGCGCGAGGCGCTCGCGGGGTCGGGCATCCCGGTCGCCGCGGTCTCGACCGGCTTTCCGGCCGGGCTTTCGCCGTTCGCTGTGCGCCTCAGCGAGATCAAGGCCTCGGTCGCTGCGGGCGCGGAGGAGATCGACATCGTAATCAGCCGCCGCCATGCGCTGCGCGGCGATTGGCGCGCGCTCTACGAGGAGGTGGCGGCCTTCCGCGAAGCGTGCGCAGGCGCGCACCTGAAGGCGATCCTGGCGACGGGGGAATTGGGCTCGCTGACGAAAGTGGCCAAGGCGAGCCTCGTGGCGATGATGGCGGGGGCGGATTTCATCAAGACCTCTACGGGCATGGAGAGCGTCAACGCCACCCTGCCCGCAATCCTGGTGATGATGCGCGCGATCCGGGACTTCCACGCCCGCACCGGGCGCCAGATCGGGCTGAAGCCCGCCGGAGGCATCGCCAAGGCGAAAGAGGCGCTCACCTATCTGATCCTCCTCAAGGAGGAATTGGGCGCCGCCTGGCTCGACCCGACCCTCTTCCGCTTCGGCGCTTCCCGGCTGCTGACCGACATCGAGCGGCAATTGGAGCACCACGTCACCGGCCGCTATTCCGCCGCCCACCGCCATCCTCCCGGCTGACATGACCCTGAAGTCAAACTCCATCGCGGCGCTGTTCCAGACTCTGGAATACGGGCCCGCCCCGGAAGCCGAGGACGAGGTGCGCGCCTGGCTCGCCCGGCACGAGGCGGGCTTTGACCTTTTCATCAACGGCGCCTGGGTGAAACCCGAGGTCCCGCGCGCACGCTTTGAAAGCCGCAACCCGGCGCGCGACGAACACCTCGCCTGGATCGCCGCCGCCGGCCCCGGCGATGTGGACGCGGCGGTGCGCGCCGCGGGCGCGGCGTTTCCAGCCTGGGCGGCAACCCCCGGCCATCAGCGCGCGCGCGTGCTTTATGCGCTGTCGCGGCTGGTGCAGAAGTACACGCGCTTTTTCGCGGTGTTGGAAAGCCTCGATACCGGCAAGCCGCTGCGCGAGACGCGCGACATCGACCTGCCGCTGGTCGCGCGCCATTTCTCCTACCATGCCGGCTGGGCGCAGCTGTTGAGCCGTGAACTGCCCGGGCATGCGCCCTTGGGCGTGTGCGGCCAGATCATTCCGTGGAACTTCCCGCTGCTGATGCTGAGTTGGAAGGTGGCGCCCGCGATCGCGGCCGGCAATTGCGTGGTTGTGAAGCCGGCCGAGCAAACGTGCCTCAGCGCGCTCTTTTTCGCGAGCCTCTGCGCCCAGGCCGGCGTGCCGCCGGGCGTTATCAATATCGTGACGGGGGACGGGGCGACGGGGGCGGCGCTCGTCGCCCATCCCGGGATCGCCAAGATCGCCTTCACCGGCTCGACCGAAGTCGGCCGCGCGATCCGCGCCGAGACTGCGGGGTCGGGTAAAAAGCTGTCGCTGGAGTTGGGCGGCAAGTCCGCCTTCCTGGTGTTCGAGGACGCAGACATCGACAGCGCGGTCGAGGGGCTGGTCGACGCGATCTTCCTGAACCAGGGCCAAGTCTGCTGCGCCGGCTCGCGCCTGCTGGTGGAGGAAGGGGCCGCGCTCGGCCTGCTCGACAAGTTGAAAACACGCCTGCAAAGCTTCCGCCTCGGCGACCCGCTGGACAAGGGCGTGGACATGGGCGCGGTGATCGACCGCACCCAACAGGACCGCATCGCGGCGCTGGTCGATCGCGGCGTCGCGGAGGGCGCGAGCCTATGGCGGCCCGCGATCGCGCTCCCCGCGCAGGGCTGCTTCTATCCCCCCACGCTGCTGACCGACATCGCCCCCTCCAACAGCGCCGCGATCGAGGAGATTTTCGGCCCGGTTCTCACCGTGATGACGTTCCGCCACCGCGCCGAGGCGGTCGCGCTCGCCAACAGCTCCCGCTACGGCCTGTCCGCGACGATCTGGTGCGAGAGCATCGACCGGGCGCTCAGCGTCGCGAGCGAACTCAAGGCGGGCACGGTGTGGATCAACACCACCAACATGTTTGACGCCGCCTGCGGCTTCGGCGGCTATCGCGAGTCCGGCTTCGGGCGCGAGGGCGGCCTCGAGGGCCTGCTCGAATATTTGCAGCCTACGGACGATTTCCCGCCCCCAGCGGAAACCGCTGCGCCGGCGTCGGCGCCACAAGAGTCTGGGCCCCCCGCCGCCATCGACCGCACCCCGAAACTCTATATCGGCGCCAAACAAGTGCGCGCCGACAATGGCGGCGTGCGCGCGGCGCTGACGGCGGACGGGCGCCTCGCCGGCCATGTGGGCGACGGGCGGCGTAAGGATGTGCGCGACGCGGTGGAGGCCGCGGTCGCCGCGGCCGGCTGGAGCCGCGCCACCGCGCACAACCGCGCCCAGGTGCTGTTCTTCCTCGCCGAAAATCTGAGCGCGCGGCGCGAGGAATTCGCCCGCCGCCTTTCAGACCTGACTGGCGCGGGCGCCGGCGAGGCCGAACGCGAGGTCGAGACGAGCCTCGAGCGGCTGTTCGCCTATGCGGGGTGGGCGGACAAATTCGACGGCGCGGTGCATACCCCCCCGATCCGGGGCGTGACGCTGGCCGTGCCCGAGCCGTTGGGGGTCTTGGGGATCGTATGCCCGGACGAGGCGCCGCTGCTGGCGCTTGTCTCGCTGATGGCGCCGGCGATCGCGTTGGGCAATACGTGCGTGATCGCGGCGTCCGAGCGCTACCCGCTGCCGGCGACGGATTTCTATCAGGTGCTCGACACCTCCGACGTGCCCGCCGGGGTCGTGAACATTCTCACCGGCCCGCGCACAGAGCTCGCCGAGACGCTGGCCAGACATGACCAGGTGGACGGGCTCTGGTATTTCGCGACGGCAGAGGGCGCAGCCCGCGTCGAGGCGCTTTCGGTAGGCAATCTGAAGCGCACCTGGACCAATCAGGGCCGCGCCCGCGACTGGTTCTCCAACACAAGGGGCGAAGGCCGCGCCTTCCTGCGCGAGGCCTCCCAAGTTAAGAACATCTGGCTGCCTTTTTCGGAGTGATCTCTCATGTCAGCCGCGCCGGCCCGGATCAGCCTCGCCGCCGAGATCGGCGTGTTCGCACCCGACGAATTGGACGCGGCCGAGACCTTTTTCCGCGAGCATGGGTTTGCGGTGCTGCGGGGGCTCTGGTCGAAGGCGGAATTGGACGATTTCGCCGCCGAATGCGCCGCAGCCCAGGATCAGGTGCGTGTGGGCGCGCTGCCGGCCAAGTTCGGCGAGACGGTGCTGACAAGCGGCGGCGACGCCAACCGGGTCGTCAATTACGTCCAATACATCACCCAGATCGCGCCGAAGACGCGCGCGGCGACCTACCACCCCGCCATCGTCGAGTTGATCTCGCGCTGGATTCCCGGCGCCTATCTGAGCGAGCGAGCGCGGTTTGGGGTGGTGTATCAGGATGCGCGGCCGGGGCGGGATTCGGGCTATGCCCGGATCGGCTGGCACAGCGACTGGCAGAGCGGCCCCCACCTCGACCGCTGGCCCTCGGTTGCCTTCACCATCCATATAGATGGGACGGGTCCGGACAATGGCTTCCTCCGCGTCGTGCCCGGTAGCCACCTTTGGGCCACCCCTGCGCCCTATAACAACGCCAATGGCGTTCCTGTGCCCGAAGGCGCGCGCGCCGCGGGCGGACGCACGCCGGCGCCGCCGCCCTATCCGATGCCGCTCCGGTTCGAGAAGATCCCGGGCGAGATCGCGCTCTATTGCGAGGCCGGAGACCTCCTGTTCCACGACGCCTATCTCTGGCACTCCGCCGCCCGCGCGACCGACGACACCGCCATCCGCCGCCACGTCCGCGGGGGCTGGTTCTCCGGCCCGCCCGAGCCCGAAAGCGGGGACTTCCTGGAGGATTTCGTCAAGAACGCAGCACGCTGAGCGGCTCAGACTCTTGTCAGCTTCAGGCCGGCTGCGCGGCGAGATAGGCCTCGATCGCGTCGAGATTGCGGGCCTTGCCGGCGGCGTCGAGGAAGGAGCCCTTGAAGGAATTGCGCGCCAGCGTGACGAGATCGTCGCGCGTCAAACCGAGAGCCTCGGCGGTGGCGGTGAAGTTCTGGCCGATATAGCCGCCGAAATAGGCCGGATCGTCGGAATTGATCGTCGCGCGCAGGCCGAGATCGAGCATGCGCTTCAGCGGATGGGCCTTCAGATCGTCGACGACGCAAAGCTTCAGGTTCGAGAGCGGGCACACGGTAAGCGTGATCTGCTCCCCCGCGAGGCGCGCGACCAGGGCCTCATCCTCCAGCGCGCGATTGCCGTGGTCGATGCGATCGACCTTCAGCACGTCCAGCGCCTCCCAGACATAGGCGGGGGGCCCTTCCTCCCCCGCATGGGCGAGACTGAGCAGGCCGAGCTTGCGCGCCGCGTCGAACACGCGCGCGAACTTGGACGGGGGATGGCCGCTCTCGCTCGAATCGAGCCCCACGCCCGCGATCTTGTCTAGAAACGGCTCGGCCGCGGCCAGGGTCTCGAAGGCCTCCGCCTCACTCAGGTGGCGCAGGAAGCAGAGGATGAGTTTAGAGGTCACGCCGTCGCGCGCTTGCCCCTCCTTGAGCGCCCGATCGATGCCGTTGATGATTTCAGCGAAGGCCACGCCGCGCGCGGTGTGGGTCTGGGGATCGAAAAACACCTCGACATGGGTGACCCCGTCGGCGATCGCGCGGTCGAGATAGGCGCGCGTCAGGTCGTAGAAATCCCGCTCCGTGACCAGCACGTTCGCGCCCTGATAATAGATGTCGAGGAAGTCCTGCAGGTTGGAGAATTGGTAGGCCGCGCGCACCGCCTCCACATCCGCGAACGGGATCGCCACGCCGTTGCGGGCGGCCAGCGCAAACATCAGTTCAGGCTCGAGACTGCCCTCGAGGTGCAGGTGCAGCTCCGCCTTCGGCAGCCCACGGACAAACGCTTCCAGTTCCATCGGCCTTGCTCCTCGCCTCGCACGCCGCGACGGCTGAGCCTACACGAAAAAAAACAGGCCCGGGAGGCGATCCCGGGCCTGCTTGCGTCATTTATGGCCGCGAGGACCGTCTCAGTTCATCCGCGCCCGCACCGACACGCCGATGATGCGCGGGTCGTTCACGAAGGCGGTCAGGTTGTTGAAGTCGATCGCGCCCTTGATGTTTTCCTCATCGGTGATGTTGCGCGCGAACAACGCGACCTCAAGGGAGTCGTCGGTCCGGACATAGCCGAGCTTCAGGCCGCCTTCGAACTGGGTGTCCGTTTTGAACTCCGCCGATTCGTAGAGGAACAGATTGGTTTCCCCCTGAACCGCCCAGTCGGTGTAGGCGAACAGCTCGCCCGCGTCGCCGATCGGGAACCCGTAGCGGGCGGTGAAATCCGCCGTGATCTCGGGCGCGTTCGGGAAGGGGTTGCCGTCGATGAAGGCTTGGCCCGCGGTGTTGGTCGGGTCGGTGACGGTGCACTGGCCCGAGCCGCAGGTGCCGACGGTCTGATCGGCGTCCTTGATCTCGGTCTTGTTGTAGCTGAAGCCGGCCGTCACGAGGAAGTGCGGCGTGATCAGGAACTCGCTGTCCAGTTCGAAGCCGTAGGCCTCGCCCTTCTCGACGTTCAGCAGGCGGTTCGAATTGCTGCCCCCGCCGATGGCGGTGAGCTGCATGTCGTCGACCTCATAGGTGAACACCGCGCCGTTCAGGCGCACGCGGCGATCGAGCAATTCGGTCTTGATGCCGGCCTCGTAGGACAACACGGTCTCGGACTCGGCCACCGATTGGGGATCGATGGTCGGGTTGCTGGGATCGAAATTGTACTGGAAGGCGACGTCGCGGCCTTGGATGGAGGGGCCCCGGAAGCCGTAGGCGACCCGGGCGTAGGTGTTGATGGTCGGCGTCAGGGCGTAGGAGGCGCTCGCGTCCCAGCTCACTTGTGAGTCCGACACCTCGGTCGGGTTGACGACGACGCCGGACACAGTCTGCGTGGCGTAGAAAGTCTTCTCATCGTCGGTGTAGCGCAGGCCGCCGGTGAGCTTCAGCGCCTCGGTCAGCTTGTAGCCGGCCTGGCCGAACACGGCCCAGGAGGTGTTCTCCTGCACGACGGTCGTGGGCGCGGAGCCCCCGAGCGTGGTGATTGCGTATTCGGTGTCGAAGTAGAAGCCGCCGAACTGCCAGGAGAACGGGCCGTCGGTCTTGCTCGCGAAGCGGACTTCCTCGGTCACCTGGTCGAGATAGTCGAGGCTGTCTTGGGTATCGGACGAGAAGGGGATCGTGCCCGGCCCGACGCCCGCAACGCCGCCGTCGATATCGCCGCGGCTGGTGCCGTCTGCGCTTTCATAGGCGGTGATGGAGGTGAAGGTGAAGGACCCGAAATCGTAATCGACCTTCAGCGAGGAGCCCCAGCCGGTATATTTCTGCTCATTGCCGCCGCCGCCGTCGAAGGTGACTTCTTCGCGGTCGAGATTGTCGTTCAGGCTGTTGCTGCCGGTGCTGAGGATGTTGGCGCGGAACACGGCGGACGTGCCGTCGAGATCCCGGCCATGCACGTTGAACAGCGCGGACAGCTTGTCGGTCGGCGTGAACCAAAGCTGGAGCCGGCCGGCCGCCTCGTCGTAGCCGCCATATTCGTCGTCGCCGGTGTCGCGTGCGCCGGTATAGGTGTTGTCGATATAATCGTCACGGTGCTGGTAGAGCGCGGAGACGCGGGCCGCGAGCTTGCCGTTGATCAGGGGGCCGCCGACGCCGCCCTCGAGATTATAGGTGCCGTAGGTGCCGTAATTGGCCGAGCCGACCGCCTTGAAGGTCTGCGACGGCTTCACCGAATCGAACTTCACGATGCCGGCGGTGGTGTTGCGGCCGAACAGGGTGCCCTGGGGCCCGCGCAGCACTTCCACCTGCTCGACGTCGAACAGCGGGGTGCTCTTCAGGACCACGTTCTCGAGCACGACCTCGTCGAGGATGACGGAGACGGGCTGGGAGGCGGCAAGGTCGAAATCGCTGTTGCCGAGGCCGCGGATATAGAAGCGCGGGGCCACCCGGCCGTTGGAAGATTCCGCGTAGAGGCCGGGCACCCGGGCCGCGATGGCCAGGACGTCCTGGCCGGAGGACAAGATTGTGCCCAATTCCGCGCCCGTGAGGGTCGAGACGGAGATTGGGACCTCCTGCAGGTTTTCCGCGCGTTTCTGCGCCGTAACGATCACTTCATCGACCTGAAACTCGGACTGCGCCAGCGCGGGCGCTGCGCCAAAGCCCGCCAAAACCAGCGCCGAAACCCCGCAGGACGTCAAAAAACCGTTTGCGCCCCGTAATTTATTTTCGCCCATGGAAGGCTCCCCGATTTGATCCAACGCGCCTTGCGCACGGTGGCGCAGACCCCCTGCCCCGTTCCGCGCGCACCCTGGCGCCGCGCGCCTCTACGCGAAGCGGCTTCGTGCAGAGAAGGCTAAAAAGCATTAACACGTAAACAATTTTAAGCAGCTTTGTCGCGGCTTTGCGCTAAACGTGTTCAATCGAGCGCACCTGAACCAAGAGCCCCCGCGCGGAGCCGGGCCTTCAGGGCCGCCCGCTCCTCCTCGGTGCAGAACGCCGCGTCGAGGGCGCGCGTGGTGTAGGCCGTCATGTCGGCCTCACCCAGAGCGAAAGCGGCCTGCACCAGCCCATATTCCTTGCCGATCGTGGCCGCCACGAAGGGGGGGTCGTCCGACCCCAAGCTCGTCTTGATCCCGAACGCGGTGAGCCGCGCCACGGGATGGGCCTCGATCGAGGGGTAAAGCCCCAAGACGATATTCGAACTCGGGCAGATCTCCAAGGTCGCGCCGCACTCCTTGATCTCGGCCATCACCTCTTCGTCTTCGATCGCGCGCACGCCGTGGCCGATGCGCTCGACCTTCAGGTCCCGCAGCGCGCCGCGAATGCTGTCGGGCCCCGCCAATTCCCCCGCATGGGCGGTCAGGCGCAGGCCGGCGTCTTGCGCGATCGCAAAGGCGCGGGCGAAATCGCGGGGCGCCAGAAAGTTCTCCTCGCCCGCCAGCCCGAAGCCCACCACCTTGGGATGGGGATGGGCCGCGGCTAGGCGCGCGGTCTCTTCGGCCTGTTCCACCCCGAGATGACGCACCGCCGTCAGCACCAGGCGCGCGGTCACCCCGTGATCGCGCTCCACGTCGTCGAGGGCGAGGCTCAGCGCGTCCAGAAAGGTCGGGTAGGAGATGCCGTGGCAGGCCGGGTGGTAGGCGGAGATGAACATCTCGCCATAGATCAGCCCCTCGCCCGCGCAGGTGCGGTAATAGTCATAGAGGATCTCGTAATAATCCTGCGGGGTGCGGATCGCCTCACAGACGCGGTCATAGGCCACCAGGAATTCGGAGAAGTCCTCAAACCGGTAGCGGCCCTGCGCATCGATGATCGAACCGAGGTCAAGCCGATGCGCGGCGGCCAGGCGCTGGGCCAGAGCGGGCGAGACGGTGCCCTCCAGGTGGCAGTGCAGCTCCGCTTTCAGCGGCGTGGCCCGGGCTTCAACCATTGGCGTGCGTTCCCCTCGTGTTGACGCGCCGGTGCGCACACGCGCCGGCGATATAGGTGGCCGCGATCGCGCGGTCGTCTCCCAGGATGGCGAGCGCGAACAGCCGCTCCGCCAGGGTCCGCGCATGGCCCATGCGGCGGGCGAGCAGCGGGGTGGCTCCGGGATCGAGGACGATGAAATCGGCCTCCTTGCCGGGCGCCAGATTGCCGATGCGATCGTCCAGGCGCAGCGCACGCGCAGCCCCCAGCGTCGCCAGATAATAGGCCGATAGCGGATCGAGGCTTTGGCCCTGCAGCTGGCAGACCTTGTAGGCCTCCGCCATGGTCGAGAGCATCGAGAAGCTGGGCCCTGCGCCCACATCGGTGCCCAGGCCCACCCCGACGCCGTGTGCGCGTGCGCCCGCGAGATTGAACAAACCGCTGCCGAGAAACAGGTTCGAGCCGGGGCAGAACGCGATCGCCCCGCCGCCCGCGGCCAGCCGCTGGAAGTGCCCCGCCTCCAGATGCACCCCGTGCGCGAAGATCGAGCGCGGGCGCACGAGGCCGTGCGCCTCGTAGATCGCGAGGTAATCGCGCGCTTCGGGAAATTTCGAGACCGCCAGCGCGCACTCGGCGACGTTTTCGGCCAGATGGGTGTGCACGTACGCGTCCGGATAGGCGTCCGCCAGCGCCCCCGCGCGGGCCAATTGGGAGCGCGAGGAAGTCACCGCAAAGCGCGGGGTGATGGCGTAGGAGAGCCGTCCCCGCCCCCGCCAGGCCCGGATCAGCGCCTCGCTCTCCGCGATCCCGCCGTCGGCGCCGTCGAGCAGCGCTTCCGGGGCGGCCCGGTCCATCAGCACCTTGCCCGCGATCAGGCGCATATTGCGCGCCAGCGCGGCCTCAAACAGCGCCTCCACCGAGCCCGCATGCACCGTGCAGAACACCGCCGCGCATGTGACGCCGTGAGCCAGGATCTGGTCGAGGAAGAAGTCCGCCGTGTCCCGCGCCACCGCCTGGTCCACGAAGCGCTGCTCGGCGGGGAAGGTGTAGGTATCGAGCCAGTCCAACAATTGTTTGCCGTGCGAGGCGATCATGTCGGTCTGGGGATAATGGACATGGGCGTCGATGAAGCCCGGCAAGATCAGCCCGTCATGCGCCGTCACCGGCGTGTCGGGGGGGGGCGTGAAATCCTCCCAGGCCGCGAGCGCGGCGATCCTGCCGTCCTCCACCAGCAGCGCGCCGTCGCGCAGATGGCCAACCGCCGCGGCGCCGGCCTCAGCCGGATCGTCGAGCAGGTGGAAGATCTCCCCGCGATGGATGTGGCGGCTGCTCACGCCGGGGCGCTTTCGTACGCCGGCGTTAGCGCTTTGCGCTCGATCTCCTCTATGCGCAGCATGATTTCGGCGGCGACGGCGAGCGCGATCACCGCCGGTTCCTTGCTGGTCAACCCGATCGCGCCGATCGGGCATGTCAGACCGGCGATGACCTCGGGGCCGATGCCGCGGGCGGCGAGGCGCGCGGCGAAGCGGGCCCGCTTGGTCTTTGACCCGATCAGCCCGCAATAGGCGCTGTCCCCCCGGGCGAGCGCGGCGCGCGTCAGCTCGAAATCGAGGTCGTGGCTGTGCGTCAGCACCAGAAAAAGCGCCCCCGCCGGCGCCGCGCGCACCTGGGCTACGGGATCAGGCTCATGGATCGCCCCCTCGCACTCGGGGCGGCTGTCGTACCAATGGAGTCGGAGCGGCAAAGTCTGCAGGATGGCGGCGAGGCGGCGCCCGACATGGCCGGCCCCGAACAGATAGACCGCGCACCCCGGCGGGCGCACGTATTCTATCATCTCCGACCAGGGGGCTTTGCGCCCGCCCGCAGCGGCCGCGACGGCGACGCCGCCCGCGTCCAACAACAGCACGCCCGGACCTTCCCCATCCTCCGGCCAGCCGGCGCGGCAGGTCCACGTCAAGCCGCGCGCGCCGATCCGGCAGTGCAGCGCGTACCGCGCGCCCGCCGCCTCGAAAGCGCCCGCCTGCGCGAGCCACGCCTCGTCCCGCCCAGACAGTTTCGCGATCAGCACCCGCACATGGCCCCCGCAGCATTGCGCCAGCAGGGGGCCTAAAGGATAATCCTGCGTCAGGTAGGTTTCGTCCCCCGCGAGCAGGAGCCGCGCCTGATCGATCAGAGTCCGTTCGAGCGCGCCCCCGCCCACCGTGCCGTGGATCCCCGCCGGGGTCACCAGCATCTTCGCGCCGGCTTCGCGCGGGGCCGAGCCCGCCACCGCCGCCACCATGACGAGCGCCACCGGCTCGCCGCGCCCGACAGGCTCGCGCGCCGCCTGCGTCCAGGGCGCGGCCACCTCAGCGCGTCTCCGCGGCGGCGCGTACGCCCTGGATCGCGTGCAGGATCCGCTCCGGCGTGGCCGGCGCGTCCAGCCGGGGCGCGGCCCCGCGCGCGCCCGCCGCGGCCACCGCGTCCGTCAGCGCACTGAATACCGAGATCGCCAGCATCAGCGGCGGCTCGCCCACGGCCTTGGAGCGGTGGATCGTCTCCTCGCGATTCTGCTCGTCCCAGAACGTGATGTTGAACACGGGCGGGCGGTCCCCGGCGACCGGAATCTTGTACGTGGAGGGCGCGTGCGTGCGCAGGCGCCCTTTGGCGTCGAACCACAATTCCTCCGTCGTCAGCCAACCCATGCCCTGAATGAAGCCGCCCTCGATCTGGCCGCGATCGATCGCGGGATTGAGCGAACGCCCGCAATCGTGGAGCACGTCGACGCGCAGCACCCGGCTCTCGCCGGTCGTGGTGTCGATGGCCACCTCCGAGACCGCTGCGCCATAGGCGTAGTACAGGAACGGGCGCCCGCTATGGGTGGCGCGGTCATAGTGGATTTTCGGGGTGCGGTAGAAGCCCGCCGCCGAAAGCTGGACCCGCGCCATATAGGCGCTCCGCGCGGCCTCCGCGAAAGACCACGAGCGCTCGCCAAGCCAGACGCGCCCCCCCTCGAAGCGCACCTCCTCCGCCGCCCCGCCATGACGCTGGACCAGATGGTCCGCCAGGCGCGCCTTCAGCGTGCGGCAGGCGTTCCGCGCGGCCATGCCGTTCAGATCGCTGCCCGCGGACGCCGCGGTCGCCGACGTGTTAGGCACCTTGTCGGTCGAGGTGGCCGTGATCTTGATCCGCTCCAGCGGCAGGGCGAACTCGTGCGCGGCCACCTGCGCCACTTTCACCATCAGGCCCTGGCCCATTTCCGTGCCGCCGTGATTGAGCTGCACGCTGCCGTCGGTGAAGATGTGGACGAGCGCGCCGGCCTGGTTGAAATGGGTCGCGGTGAACGAGATGCCGAACTTGACCGGCGTGAGCGCGATGCCGCGCTTAAGTTTGGTCTGGCCCGCGTTCCAGCGGGCGATCTCGGCGCGGCGTTCCTGATAGCTTGCAAGCCCCGCCAGGCGCGTCATCAGGGCGGGCGCGATGTTATCTTCCACACGCTGGCCGTAGGGCGTCCTGTCCCGCCCAGGCCCCCCATACAGATTGACCCGCCGCACCGCGAGGGGATCCTTGTTCAGGGCCAGCGCGATCCGGTCCATCGCGTGCTCAATCGCCATCATGCCCTGGGGCCCGCCGAAGCCGCGGAACGCGGTGTTGGAGACGGTGTTCGTGCGCCAGCGGTGGGAGGTGATGCGCGCGTCGGCGAGATAATAGGAATTGTCGGCGTGGAACATGGCGCGATCGTTCACCGCCGCAGACAAATCCGCGGAATAGCCGCAGCGGGCGTGCAGTTCGATCTCGACCCCGCAGAGACGGCCCTCGTCGTCGAAGCCGACTTCGTAGGCGATCTCGAAATCGTGCCGCTTGCCGGTGAGGATCATGTCGTCGTCGCGATCGAGGCGCAGTTTCGCGGGCCGCCCGGTCTTGGCCGCGACCAGAGCGGCGGCGGCGGCGATCAAAGCGGGCTGGGTCTCCTTGCCGCCGAACCCCCCGCCCATGCGGCGCACCTGCACCGTCACCGCGTGCGCGGGAACGCCCAGAACGCGCGCCGCCACATGCTGCACTTCGGTCGGGTTCTGGGTGGAGGAATGGATCGTCATGTCCCCGTCCTCGCCGGGTATGGCGAGCGCGATCTGGCCCTCGAGGTAGAAATGATCCTGTCCGCCTACGGAGAAAGATCCCGAGAGGCGGTGCGGCGCCCGCGCGAGCGCTTCGCCCGCGTTCCCCATCGTCAGACTCTGCGCCGCCTCGATCACCGAGCCCCGCGCGCGCGCCTGCGCGATCGTGATCGCGGCCGGCAGGTCCTCATAGCCCACGTGCGCCAGCGCCAGCGCGGCGCGCGCCTGGCCCCGCGTCTCGGCGGCGACCGCAAACAGCGACTGGCCGTGATAAAGGACGAGACCGTCGGCGAACAAGGGATCGTCCCCCGCATGGGGGCTCACGTCATTGACGCCAGGAATGTCGCGCGCCGCCAACGCCGCCACGACGCCGGGGGCGGCGGCCACCGGGCTTAAGTCAAGCGAAGTCAGGCGCGCATGGGCGCGTGTGCTGAGGGCGAGCTGGACGTGCAACAGGTTCCGCGGCTCGGGGAGATCGTCGATATAGAGCGCTGCGCCCGTGACGTGCTTTTCCGCGCTGTCATGGGCGATATCGGCGCCGACCAGCGGGGCGTGGGCAGGGGGAGGGCCGCCGGCATCGGCCATCAGAGGCTCTCCAAAGTCAGGACCGGCGCCGCGTCATGGGCCGCCTGGAAGCGCAGCAGCAGGGCCTGCGCAACCGCGAGCCGATAGGCCGCGCTCGCGCGCATGTCGCTGAGCGGCGTGAAGTCCTCGCTGAGACGCTCCGCCGCGGCTGCGGCCGTCTGCGCGTTCCAGGACGCGCCCACGAGCGCGGCCTCGGCCGCGCGGGCGCGCTTAGGCGTCCCGGCCATCCCCCCGAAGGCCAGGCGCGCGGCCTCGACACGGCCCTCCCGCACGATCACGTGAAATGCTCCGCACACGGCGGAAATGTCCTGGTCGAAGCGCTTGGAGATCTTCTCCACTCCAAACAGCGCACCCGGCGCCAGTCGCGGCGCAACGATGTGCGTCAGCACCTCGCCCGGGGCGCGATCCTGCTTGCCGTAGTCCAGAAAGAAATCCTCCAGCACGAGGCGCCGCTCGCGGTCCCCGCGGCGCAGTACGATCTCGGCGCCCAGCGCGATCAGGGCCGGCGCCATGTCCCCGATCGGGGAGCCGTTGGCGATATTGCCCCCAAGCGTCCCACTCTCGCGCACCTGCATCGCCCCGATCCGGCCAACGAGCTTTCCGAGCGCCGGATGCAGCCCCGCCAGGACGCGCAGCGCCTCCTGGTAGCGCACCGCCGCGCCGAACCGGATCGCGCTTTCGCTCTCCTCGATCACCCGCAATTCGGGAACCTTGGCGAGCGAGAGGAGCGTCTCCAGCACCCGCCCCTGCTTGGTGACCCAGAGGCCCACATCCGTGCCCCCCGCGATCAGCGTGGCCTCCGGGTGGGCGAGCGCGAGCGCGCACAGATCCTCCAAAGTATCCGGGGCGTAGAAGGAATGGCGTCTTCCGTCCTGCGCGTGGGCGACCGCGAGCGGGCCCTCGCCTTGGCCCTCCATCAGCGCCGGCAGGGAAGCGGGAAAGGCCTGCGCCCGGCGTGCGGCTTCGAGGATCGGCCCGTACCCGGTGCAGCGGCAGAGATTGCCGGCCAGCGCCTGGGTGAGCGCGCCAAGGTCGCTCGCCCCGCCATTGGCGTGGTGGGCGTAGAGCGCCATGACGATGCCCGGCGTGCAGAAGCCGCATTGCGAGCCGTGGGTCTGCACCAGCGCGTCCTGCACGGCGTGCAGGGCGCCGGGGCGGCCGATCCCCTCCACGGTGAGCAGCGTCATCCCGTCAATCATCGGCAAAAACAAAATGCAGGCGTTCAGCGCCCGCGCGCGGACCTGGCCCGCGCCGTCCCGCTCCAGCGCCACCACCGTGCAGGCCCCGCAATCGCCCTCCGCGCAGCCCTCTTTCGTACCGGTGAGACGCGCCTCGTAGCGCAGCCAGTCCAGCACGGTGCGCGTGGGCGCCGGATTGGGCAGCGCGAACGGCGCCCCGTTCAGCGTGAAGCGCACCGTGTCGCGCACCCGTTCAGCTCCCGCGATAGGTGGCATAGCCGTAAGGGGAAATCAGCAAAGGCACGTGGTAATGGCCGCCCTCATCGGCGATGGCGAACGCAATCGCCACTTTATCCAAAAACGGCGGATCGGCCAGCACAGCCCCGCAAGCGCGGAAATACGCCGCGACCCGGAACTCCAGCACGTACGCGCCCACCTCGAAGCGCTCCCCCTCGAGCAGCGGCTGCGGGCACCGGCCATCGGCATTGGTGCGGCTTTCCGCCAGCACCGCCCCGCTTTCCTGCGCCAGCAGGCGCACGGGCACCCCTTCGGCGGGGCGGCCATGGGCGGTGTCGAGTACGTGGGTTGTGAGGCGGCCCAAAGGTCTTGCATCCTTGCGTTGCGGCGCAGCGCCCGCCGGCGCCAGGGTGGAAGCTCCGCGGGGTCGTGTAAAGGCGGGCACAATCGCGGTTGGAATTTGCCACGATCGCGGGCAGTTTTGTATACAACCTCTTGGACGGTGGCGTTTAATTGGGCTTTGTGACGCGGCGGGGCCGGCCGGGCTGGGCGCGGCGGGCGGTCATGGTTTCTATTGCGGAAATGGATCAGGTGAACCTCTCACGCGCGGACGGGCGATGCTGAGCACGCCCCGCTCCCGACGCGGCATGGTGACCTCCCCCCACCATCTGGCGAGCCAGGCGGGCCTTGGCGTGCTGCAGGAGGGCGGCAATGCGGTGGAGGCCGCGGTCGCGGCGGCCGCCGTGCTCGGCGTGGTTTACCCGCACATGACCGGCCTCGGCGGGGATGGGTTCTGGCTGATCGCGGCGCCGGGCGCAGCGCCGGTGACGATCGAGGGGTGCGGGGGCGCAGGGGCGCGCACGACGCGCGCCTTCTATGCGGGGCTTTCCGCGATCCCGTCGCGCGGGGCGCCGGCGGCCAATAGCGTGGCGGGGGCGGTGTCGTCCTGGGCGGCGGCGCTTTCCCACGCCGGGGGCGCCCTGCCCCGCGCGCGGCTGTTGCGCGACGCCATCCTTTACGCCGGCGAAGGCGCGCCGGCTTCGGCGAGCCTCGCAGCGGCGGCGCGCCTGAAGCAGGCCGAGCTCACCCCCGTCGCCGGCTTCGCGGAGGCGTTCGCGCCGGGCGGCGGAGCGATCGCGGAGGGAGCCCTGCTCACCCAGCCGCGCTTGGCCCGCACGCTCGAGCGCCTCGCCGCGGACGGGTTCGACGGCTTCTACCGCGGCGCGCTGGCGCAGGACCTCGCCGCCGATCTCGCCGATCTCGGCGCGCCGGTGGGCCTCGAAGACCTCGCCGGCCACGCCGCCCGGACCACGGCCCCGCTCACCGTGCCGATAGCGGGCGCGCGCCTCTTCAACACGCCCCCGCCCACACAGGGACTGGCCTCCCTGCTCATGCTCGCCCTGTTCGACCGGCTGAGCCCGGGGCCGGCGGAGGGCTTCGGCCACGTGCATGGGCTGGTGGAGGCCGCCAAGGCCGCCTTTCGCATCCGCGACCGCGAGATCGCCGATCCCGCCGCCATGCGTCTCGACCCCCAGGCGCTGCTCGACGACCATGACGACCTCGACGAGATGGCGGCCGCGCTCAATCCCCGTCGCGCCGCGCCCTGGGGGCCGGGCATCGGGCCGGGCGGAACGGTGTGGCTCGGCGCGGTGGACGGTGAGGGCCTTGCGGTAAGCCTGATCCAGAGCGTCTATTTCGAGTTCGGCTCCGGCCTCGTCCTGCCCCGCACGGGGGTGATCTGGCAGAACCGGGGCTGCAGTTTTTCCCTCGACCCCGCTGCGCGCAACGCCTTGCGGCCTGGGGCCAAGCCGTTCCACACCCTGAACCCCGCGCTCGCCCGCTTTGCGGATGGGCGGGTGATGGTCTACGGGGCGATGGGCGGGGAGGGGCAGCCGCAATTCCAGGCCGCCCTCTTCACCCGCTACGCGCAGTATGGCCAGGGCCTGCAGCAGGCCGTCACCGCCCCGCGCTGGCTGTTGGGGCGCACCTGGGGAGAGCCGAGCATCGCCTTGCGCCTGGAAAACCGCTTCGATCCCGCCCTCGCCGCCGCGCTGGCCGAAGCGGGGCACCCGGTGGAGCTCGCGCCGGCCTTCAGCGACCTGATGGGCCATGCCGGGGCGATCGTACGGCGCGCCGACGGCGTGCTGGAGGGCGCAAGCGACCCGCGCAGCGACGGGGCCGTGGCATGCTGGTGAGCGAGGGTCTGGGCGCGCGCGCGGTGGCGCGGTGCGAAGCCCTGCGCGACCCCCCCTTCAGCGAAGCGGAGGGGCTGCTCGACCGCCCTTATCTCACTCCCGCGCACGCCGCCACGTTGGACAAGATCCGCGCCTGGATGGAGGCGGCGGGGCTTCAGGTGCGCCGGGACGCGCTCGCCACGCTGATCGGGCGGTACGAAGGTCTGACCCCCGGGGCGCCGGCTCTGGTGATCGCCAGCCACGTCGATTCGGTGCGGGACGGGGGCGCGTTCGACGGCATGCTGGGCGTGCTCTTGGGCCTCGCCTGCGTCGAGACGCTGGCGGAGGAGCGGCGGCGGCTTTCCTTCGCGATCGAGGTGGCGGCCTTCGGCGACGAGGAGGGCTCGCGCTTTCCCGCCGCGATGAATGCGAGCCGCGCCTTCATCGGCGAACGCCCGGACCTGGAGGCGCGCGACGCGGCGGGCGTCTCGGTCAAGGAAGCGCTGGTCGCGTTCGGCGCCGCCGCGCCAACGCAGGACGCCGCCCGCGCGCGCAGCGAGATCCTTGCCTTCCTCGAGCCCCATATCGAGCAGGGCCCGGCGCTGGAGGCCGCCGGCGCGCCGCTTGGGGTGGTGACCGCCATCGCCGGGCAGATCCGCCTGCAAGTGAGGCTTTCGGGCCAGGCCGGCCATGCCGGCACGACGCCGATGGCGCTGCGGCGCGACGCGCTCGCCGCGGCCGCCGAGATCGTGCTGGGCGTGGAGGCGATCGCGCGCGCGGGCGCGGCCGATCTCGTCGCCACGGTGGGGCGGATCGCGGTGCGGCCGGGCGCGCCCAACGTGGTGCCCGGCGGGGCGGAGTTCACGGTCGATATCCGCGCGGGCGCCGACGACCGGCGCGACGCAGCCCTTGGCGCCATTCTCCGCTGCATCGAGACCGTCGCGGCCGCGCGCGGCGTCGAGGCCGCCGTCACGCGCGTGCAGGATCTGCCGGCCACGCCCATGGATGCGCGCTTGACCGATCTGCTGGGCGAGGCCGTGGCGGAGCGCGGTTTTGACGCCTTGCGTCTGGTGAGCGGGGCGGGCCATGACGCGATGATCCTGGCGCGGTTTGCGCCGGCGGCCATGCTCTTCATCCGGTGCGCCGGCGGGCTCAGCCACCATCGCGACGAGAGCGTGCGCCCCGAGGACGGACAGGCCGCGCTCGAGGCGCTGATGGCGTTCCTCCACCTGCTCGAACGGGAGCGCCGGCCTTGACGACTTTTCCCAATTCTCGCCTTCCACCCTTCGGCGAGATCGACCCCCCGCCCCGGCTGCTGATGGGGCCAGGCCCGGCCAACGCCCATCCACGCGTGCTGCGGGCGATGTCGGCCGGCTTCATGGGCCAGTTCGACCCCGAATTCACCCGCGCCATGGACGAGACGATGGCGCTCTACCGCGCCGTGTTCGACACCGAAAACCGCGCCACGCTGCTGATCGACGGTTCGGCCCGGGCCGCGATCGAGGCGGCCTTCGTCTCCGTGATCGCGCCGGGGGACGCGGTGCTGGTGGTGAGCGCGGGGCGGTTCGGGCTGCTCTTGCAGGAGATCGCGGCGCGTTGCGGGGGCGAGGTTTCCGTCGTGGAGGCGCCCTGGGGGGAGGTGGTCCCGCTGGAGCGGATCGAGGCCGCCGCCGCGCGCGCGCGCCCGGTCCTGATCGCGGCCGTGCACGGGGACACCTCCACCACCATGGCCCAGCCGCTGGAGGGCCTGGGCGAGATCTGCGCGCGCCACGGCGCGCTTTCCTTCGTGGACGCCACCGCGACCTTGAGCGGCATGCCCGCCTCCGCCGCCGCGTGGGGGGCCGATATCGTCTCCGCCGGCCTGCAGAAATGCCTGGGCGGGCCCGCGGGGGTCGCGCCGCTCACGCTCTCGGACCGCGCGACCGAGCACATCTTCGCGCGCCGCCATGTGGAGCGGGGGCTTGCCGGCGCGGGCGCGCAGAACGGCCCTGGGCCCCGCATCGCGTCGAACTATTTCGATCTGGCGATGATCCTCGATTATTGGTCCCCCCGGCGGGTCAACCACCATACCGAGAGCGCCACCCTCCTCTACGCCGCCCGCGAATGCGCGCGCCTCGCGCTGGAGGAGGGCCTGCCCGCCCGCTTCGCGCGCCACGCCCAGGCGGGCGCGGCCGTCTGCGCCGGGATCGAGGCGATGGGGCTCACCGTGTTCGGCGACCGCGCGTATAAAATGACCAACGTCACCGGCATCGAAATCCCCGCGGGCGTCGATGGCGAGGCCGTGCGCGCAGCCATGCGGGAGGATTTCCAGATCGAGATCGGCTCCTCGTTCGGGCCGCTCGTGGGCCGGATCTGGCGCATCGGCGCGATGGGCTACAACGCCCACAAGCATTGCGTGCTGCACACCTTGGCGGCGTTCGAGGCGGTGCTGCGCCACCACGGTTTCCGCGCCCCGGCGGGCGCGGCGGTGGATGCGGCGCTGGCGTACTACCGCGAGACGGAGCGGGCGGCGTGAGCCCTTATCCGCGCGACCTCGTGGGCTATGGCGGGCGGCCCCCGCATGCGGACTGGCCGGGCGGGGCGCGCATCGCGGTGCAATTCGTGCTGAATTACGAAGAGGGCGGGGAGAATTCGATCCTGCACGGCGACGCCGGCTCAGAAGCCTTCCTCTCCGAGATGGTGGGGGCCCAAGCCATCCCGGGCGCACGCGCCATGGCGATGGAAAGCCTCTATGAATACGGGGCGCGCGCCGGCTTCTGGCGGCTGCGGGACTTGTTCGCCCGCTTCGGCTTTCCGGTGACCGTGTTCGGCGTGGCGAGCGCGCTGGCGCGCAACCGCGAGGCGGTTTCGGCCATGACGGGGGCGGATTGGGAGATCGCCAGCCACGGCCTGCGCTGGATCGATTATCAGCACGTGCCCGAGGCGGTCGAACGCGCCCATATCGCGGAGGCGGTGGCGCTGCACACCGCGGTGACGGGCTCGCGCCCGCTCGGCTGGTATCAGGGCCGCACCAGCCCCAACACCGCCCGCCTCGTCGCCGAGGAAGGCGGCTTTGTGTACGATTCCGATTCGTACGCGGACGATCTGCCGTATTACGACGCCGCCCACGGCCGGCCCCGCCTCATCGTTCCCTACACGCTCGACGCCAACGACATGCGCTTCGTGGCCCTGCAGGGCTTCACCAATGGCGATCAATTCTTCGCCTATCTGCGCGACACGTTCGACGCCCTCTACGCGGAGGGCGAAACCGCGCCGAAGATGATGTCGATCGGCCTGCATTGCCGCGTCGTGGGCCGGCCCGGGCGCGCGCACGCGCTTGGCCGTTTCCTGGAGCATGTCGAGGCGCATTCCAAAGTCTGGGTTGCGCGGCGGATCGACATTGCGCGCCATTGGCTGTCGCGCCATCCGTACACGGCGCCCGCATGAGCGCCGACCTCGAAGCGGTTGTTGAAAGCCTGGCCGACGCGCTGGGCCTTGCGCTGGTGGAGGGCTCGCGCGCGAACGTGGCGGGCCATCTCGGCGTGCTGCTGGCCATGGCGGCCACGTTCGAGGCCGTCCCCCTGCCGCCCGACGCCGCCCAGCCTTCCGTATTCGAGCCATGAGCCCGGACGCGACCGCGCTCGACATCGCCGCCGCCGTGCGCGCCCGCGCGCTCAGCGCCGAGGCCGCGATCGAGGGCGCGCTCACCCACGCCCGGCGCCGCGACCGGGACTTGAACTGCTTTACGTCCTGGTTCGAGGCCGAGGCGATCGCGCAGGCGCGCGCGATCGACGCCCGATTGGCGCGCGGAGACGATCCCGGGCCGCTGGCGGGCGCGGCGTTCGCGGTGAAGAATCTGTTCGACGTCGCGGGTAAGACGACGCTGGCCGGGGCGAAGCTGCGCGCGGACGCGCCTCCTGCCGTCGAGGACGCCTTCGCCGTGGCGCAGCTGAAGCGTGCGGGCGCGGTGCTTATCGGCGCGCTCAACATGGACGAGTTCGCCTACGGCTTTGCAACCGAAAACGCCCATTACGGCGCGACCCGCAACCCCCACGACCGCACGCGCATCGCCGGGGGCTCCTCGGGCGGATCGGGCGCGGCGGTGGCGGCGGGGCTCTGCCCGCTGAGCCTCGGCTCCGACACCAACGGCTCGGTGCGCGTGCCGGCGGCCTTGTGCGGGGTGTTCGGGCTGAAGCCCACGTTCGGGCGGCTATCGCGGCGCGGCGTGTTCCCGTTCGTGCACAGCCTCGACCATGTGGGCGCGTTCGCGCGCACCGCGCCTGATCTCGCCTGCGCCTATGACGCGCTGCAGGGCCGCGACGAACACGATCAAAGTCAAGCCGCCCGTCCGGCCGGCGCGGCGCTTCCCGACTTGACGCGCCCCGACACGCTGCGCGTGGCGAGCCTCGAGGATTTCTTCCGGCAGGACGCAAGCCCTGAAGCGCTTTTCGGGCTCGATCGGGTCGCGGCCGCCCTGGGGGCGCAGCGCGCCGCCCTGCCCCACGCGGCGGCGGCGCGCGCGGCGGCCTTCTGCCTCACCGCCGCGGAGGGGGGCGCGCTGCACCTGGACGATCTGCGCACGCGGGCGGGCGATTACGACCCCGCCGTGCGCGACCGCCTGATTGCGGGCGCACTTGCGCCGGGGGCGCTCGCGCTGCGCGCCCAGCGCTTCCGCCGCTGGTTCCGCGATCAGACCAAAGTCTTGTTTGAACGCTTCGACGTGCTGCTCGCGCCCGCCACCCCGTTCCCCGCGCCCCCGATCGGCCAGGCGAGCATCGACATGGGCGGCAAGGCCTTGTCCGTGCGCGCCACTGCCGGGCTCTACACCCAGGTGTTCAGCTTCATCGGCCTGCCCGTGGTCACAGCGCCGGTGATCGAGGGGCTTCCGGTCGGGGTCCAACTCGTCGGCCCGCCTTGGAGCGAGGCGCGCCTGTTGCGCCTGGCCGCCCGGCTTGAGCGCGAGGGCGTGTGCCGTGCGCTGAACCCTTCGGAGTTGCCGCCATGACCTTGAATGAACCCGCCGTCGTCGCTGAAGTCAGCGCCGCGTTCTACGCCTACGAAGCCGCCCTGATGGGCGATGATCTCGATGCGATGCAGGCGCTGTTCTGGGCCTCGCCCCTGACGGTGCGCTACGGGGTGGGGGAGAACCTCTACGGCATTGAGGCGATCGCGGCGTTCCGCACCGCCCGGCGCGGCTCCCCGCAGCGCACGCTGACGAAGGTGACGATCACCACGTTCGGCGCCGATTTCGCCACCGTCAACGCCGAGTTCCAGCGCGTGGGCGAGCCCCGCCCCGGACGCCAGAGCCAGGCCTGGGCGCGCATGGGCGAGGGCTGGCGGGTGGTGAGCGCCCATGTCTCCCTGATCAACACCATTTCGTGAGCGCGCCCCCCATGACGCCGCCCGCCGCAACGCCCGCCCCGCTCGACGCGATAAACGCCATGGACGAAGAGGCCTTCGTGGCCGCGTTCGGGGGGCTTTACGAGCATTCGCCCTGGGCCGCCGCCCGCGCCTATGGAGACCGGCCCTTCGCCAGCCTGGACGCCGTGATCGAGGCCTTGGGGCGGGCGGTGGAGCGGGCGGGGCCGGAGGCGCACCTCGCCTTAATCCGCGCCCACCCGGAACTGGGCGCAGCCGCCCGGGCCCCGGCGGCGCTGACCCAGCATTCGCGCGCCGAGCAGGCCTCCGTCGGGCTCGATCGCCTGGAACACAGCCAAACCGGCGAGCTTTTCGCCCTCAACGGCGCCTATCAGGCGCGGTTCGGCTTTCCCTTCGTGATCTGCGCGCGCCTCCATAGCCAGGCGCAGATCTTCGAGGCGCTGCGTACGCGGCTGGAGGCCGACCGGGACGTGGAAATCCAAACCGCGCTCGCCCAAATCGCCCTTATCGCGCGCCTGCGCTTTGACGATGCGGTCACGCGCCTTTCGCCGCCGACGGAGCAATGAACATGTCTGCGCTCGCCAAACAGGAAGATCGCGCCGCAGCGGGGCTTGCGCTGCTGGAACAGCAGATCAAGCGCGAGCTTGAAGTGCTGGATTATCCGAGCGCGCCCTGGGTGCGCCCGCGCACGCACGCCTCCGGCGCGCCGGTCTACGATGTCGCGATCATCGGGGGCGGGCAGAGCGGGCTGGCCGCCGCCCACGGCCTGATGCGGGAGAAGGTGTCCAACATCCTCGTGCTGGACGAGAACCCGGCCGGGCGCGAGGGCCCGTGGTCGACCTATGCGCGCATGCTCACCCTGCGCACGCCCAAGCACATCACCGGCATCGAGTACGGCTACCCCTCGCTCACCTTCCGCGCCTATTGGGAGGCGCAATATGGGCCCGAAGGCTGGCTCGCCCTCGGCAAGATCGCGCGCGGGGATTGGGCGGCCTACCTCGCCTGGTTCCGCCGCGTGCTGAACCTGCCGGTCGTGAACGAAGCGCGCGTCACCGCCATCACGCCGGAGCCGGGAGGGGGGATGTTTGCGCTGAACGTCCTGCGCGCGGGCGCGCCGACCCGCCTGTTTGCGCGCAAAGTGGTGCTGGCCACCGGCATCCAGGGCGGGGGCGAATGGCACGTGCCGGCCTTCATCCGCACCGCTTTGCCCAAGAGCCTCTACGCCCACACCTCCGAGGCGATCGACTTCGAGCGCCTCAAAGGCAAGCGAATCGGCGTGCTGGGGGCCGGCGCCTCGGCGTTCGACAACACCCAGCATGCGCTCTCCTGCGGCGTGGCGCAGGCGCATGTCTTCGTCCGGCGCGAGGCGCTGCCGCGCGTCAACCCGATCCGGCACATGGAGGGTTCGGGCCTGCTCAAGCATTTCGCGAGCCTGGACGACGCCCGCAAATACCGCGCGATCGACTACTTCCTGCGCGCCAACCAGCCCCCCACTAACGACACGTTCAACCGCGCGGCCGCCTATCCGGGTTTCCACCTCCATCTGGGCGCCCCCTGGACCAAGGTTGAGCCGGAGGGTCAGGGCCAAAGTCAGGGTCAGGGCGAAGGCATGCGCGTGCGCGTGCACACACCCAAGGGCGCCTTCTTGTTCGATTTCCTGATCGTCAGCACCGGGATGATCAACGATCTGTCGCTGCGCGAGGAGCTTGGCGAACTCGCGGGCGAGGTGGCGCTGTGGCGGGACCGGTTCCGCCCCGCCCCCGGCGCGGAGAACCCCCTGATCGACGCCCATCCCTATCTTGGCCCCGGCTTCGAGCTGCAGGGCCGCACGCGCGAGGCCGGCGCGCGGCTGCACGGCCTGTTCCTGTTCAATTACGCCGCGCTCGTCAGCCTTGGCCTTTCGGGCTCGGCCCTTTCCGGCATGAAGCATGCGCTGCCGCGGCTGCTGAACGGGGTCACCTCGCAGCTTTTCCTGGATGACCAGGACGCCGTGCTCGCCGACTTTCTGGACTATCGGGAGGTGGAGTTCGTGGGCGAATGGCCGGGCGGCGGAAACGCGCTAGGATAGCGCCATGCCAGCCCCCGCGCCCTCGCCGCCCGCCCTGATCGACCCGTTCGGGCGCGCGGTCACCTATCTGCGGGTGTCGGTGACGGATCGGTGCGATCTGCGTTGCGCCTATTGCATGCCCGCGCGGCAGACCTTCCTGCCGAAGGCCGACATGCTGACCTTTCCCGAACTCGAACGGCTGTGCGCGCGCTTCATCGCCCAGGGCGTACGCAAGCTGCGCCTGACGGGGGGCGAGCCGCTGGTGCGGCCGGGCTTTATGGATTTCGTGCGCGCGCTGTCGCGCCATCTGGGCGGGGGCGGCCTCCAGGAACTCACCCTGACCACCAATGGCGCGCGCCTTGCGCCCCATGCCCGCGCGCTGGCGGAGGCGGGGGTGAAGCGCGTCAACGTCTCGCTCGATACGCTCAACCGGGAGGTTTTCGCGCGCCTCACCCGGCGGGACCGGCTGGACAGCGTGCTCGAAGGGATCGGCGCCGCGCGCGCGGCGGGGCTCAAGGTGAAGATCAACACCGTGGCGCTGCGCGATGAAAACGCCGCCGAAATCCCCGCTTTGATCGAATGGGCCCATGGCCAGGGCATGGACATCACGCTGATCGAGACAATGCCGCTCGGGGAGGTGGAGGTGGACCGGAGCGCGCAATACCTGTCCCTGCGCGCGGTCCGCGCGGGGCTGGCGCAGCGCTGGACGCTCGAGGATCTGGGAGACGCCACCGGCGGGCCTGCGCGCTATGTGCGGGTGCGCGAGACCGGCGGGCGGCTCGGCTTCATCACCCCGCTCTCCGAGACGTTTTGCGCCGCGTGCAACCGGGTGCGGCTCACCTGCGCGGGCCGGCTCTATCTGTGCCTCGGCCAGGACGACCATCTCGATTTCCGCGCCCTGCTGCGCGCCGGCGGGACGGAGGCCGAGATCGACGCCGCGATCGCATCGGCGCTGCGGCGCAAGCCCAAGGCGCACGATTTCGCCATCGGCGCACCGCGCAGCCCCCCCGCGCTCGCGCGGCCGATGTCGCTGACCGGGGGCTGAGCGATGGCGGCGCTTTTGTTCTTCGGCGCCCTGCGCGAGGCGAGCACAGGCCTCCCGCGCGAGATCGATCTGCCCGAAGGCGTACATACGGTGAGCGACCTCTGCGCCTGGCTCAGCGCGCGCGCGCCGGCGCTGGGGGCGGCGCTGCACGCCCCGGGCGTGCGCTTCGCGATCGACCAGCGCTTCGCCGGCCCCGACGCCGATCTCCGCGGCGCGCGCGAGATCGCGTGCATGTCCGCGCTGAGCGGGGGATGACCGCCATGGCGCAGGAGGGCCGCGTCCGCGTGCAGATCTCGCCCGAGCCGTTCGACCCCGCGGCCGCGCTGACGGCGTTCGCGGCCGGGCGCGATGGGTGCGGTGCGCTGGCGAGCTTTGTGGGCTATTGCCGGGCCGTGTCCGGCGGCGTCGCGGTGACGGGCCTCGCGCTTGAACATTATCCGGGCTTTACCGAGCGCGCGGTGGAGGCGATCGCGCACGACGTCGCGGGGCGGTTTGCGCCGATCGATGTGCTGGTGCGCCATCGCTATGGCGAGATCCGGCCCGGGGAGCCGATCGTGCTGGCCGCGGCGCTCAGCGTAAGCCGCGCCCCCGCCTTCGCCGCCGTGGAGATGCTGATGGACCTCTTGAAGACCGACGCGCCGTTCTGGAAACACGAGACCGGCCCGGACGGCGCCCGCTGGGTCGCGCCCACCGCAGAAGACCGCGCCCGCGCCGAGGCGCACCGCGGGAGGCTTCGCCCATGACACTCCCCGAAGCGCCCCCGCCTGGGGGCAGCTTGTCTCCCACCCTGCCGTTCCTGCCGGTGCGCATCGCGGTGCTGACGGTGTCCGACACGCGCGACGCCGAGAGCGACACCTCCGGGCGCCTGCTCGCGGAGCGGGTCGTGCGCGACGGCCATGAGGTGGCGGGCCGCGCCTGGGTGGGGGACGACGTCCCCGCCATCCAAGAGCAGCTCCGCGCCTGGATCGCCGACCCCGCCATCGACGCCATCCTCACCACGGGCGGCACAGGCCTGACCGGGCGCGACGTCACCCCGGACGCCGCGCGGGCGCTATTCGACAAGGAGATCGAAGGCTTTTCCGTGATCTGGCACCTCGTGAGCTATCAGAGCGTCGGGCTTTCCACCCTGCAGTCGCGGGCGTGCGCGGGGCTTGCGGGGGGCAAATTCGTGTTCTGCCTGCCGGGCTCCAACGGCGCGTGCAAGGACGGCTGGGACAAGGTGATCCGCTGGCAGCTGGACAGCCGCCACCGGCCCTGCAACCTCGTCGAGCTGATGCCGCGGCTCCTGGAGCGCTGAGCATGGACGCGCCCCTCCCCCATTTCGACGCCGCCGGCCGGGCGGTGATGGTCGATGTCGGGGACAAGCCCCTGACGGTGCGCGAGGCGCGCGCGCAGGGCGCGGTCCGGATGGGGGCGCAGACGCTGGCGCTCGCGTTGCGCGGGGAGGCGAAGAAAGGCGATGTCCGCACAATCGCCGAGATCGCGGGGATCATGGCCGCCAAACGCACCGCCGAGCTCATCCCGTTGTGCCACCCCGTGCCCCTCACCAGCGTGACGGTGACGATCGAGCCCGACGCCGGCCTGCCCGGCTTTACCGTGTCCGCGCTGGCGCGCACCCTGGCCCGCACCGGGGTGGAGATGGAGGCGTTGACGGCGGTCAGCGTGGCCTGCCTCACCCTCTACGACATGCTCAAAGCCGCCGACCGCGACATGACGATCGAAACCGTGCGCCTCCTTTCCAAGACCGGCGGCGCGCACGGCGATTATCAGCGCGCGCCATGACCCTCCTGAGCGTGGCCGAGGCGCGGGCGCTTATGCTCTCGGCCTGCAGCGCGGGGGCGCGCGAAACGGTGGATATGGCGGAGGCGGCAGGGCGCACGCTTGCGGCCCCGGTCCGCGCCCGGCGGGACCAGCCGCCGTTTCATGCTTCAGCGATGGACGGCTACGGCCTGCGCGCAGCGGCCGCGCCGGCGCGGCTGCGCGTCGTGGGGGAGGCGCATGCCGGGGCCCCCTACCCCCGCGCGCTTCAGCCCGGAGAGGCGGTGCGCATCTCCACCGGCGCCGCCCTCCCAGAGGGCGCGGACGCGGTGCTGGTCCAGGAGCAGGCGGTGCTGGAGGGGGCCGATCTCCTCGCCCCCGCGCTAGCGAAAGGGCTTTATGTGCGCCCCCGCGGCCTAGACTTCCGCGCCGGGGACGTCCTGCTCGAGCCTGGGCGTACCGTCGATGCCGTGGCGCTCGCCTTCGCCGCGGCGGCCGGCTGCAGCCGGCTGGAGGTGCACAGGCGCCCCCGCGTGGCGATCCTTTCCGGCGGGGACGAGATCGTGGCCCCCGGGCAGGAGCCGCGCCCGGACCAGGTGTTCGATTCCGCCTCCTTCGGGGTGGCGGCGCTCGCGCAAACCTGGGGGGGCGAGACGCTCCCGGCCCGGATCGCCCACGATAGCATCGAGGCGTTCGCCGAGCGCGCGGGCGAGGCGCTCGCCGGCGCCGATCTGGTGGTGGTGATCGGGGGCGCCTCGGTCGGCCCCCGCGATCACGCCCGGCCCGCGGTGCAAAGCCTGGGCCTCGCGCTTCAGGTGGACGGGGTGGCGGTCCGGCCGGGCAAGCCGACTTGGTTCGGCCAAGTGGGGCGCACGCCGGTGCTGGGCCTGCCGGGCAATCCCGCCTCGGCCCTCGTCTGCGCCCGGCTGTTCCTCGCCCCGATGCTGGACGCGCTTTTGGGACGCCCGCACGACCACACGCTCACGTTCGAGACGGCGCGGCTGGCGGAGGCGCTGCCCGCCAACGGCCCCCGCGAGCATTATCTGCGCGCTTCGGCCTTGAATGACGGCGAAGGCGGGCTGCGCATCCGCGCGCTGGAGGACCAGGATTCCTCGCGTCTTTCGGTGTTCGCGAACGCCAACGCCCTGCTGCGCCTAGCCCCTCACGCGCCTGCGCTGCAGGCGGGCGCGCTGGTCGAGGCATTGCGGCTCTAATCGTTTCGGGGGGGCCCGAAGCCGAACCGTTGCAGCACCTTCTGGCCTGGCGGGGAGCGGAGATAGCGGGCGAACGCGGCGGCCTCCGTCCGCCCCGCGCGCCCGGCCACCAGCGCGAGGGGATAGGAGATCGGGGGGTGGCTGGCGGCGGGGAAGGTTCCCACGATCGTCACGCGAGAGCCGGCGGCCTGCGCATCCGTGGCGTAGACGATCCCCGCCGCCGCCTCGCCCGTCTCCACAAAGCGCAGCGCCGCGCGCACATTCTCCGCCCGCGCCACGGAGCCCGAGACGCCCGCCCACGCCCCCACGCTTTCGAGCGCGGCCTTGCCGTAGCGCCCCGCGGGCACGCTGTCGGGATCGGCCAGGGCGAGGCGCCCGCCCTTCAAGGCCCCGGCGAGGTCGAAGCCTTGCCGCATCGCCAGGGTGAACGGGCGGTCGGACGGGGCGATCAGCACCAGGCGGTTGGATAGGAGCCGCGCCCGCGTTTTCGCCTCTATGAGCCCCCGCGCCTGCAGATAATCCATCCATTCCTCGTCCGCCGAGACGAAGAGATCGGCGTCGGCGCCCTGCTCGATCTGGCGGGCCAGGGTGGAGCTGGCGGCGAAGGCGAGCACGGGGCGGGGATGACCTTGCGCCGCATAGGCCGCCGCCGCGGCGGCGAGCGCCTCGGTCAGGCTTGCGGCGGCGAACACCTTGACCGGGGCGGGCGCAGGCGCGGCCAGAGCCTGGCCCGCCAGCGCAAGCGCGGTCAGCCAGCCGAGGAAAAACCTGAACACCGTCAAAACCCTCTTACAGCGCGTGCGCCTTGACGACAGCCCATGCCTCGACCCCGGGTGCGAGCGCAAGCCGGGAGGCGGCCTCGGCGGTGACGCGCGCCAGCACAGGCCCCTGCGCCGTACCGAGGCGAACCATGACGCTCCCGTCCGGCTCGCCCGCAACGGACGCGACGGTCCCGGCCCAGATGTTTTGCGCCGACAGCCCCTCCGGGCGCGCGCGCGCCAGGAGCACGTGGTCGGCCCGCACCCACGCCAGCCCGCCTGCACCAGAAGCGCCGCCGCGGGCGGGATAAGCCGCGCCCTGGTCGCGTGGGTCCAGTAGCGCCTGGAAGGCCGCGCTGGCGCACGCCTCCCGCACCGGGCCGGCCGCGACCACCCGTCCCGCCTGTAACCCCACCACATGGCCCGCCAGCGCCGCCACGTCCTCGATCTGGTGGGTGACGATCAGCATGGGCAGGGCGAAGTCTGTGTGCAGGGCGGCCAGCGCGGCGAGGAAGCGCCGCCGGCGCGCCCCGTCCAGCGCGGCGAACGGCTCGTCCAGCAACAACAGGTCCGGCGCCGACAAGAGCGCGCGCGCCAGCGCCACGCGGCTGCGCTCGCCACCGGAAAGGTTGCGCACCGGCCGGTCCAGCAACGCTGCGAGATCGAACCGGGCGGCGATCTCCGCGAGACCAGGGCGGCGCGCATCGGGCGGCGCACGCCGTTCGGCGTAGGCGAGGTTGGCGCGCACCGACAGATGGGGGAAAAGCCGGGCGTCCTGAAACACAAGGCCCACGCCGCGCTGATGCGGGGGAATGCGCAGGCCGGCCTCACACGCCTCCAGCGTACGCCCGGCCAGAACCACCCGCCCCGCTTCCAGACGCACGAGCCCCGCGATGGCCGCGAGCAGCAGCGATTTGCCCGCCCCGGAGGGGCCGAACAGCGCGGTGACGCCCGCAGGGGCCTCGAACGCGACGTCGAGAGTGAAGCCCTTGCGCCGCACCCGCGCCGCCACCGCGATCATCGGTCTAGCCTGCGCCGGGCCCAGGCGTTGAGCGCCTCGCCCACGGCCAGCCCCGCCAGCGCCAGCGCGAAGGAATAGCCGGCGAGGCTGAGCGCGCGCGCTTCGCCCGACGGGGTCTGCAGGGCGGCGTAGATGGCGAGCGGCAGCGTCTGGGTCTCGCCCGGGACATTGGCGGCGAACGTCATCACCGCGCCGAATTCGCCGAGCCCGGCCGCGAACGCGGTCGCCGCGCCCGCCAGCACGCCCGGCCCCGCGAGCGGCAGGGCGACGCTCCAGAAGCGGTCGAACGGGCCCGCCCGCAGGAGTGCCGCCGCCTCCAGCAGCCGCCCGTCCAGCGCCTCGAAGCTCAACCGCATGGACCGCACGAGCAGCGGAAACACCATCACCGCGGTCGCGCACGCCGCCCCCTCTGTCGTGAAGGCCAGGCGCACGCCAAAGGTTTCATCGAGCCACGCGCCCACCGGCCCACGCCGCCCCAGCGCGAGCAGCAGCAAAAAGCCGATCAGAACCGGCGGCAGCACCAAAGGCAGATGCACAAGGGCGTCGAGCACGCTCTTGCCCGGGAAGGCCGGCCGCGACAGCGCGTAGGCCGCCGCCAGCGCAACCGGCAGGGCTACCCCCACCGCAAGTCCCGCCACTTTCAGGCTCACCGCCAGAACCTGAACGTCTTGCGCGCTCGCCACCGGCTATTCCGCGGCCACCCGCGCGCCGCCCGCACGCTCCCCCCCGGAACGGGCGCCGCGCAGCGCTTCACTGATCAGGAAAGCGAGCTCCAAGGCCTGTTCGCCGTTGAGGCGCGGGTCGCAATGGGTGTGGTAGCGGTCTGAGAGGTCCTGTTCGGTGATCGCTCCCGCCCCGCCGGTGCATTCGGTGACGTTCTGCCCCGTCATCTCGATATGCACGCCGCCCGGATAGGCCCCCTCCGCGGGCAGGGCCTCCATGAAGGTGCGCACCTCGGAGAGGATGCGGTCGAAGGGCCGGGTCTTGTAGCCCGTTGCGGTCTTCAACGTGTTGCCGTGCATCGGGTCGCAGGACCAGACCACGGCCTTCCCCTCCCGCTCCACCGCGCGCACCAGGCGCGGCAGGCCGGCGGCGGCCTTCTCCGCCCCGAAGCGGGCGATCAGGGTGAGCCGGCCGGGCTCGTTGGCGGGGTTCAGCGCGTCGATCAGGGCGAGGAGATCGTCCGGCTCGAGCGAGGGGCCGCATTTAAGGCCGATCGGGTTTTTCACGCCGCGCAGGAATTCGACGTGCGCGCCGTCGCGCTGGCGCGTTCTGTCCCCGATCCACAGGAAATGGGCCGAGGTGTCGTACCAATCGCCGCTGGTGGAATCGACGCGCGTCAGCGCCTCCTCATAGCCCAAGAGCAGCGCCTCGTGGGAGGTGTAGACGTCCACCAGCCGCATCTGGGGCGAGGTCTCGGGCGTGACGCCGCAGGCCTCCATGAAGTCGAGCGCTTCGGAGATGCGGTCGGCGGTGTGCTTGTAGCGCTGGCCCTGGGGGCTGTCGGCGACGAAGCCCAGCGTCCAGCGGTGCACATTGTGCAGATCGGCGTAGCCGCCCTGCGCGAAGGCGCGGATCAGGTTCAGCGTGGCCGCCGATTGGGAATAGGCCTTGAGCAGCCGCTCGGGATCGGGCCGGCGGGCTTCGGGGGTGAATTCCATGCCGTTGATATTGTCCCCCCGATAGGAGGGCAGCGTCACGCCGGCGATGGTCTCGGTGGGCTCAGAGCGCGGCTTGGCGAACTGGCCGGCGATCCGGCCCACTTTCACCACGGGCTTGGCGGCCGCGAAGGTGAGCACCACCGCCATCTGCATCAGGGCGCGGAAGGTGTCGCGGATATTGTCGGCCTGGAATTCCTTGAAGCTTTCCGCGCAATCGCCGCCCTGGAGCAGGAAGGCGCGCCCGGCCGCGACCTCCGCCAGGGCCGCCTTCAACCGGCGCGCCTCGCCGGCGAACACGAGCGGGGGGTGGGTGCGCAGCGCCGCCTCCACGCGCGCGAGCGCTGCGGGATCGGGATAATCGGTGGGGATGTGTTTGGCGGGCTTGGCGCGCCAGCTGTCAGGTGTCCAGTGCATCGGCGCTTATGTAGCGCTCCGCGCGCCCGAGTGCGATAGGCGGCTTAAGAGGCGGGCTCCAGGCGCAGCAGGCGGCCGTCCTCGTCATCGGTCAGCACATATACAAACCCGTCCGGCCCCTGGCGGACGTCGCGGATGCGCGCGCCCTGATCCTCCAGGAGCCGCTCCTGGCCCAGCACGCGCTCCCCTTCGAGATCGATCCGCACCAGGTGCTGGCCCGCCAG
Organism: Alphaproteobacteria bacterium; assembly: GCA_031398975.1. GTDB lineage: Bacteria > Pseudomonadota > Alphaproteobacteria > Caulobacterales > Aquidulcibacteraceae > JAKFWI01. The sequence goes on along the minus strand of JANNOI010000045.1, from coordinate 53,676 downwards.
CGCGCCGACGAACAGATCGCCCTTCCAGCCGGGGAACCGGTCCCCGGTATAAAACGCCATGCCCGAGGGCGCGATCGAGGGCGTCCAATGCAGCAGCGGCGCCTGGATGCCCGGGCCCGTGGACTTGCCTGTCCCCACCGGGAGGCCCGAATAATTCACCCCGAAAGAGACCAGCGGCCAGCCGTAATTCAGGCCCGCGCGGGTGATGTTCACCTCGTCGCCGCCACGGGCGCCGTGTTCGTGGGTCCAGAGCACGCCCGTGGCCGGGTGCAGCGCGGCGCCCTGCACGTTGCGGTGGCCATAGGACCAGATCTCGGCCCGCGCCCCTTGCCGGCCCGCGAACGGATTGCCCGCCGCGGCCCCGCCCTCCGGCCGGATGCGCACCACCTTGCCCAGCAGCGACCCCAGATCCTGGGCCTGATCGCGATGGTCGAACCGCTCGCCCAGCGTGACGAACAAGGCGCCGTCCCGGCTCCAGACCAGGCGCGAGCCGTAATGGTTGCCGCCTTTGACCTTCGGCTCCTGGCGGAAGATCACCTTGAGATCGCTCAATTGCGCGCCAGACAGCCGCGCGCGCGCCACCGCCGTGCCCGCCCCGCCGGCCCCTGCCTCGGAATAGCTCAGATAGAGCACGCCGCTTTGCGCGAAATCGGGGGCGAGCAGCACGTCCAGGAGCCCGCCCTGGGACTGCGCCGCCACCGCCGGGCCCCCCCCGATCGGGGCCGAGATCTGCCCGTCGCGCGAAACAAAACGCAGCCGGCCCGGCCGCTCCGTCACCAGCATGCGCCCGTCCGGCAGGAAGGCGAGGCTCCAGGGGAATTCAAGCCCGCCCGCCACCTCCACGACCTTCACCTGCTCCACCACGGGCGCGGGCGCGGCCGTGCTGCGCGGCGCGCTGCAGCCCGCACCGGCCCCCGCCCAGAACGCGATCGCCGCCAGAACGGCCCGTTTCGGCAAGGATTTGGCCATCGGCGTTTGGACCTCTGAAACGGCTGGGAAACTTTTCCCCTCTACATAGGCCGGGAATTCCCGAGGTGAAACCGGCCTTGGGCTTGGGCTGCGCGGCGCGTCCCTCGGTGCGCCGCGGCGAGGAGAAACCGATGCGTGTGCTGCTGGCGGAGGACAACCCCGACAACCGCGAGATGCTGGCCCGCCGGCTGGAGCGGCGCGGCTTTACGGTGGACATGGCCGAGGACGGAGCGCTCGCGGTGGCCGCCGCCAACGCCAACACGCCCGACGTGGTGCTCATGGACGTGAGCATGCCGGTGATGTCGGGCCTCGAGGCCACGCGCGCGCTGCGCGCGGCGCCGCATACGGCTTCGTTGAAAATCATTGCGCTGACCGCCCACGCCATGGCGAGCGCGCGGGAGGAATGCCTGGACGCCGGCTGCGACGCCTTCGCCACCAAGCCGGTGGACTTCCCGAGCCTCCTGCAGACCATCGCGTCGGTGACCGGGCGCCCCACCCCGCGCTGAGCCCTCAGCGATAGCCCACAAGCGTCAGGGCGTGCAGCGCGAGACCCACCAGCCCGCCCACCAGCGTGCCCGAGATGCGGATGAATTGAAGGTCCGCGCCGACGCCCTCTTCGATCCGCGCAATCATCGTGCTCGCGTCCCAGCCCTGGATAGTTTCGGCCACGAACCGGCTGACGTCGCCCCCGCGCGCGTCCGCGAGGCGCACCGCCCAGCCGCGCAGGCGGGCGTTCAGCAGAGTGCGCAGCGGCGCATCGGCCTGAACGCGGGCGGCGAAACTGCCGATGGCGTTGGCGATCGGGGTGGTGACGCTCGCGGCCCCGCGATCGGCGAGCGCGGTGAAATCGCGCTTCACGTCGCGCCAGAGCACACTGGCGAAGGCCTGCATCTCGGGATGCTCCAGCACGCGGGCCTTCACGGCCTCGATCTCGGCGCGCAGCTCAGCCGAATTGCGTAGATCCTCCGCCAGCCGGCGCAGCGCCGCCTCGAGGTGGCCGCGCATCTCGTTCTCCGGGTTTTCCGCCATTTCGCTGATGGCGCGCCGGGCGGCGGCGACGATCGCATCGGCGGCGCGCTTGTCCACGGAGAGGAACCGGCTGAACCAGCCGCTTTCAGCGCGGATGCGGCGGCGGATGTCGTTTTCGCTGTCGGTGAGCAGGTCGTCGGTGGCGCGGATCAGGTGATCGAGAACCCCGTTATGGCGCCCGTCCGCAGTCAAGAACGTGAGCGCCTCGGCCAGCAGGCCCGCGAGGTCGAGATCCTTCAGCCGCGCGGCCGCAAACTCGCGCAGCGCCCGCTCCACGGGCGCGTCGTCCACCAGATCGATCAGCCGCGGCAGCGCTTCGGCTACCGCGCGGGCCACGCTCTCGCGGCGCCCGGGCTGGAGCAGCCAATTCGACGCCTCCCCCAGGATATCGACCTTTTCGAGCCGGCTCGACACCAGATCCGGGCTCAGGAAATTGTTTTCCAGGAACCGCCCGAGGCCGGCCCCAATCCGATCCTTGCTGCGCGGGATGATCGCGGTATGGGGAATGGGCAAGCCCAAGGGGCGCCGGAACAGGGCCGTGACGGCGAACCAATCGGCCAGCGCGCCAACGGTGGCGGCCTCGGCGAAGGCGCGTACGAAGGCGATCGCGGGATGGACATCCTCGAACCGCCGCGCAATCACGAAGGTGGCAACCATCGCCAGCAGCAGGCCGGTAGCCACCCGGCGCATGGCGATGAGCGAGGCGCCGGTTCTCAACGCCGCGCGCTCCGCGCTCGTCTTTGCGCGCGAACGGCGCCCATATAAGCGGCGCCTTCAGGGGAAAGGGTCCGCCGCGGCTTGCGCCCCGGGCCGGGCTCGCCCCGACTGGGCGGGCGGGCGGCGGCGGTGGAGGGCGGTAAGCGGCGATGTTCGATGAAATGCACGGCCAGGACGGCCAGATCCGCGCAGCCTTCCACACCGTGCGGGACTGGCTGGCGGCCACGCCCCGGGCGGTGCTGGAGGCCAAACAGGCCGAGGCCGAGCGCCTGTTCCGCCGCATCGGCATCACCTTCGCCGTCTATTCCGAGGGCGGCGATCCCGAGCGGCTGATCCCGTTCGACATCATTCCGAGGGTGCTGGGGTCGGAGGAATGGGCGCATCTGGAGCGTGGCTTGCGCCAGCGCACCGCTGCGCTCAACGCGTTTCTGAACGACGTTTACGGTAAAAGAGAAATCCTGCAGGCGGGAAAAGTTCCCGCCGCGCTTGTGCTCGCCAACCCCGCCTATTGCCAGCACATGGTGGGCTTCACCCCGCCTGGGGGGGTGTTCACCCATGTGGCGGGGATCGACGTGGTGCGCATCGGGCCGGAGGATTTCTACGTCCTGGAGGACAATTGCCGCACTCCCTCGGGCGTCTCCTATATGATCGAGGACCGGGAGGTGATGATGCGCCTCTTTCCGGACCTGTTCTCCCGCGCCTCCGTCGCGCCCATTTCGCGGTACCCGGAGGACCTTCTTGAGACGCTCTGCTCGGTGGCCCCCGAACGCTGCGAGGGCGCGCCTACCGTGGCGCTTCTCACCCCCGGGCAATACAATTCCGCCTATTACGAGCACACGTTCCTCGCCGATGAGATGGGGGTCGAGCTGGTGGAGGGCGTCGATCTGGTTGTCGAGAACGAGGTCGTCTATAAGCGCACCACGCAGGGGCTGAAACGCGTCGACGTGCTCTATCGCCGCGTCGACGATGATTATCTCGATCCCGAAGCGTTTCGCCCGGATTCGATGCTGGGGGTGGCGGGGCTGATGGGCGCCTACCGCGCCGGCAATGTCGCCATCGCCAATGCGCCCGGCGCAGGCGTCGCCGACGACAAGGCGATCTACGTCTATGTCCCGGAGATGATCCGCTTCTATCTGGGCGAGGAGCCGATCCTGAAGAACGTCCCGACCTGGGATTGCGCGGACCCCGACGCGCTCGCCTATGTGCTAGACCATCTGGAGGAATTGGTGGTCAAGGAGACGCGCGGGTCGGGGGGATCGGGCATGCTGGTGGGGCCCCACGCCAGCGCCCAGCGCCGGGCCGATTTCGCCCTGAAGCTCCGCGCCAACCCGTCCGCCTATATCGCCCAGCCGACGCTGCCGCTCTCCACCTGCCCCACCTTCGGGCCGGAAGGGGTGGCCGGGCGCCATGTCGATCTGCGCCCCTTCGTGCTGTGCGGAGGAGACGGCATCCGGATCGTGCCGGGGGGGTTGACGCGGGTGGCGATGACCAAGGGCTCGCTGGTCGTCAATTCAAGCCAGGGCGGGGGCACCAAGGACACCTGGGTGCTGATGGAGCCCGATCCGCAGTCCCAGTCCCAGTCCCAGTCCCTGTCCCAGTCCAAGTCCAAGTCGCGCCCGTCCGGGTCCCAGCGGCAAAGCCAAGGCCGGTGAACGCCCCATGCTGAGCCGCACCGCCGACAGCATGTTCTGGCTCGCCCGCTACATGGAGCGGATGGATTATCTGGCGCGCCTGCTCGAGGCGGCGCAGCGCATGTCCGGGATGGGGATGGGCGAGGACGGGGACGAATGGGGCCCCGCCATCATCGCCGCCGGCTGCGAAGGCCCCTTCTTCGCCCATTACGACAAGGCCGACGCCGCCAACGCCGTACGCTTTCTCGCGTGGGACACCGAAAACCCCTGCTCGATCCGCAATTGCCTGGAGCGGGCGCGCGCCAACGCCCGCGCGATGCGCACCGCGCTGACCCGCGACATGTGGAACGCCGTCAACGAGGCCTGGCTCGAGGCGCGCACCTTGACGGCGGAGGATTTCAGCCCCGCCCACCTGCCCAAGACGCTCGATTGGGTGAAGGGCAAGGCCACGCTGTTCAACGGCGCCTACGCCTCCACCATGCTCCGCAACGACGCCTATTGGTTCACCCGCCTGGGCGCCGTCTTGGAGCGGGCCGACAACACCGCCCGCATCCTGGACGTCAAATACCACCTCCTGCTGCCCGGCTATTCCGGGGTGGGCGGCATGCTCGATTATTACCAATGGACCTCGATCCTGCAGGCGGTGTCGGCCGTGCGTGCCTATCGCTGGATCTACAAGGACAAGGTGAGCCCGCTGAACGTGGCCGACCTGTTGATCTTCCGCACCGAGCTGCCGCGCTCGCTGAAGGCCTGCTATGGCGAGATCGTCGACAGCTTCACCTGCCTTGCGGCGGCCTATGGCGGGGTGCGCGGGGAATGCCACGACCTCGCCGATGCGATCAACCAGAAGCTCGCCACCCAGGACATCGCCGCCGTATTCGCCGGCGGCCTGCACGAATTCCTCACCCAGATGATAGAAGACACTGCCGACCTCGGCGACGCGGTGGCGCGCTTCTACCTGCGCTGAGCCCCTGCTCCGCTTTCTCTTCTCCCCCTTGGGCGGGCCCGGGGGAAGCGTGGTACCGCCTCCCAGGCTTGAACTGGGGACCCTCGGTTCCACAAACCGATGCTCTAACCAACTGAGCTAAGGCGGCGCGCGCTAAGGAATTAGACCCAGCCGTGCGCCCGCGCAAGCAGAGCGCAGCGCTTGAACGGGCGGGGAAGGCTGTGTGTCCGTTGGGCCTGCGCGGTCAGGCCGCGTCGTAGCCGCGCCGGGCGATGTAGGCGTTAAGCTCGGCCATCCGGCGTGCGGGATCGGGGTGGGTGGAGAGCATTTCCTGCTTTCGCGCGCCCCCGCGCGCGGCCATCAATTCCCACAGGCGCACCGCCTCGCGCGGCCGGTAACCGGCCCGGTGCATATAATCCACGCCCAGCTTGTCGGCCTCCAATTCCTGCAGCCGCGAATAGGGCATCAGCACGCCATATTGCACGCCCAGCCCGAACACCGTCTGCGCCGCCTGCGCATAGACCTGGCCGGACAGCGCCACGCCGCCCACCGCATAGCCCCATTCCGCCAGCCGGCTCTGGCTCGCGCGCTCGCCCGCATGGTTGGCGGTGACGTGGCCGGCCTCGTGGCCCAGGACCGCGGCGAGCTGGTCGTCGTTTTCCGTCAGCGCCAGGAGCCCGCGATAGGCCCCCACCTTGCCGCCCGGCAGCACGAAGGCGTTCACGTCCTCGGTGTCGAACACCGCAAACTCCCAGGGCTCGCCGCCGCGCCCGGCCCCCTGCTGCACCCGCCGGCCCACCTCCGAAAGGCGCCGCTGCAGCTTCGCGTCGCGCGAGACCGGCGTCGTGGCCTTGGCCTCCGCCCACGCCGCGACCGCCATCTCCCGCAGCGTTGCGGGGTCAACCGTCAGCAATTGGCGCCGCCCCGTCTCGGCATTGGTCACGCAGCCCGGCGCGAGCAGCGCGAGCGTTCCCCCCGCGAGGCCCCGCACCAGCGCCCGCCGGTCCAGCTCCGTAAGCCCGATCAAGCCCGCCCGCGCCCGCGCGCCTTCGCACATCGCTCCACTCCGCCCCGCCCGCCAAAGCCTTCTACCATGGCCGCAGGCGATGGACAGCGCCCCGCCCCGCCCGTATAGAACCGAAAAGACGGCCTAACGAGGCGCCGCGCCGCCTGGGTAGCTCAGTTGGTAGAGCAGCGGATTGAAAATCCGCGTGTCGCTGGTTCGATTCCGGCCCCAGGCACCATCCCATCCCTCGCCCCTCACCCCATTCCACCGCACGCCACCCCACCGCCGAAGCCGCCAGCTCCTGGGCAGGATCAGCAGCACGCGGTGTCGCGCGTCCCCATCCGGCGCCGGGGAGCGCGCGGCAGGACCGGCGCATTTGCGATCGCCTCTCCGCCGGCGTCCTATCATTCGCGCTCATCTCTAAGTTTGAGCGATATCGCTTGTAGCGCCCCACCGCCTGCGCGACGTGCACTGAGCTTTTCGCATCCGGGCGCTGATGCCTTTCGTCGTCGCAAAAGAGTACAGAGCCGTCCTGACTAGGGAAGCGGCGGGCGCGTTGACCCCGCGCGCAGACGCGCCGTGCGGGCGAGGTGTAGGTCAATTTCGCAGGCAGGGCGCCTCTTTCCGTATCCGCTTGCGCAATCCTGCGTTTTCAGCGCCGCGGCGCATTGACGGGCGTGTCCCCGCCCAGGCCCGATGCAGGATCGCCGGGGAGCGGCGTGGCTTTCCAAGTCGGGGATGGGCGGTTTTGGGCGTCAGTCGTCGGAACATTCTTGCGCGCGCGGTCGCGATCGGCGGCTTTGCAGCCGGGTATACAATGTTGCAGGGGCTGGGCCTCGCGTCGGCGGCCGCCACGCCCGGCCAGCCCGATCTGCCCGCTGAGTTCGGCCGCGGCCGCCGGGTGATCATCTTGGGCGCAGGCGTCGCGGGGCTCGTGTCGGCGCTGGAGTTAGAACGCGCCGGCTTTGCCGTGACGGTTGTCGAAGCCAGGGACCGGGTGGGCGGGCGCAATTGGACCGTACGCGGAGGAACGCGCATCGAGACGCTTGGCGGCGCAGACCAGGTCGCGGCGTTCTCCGACGGGCTCTATTTCAACGCGGGGCCGGGCCGTATCCCCAGCCACCATCAGGGGATTTTGTCCTATTGCCGCACGCTCGGCGTGGCGCTCGAGGTGGAAGTCAATTCGAGCCGCAGCAGCCTCTTGCAGTCCGACGCCGCCTTCAAGGGCAGGCCGATCCAGCAGCGCCAGGCGATCAACGACGTGCGCGGGGCCCTGTCGGAACTGCTCACCAAGGCCGCCAATCGCGGCGCGCTTGACCAGGAACTCACGGCCGAAGACAAAGAGCGGCTGCTCACCTTCCTCAAGACCTATGGCGATCTCGATCCGTCGGGCGCGTACCAGGGCTCGAAACGCTCCGGGTACGTCGTTCCTCCGGGCGCTGCCGACCAGGTGGGCGTGGCGCGCCCGCCCCTGCCGCTGCGCGATCTGTTGCAGGACGAGGCGCTGCCCTTTTCCCTGTTTGAAGACAATATCGACATGCAGGCCACCATGATGCAGCCGGTGGGCGGGATGGACGCGATCCCTAACGCGATGTCCAAGGCGCTGCGCGCCCCGGTCCTTTTGCACACCGAAGTCAAGGCGCTGCGCCAGACTGAACGCGGCGCCCAGGTGGACATCCGCGATCGCCGCACCGGCGCGAGCCAGCGCCTGACAGGCGACTATCTGGTCGTGACCGTGCCGCTGCCGGTGCTCGCGAAGATCGACACCAATCTGCCCCCGCCGGTGAAGGCCGCGGTCGCAGGCGCGGTCTATGACCATTCGAGCAAAGTCGCGTTCGACGCGCCCCGCTTCTGGGAGGCGGATCAGATTTACGGGGGCCTTTCCTTCGTCGGGGGCGAGACGAGCGTCGTCTGGTATCCGAGCAATGCCTTCCATGACGCGCGCGGCCTTCTGGTGGCGGCCTATAGCAGCGGGCCGCGCGCCAAGACGTTCCAATCCCGTCCCTTCGCGCAGCAGATCGAGATGTCGCGCGCGGCGGTGGAGCGGCTCCACCCCGGGCACGGCAAGTCGCTCTCGGCGCCGGTGGTTATCGACTGGAACCGTCAGGCGTTCAGCCTCGGCCCGTGGCTGAATTGGGAGCGGGATAACGACGTCGCCGCTTACCGGCTGCTCAACCACCCCCACGGGCGGATCTTCCTGACCGGGGCCCATCTCAGCCAGACGCCCGGCTGGCAGGAAGGCGCGGTCGCTGCGGCGCGCCGCACGGTCTCCCTGATCGGCGAGCGCGTCCGTTCAGACAAGCTCGCCCACGCCACCCTTTTGAAAACCCCATGACAGGAGAAGACTTCATGCGTTTGAGACATCTGGCCCGTGCGGGCGTTTTGAGGCTTGCGCTGGCGGGCGTGAGCGCTGCGGCGCTGACCGGCTGCGCCACCGCAGCCGAGATAAAGCGCGTGCCGTCCACCGGCTCGATTGCGATCTCGCCGGCTGTGACCATCCCCCCGGGTTCGACTTTGGTGTTCTTGAGCGGCGCGCTGCCAACCATCGCCGATAAGTCCGCACCCGGAACAACCGAGGCCCAGACGCGGTCTACGCTCGCCAAACTCGGCGCGGTGTTGAAGGCGGAAGGTCTGGGCTATGGCGACGTCGTCAAGGCCACGGTGTTCCTGGTCGCGGACCCCGCCAAGGGGGACATGGACTTCGCCGGCATGAACGCGGCCTGGAGCGAGGTGTTCGGCTCCCCCACCCAGCCCAACAAACCCGCGCGCAGCACGGTGGAGATCGCGGGCCTGGTGCTGCCCGGCGCACTCGTCGAGATCGAATTCATCGCCGCAAAGGCGCCGTGATTACTTAACTTCGGCCATCCTCAACCTTGGAGAACTGCATGAATATTTCGGCTTGGCGGACCACCGCCCTTGCTTTGATCGCCGGCTTTCTCGCCGCCCCGGCCCATGCGGCCGAGGTCGCGGACACCGCCGACAGCGGCATGGACGATCTTATCGTCACCGGCACCCGCCAGACCGGCATCCGCGCGGTCGACAGCGCCGCCCCCGTCCAGGTGATCGACGCCGGCGCGCTCGAGCGCACGGGCCAGGCCGATCTGCGCCTCGCGCTGGCCAATCTGACGCCGTCCTTTACCGCCCAGGCGTTCGGGGGCGACACGGCCAATTTGACATTGTCGGCTCGTCTTCGGGGCGTAAGCCCCAACCAGACTTTGGTTCTGATCAACGGCAAGCGCCGCCACGGCACCGCGAACCTCGCCGTGCTGAGCGGGCCTTATCAGGGCTCGGCGGCGGCGGATCTGAATTTTATTCCCCTGGCGGCGATCGAGCGGGTGGAAGTGCTCACCGACGGCGCCGGCGCCCAATACGGCACGGACGCGATCGCTGGCGTGATCAATCTGATCCTGAAGGACGATGCGAGCGGAGGCGTGCTGTCGGGAACGGGCGGCGCCTATATCCAGAACAATGACGGAGAGACGTTCAGCCTTAGCGCCAATATCGGTTTCCAGCCGTTCGAAAGCGCCTTCTTCAACCTGACTTTCGAGAGCCGCTTCCACGATTACAGCTTCCGCGGCCGCGAGGACGCCCGCATCGTCGATCGCGCGCGCGTCGCCGCCAATCCGACCTGGCCGAGCATCATCGATGAATACCCGTACGCCAACCGCATCGCCGGGGACGCGCGCTATCATCTCAATGTCGGGACGTTCTCGGCCGGCTTTTCGCCGAGCGAGGGCGTCAACATCTACAGTTTCGGCACGTACGGCGTCAAAAAAGCCAGCGCCTTCGAGAATTACCGTCTGCCCACGTCCGTGCCGGCCGTGTACCCGGCGGGATACAGCCCGCGCGAGGAAACGCTCGAAACCGATTACGCCCTCACGTTCGGCATCAAGGGCGAAAACACCGCCGGCTGGTCGTTTGACTTGTCCTCCACCTATGGCAAGGACGACCACGACATCACGGTGGCCAATTCCGCCAACGTGCAGCTCTATCAGGACACGGGCTCGACACCCACCGATTTCCACGCCGGCGATTTCATCGGCTCCCAATGGACCAACAATCTCGATATCAACGGTCCGGTCGCTATCGGTCTCGCCGAGCCGCTAAACGTCGCCTTCGGCCTGGAGCAGCGTTCTGAAACCTACGAGATCAAACCGGGGGACCCGGCATCACGCTACAAGGCGGGCTCCCAATCCTATCCGGGCTTCGCGCTGAGCGATGCGGGCTCTTATGGGCGGGACAATTGGGCCGCCTATATCGACCTCGGCGCCACTTTGTTTGAGAAGCTGAAACTGGAAGTCGCCGCGCGGCACGAGGATTTCAGCGATTTCGGCTCGACCGACATCGCCAAACTCACCGCACGCTTTGACTTTTCGCCCTCGTTTGCGGTGCGCGGGACAGCCAGCACGGGCTTCCGCGCGCCGACATTGGCGGAGCTCAATTATTCGGCCACCAATGTTTCGCCGACCACCGCCACCGTGCAGCTCGCGCCAAGTTCGGTGGGCGCGCGGCTCTTGGGCGTCGACGGGCTGGAGCCGGAGGAATCGACCAATTTCAGCGCCGGCATCGTCGCGAAGGCGTTCGACCGGCTAACATTGACCATCGACGCCTATCAGATCGAGATCACCGACCGGATCGTGGGCAGCGGCACCGTGAACGGCACGATCAACGGCGTGGTCGTCAATTCCGCGATCGTCAACGCGATCACGGCCAACGGCAATTCCCTGGACCCGACCGTCACCACGACCGGGATCAGCATCTTCTCCAACGGCCTCGACACCCGCACCACCGGCCTTGAAATCCTCGCCAGCACTTATTTCCAGCTTGGGGAGTATGGCAAACTCAACCTGACCTTCGGCGCCAATTTCAACGAGACCGAAGTCACTGACATCGCCGCCCCGCCCTCCGGGCTCGGCGGCGCGACGCTCTACACCGTCGCCGCGCTCGCCAACCTCGAAAGCGCCGCGCCGGAATACAAGCTGAACCTCGCCGCAGTCTGGAGCGTCGATCGCTGGACGATCAATCTGGTGAACACGCTGTACGGGCCGAGCTTCGGCTACACCACCGTCAGCGGCAATTTCTACAAGGACGAGATTGACAGCCATCTGATCACCGACATCGATTTCGGCTATCAAATCACCGACAATCTCAAGGCCTCGGTCGGCGCGAACAACGTGTTCGACATCTATCCGGAAGAGCGCAATCCCGCGAGCATCGCCGCGGAGATCGCCAGCGGCGCCGCCGCCACCACCCGCTACCCCACCTTCTCGCCCTTCGGCATCAATGGCGGCTATTATTACGGAAAGATGACTTACAGCTTCTAAGCCTAAAGCGCCGGCGACCGCCGGGAGGGCGGAAAAATCCCTCCCGGCGCAGCGACGTCTCAGCACATCGGGGCGCGCTGCGTTAGACCGTTTCCCGAAAAGTGTTACGCGTTTTCGGACGAGAAACGGTCTAACTTAAAGTGTAGAGCGGTTTTTCTCAGGATTGATTCAATCCAATCGAGAACCGCTCTAAAGCCCCGCCCAGGTGGCGATCCAGAACGTCGCGCCCGCCGCGAGATAGGCTAGGGTGAACAGGTAGGCCACGATCAGCCCCGTCCAGCGCCAGGAATTGGTTTCGCGCCGCGCCACCGCAAGGCTCGCCAGACATTGGGGCGCATAGACGTACCACGCCAGAAAGGCGAGCGCCGTAGGCAGGGACCACGCGCCCGCCAGTGTGCTTGCGAGGCTTGCCGCCTCCTCCCCGGCCGCCTGCACGGCATAGACGGTCCCGAGCGCGCCGACCGCGACCTCCCGCGCCGCCATCCCCGGCACCAGCGCGATGGCGATCTCCAGATTGAAGCCGATGGGGCGCAAGACCGGCTCCAGCAGCGCCCCCAGCATGCCGGCATAGGTTTCGCGGATACCGTCCGCGGACGCGGGAAAGCTCGCCAGGAACCAGAGGATGAGCGCGGTGACGAAGATCACAGCGCCCGCGCGGCGCAGGAACGCCCACGCGCGGGAGAGGAGGTTCAGGGCGTAATCCTGCGGGTCGGGCAGCTTGTAGGTCGGCAGCTCCATCAGCAGCGGCTGGGTCGGTCCCTTCGTGACGGTGCGCTTCAGCACGAACGCGGCCAAAACCGCGCTGACCACGCCCGTGAGATAAAGCGCAAACATCACGACGCCCTGCAGCCCAAACGGGCCTATGGGATGGGCGGGGATGAAGGCGGCGATGATCAGGGTATAGACAGGCAGCCGGGCCGAACACGTCATCAGCGGCGCAACCATGATCGTTGTCAGACGGTCGCGCTCGTTCTCGATCACACGCGCGGCCATCATGCCGGGGATGGCGCACGCGAAGCTCGACAGAAGCGGGATGAAGGCGCGCCCGTTCAGCCCCACGCGCAGCATCAATTCGTCCATCAGAAACGCCGCGCGCGCCATGTAGCCCGACGCTTCGAGCGCCAGGATCAGCGCAAACAGGATGAAGATCTGCGGCAGGAAGATCACCACGCTGCCCACGCCCGCGATCACGCCGTCGGTGAGCAGGCTGCGCACCCAGCCCTCAGGGAGCGCCGCGCCCACCCCATCGCTCAGCGCCAGGAACGCGCCGTCTATGGCCTCCATCGGCGCGGCCGCCCAGGAGAACACGGCCTGGAACATCAAGAACAGGATCGCCGCCAAAATAAACGGTCCCGCCACCCTGTGCAGCACAACCGCGTCGATCGTGCGGGTAAGGCGGTTCATAACCGGCTCGGCCAGGATCACCGCCTTGGCGATGGCGCGCGCCTCGCGCTGGAGAGATTTCAGGTCGGGCGGCACGGTTGGGACAGGCTTGGCGGGAGCCGCGCTTTGCGCGGCGACCAGCGCGTCGATCCGGGCCAGGAGCTCCGCCCGCCCGGTTTTCCGCGTCGCGCGGGTGGCGGCCACGGGCAGGCCCAGGCGCTGCTCGAGCCCCGCCACATCGATGCGCACACCGTCCCGCTCGGCCAGATCGATCATGTTCAGCGCGAGGATGATGGGCCGGCCGAGGGCGCGCAATTGCAGCACGAAGTGCAGGTGCGTGCGGATGTCGGAGGCGTCCACCAGCACGAGCAGGGCGTCCGGGGCCCGCTCCTGCGCATAGCGCCCGGTGATCGCGTCCACCGCGATCCGCTCGTCCAGCGAACGGGCGGAAAGCCCGTAAATCCCCGGCAGGTCCACGAGTTCGACCGACGCGCCCGACGGGGTCTCGAACCAGCCGCTGCGCCGCTCCACCGTGACGCCGGCATAATTGGCGGTCTTCGCCCGCCCCCCCGTCAGCCCATTGAACAGCGTTGATTTCCCGGAATTCGGCGCGCCCACCAGCGCAAGCCGCAGCGTGCTCATAGGGCGGGCTCCAGGCGCACGGCCTGCGCCTCCGCGCCCCGCAGCGCGATGATCGTACGGTTAAGGCGCACCGCCAGGGGCTGGCCGCCGAACGGGCCACGGCTCAGAAGCTCCACCTCGTCGCCCTCGGAGAACCCGATCTCGCGGAGTTTGGCCTCAAGGTCAGGGCCCGCCAGGATGGCGGCGACGTGGGCGACACGCCCTATCGTCAGATCATTGAGCGTCACGAAAGCACTCCCGCCGCGCGGACGATGCGGCCAGGATAGGACGCGAAGTGCGAACACTTTGCAAGTGCGACTGAGACGCACGCACGGGCTCAGGCGCGCCGGCGCTTGCGATTGCGCGGTGACGTCCCATGTAACAGGTTAAGGGCGGGTTCGGCTGCCGGACGGCGGCGCACGGCGTTTGCCGAGGATAAAGGACCGTAGCCCATGCCCTCTGAACAGCACAGCAAGGTGGCGCGCGTTGGCCCGGTCCGGCGTGCGGGGTCCGTTCGTGGTTGACCTGCGCCGCCGGCCCCAGCGTCCCCTGCCCGCCCAGGAGCCCGGCGTGGTCGCCAAGACGCTACGCTATAGCGAGGCTCAGGAGCACTTCCTGCGCCGTCTCGGGGGCGCGCTCGTGCTGCAATGGGATACGATTCCCGACGCGCTGCAGGACCTGCTGATCGACCAGGCGGTCGCCGTCCATGACCGCGCGGAAGTTCCCCACGGCCGCAGCGAATTCGAGACCTTCATCCGCACTGTGAAAGTCACCCCGTTCGACACCGATAAACAAGCGCCCGCCGCGGACGACGGGTCGCCCCCGGACGCCTGACGCTCACGCCTCAAGCCTCAAGCCTCAAGCCGGGCGGCGTGCCAGCGCAGATGGTCCTCCATGAAGCTCGCCATGAAGAAATAGGAATGGTCGTAGCCGGGCTGGCGGCGCAGCGTGAGGCCCTGGCCCGCGTCCGCGCAGGCCTGTTCCAGCAGGTGGGGCTTGAGTTGGGTCTCGAGGAAGGGATCGCTCTCTCCCTGGTCGATCAGGATTTCGCCCGTCCGCGCCCCGTCCTCGATCAGCGCGCAGGCATCGTAGGCGCGCCAGGCCGTCTCGTGGGGCCCAAGATAAAGCGATAGCGCCTTCCTGCCCCACGGGCATCGCATGGGCGACGCGATCGGCGCGAACGCCGAAACGGACCGGAACCGCTCCGGCGACCGCAAACCCAAAGTCAGCGCGCCGTGCCCGCCCATGGAATGGCCGAACACGCCCGCGCGCGCGAGGTCAGCCGGGAAGTGGGCGCCGACCAAAGCCGGCAATTCCGTTCCGCAATAGGAGGCCATCCGATACTGTCGCGCCCATGGCGGCTCCGTGGCGTCGACGTAGAAGCCGGCGCCGAGCCCGAAATCATAGGCTTTGTCTGGATCGTCGGGCACGTCGTCCCCGCGCGGGGAGGTGTCGGGCGCAACGATGACGAGGCCGAGTTCGGCGGCGACGCGCTGGGCGCCGGCCTTGACGGTGAAATTGTCCTCCGTGCATGTCAGCCCGGACAGCCAGAACAGAATTGGGCGTTTCTCCCGCTCCGCCTGCGGGGGCAGGAACACGGAAAAGCGCATCGGCGTGTTGGTTTCGCGCGAGGCGTGGCGGTAATAGCCCTGCACGCCGCCGAAAGCGCGATGAAGAGACAGCGTTTCCAGACTCATGGGCGTCAATATACCACGACGCTGCGGATGCTCCGGCCGGCGTGCATCAGGTCGAAGGCCTCGTTGATCTTTTCCAGCGGCATCGTGTGGGTGATCAGATCGTCGATATTGATCTTGCCGTCCATGTACCAGTCGACGATGCGCGGCACGTCGGTGCGCCCGCGCGCGCCCCCGAAGGCCGAGCCTTTCCATACCCGCCCGGTCACCAATTGGAACGGACGCGTCGCGATCTCTTGACCGGCCTCCGCGACGCCGATGATGATCGACTGGCCCCAGCCGCGATGGCAGCACTCCAGCGCCTGGCGCATCACGCGCACATCCCCGGTGCAATCAAACGAATAATCAACGCCCCCGCCGCTGAGGCCCACGATCGCGTCCACGACATTGTCGGCGCCGATCTCGCGGGGGTTGATAAAGTCGGTCATGCCGAAGCGCTCTGCGATGGCGCGCTTGGCGGGGTTGACGTCTACGCCGATGATCCTGTCCGCCCCGACAAGGCGTGCGCCCTGGATGACATTGAGCCCGATGCCGCCGAGGCCGAACACCGCAAGCGTCGCCCCGGGCTCCATCTTGGCGGTGTAGATCACGGCCCCGACCCCGGTGGTCACCCCGCACCCGATATAGCAGGCCTTGTCGAACGGCGCGTCCGCGCGGATCTTCGCCACTGCGATCTCAGGCAGCACCGTGAAGTTTGAAAAGGTCGAGCAGCCCATATAGTGAAAGACGGGCTGGCCCTTGTAGGAGAAACGGCTTCGCCCGTCCGGCATCACGCCCTTGCCTTGCGTCGCGCGGATGGAAGTGCAGAGGTTTGACTTGCGGCTGAGGCAGGTTTTGCAGCCGCGGCACTCGGGCGTGTATAGCGGGATCACATGATCACCGGGCGCAACGCTCGCGACGCCCGCCCCGACCTCGCGTACAATGCCTGCGCCTTCATGGCCTAGCACGCAGGGGAACAGGCCTTCGCTGTCCTTGCCTGCAAGCGTGTAGGCGTCGGTATGACACACCCCGCTCGCCATCACTTCCACGAGGACCTCCCCGGCCTGGGGGCCCTCGAGATCAAGCTCCACGATCTCCAGCGGGACGTTCGGCGCTCGTGCGAGCGCGGCGCGCGTCTTCATCGGCGGTTTCCCATCCCCGTGTTCAGCCCAAAGCCCAGAGCCTAGAGCCCGGCCAGGCGCGCCCCTTCGGTGAGAGGCGGCGCCGGGCAAAGTCTAGGGCAAAGCAGAGCGGGGGGAAATCCGCAACGGCTGTTCGCACCGCGCCGGCTGGAGCCGAGCGGCGGCGGCGCCGGCAGCGTTACTGCATCGCGCGCTTGCCGGCCGCCTTTTTCGCGGGCCCGGTCTTTTTCGCGGGAGCCGCTTTTTTCGCAGCGGTTTTGACAGCTTCGCTCTTGGGCGCCGCGCTCTTCACGGGCGCCGTCTTGGCCGCCCGGACCTTGGCGGGCGGCGTCTTTACCGGCGCGCTTTTGCCGCGGCCATTCTTCAGCGCGCCGGCGGCGGACACGCGTTTTGCAGAAGCGCCAGGCGCGGTCTTGGCCGGAGCGGCTTTGACTTCGCGCTTCAAGTTATCCTTGGCGGGGAGCGTGGACGGGCCGGTCTTTACCGGCGTTTTCTTCGCGGTCTTTGCGGGCGCCGCCGCGCGGCGGGTGCGTGTGGTCAGGCCTTCGCGGGACGCGACTTGCTGCACTGCGGCGGGCGTACGCCCGAGTTCTTGGGCGACCAACGCCCACGGCGTGCGGGTTTTCGCACTTTGCCGGATTTGCTTCATTTCCGCAGCGCTCCAGGGGCGGCGGTGATTTTTTGGGGACTTCGCCATAAAGAACTCCTTGAACGTGACGGGCTCTGACACAAACACAGCCTGAAATGCAACTCCTTAATCTAGCCTGGGGCGCCAAGACAGCCTGAACGCCGGCGCGGGGTTGACCCGATCTTACTCGGAAAGCGTCGCAGGACGGGGCGTTCGTCCTCTTCGTCCCTGACAAACACTAAACCGTGATGCGTGGTGTTCGGTTCACGCCGCTGTTGGACGGGATTGGGCGGCCTCTGGAACAGTGGGGTGTCTCGGGCAGGCATTGCGCCCTCTTGTCCTGCGCATGTTCGTGTCAAGCCTGCGCCTTAGTGTTGCGTGTGCGCGCCCGCTCGGGCCCGCCGTTCGGGGGCGCAAGAAGACTTTGGCGCAAGCCCCCACGCGTACGGCGCGACTTGCCGCCCGCTGTGGCGCAGCGTGTCGTCACACGCCGCGCGCACGCGCGCTTTGTTCTCCTTTGGAACGCGGCTTCCGTGATCGGACGATTGAGCGGTTTCCTGGGCGCCAGGGTCGAGGACCTGTTCCTCTTGGCGCGAAGGCTCCCGCGCCGTGCGCTGACTTCACGAACCCAAGGGCCCCGCCGCGAGGGGCTATGCGAAGTGAGGCTCGCTTTTCCCGGCGACGGCGCCAAAATCGCGCGAATCTGAAACCGCCCGCGCCCAGCGCGCGCCTGTGCTGGAGTAGAGCCATGACGCACCCCGCCCCTTTAAGCGCGACCGCCGCCCGCGCCCGCGCGCTCGCCGGCCGGATCTCCGAACTCGGCCAGGAGGCCGAGACGCTGCGCCAGCTGCCGCACGGGCTGGTGGAGCTGATGGTCGGGGAGGGCTTCTTCGACATCCTGCTGCCCAAGGCGCTGGGCGGCCTCGAACTCGACATGCTGGACGCGCTGGCCGTGATCGAGGAGGTCTCCGCGGCCGACCCCGCGGCCGGATGGTCGCTGCTGAAAGGCTCCACCACGAACCAGATCGCCGGTTACCTCGACCCCGCCGCCGCGCGCCAGATCTGGAACGCGTCCGGGATCGTCGCCGCCGGCAGCATGAACCCCGGACGCGGGCGCGCGGTCCCCGCCCCCGGCGGCTATCGCCTGACCGGCCGCTGGGACTGGGGCACCGCCACGCGCTTTTCCCAATGGCTTATGGGCGGCGCGCTGATCACGGACGGCCAAGGCCCGCCCAAGGGCATGCGCGTCCTGTTTTTCCCCGCTGACAAGGCGCGCTTCATCGACACCTGGGACGTATATGGCATGCGCGGCACCGGCAGCGGCGATTTCGAGGTGGAGGATCTCTTCGTGCCGGAGGATCAGACCTTCGAGCCCGGCGCGCTGCTCGCGCGCACGGACGCGCCGCTCTACGCCAAGGTCCCCTACATGGCGCAGATCATGGCCCCGCACGGGGCGCTCGCGGTGGGCGTGGCGCGCGCCGCGCTCGACGCGCTGATCGAACTCGCCCGGGAGCGGACGCCGCTCGCCTCCAAATCCCTGCTGAAAGACAAGTATCACGTCCAGGACGCGGTGGGGCGCGCCAGCGCCGAGATCGACGCCAGCCGCGCCTATATCCATCAGAGCGTGCGCGAGGCCTGGAGCGCGCCCGAATTCACGCCCGCGCTCGCTTTGCAGCTCAGCCTCGCGGCCACCCACGCCACCCATCGCTGCGTCGCCGCGGTGGACCTGCTGACCCAGGCCGCCGGGGGCGCTGCGGTCTATTCCGCCTCCCCGCTGCAGCGGCGCTTCCGCGATATCCACGTCGCGGCGTCGCACTTTCTTGTGAACATCGAGAAGTATGCCGGCGCGGGCAAAACCGTGTTCGGCGATGCGCCCTCGCCGCTGGCGGGGTGAGCGAGGGATTAGGGCTGCTTTTCCATGGTGAGCTCGGCGGGGTTCGAACCCGCGACCCTCTGATTAAAAGTCAGATGCTCTACCGGCTGAGCTACGAGCTCGCTCCCCCATGAAGAGCGGCTTCGTTAGGGGCTGGCGGGGCTCGACGCAAGCGATTCAAAACGGGCCCCGCCGGCGAAGCAGCGCTGGCGGGGCCTGAAAGGCGCCGCCGGCGCGTTCCGCACCGGGTGGGGAGGGGGGCGTCCCGGCGCGGAAACCGTGGCGCGGCGCTTTTAAGAGAGCGTGGCCCGCGCGCGTGCCCGGCCGACGCCCACCGCCATCGAACCGGCGTAGAACATCAGATCGGTGACCGCCTGGACCAGCGGGGCGGCCTGGCCCTCGGGCAGCGCGAGCCCTGCCTTGCCGGCCACGAAGGCGAGCCCCATCGCCAGCGCCCCCTGCAGGGTCAGCGATTGCGCGATCGGCTTTGTGGTTTGGTTTGCGTCATCGGCCATCGGCGGCGTCCTCTGCTGCTGCTGCGCCCTTATCGCGGGAGAGAACAGGCTAGGCCGCGGGCGGCGCCGGTCGGACAGGGGCGGCCGCGCCCGGGCGCTGCTTGACGCGGAGGGGGCCATGCCGCTCTGTTCGGGGATGGCTGAACGCACGCCACCGCAAGCGGAAACCGGGTTTGCGCTCGCCGGCGCGTTTGCGGACGCCGATCCCGCGCACTGGCGGGCGCTGGCGGAGAAGGCCCTCGCCGGCGCCCCGTTCGAGACGCTGATCGGCCACACCCCCGACGCGATCCCCGTGCGCCCGGTCTATACAAGCGCCGATTGGCCCCATGCGCGCGAGCCTGCCCCCTCCCCGCCCGCAGGCTGGGACAGCCGCCAGATCGTCTCCCGGCCAACCCCGCGTGAAGCCAATGGCGAGATCCTCGCTGACCTTATGGGCGGCGCCACCTCCATCGAACTCCGCCTTGATCGCGGCGACCGGCGCGGCGACGGGCGCGGCGTCGCGCTGGGCTCGATCGAGGATTTCGCCGCCGCGCTCGAGGGCGTGCGCCTCGATCTCGCCCCCATCGCGCTAGACGCGGCGGGCCGGGCGGGGGCGTCCCTGCTGGGAGCGTATGCGGCAAAGCGCGGCGCGGAAGATGCGGCCCTCGCCTTCAATCTCGATCCTATCGGCGCGGCGCTCGACGCCGTCGATCCCGAGATGGCGGAAACCTTCGCGTTCGCGGCCGAACTCGCCGCGCGCTTTGCGAACGCATGCCTGCTGCGCGCGGACGCGCGCCCGGTCCACGAAGCCGCAGGCTCGCCGGCGCAGGAACTTGCGCTGCTGCTGGCGGCGGGGGCGGCTTACCTGCGCGCGGGCGAAAGGGTGGGCTTAAGCCCCGAAACGATCAGTGCACGGACGCTCGCCACCGTGGCGGTGGGGCCCGAAATCGTGCTCGAGATCGCCAAACTCAGGGCCGCGCGTCTTGTCTGGTCGGCCCTGCTCGAGGCCTGCGGGGCGGCGCCTTCCGCGCGTGTGTTGCGCCTGCAGGCCGTCACCGGGCGGCGCATGCTGACGCGGCGGGACGTGAGCGTCAATCTGCTGCGCGCCAGCGCCAGCGCCTTCGCCGGCGCCGTCGGCGGGGCTGACATCGTGACGATCGCGCCGTTCACGGACGCGCTTGGGGAGGCGTCCGCCTTCGCCCGCCGTCTCGCCCGCAACACCCATTTCCTCCTGGCCGAGGAGGCCCGGATCGGGCGCGTCCGCGATCCCGCGGCCGGCGCGTGGGCGATAGAGGCGCTGACCGATGAGATCGCCGGCAAGGCGTGGGACTTGTTTCAAGACATGGAGCGCCGCGGCGGGGCGCTCGCGTGCATTTCCGACGGCTCGCTCGCCGCCGGGATCGAACGGGTGCGCGCGCAGCGCCTGGACAAGATCCGTACACGGAGCGCTCCCATCACCGGCGTCTCGACGTTTGCAAGCCTGGACGAACCCTCCTTCGCGTTCGATCCCCGGCCCCCCGGCGCGGCGGGGCCTGCGCTTTTGCCCGCAATCGCGCTGGCCCACCCGTTCGAGGCGCTGCGCGACGCCGCGGACGCGGCGCGCTTTCCGCCCGTTTTTCTCGCGGGGCTCGGCCCGCCGGCAGAATTTGCGGCGCCCGCGCTCTATGCGAAAGGCGTGTTCGAGGCGGGCGGAATGGGCGTGTGCGCGCCCGCCCCGCCGGCGGCGTTCGGCGCGAGCGGGGCGCGCGTGGCGTGCCTGTGCGGGACCGAGGCCACCTATGCCGCGCTGGGCCCGGCGGCGGCGTCAGAGCTCAGGGCGGCGGGCTGCGCGCTTGTGTTCGCCGCCGGCGCGCCGAGCGCTGCGGCGGGGGTGGACGCGTTTTTGTTTGACGGCGCTGACATCGTGGCCGCTCTGACACGGGCGCACGCGGCGGCGGGCGGCGCGTGACGCGGGCGCGCGCGCTCGCCCTGGGCCTCGCGGGGGCGCTGGTGGGCGCGGCGCTTCTGTTCCGGTTCGCCCCGCGCGCGGAGGTGCTGGGCGTGGACGTTTCCGCGCACCAGGGCGCGATCGATTGGCGCGCGCTTTCGGGCGCAGACATCCGCTTCGCGTACATCAAGGCCAGCGAAGGGGCGAGCCACCGCGACGCGCGCTTCGCCGCCAATTGGCGCGACGCCGCCCGCGCGGGGCTGAAGCGCGGCGCCTATCATTTCTTCACCCTGTGCCAGCCCGGCGCGGCGCAGGCGCACGCCTTCATCGCCACCGTTCCGTATACGGAAAACGCCCTGCCCGCAGCGGTCGATCTCGAACATCTGGGCCCCTGCCGCCGGGGGCCGGAGATCGCCGATGCGCCCCACGAAATTGCGGTGTTCCTGGATCTGGTGGAGCAGCGCTACGGCGTGCGGCCTCTCCTTTATACAACGCGTGCGTTCCATGACCGTTTCCTGCAAGGCGCGTTCGCGGGCGAGCGCTTCTGGATCCGCAGCCTGCACGCCCGCCCGAGCTTCCGACGCGATTCCTGGGTGATCTGGCAGCGCGACGACGCAGCCCGGCTGCCCGGCGTGCAGGGCCCGGTCGATCTCAACAGTTTTCGCGGCGACGCGCGCGCCTTTACCGCCTTCGCCGCCAGCGCGCGCAAATCCCGCCCGGACGGAGCCCCAGATGAGCCGGATTCCTGACTTCCGTACGGTCGCCTTCGCGCCCGGCCGCGCCTTTACCGGAACGCCAGCGGAGCAGGCGCTCCCGTGGACGAGCCCTGAAGGGATTGATGTCAAAAGCAGCTATAGCGCAAGCGATCTGGAGGGTCTTAAACATCTGAACGGGCTGCCCGGCATAGCGCCCTTCGTGCGCGGCCCCTATCCGACGATGTATGCCGCCCAGCCCTGGACGATCCGTCAGTATGCGGGATTTTCGACGGCGCAGGAGTCGAACGCCTTCTACCGCCGCAATCTCGCAGCGGGCCAGAAGGCCCTTTCGGTGGCCTTCGATCTGCCCACGCACCGCGGCTATGACAGCGACCATCCGCGCGTGGGCGCCGATGTAGGCATGGCCGGCGTCGCGATAGACTCCATCCTGGACATGCGCACCCTCTTCGAGGGCATCCCGCTCGACGTCATGAGCGTGTCGATGACGATGAACGGGGCCGTTCTGCCGGTGCTCGCGCTCTATATCGTCGCCGCCGAGGAACAGGGCGTTCCACCGGAAAAACTCTCGGGCACGATCCAGAACGACATCCTCAAAGAATTCATGGTGCGCAACACCTACATCTACCCCCCCGGCCCTAGCATGCGCATCGTGTCCGACATCTTCGCCTTCACCGCGGCGCGGATGCCGAAATTCAACTCCATCTCCATCAGCGGCTATCATATGCAGGAGGCCGGCGCGACCGCCGACCTCGAACTCGCCTACACCCTCGCGGACGGCCTCGCCTATGTGCGCGCGGGGCTTGAGGCGGGGCTTTCGATCGACGCGTTCGCGCCGCGCCTGTCTTTCTTCTGGGCCATCGGCATGAACACGTTCATGGAGGTCGCGAAGCTGCGCGCGGCGCGGTTCTTGTGGGCGAGACTGATGAAGCCCTTCGCGCCGAAGGACGAGCGGGCCCTCATGCTGCGCGCGCACTGCCAGACTTCGGGCTGGAGCCTCACCGCCCAGGACGTCTATAACAACGCCGCCCGCACCTGCATCGAGGCCATGGCCGCCGCCTGGGGCCATACCCAGAGCCTGCACACCAACGCCCTCGACGAGGCGCTTGCTCTGCCAACGGACTTTTCGGCCCGGATCGCGCGCAACACGCAATTGTTCCTGCAGCAGGAGGCGGGCTTTGCCCGCCCTGCCGACCCGTGGGGCGGCTCCTATTATGTCGAGCGCCTGACCGGGGATCTGGCGGAGCGCGCGCTCGTCCATCTTGGAGAGGTGGAGGCGCTGGGGGGCATGACGCGCGCGATCGCCGCGGGCCTGCCCAAACAGCGCATCGAGGAGGCCGCCGCCCGCACCCAGGCGCGCATCGACATCGGCGCCCAGGTGGTGGTGGGCGTCAACGCCTATCGCACGGAGGAGGCTGACAGCGTGCCGGTGCGCAAGGTGGACACGCGCCGGGTGCGCGCCCAACAGGTCGCACAGCTGGAGCAGCTGAGACGGGAGCGCGACGGCGCCCAGGTGCAGCGCACGCTCGCGGCGCTGAGCGCGGCTTCCGCCTCCGGGACCGGCAATCTGCTGGCGCTTTCGGTGGAGGCGGCGCGCGCGAAAGCCACGGTCGGCGAGATCAGCGCCGCGCTCGAGGCCGTGTACGGACGATATGCGGCGCCGGTGCAGGTCGTGTCCGGGCTTTATGCGGAGGAAGCGGGCCGGGCCGGGGGACAGGCGGCGGCGAAGTTCGAGATCGAACGCGCCCGCGCCATGGTTCAGGCGTTTCGCGAGTCTGACGGGCGCGCGCCGCGGATCCTCGTGGCCAAGATGGGTCAGGACGGGCACGACAGGGGCCAGAAAGTCGTGGGCAGCGCCTTCGCCGATCTCGGATTCGACGTCGCGACCGGCCCGCTGTTTCAGACCCCCGAGGAAGTCGCGCAGGACGCGGTGTCGGGCGAGGCGCATGTGGTGGGGGTGTCCTCGCTGGCGGCGGGCCACCTGACGCTGGTTCCGGCCCTGCGGGAGGCGCTCGATGCGCGGGGCGCGAGCGGGGTCATGATCGTCGTCGGCGGCGTGATCCCGCCCGACGATGCGGCCGCGCTGAAAGCGATGGGCGCAGCCGCCATCTATCCGCCCGGCACGGTGATCGCGGACGCCGCCATCGACGTGCTGGAGGCGTTGAACGCCCGGCTCGGTTATGCGCAGAAAGCGCCCTCCCGGACCTGAATCCCCCGCGCCCGCGCCTAGGCGATCTGGCGCGCCTGGACTAGGATCAGGGCGGCGCTGCGCCAGTCTTGCAGGGGGATCGGCATGAAATCGTGGATCGCGGCGCTGCTTGCTGCGCCCCTGCTCGCTGCGCTCTTGGCGTGCGGGCCCCGCGCGGGGGAGCCCCCGCCGGCTGGGCCCCCGCAAGAAGCCTCCGCGCCTGCGCCTGCGCCCGAAGCGGCGCGGGGACCGACGCTTTCCTACGACGCGGTGTCCAAGACCGCCGAGAGCTTCACCGGCGCGCTGACGGTGGAGACGCTGGCCGGTTCCGCCGCGGGCGAGCCCGCCAAGATCATCGCCGCGCGCGGCCAGACCTACGATCTGAGCCTCGTGGCCACCGCCGCCGCCAGCCAGGACATTGCGGGCCAGGCCTGGACCGCGATCCTGCCCGTCCCCGACGCGGCGCGCGTCAGCGTGCACAAGGTGCGCCTGGAGACCGCCGTCCCCAACACCCCCAATGGCGGCCTCTGCGCCCCGGAGACGACGCACTTCCTCGCGCTCGCCACCTTCAGCAACACGTTCGGCGCCAAGGAGATGCAGATCGCGGCGTTCAGCGGCAAAACCTGGCCGCCCGCGCCCGACGCGCTCAACCTGTGCGGGTCGTTCACCTATGTCGAGCGCGCGCCGACCCCGTGAGCGATCTGGAGGCCGCGCGCGCGGTGCTGCGGCGCGTATACGGGCACGAGGATTTCCGCGGGCTGCAGGGCGAGGTGGTGGCGGAAGCGCTGGCGGGCCGCGACGCCGTGGCCATCCTGCCGACCGGCGGGGGCAAGAGCATCTGCTACCAGATCCCAAGCCTGATGCGCCCGGGCGTGGGGCTGATCGTATCGCCGCTGATCGCGCTGATGACCGACCAGGTGGACGCCCTGCGCGCCGCGGGCGTGGCGGCCGCGCGCCTCGATTCAAGCCTGCCCCAGGAGGAACGCCGCGCCGTTCTGCGCGATGCGCAGGAAGGGCGGCTCGATCTGCTCTATGTGTCTCCCGAGGCGCTGGTTTCCGGCGGAGTGGCGGAGAAGCTCGCGGGCGCGAAGATCGCGCTGGCGGCGGTGGACGAGGCCCATTGCGTGAGCCAGTGGGGCCACGATTTCCGCCCCGATTATCGCGGCCTCGGCCGGCTGGCGGCGCTGTTTCCCGGCGCCCCGCGCCTGGCCGTGACCGCCACCGCAGACCCCCGCACCCAGGCCGACATTCGCACCCAGTTGCGCCTGGAGCACGCCAAGGTGTTCGTCGCCTCGTTCGACCGGCCAAACCTCGCGCTGGCGGCTGAGCGGAAGGAGAAGGCTCCGCGCGCGCGGGTGGTTTCGTTCGTGAAGGCCAGGCGCGGCCTGTCCGGCATCGTCTACGCCGCGACGCGCGACGGGGTGGAGGAAATTGCGGAGGCGCTCACGGGCGAAGGGGTGAAGGCGCTCGCCTATCACGGGGGCATGGAGGCGGGGCTACGCGCGGCCCGCCAGCGGCGCTTCCAGAACGAGGAGGATGTGGTGATGGCCGCCACCGTCGCCTTCGGCATGGGCGTGGACAAGCCGGACGTCCGCTTCGTCGTTCATGCCGATCCGCCGAAATCCATCGAGGCCTATTGGCAGGAGGTGGGCCGCGGGGGGCGTGACGGGGCGCCGGCCGAAGCGCTGGCGCTCTACGGGGCGGGCGACCTGCGCCGGGCGCTGAGCTGGGCGGAAGCCTCCGAAGCCGCGCCCGAGGCCAAGGCGGTGCAGATCAAAAAGGCCCGCCAGCTCTTCGCCTTCCTGGACGCCATGACCTGCCGGCGCGCGGGCGTGCGCCGCTATTTCGGCGAGGTTGACCCCGCGCCCTGCGGGGCGTGCGACATCTGCGTGGAGGCCCCCGCCGGGGAGGACATCGCCGATCTGGCGGCCAAGGCGCTCTCGGCGGTGGCGCGCCTCGACCAGCGCTTCGGCCGGACCCGGGTGATCAATCATCTGCGCGGGCGGGCGGGCGACGATCTGGACCAGGCCTATGCGGACCGCTCCACCTTCGGGTGCGGGGCGGCGGTGGAGGAGGCGCGCTGGCGGCTTGTGGTGGACCAATTGCTGTTCGAGGGGCTGCTGCGCGAGGACGAAGGCCAGCGCCCGGTGCTGCGCCTGGGCGACGAGGCGGGCGTGCGGGCGGTGTTCCGCAAGGAACGCGCGGTGCGCATGCGCGAGGCCGCCGCGCCACGGGCGCGCACGCGCGGCGACAAGCGCCTCCCTTCGGCCGCCCCCGCGCGCGGGGACGAGCCCCTGTTCGAGGCGCTGCGGGCCTGGCGGCGCGCGGCGGCGGCCGAAGCGGGCGTTCCCCCCTACGTGATCTTCCACGATGCGACGCTTCTCGCGATCGCTTCGGCGCGTCCCGGCGATATCGAGGCGCTCGGCCGGATTTCCGGCGTCGGCGAGACCAAGCGCGCGCGCTTCGGGGCGGCGGTGCTGGCGGTGGTGGCGAACGCGTGAGGCCTTAGACCGTTTCCCGAAAAGTGTTACACGGTTTTCGGACGAGAAACGGTCTACCTTAAAGTGTAGAGCGGTTTTTCTCGATTGGATTGATTCAATCCAATCGAGAACCGCTCTAGTCCAGGCCTTCGCCTTCGTCGAGCCCGGACAGGATGTTGAGGTTCTGGATCGCCGCGCCCGCCGCGCCCTTGCCCAGATTGTCGAGCACCGCGACGAGCCGGGCCTGGCGATCATCGCCGAACACGTAGAGCTTTATGCGGTTCGTGCCGTTCAGGCCTTCGGGGTCCAGCGTGGCGAGGCCGGCGGCCTCCGCCATCGACGCCACCTCCACGAAGCGCGCCCCGGCATAGGTATCGGCGAGCGCCGCATGCAGCTGGGCCAGGCGCGGGCGCGCGGCCAGCGCCTCCAGGAACAGCGGAACCTCCACGATCATGCCCTGCGCGAACCGCCCCACCGCCGGCGCGAACAGGGGCGGGTGGGCGAGGCCGGAATGCGCCTGCATCTCCCCCACATGCTTGTGGCCGAGGCCCAGCGCATAGAGGCGGTACGGCGCGCGCGTATAGCGGGGGGAAGCCTCATCCTCGAATTCCGCGATCATCGCCCGCCCGCCGCCGGAATAGCCCGACACCGCATGCACGCTGAGCCGGACGTCGCGCGGCAACACGCCTTCGCCGATCAGGGGGCGGACCAGGGCCAGGAAGCCGGTGGGGTAGCAGCCCGGATTGGACACGCGCGTGGCGTTTGCGATCCCGGTGCGGGCGGCGTCGCTTAGTTCGGGGAAGCCATAGGCCCAGCCGGGCGCGGTGCGGTGGGCGGTGGAGGCGTCGATCACCTTCACGGCGGGGTTGTTAATCAGCGCCACCGCTTCGCGCGCGGCCTCGTCCGGCAGGCACAGGATCACGATGTCGGCGGCGTTGAGCAGCGCGGCGCGCGCGGCGGGGTCCTTGCGGCGGGCCGGATCGACGCTCGAGACGGTGATATCGCGCCGCCCCGCCAGACGCTCGCGAATCTGGAGCCCCGTCGTGCCGGCCTCGCCGTCGATGAACACTGTGATGGCCATGGACGGTGCATACCGCCAAACACCCCCGCCCGCCACGCCCTCCTCGCCATCCCGGACGCCGCGTAGCGGCGATCCGGGACCTCCTGCAGGACGGAGCGCAACCTTCCCAAGGCCCCGGCTCTTCGCTGCGTTCGGCCGGGGTGACACGAGAGAGGGGGCGGCTTTAGCGTTTGGAGAATTGGAAGCTGCGGCGGGCTTTCTTGCGGCCGTACTTTTTGCGCTCCACCACCCGGCTGTCGCGCGTGAGGAAGCCCACATCCTTCAGCGGCTTGCGGATTTCGGGCTCGAAATCAGAGAGCGCCTTGGAGATGGCGTGGCGCACCGCGCCCGCCTGGCCCGAGAGGCCCGAGCCGACGACCGTGGCGACCACGTCGAACTGGCCTTCCCGATCGGTGACCTGGAAGGGCTGGTTGAGCATCATGCGCAGTACGGGACGGGCGAAATAGATCTCCTGGTCCCGGCCGTTGATCGTGATCTTGCCCTTGCCGGGAGAGACCCAGACCCGCGCGATGGCGTTCTTGCGCTTGCCCGTCGCGTAGGCGCGGCCCTGGGCGTCGACCTTGCGCTCGCGCAAAGGGGCGGGCTCCTGGTAGGGCGCAGAGGGCGGGGCGCCGGCGGCTTCCCCGAAGCTTTCCAGGCCCTGATACGTCTCGGCCATCGGCTCAGTTCCTCGAATTCTTGCGGTTGAGCGACTTGAAATCGACGGTTTCGGGCGTCTGCGCCGCGTGGGGATGGGTGTCCCCGGCATAGACGCGCAGCTTGGACAATTGCTTGCGCGCGAGCGGGCTTTCCTTGGGCAGCATCCGCTGCACCGCCTTTTCGAGCACCCGCTCGGGGTGCTTGCCATCGAGGATTTTGGCGGCGGACCGCTCCTTGATGCCGCCGGGATAGCCGGTGTGCCAGTGATAGAGCTTGTCCCGGCGCTTATTGCCGGTGAAGGCGACCTTGGCGGCGTTGATGACGATCACATGGTCCCCCGTGTCGACGTGGGGGGTGAAATCGGGCCGGTGCTTGCCGCGCAGGCGCAGCGCGATGAAGGAGGCGAGCCGCCCCACGACCGCGCCCTCGGCGTCGATCACCACCCATCTGGGCTGCACCTCGGCCGGCTGCGCCGAACGGGTCTGCGTCGTATGCATCGGTTTGAACTCTGGCAGGGCGCGTGCGCCGAACGAGCGGCGGGGATAGGGAGGCGGCGCAGAGCTGTCAAGCGCGCCCTGAAAATCACGCATTAACAATGCTTTGGGCTACGGTATCCCGCTACCGCGCCGCTTGCGTTTGCGAGAACGTGTGCGCGGCCAGCCAGAGCAGCACCGCGCCCCCCTGGTGCGCGAGGCTCAGATGCAGGGTCGAGCCCGCGAGGATCGTGGCGATCCCCAGCACCACCTGGCCGAGCGAAAGCCCCGCCACCGCAAGCCCCGCCAGCCGCGCGGCCCCGCGCAGCGCCCGCGTGCGCCACCCGAGCCACAAGGCGAGGCCCGCCAGCACATAGCCCAGCGTGCGGTGGTTGAACTGGATGGCGGCGTGGTTCTCCACGAAATTGGCAAGGAAAGGCGAAAGCCTCGCATAGCCCGAAGGGAACGCCTCCCCCCCGATCCCGGGCCAATCGGCGTAGGCGCGGCCCGCATCGGCCCCCGCCATCAGCGCGCCCGCCAGGATCTGCAGAAACAGGACGGCGGAGAAGACCCAGCCGAGGCGGCCGAGCCCGCCCCCTGCCCGCTCCCGCGGCCAACCCAGCGCGTCCAGCGCAAGGCGCCACCCGAGCGCAAGGATCAGGAAGGCGAGGCCCAGATGCGTCGCCAGCCGCACGGGGTCGACGTCGAGGCGCGGCTCGTCGAGCCCGCTGCGCACCATCCACCACCCGATCGCGCCCTGCGCCCCGCCCAGCGCGAACAGGCCAAGGCACGCCCAGAACCGCCCTTTGAGCCGCCCCATCGCCCAGAAGGCCAGGAACGGGATCGCGAACGCCACCCCGATCACCCGGCCCAGCAGCCGATGGCCCCATTCCCACCAATAGATCGTCTTGAACTCCGCAAGCGACATGCCGCGGTTCTGGGCCTGGTATTCGTAGGTGGCGCGGTACTTCTCGAACTCGAGCGCCCATTGCGCATCCGAGACGGGCGCGAGCGCCCCGCTTACGGGCCGCCATTCCGTGATCGACAAGCCGGAATCGGTGAGCCTTGTGGCGCCGCCCACCAGGATCATCACCGCCACTAGCGCGCAAATGACGAGAAGCCACACCCCGACCAGGCGGTCCGTGCGGGGCCGGTGCGGCGCTGGCGCGCTTGTAACGGGGATGGCGTCAGACATGGTAGGCGATGTAGCGCGATCGCCCGCGCCCCCACGCGCGACGCCTCGTCGCGGCGATAGGGCGGCGATCGGGCTACGAGAAAGCACGGGAAGGAGCAGGAGCATGGCCCGGAGATTGGGCGCAGGCGCGCGGCGCGCGGTGGGGGCGGGCGTGCTGCTTGTGTACCTTGCCGCCTATATCGCGCTCGCCGCCACCCTGGGCTCCCACCTCGCAGGCGCCCCCGAGTGGGGCCGCCTGCTCTATTTCGCCGCCGCCGGCTTTGTCTGGGTGTTTCCGCTGCGCCCGCTGTTCCGCTGGATGAACGAGGGCGGGCTCAGTTCGTGAGGCGCAAAGTCTGGTCGGCGATGGCGAGGAAGGTCACCCCGATCTCGGCGGCGGAGATGTTGTAGGCGCGCTCATCCTCATGGTCGGCCCCGACGCAATCCTTAAGCAGCTTGATCGCCGTGGAATTGGTGACGTCGATGGCGATCGTGTACATCTCGATGTCGTAATCCTCGCGCGCGGCCTTGCAGGCGTCACGCGTCAGGGCGTCCATCTTGGCGTTGTTGAGCCCGCCGGAGAGCCCGGAATAGGCCCAGCAGGCGCCGGCGGCGTTCCCCGACCCCCCACGCGTCGTAGCGTTGGTCGTTTCGCAGCCGTAATAGCCTTCCCACTCGTTTGGCGCGTTATTCTCCCCGTCGGTTAACAACACGATCACCTTGCGCACCTCGTCGGTGCTGTAGGCGTAGGGGGCGTTATTGCCGGTATGGCCGAAGAAGTTTTTCCAGGTCGTGTTAGGCGAGAGCATACGCAGGCCCCACATCACGCCCAGATCCTGCTGCGTGCCGTCGGAGCTCGCAAACATACGGTTCAGATTGTTCAGCACCTGCACCTTGTTGCCCGAGAGGCCAAGCATCGAGGTCGGGCAGTTTACGTTTGGCCCCGCGAGCCCTGGCGTGCCGCTATTCGTGCGGGGGAGCGTGAAGCTCTTGAACCGGCACATGGAATGGGTGGCGAGATAGGCGAACTCGTACGGATCGGACAGACACACCGCTTGGTAGCTGCTCGCGGAATAGGCGATGGTGGTCGTGTTCGTATTGCTGTTGGAGGCGGTGCGGCAGGTGCGGCCGCTCGCGTCGAAATAGGAATTGTAGGTGTTATCATTCTGGCTGTTGTTGCCCGAGCCGCAGCGCACGAAACCGTTCGCCGCGCCGCTGGTGAACTTCTTCAGGATCGGCTCCACCGCCGCCGCCGGCCATCGCATATTGGCCACTGGCGCGTCCGTCAGGCGCGTCACGGCATTGCTGCTCGACACCGTCCGCTCGCCCGGCGCCGCGCGGATGCAGCCGCGCCAGGTCGCTGGCGAGAACAGCGCGTCCCACGCCCGCTTCTGCGACGCTACGGTGGAATTATAGGCCGTTCCGCCCAAAGTCGGCCATAGCGCGATGTCGACGACATTGGTGGTCGGGGGCGAAGTCAGGATGTGGTGGTTCTGCGGGAACATGGTGTTCTGCGTTTCGAAACTCTTGTGCGGGGTTGGCGGCAGCGCGCGCGACCCGTCGAACGTCGCGTTCGCTGTGACGGAGCCGGAGGCGTCCCATTCTTCCAGGGGGCGCTCCATGTTGATGTTCACCGTCGTCGTCCACGGCACCACCCCGACATAAAGTTTGCCGGGCTGGCCCGGTTCGGGCGGCGTCTGCTCGGCGTACAATTTCTCGACGAAGTCCATCGCCGCTTGGCGCATCAGGATGAAGCGATTGTTCGAATACATCGAGCCGGTATTGTCGAGCGCGAGCACGACCTCCACACGGCGCGGATCGGCCCCCTGGGCGCGCCCGTCCACGGCGAGTTCGATCATGTCTATGCCAACGAGGGCGCCGAAGGAGGTGGGCGCATCGGCGCGCGCGACCGCGGACACCTGGTTGGTGTCTGAGACGTACGTAAAATCGATGCGCATCGACTCAAGATCGGGCCCGCCCCTGCCGAGATTGGCGGTGAACAGGGCTTCGCCCTCCTGCGTGGCGCGGGCCTCGCGCGCGCTATCGGACAGACTTGGATAGGCCGCATAGGTCCGCGCGGCGGCGAGCACGGCGGAGTCTAGCGCGTTCTGCAGGTCGGCGCGCGAGATCTGGACGGAGCGGAAATCGACCGCGAGCCCGATCAGCAACACCAACGGGATCGTCAGCAGCGCAAACAGCATCGCTATCGCGCCGCCGCGCGCGCGTGCGAAGCCCTGCCAATCCATTCGCGCCAAAACCCGCCTGACTTGACCCTGACCGCGCATCGCCGCCCCCGGGGCGCACCCCGCCCCGCTCCACCATGGCTGAAAATCGTGAACAAAGGCTGGAGCGGCGTGCTTAGCGCGCGTTCACCGTGGGGGGCCCAAGCGCATTGCCCGGGTGGGAGCGCGCCCCTATCTGTGCGCCAAAGCGGAAGGATGGCCATGCAATATCTTCACACGATGGTGCGGGTGAAAAACCTCGACGCGGCGCTCGCCTTCTATTGCGGCGCGCTGGGGCTTGCCGAGGTGCGCCGGATGGAGAACGAAGCGGGCCGGTTCACGCTGGTATTTTTGGCCGCGCCCGCCGATCTTGAGCGCGCCGCCGCAGACCAGGCCCCGCTCGTGGAGCTGACATACAATTGGGACCCGGAGGAGTATCCGGGCGGGCGCAATTTCGGGCACCTCGCCTATCGGGTGGAGGACATCTACGCCGCGTGCGCGCGCCTCGCCGAGGCCGGGGTCGTGATCAACCGCCCGCCGCGGGACGGGCGCATGGCGTTCGTGCGCTCTCCGGATGGGATTTCCGTGGAGCTGCTGCAGGCGGGCCCGGCCTTGCCGGCGCGCGAGCCCTGGGCTTCGATGGCCAATACCGGAACCTGGTGAGGCTCACCGCGCCGCCGCCGCCTCGCCCACCGGAGCGACATCGACGGCCACGTCCAGCGCCTGCGCGCCATTGGTGACGATCACCCCGTCCAGGGGCGCAACGTCGGCATAGTCGCGGCCCACCCCGATCACGACGTGATCCTCCCCCGCCAGCACCGCATTGGTGGGATCAAGGCCCACCCAGCCCAGGTCCGGCCCGCACCAGAGCGTCACCCAGGCATGGGTGGCGTCCACCCCCTCCAGGCGCGGGCGCCCGGGCGGGGGCGTGGTGCGCAGGAAGCCGCTGACATAGCCCCCCGCCAGCCCCAGCGCGCGCAGGCCCGTGAGCATCACATGGGCGTAATCCTGGCACACCCCGCGCTTGAGGGCGAAGGCGACGGCGGGCGGGGTGGCGACGTCGGTGGCCTCCGTGTCGTAGGTGAAATCGGCATGGATCCGGCCCATCAGGTCGATCGCGCCGGCCAGCACGGACGCGCCGGGGGGGAAGCTCTCGCCGGCATACGCCGCAATCGCCGCGTCCGGGCCCACGATGCGGCTGGGGAACAAAAAGTGCGCGGGCGAGGCCCTGGAGAGATCCGCCACCCCGGCCGCGGCCGCGGCAGCCGCCTCCCAGGCGGGCGCACGGGCGGCTTCGAGCCTCGCGGGCGCCGTCACCTCCACCCGCGCGCCCGCGCGCACCACCAGCGCCGTATGCGGCTCCGCGATGGAGATGAAGCTCGTCTGGTTGCCGAAGAAATCGAGGCTGTCGCGCCGCTCCATCGGGGGGGGATCGATGGTGAGCGAGGTCGAGACCACGCGCTGCCCCGGCCGGTCCCGGGGCGAAAGCCGCAGGACGTGGCGCGCGAACGGCACCTTCTGGTCGTAGCTCGCCGCGATCACCAGCCGGATATCGTAGAGCATGGCTTTCAGCCTTCCCGCGGGCGCGCGCTCGCGGGGCGGCCGCGGTCGGTCAGATAGCGGGCAGAGAGGGTTTCGGAGATTTCCAGCAGCATGGCGTCCACGCGGGTCACGAAATCCTCGTCCACCTCGCCGCCTTCGGTGGTGGAAAGGTCGGTCTCAAGCCGCAGCGCCGCCCGCAACGGCCCAGTGGGGGCCTCCCCGCGGGGATTGCCGGGCAGCCGCTCCACCAGCCGGCGCAAATGGTAGATCTGGAAGGCGCAGGAGCGGGGATTGGTGGCGTCCAGCATCAGGAGATCGATCGCGGCGGGGCGCGAGGCGGTGACGAAATAACGCTGCGCATAGGTGATCTGGCTGTCGCCCAGCTCCAGCAGCGCGTCGATGGCTGCGTCCGAGCGCGCGCGCACCGCCAGCGCCGCCACGAACCGCCCCACGCACAACGCCCGCTCGAGCCGCCGGCCGATCTCCAGGAAGCGCCAGCCCGTGGTGCGCGTCATGTTCTCCTGGGCGAAGCCGGAAAACGCCGCCAGCAGCCGCAGCGCGCGGTCGGCCCGGTCGAGGTAGTCGCTTTCGCTTGCGGGAACGGGCGCCGCCTCGGCGAGGCCCGCGGCCAGATCGTTGATGGTGCGCCACGCATCGGGGGACAGGCGATCCCGGATCGCCGCCGCCGAGCGGCGCGCCGCCTCCATCAGGGCGGGAGCCCCCGCATAGACGCCCGAACCCGGATCGCCTCGCCCCAAAGCGGCCGCCGCCGCCGCCGCCGGGGTGAGCAGCGCGCCTTCCCCGCCGGGGGCGGCCCCCCAGGCGCGCAGCATCCCGATCAGGCTGTTTACCGCCTCCTCCACCGAAGCGTCGCGTTCGGAGGCGCGCACCAAAGCGGCGCGCACCAGCCGCAGCGTGGCCTCCGTGCGCTCCAGATAGCGGCCGAGCCAGAAGAGGTTGTCCGCCGCGCGGCTGGTCAAGGCGGTCTGGCCGCGCCGGAGGGCCGCACTTTCCGGGGCCGCGAGCAGGGAGGGCGGCTCGGCCCCGTTCGCGCCCAGCACCCAGACGTCCGCCGACAGGCCCCCCTGCTGCATCGACACCACGCGCGCGTCGGGATCGGTGGAGATGCGGCAGAAACCTCCGGGCATCACCGTCCAGCCCCCGTCCTCGGTGGCCGCCACGAAGACGCGGATGGTGAACGGGCGGGGGATCAATTGCTGGTTACGCCAGATCGGGGTGGTGGAGAGGCGCACGATTTCCTGGCCCACCAGATCGACGCCCCGCGTGCGGATCGCGTGCGCCAGCGCGTCGCGTTCGGCCCCGGAGAGGGAGGACGCCGCCACCGCCCCCTGCCGCAGCGGGCCGTCCCCGTTTGCGGTGAAGGCGGGCGCGATGGCCAATTCATCGAGGCGGGCCAGCACTTCCTCCCGCTCGCGCGCCTGCCCGCACCACCAGGTCGCGACATTGGGCAGTTTCAGGCTTTCGCCCAGCAGCCGCTCGCTGAGGCGCGGCAGAAAGCCCAGCAGCGCCCGGCTTTCCACGAGCCCCGAGCCCAGCGCGTTGGCCACCGCCATCCGCCCCGCGCGCACCGCCTGCACGAGGCCCGGCGCGCCGATCTCGGAGGCGGCGTTGAGCTCAAGGGGATCGGCGAAATCGCCGTCGAGGCGGCGCACCAATACGTCAACCGGGCGCAAGCCCTCCACCGTGCGCAGATACGCCCCGTCCTCGCGCACCGCCAGATCGGAGCCCTCCACCAGCGGGAACCCGAGATAGCGGGCAAGATAAGCGTGCTCGAAATAGGTCTCGTTGAGCGGCCCCGGCGTCAGCAGGCAGGCGCCGGCCGAGCCGGGCGCCGCCAGCGCCGAGAGCGCGCGCCGGAAGGCTTGAAAAAACCCCGCCAGCCGCTCCACTTCGAGGCCCCGGAACACGCCGGGCAGCGTGCGCGTCAGCGCGATCCGGTTCTCGAGCGCGTAGCCGGCGCCGGACGGGGCCTGCGCGCGGTCTCCCACCACCCACCAGCGCCCGTCCGGCCCGCGGCCGAGATCGGCCGCATAGAGGCGCAGGAACCGCCCGCCGCGGGGCTTCACCCCCACCAACGGGCGCAGGAATTCGGGGCTCCCCGAGAAAACGGCCGCCGGCAGCACCCCTTCGGCGACAAGCGTCTGGGGGCCGTAGGCGTCCGCCAGGACCCGGTCCATCAGCTCCGCCCGCTGGACCATGCCGGCCGCGATCGCGCCCCATTCCTCGGCGGCGATGATCACGGGCACGTAATTCAGCGGCCAGGCGTGCTCTGCCCCCTCTCCGCGGTCATAGACCCGGTAGAAGACGCCTGCGTCGCGCAGGTGGCGTGCGGTGGCGTCGAACCGGCGCAGGATCTCGGGGTGGCCGATGCGGCGCAGCGCGTCCACGAAGCCCCGCCAGTGCCCCCGGATCGCCCCCGCCTCGTCGACCATCTCATCGGCCGCGCCCGGCAGCGGCCGGTAGCCGCCCAGAAACGCGGCCATCGGGCCGAACAGATCGGCGTCCTGGCCGGACTGCGCCGCCGCCTCACGCATGGGCGGGCCGGCGGAGATCGAGCGTGAACGGAAACGCCCCGCCCGCGGCCTCGGGCGGGGGCGCGATCTCGCCGGGGGTGTGGCCGAACGGCTCAAAACGGGCGAGGCGGCGGGCCTCGGCTTCGTAGGAATTGACCGGCGGGGCTTCGTAATTGCGCCCGCCCGGATGGGCCACGTGATAGACGCACCCGCCCAAGCTCCGCCGCCGCCCCAGATCGAGCACCTCGAAGGTCAGGGGCGCATTGACCGGCAGGGTGGGATGCAGGCCCGCGGCCGGCTTCCAGGCCTTGAAGCGCACGCCCCCGACGTGGAGATCGGCCCTGCCCGCTCCCGGCTCCGCCATCGGCACGCGCCGGCCGTTGCACAGCACCGCATGGCGTGCGGGATCGAGCCCGAGCGTCGCCGCCTCCAGCCGCTCCACGGAGGAATCCACGTACCGCACCGTTCCGCCCACCGCGCCCTCTTCGCCCAGAACATGCCACGGTTCGAGCGCGTGGCGTAGCTCCAGCGTGACGCCCTGGGCCTGGATGCGCCCATAGAAGGGGAAACGGAACTCCCGCTGCGCCTCGAACCAGGCCGGATCGAAGCCATAGCCCGCCTCGCGCAGGTCCTCGATCACCTCCAGGAAATCCGCCCAAACGACGTGGGAGAGCATGAATTTGTCCGCCAGCGCCGTGCCCCAGCGGGTGAAGCGCCCGGTCTGGGGCGCGCGCCAGAACCAGGCGATCAGGGCCCGGATCAGCAGCTGCTGCGCCAGGCTCATGCGCGCATCGGGGGGCATCTCGAAGCCGCGAAACTCCACAAGCCCCAGCCGCCCCGCCGGCCCGTCCGGGGAATAGAGCTTGTCGATACAGATTTCGGTGCGGTGGGTGTTGCCCGCGACGTCGGTGAGCAGGTTGCGCAGCAGGCGATCGACCAGCCAGGGCGCGATCGGCGGGCCGACCGGGGGCGCGCCCATGGCGGCGAAGGCGATCTCGAGTTCGTAGAGGCTGTCATGGCGCGCCTCGTCGAGGCGCGGGGCCTGGGAGGTGGGGCCGATGAACAAGCCGGAAAACAGATAGCTGAGGCTCGGATGGCGCTGCCAATAGAGCAGCAGGCTCTTCAAAAGGTCCGGCCGGCGCAGGAAGGGGCTGTCTTGCGGGGCGGCGGCGCCGACGACGACGTGGTTGCCGCCCCCTGTGCCGGTATGGCGCCCGTCCAGCATGAATTTGTCCGCGCCCAGCCGGCACAGGCGCGCTTCGGCGTAGAGCGCCTCGGTGTTCTCCACGCACGCGCGCCAATCGGCGGCGGGCTGGATATTAACCTCGATCACGCCCGGATCGGGGGTCACTTTCAGCACGTTGAGGCGGGGATCGCGCGGGGGCTCGTACCCCTCGATATGCACCTGCAGGCCTTGCGCTTCGGCGGCGGCCTCGATGGCTGCGAGCAATTCGAGATAATCTTCGAGCCGCTCCACCGGCGGCAGGAACACGCACAGGCGCCCGTCGCGCGGCTCCACGGCCATGGCGGTGCGCACCGGCCTCTCAACCGCCAGCGACTTGCCTCGCCCTGCGGACGGGCCTTCCGGGAGCGTCTGTTGCGTCTGGGCCTGCGCCGCCGCGGGGGCGGGCTGGCGGTAGGGCGCGGCCAAGGCGCGCGCGGGCGGCAGGGGCGGGCGCGGCGCGAACGGGTCCTGCGGGGTCAGGTAGGGATAGGCGTTCGGGGGCACGTAGGGAAGCGTCGGCAGCGGCAGGCGCAGGCCCACGGGGCTGTCCCCCGCCGTCAGCACCAGCTTGCCCCGGCGCGTCGTCCACCGCTCGCTGCGCCAACCCTCGCCGGCCGCCTTCGCATTCCAGCGCTGGACCGGCAGCACATAGCCGGTAGGCGTGCTCAGCCCGCGTTCGAACACGCGCGCCATGCGGGCCCGCGCCTCGGGATCGTCGAGCTTGGATTCCTCCGGGGTCACGTTTTCGGGAAGCGCCGCCTCCTTCAGCACCCAGAGCGCGCTGTCCTCATAGGCCGGCAGGACATAGTCCGCGCCCACGCCCAGCCGGCCCGCCACGTCGCGCAGCAGCGCCTCCGCCTGGGCCGTGTCGGCCGCCGCCTGCTTGCTCCGCTCCGGCGCGAAGAGGGCGGCGTTGCGCCACAGGGGCTCCCCGTCCACCCGCCAATAGAGGGCGAACGCCCAGCGCGGGAGGCTCTCGCCCGGATACCATTTGCCCTGCCCGTACTGAAGCACCCCCCCGGGCGCGAACCGATCCTTCAGGCGCCGGATCAGGTCATCGGCGAAGGCGCGCTTCGTGGGGCCCACCGCCTCGGTGTTCCATTCCGCGCTCTCCTGGTCCTCGATGGAGACGAAGGTGGGCTCCCCGCCCATCGTCAGGCGCACGTCGCAGGCGCGCAGATCCTCCTCCACCGCCTCGCCCAGCGCGTCGAGCGTGCGCCAGGCCTCGTCCGAAAACGGCTTTGTAATGCGCGCTGCCTCCCCGATGCGGGCGACCGACATCGCGAAGTCAAACTGCGTCTCGGCGGGATCGACGAGGCCGGCCACCGGCGCGGCGGAGCGGTGATGGGGGGTGGCGGCCAGCGGGATGTGGCCTTCCCCGGTCAAGAGCCCCGAGGTCGGATCGAGCCCGATCCAGCCCGCGCCCGGCAGGTAGACTTCCGCCCAGGCGTGCAGATCGGTGAAATCGTGCTCCGCGCCGGAGGGCCCGTCCAGGCTTTTGACGTCGGGCTTCAGCTGGATCAAATAGCCCGAGACGAAGCGCGCCGCGAGGCCAAGGCGCCGCAGCGTCTGCACCAGGAGCCAGGCGGTGTCCCGGCACGAGCCCGAGGCGTTGGCCAGCGTTTCCTCGGGGCTCTGCACCCCAGGCTCCAGGCGCACGAGATAGGCGATCTGCGCCTTCAGGCGGGCGTTCAGCGCCACCAGGAACGTGATGACCTGCTCGGGCCCGGGCGGGATCGAGGCCAGGAAATCCCGCAAAAGCGGCCCCGCCCGCTCCGTTTCCAGATAGGGGGCGAGTTCCAGCTGGAGATCGGGCGCGTAGGCGAACGGAAACGTCTCGGCGTAGTCTTCGAGGAAGAAGTCGAACGGGTTGAAGACGGCCAGTTCCGCCGTCAGATCCACCTCGATCTTGAACTCGCGGGTCGGTTCGGGAAAAACCAGCCGGCATACCCAATTGCCGAACGGGTCCTGCTGCCAATTGGCGAAATGGCCCTGCGGCGTGACCTTCAGCGCGTAGGTCGGGATCGGCGTTCGGCAATGGGGGGCGGGGCGCAGGCGCACGAGCTGGGGGCCCAGCCGCACGGGGCGGTCATAGGCGTAGGCGGTCAGGTGGCGGAGCGCGGTCAGGATGGCCATTGGCGTCTGTAGAGAGCAAACCGGGCGCGATGGCGAGGGTGTTGCGTCGCGTAGGGCAAAGCCGGGGGCGAACCCAGGCGCGGCGCCTGCGGGACGCGCAGAAGGGGCCGCTTGTGCAGCCGGGCTCACCTCTTGGATTAAATATCGTGACCTTGGCCTGCTTTCACGCGCGCCTGGGCTTGGCTATCTAAGCGCTAGCCGGGCTGCGGCCGCCCGCCAGGACCGCCAACGCTCGTGACCACCCTCTCTCATCTGGACCAGCTCGAGGCCGAAAGCATCCACATCCTGCGCGAGGTCGCAGCGACGTGCGAGCGGCCGGTGATGCTCTATTCCATCGGCAAGGACAGCGCGGTGATGGTCCATCTCGCGCTGAAGGCGTTCTACCCCGCCAAGCCGCCCTTCCCGCTGCTGCACGTGGACACGACGTGGAAGTTCAAGGCGATGTACGCGATGCGCGCGGCCATCCCGGCCGAATACGGGCTCGAGCTGATCGTGCACCAGAACCCCGAGGCGCTGGCGCTGGGGATCAACCCGTTCGACCACGGCTCCACCGTGCATACCGACATGTGGAAGACCCAAGGGTTGAAACAGGCCCTCGACGCGCACGGCTTCGACGCCGCCTTCGGGGGCGCGCGCCGGGACGAGGAGAAATCGCGGGCCAAGGAGCGGGTGTTCTCGTTCCGCTCCGAAACCCACCGCTGGGACCCCAAGAACCAGCGCCCCGAACTCTGGCGCCTCTACAACACCCAGAAGCGCCGCGGCGAGAGCATCCGCGTGTTCCCGCTCTCGAACTGGACCGAGCTTGACGTCTGGCGCTATGTCGCGCGCGAGCAGGTGCCGGTGCCCTCGCTCTATTTCGCCGCCCCGCGCCCGGTGGTGACGCGCCAGGGCGCGCTGATCATGGTGGACGACGAACGCATGCGCCTGGCCCCGGGCGAGGCGCCCACGATCCGCAATGTCCGGTTCCGGACTTTGGGCTGCTATCCCTTGACCGGCGCGGTCGAGAGCGAAGCCGCCACGATCGAGGCCGTCATCGAGGAGATGGAGCATGCCGCCACCAGCGAGCGGCAGGGCCGCATGATCGATCACGATCAGGCCGCCAGCATGGAGCAGAAGAAGCAAGAGGGTTATTTTTGAGCGCCCCGGTCCCCTTGCTCCATCCCCGCGCCACGCTGCTGCGGTTCCTGACATGCGGCAGCGTGGATGACGGCAAATCCACGCTGATCGGGCGCCTGCTCTGCGATTCCGGGGCGATCCCGCAGGATCAGATCGAGGCGCTTAAAGCGGACGCGCGCAAGGCCGGCGGCGCCGACGGCTCGCTTGATTTCTCGCTGCTGACGGACGGGCTCGCGGCCGAGCGCGAGCAGGGCATCACGATCGACGTCGCGTACCGCTTCTTCGCCACCGCGAAGCGCAAATTCATCGTCGCCGACACGCCCGGCCACGAACAATACACCCGCAACATGGCCACCGGCGCCTCCACCGCCGATCTCGCCATCATCCTGGTGGATGCGCGCAAGGGGGTGCTGACTCAGACCCGCCGCCATGCGTTTCTCGTGTCCCTGCTGGGCATCTCCAACGTCGTGCTCGCGGTCAACAAGATGGATCTCGTCGGCTGGCGGCGCGAGATTTTTGACGCCATCGTCGCCGATTACCGCGCGTTCGCGGCCAAGATCAAAGCCGGCCCGTTCAAGCCCATCCCGCTCTCGGGCAGGCTGGGGGACAATATCCTTGCGCCGAGCGCCAACACGCCTTGGTATGACGGGCCGAGCCTGCTTGGGTATCTCGAGACGGTGGAGATCGAGGAGGATCGCCAGCGGCACGGGGCGTTCCGGCTGCCGGTGCAATGGGTCAATCGTCCGCATCAGGACTTTCGCGGCTTTGCGGGGACGATCGTGTCGGGCGCGGTCAGCGTGGGCGAGGCGGTGCGCGTGGCGCCGTCCGGCCGGACGAGCACAATCGCGCGCATCGTGACCCGGGACGGGGACCTGGAGCGCGCGGCCGCGGGCCAGGCGGTGACGCTGACTTTGACCGACGAGATCGACGTGTCCCGCGGCGATGTGATCGCGCTCGCACAAGCCGCGCCCGAGGTCGCCGACCAGTTCGAGGCGCACCTCATCTGGATGCACGAAGACGAGCTGCTGCCCGGGCGGTCTTATCTGTTGAAGATCGGCCCCAAACTCGTGGCCGCCCAGATCACCGCGATCAAACACAAGATCGATATCGACACCCTGGAGGAGAAGCCCGCGCGGACGTTTTCGCTCAATGATATCGGCGTGTGCGCCATCAGCCTGGACCAGGGCGTGGCGTTTGATCCGTACACGGTCAATAAGGACATGGGCGGCTTCATCCTGATCGACCGCATGACCAACGCCACCGTGGGCGCGGGCCTCATCCGCTCCGCGCTGCGGCGGGCGAGGAACGTGCACTGGCAGGCGCTTGAAGTGA
The DNA here is from genome assembly GCA_031398975.1 of Alphaproteobacteria bacterium. Taxonomy (GTDB): domain Bacteria; phylum Pseudomonadota; class Alphaproteobacteria; order Caulobacterales; family Aquidulcibacteraceae; genus JAKFWI01. The sequence continues at coordinate 11,458 of JANNOI010000045.1, read as the reverse complement.
CCCCGGCCGCGCGCGCCGCGCTGAAGGGCCAAAGCCCGGCCGTGCTCTGGTTCACGGGCCTGTCGGGCGCGGGAAAATCCACGATCGCCAATCTGGTCGAGAAGAAGCTGCACGCCCAAGGCCGCCACACCTTCGTGCTCGACGGGGACAATCTCCGCCACGGCCTGAACCGCGATTTGGGCTTCACCGACGCCGACCGGGTGGAGAACCTCCGCCGCGCGGCCGAAATCGCCAAGCTGATGGCCGAGGCGGGCCTCATCGTGATCGTCTCGTTCATCTCCCCGTTCCGCGCCGAGCGGGCGGCCGCGCGCGCCCGGATCGCGCCCACCCCCTTTCTGGAGGTGTTCATCGACACCCCGCTCGCGGAGGTGGAGCGTCGCGACGTCAAAGGCTTGTACAAACAGGCCCGCGCGGGAACGCTGCGCAACGTCACCGGCCTCGACAGCCCCTATGAGGCGCCGGAAGCCCCGGAAATCCATATCGAGACGAGCGCGCTCACGCCGCTCGAGGCGGCCGAACGCATCGTCTCCCGCCTGACGGGGGAGGGCGAGGCGGGCGATTGGAGCGTCTGACAGGGGAACCCGCGCCCGCCGCGGGGACTTGATTGCGCATGCGCCTTCCCTCGCGCCCCCGGGCGCCGGCGCGGATCAAAGCGATCGCCCCTGACGGAGAGACAGCAATGGCCATCAATCGAAGAGTGGAGGTAGAGACCGTTCGTCGTGATCCGGCGACCGATCTGGAGCCGGTCTACGTGCAAAAGCGCGGCGGTTCGCGCTTTTTCCTGGGCCTCGTGCTGGGCGCGGCGTTGATGGCGGGCGGAGCCGCGCTCTACGCCAACGAGAAGGGCTCCTTCCGCACGGCCGGCGCGAGCGTCGACCGCGGCCTCACTGAAGCGGAGCAGAAATCCCGCGTAGCAACGGAAAACGCCGGCGACGCGATCGAGCGCCGGACGGACGAGCTGGCGCGGTAAGCGCAGCCGCGCTCAGGCTCAAGGCGAGGGATAGGTCCAGGCCTGTCCCTCGCCGCGCGCGGCGGCATATTGGGCGCTGGCGAAATCCCAATCGATCAGGCGATCGGCGAAGCCTTCGAGGAAGGTTTTGCGGTCCTGCTTGAAGTCCAGATAATAGGCGTGCTCCCAGACATCGCAGACCAGGAGCGGCGTCACGCCCGCTCGGTCCCCCAGCGTGTCTGCGTCATGGCTGTCCGTCAGCTTCACCGCGCCGGACGCGTCGGCCGTGAGCCAGACCCAGCCGGACGCGAAATGGTTGACGCCCGTCTTGACGAATTCCGCCTTGAAGGCGTCGCGGGAGCCGAACGCTGCGTCCAGCGCCGCGGCGAGCGCAGCGGAGGGCGCCTTCGGGCCGTCCGGCGTCAGGCTGCGCCAGAAGAACCCGTGGTTCCAGATCTGGCCCGCATTGTTGAACACGCCCTTGGCGTTTGCGGCGCGCGCATCCGCGATCACCGCCTCCAGCGGCTTGGGCGCCTGCCCTTCGAGCGCGGCGTTTAGCTTGTCCACGTAGGATTTGTGGTGCTTGCCGTAATGGGTCTCCACGGTCGTTGCGCTCATGTGCGGCGCGAGCGCGCCGGTGGCGTACGGCAGAGGCAACAAGGAAAACATGGGGGGAGCGCCTTCGGCTGATTCTTCGCGCGCCTTCTTAGCGCCGGGCGCGGCGCGCGTCAAAGCCGGCGGTCGCCGCCCCGGAACCCGCCCACACGGCTGACGTTCCCCAGAGGTTAACAATCAGGTTCGAGCGACCAACGAACGCGATCCGGAAGAGGAGTGAAACGATGCGTGTTCTGACCCTCGGCGTTGCGCTTGCTTCGGCGGTTTCGGCAGGTTCTGCTTTGGCGGTCGTGCGCAACACTGCGCCCGCGCCTTCGATCCTCAGCAGCGGCTCCGCGCCCGCCCCGATCGCGGCCTGCGAGCCGGTATCCTTCCGCATCTATTTCGAGCGTGACCGCGCCGAGCTTACCGGCCCCGCAGAGAGCACGTTGGATCTCGTATCGAGCCAGATCCGCGGCTGCCGGATCGAGGCCGTGGCCATCGGCGCCGACGCCGAGGACGTACAGTCCCAGGACGGGCGGCGTCTGGCGGGCCTGCGCGGCGCGGCGGTGCTGGCGGGCTTGACCACCCGCGGGGTGGCGCCGGCGGCGATCGTGATCGCCGAACGCCCGGATAGAGACGACGCAGGCTCCCCCGCGCCCGAGCATCTGCAGGTCTCGATCGATCCCAAGTCCGTCGCCGCGCCCGCGCCTGCGCCTCGCGCAGAGCTCCCCGCGCGCCAGAAGGGCGACATCTGATGTACGCCCGCCCATCCCGCGCGCACAAAACCGCGTGGCTGCGGCCGCGCGGTTTTTGTTTGGACGCCCGGCGGCGGCCGACGGCGCCAAACGCTACGCCTCCGCTGGAACCGGCTTTGGCAGCACGCGTTGATGGGGTGTTGCTTGTAGATCAGGCGTTCGTCATGGCGGCGTTCGGCCTCCGCGCCCGATGTGAAAGCGACACGGAAACGACGCCTCGAAACGAGGAAGGAGAAGTCGCATGCAGGAACGTAAATTGAACCCGATCGTCGCGCTTGCCGCTGTGGTCGGCGTATTCGCGCTCGCAGCGTGCAACACCGTCGAGGGCGCCGGCAAGGACGTGGAGGCCGCTGGCGGCGCCGTGGCCGAGGGCGCCCGCGACACCAAGGACGAGATCAACAAAAAGTAGCCGAGGCGCGGAGGCCGGCCTGACGGCGGCCTCCGCAATTCCGGGAGTGTTTCGATGCGACGCGGACCCGAGGATGAAGCCGAGCTTACGCCCGCCGAAGCCCGCCAGGGCTCCCGCGGCGGCTGGCAGGTGCGGGTGCTGGTGCTTTCGACGCTGGCGGCGGCCGCCGGCATGTTCCTGTACTTCTACCTCTACACGCCCCTGCCAAACGCCTGAGCGGTTCGCCCGCCTTGCCGTTCCGGCGCGCTTTTCGCCCGGGCGGGGTGGCGCACGGCTTGCACCGCAGGCCTAATGAACCTTAACCGTCCCCTTCCGACCCTTTTCGCCGTTCCCCGCTTCGGGCGGGGAAGCACGTCGCGGGAGCCGGCGGCCGAGACAATGAGCGAGCCCGCTCTGGCGCCCGGCCCCTCCCTGCCCTTCCTGGCCCAAGTCGTCGCCCAAGCGCGACCGCGCGCGGAGGATCGCGCCGGCGCAGCCGCCGCGGCCTACCGGACAGCGCTCGCGCGGCGCGTGCGCCCCGGAATCTGCGCCGACGAGCGGGCCTGAGCGCTCAATTCTTGTCGAATTCCACGTCCCGCCGCGCGGACACGATGGTGACGATTACGCCGGCCAGGACGTCGAGCAGGGACATCGTCATGATCAGGAAGAAGGTGGACGTCGCGAACGCCGGGTGCAGCAGGAACTCGATCAGGCAGACGATGAAGACGAGCATCGACAGCGCGTGATTGAAGATGGCCGCCGAGCCGGTGCTGGTGGATTTCAGCAATTCCACGAACAACAGCATCAGCGAGAGGAGCAGCAACACCTCCCCCCAGGTGATCGACCACGACACCCGCGAAGCCATCGGGATGATCAAGGCGGCGGCGTCGAACTGATCGCGCACGGCCGCGTCCCCGCTGATCGCGGACCCGCCGAAGGCGATGATGTTGTAGATCAGCACCGGCACCAGAATGAGCGGGAAAATCCCGAAAACCGCCCCCATTTGCACACCCCCCGCGGCCGCATCGGCCCTGCCCTGCCTGCTTCCCCTACGCTCGATACGCGACAACTCGCGCATGGTCGCGATATCTTCGCTCGGGATGTCGGACTTGGCCATCAAAGCCTCCCGCGCCAGCAGCGCTCAAAGTTCGTCCGCCCCGCCCGGGTCGCGGGCGCGGCTGGCGAGCCACAGCACCCCGAACAGATCGCTCATGGCCGCCGCCAGGCGGCCCAGATTGGTGTAATTCGACCGTCCCGCCCCCCGCGGCCTGTGGTTCACGTCCAGGAATTCCACCTGGTAGCCCTCACGGCGCATGAGCGCGGGCATGTAGCGGTGCATATGATCAAAATACGGCAGCCGAAGGAAGGCGTCGCGCTTGAATACCTTGATGCCGCATCCCGAATCCGCAGCGCCGTCGTTCAGCAGCCGCCGGCGCACGCCATTGGCGATCCGCGACGCCACGCGCTTGGCCTGGGTGTCCTGGCGGCTGCGCCGCTGGCCGGCCACTAGCGCTAAATCCGCGGGCGCATCCGGACGGGTGATGCGCGCCAGCAGGCGCGAAAGGTCCGCCGGGTCGTTTTGCCCGTCCCCGTCCAGGGTCGCCACGATCGGGCCGCGCGCGGCCAGCACCCCGGTGCGGATCGCCCGGCTCTGGCCGGCGTTGCGGCGGTGGCCCAGGATCCGCAGGCTCGCGAGATCCTGACGCGCCCCGGCGAGCTCGGCGCGGGTGTCGTCGCGGCTGGCGTCGTCCACAAAAATGATCTCGAAGGCGCGCCCGTCCAGCACCTGGGCGATCTCGCGCGCGAGCGCTGCGGCGTTGCCCGCCTCGTTGCGCACCGGCGCCACCACGCTCAATTCCACCGCCTCGGCCACGTCGGCCCTTTCCTCATCGCCAGCGATCCCGCGGCAGGGGTCTAGCGCGCCCCGCGCGCGGAGGCGAGCCCGGCAAGACACGCCCTTGGCTTGGCGCTAGGTTTCGGCCCATGCCGACGCCCGACCTTATCGACCGCCTCGCCGCCGGCTGGCGCGCCTATGCGGTGATCGCGCTGCTGGCGCTTACCGCCGCCCTGCCGGGCGTGTTCTCGATCCCCCCGCTCGACCGCGACGAAAGCCGCTTCGCCCAGGCCACCGCCCAGATGCTGGAGACGGGAGATTTCGTGCGCATCGCGGTGCAGGAGGACCCGCGCACGAAAAAGCCGGTCGCGATCCACTGGCTGCAGGCCGCGTCCGTGGCGGCGTTCTCGCAGGTGGAGGACCGCGCGATCTGGGCCTACCGGCTGCCCTCGACGCTCGGCTTCATGGTCGCGGCGGCGGCGGCCTTCTGGGGCGGGATCGTGCTGGTGGGGCGGCGGGCGGCGTTCGTGGGGGCGGCGCTGTTCGCGTGCTGCGTGCTGGGATCGAGCGAGGCGATGATCGCCAAGACCGATTCCGCCTTATGCGCAGCCACCACCCTCGCGCTCGCCGCCCTGGCGCGCCTGCGGGCGCGGGCCGCGACGCAAGCGAAGGGCGGCCCGGCGCGCGGGCTGGCGCTGCTGTTTTGGGGCGCGCTGGGCGCGGGCGTGTTGATCAAGGGCCCGGTGACGCCGATGGTGGTTGGGCTCACGGCGGCGGCGCTTTGGGGGTGGGAGCGGCGCGCGGCCTGGCTTGCGCCGCTGCGCTGGCCGGCGGGGCCGGCGCTCGCGGGCGCGATCGTCCTGCCCTGGGCGGTCGCGATCAGCCTCGCCTCGGACGGGGGTTTTTTCCTTGCGGCCTACCAGGACGATCTGGGGCCGAAGCTGGGCGGGGGGGATGAGGGCCATGGCGGGCCGCCGGGCGTGCACACGCTGCTGGTCTGGCTGCTCCTGTTTCCGGCCTCGGTCGCGCTCCCGGCGGCGGCGCGGCTCGTCTGGGCGGGCGTGCGCGCGCCGGCCGGCGATCCGGCCCAGGCGGGCGTGCGGTTTCTGCTGGCGTGGGCGGTTCCGGTCTGGCTTGCATTCGAGGCGCTACCCACCAAGCTCGTCCATTACCCCTTACCCGCCTATCCGGCGCTCGCGCTATTGTGCGGGGCGGGGTTGCTGGCGGCGTTCGAGCGGCCGTGGCCGTGGACGCGCGCCGCGGGCGGGCTGGCGATGGCGCTGATCGGGGCTGCGCTGGCGGGGGCCGCCGGCGCGATCTCGATGCTGCTGCCGGGCGACGCGGACGCCGACCTGCGCCGCGCCGCGCAGACCGCGCTCGCCGGCGCGGCGATCCTCGTCCCGCTCGTGCTCGCCTATGCGCTGGCCCGGCGGCTTCCGCTGGCGCTCGCGAGCCTGCTTTCGGGGGCGCTCCTGTTCGGCTACGAGGCCCGCCAGCGCCTTCTGCCCGAAGCGCGCGACGTCCTGGTCTCGGCGGAGGCTTCGGCGGCGCTGACGCGGGCGGGGCTGCATCCGCGGCTCTCGCCCGGGGCGGGGCGGCTGTTCGCGCTGGGCTACCGGGAGCCGAGCTTCGTGTTCCTGACGCGCACCGACACCGCGCTCCTGAGCGCAGAGCACGCCGCTAGAGCCGCCGCCCCGGGCCAGGCCGTGATCGTGGAGCAGCGCCAGGAGGCCGCCTTCCGGGCGGGGCTCGCCGCGCGCGGGCTCGCCTTCCTCCCCCTGGGCGAGGCGGTTGGAGGGCTCAATTACTCGAAGAACGATCCGGTGCGGCTGCAACCCGGAAGGGTTCGCTTGGCGTCTACGATCCCAGCCGGCGCATCGGCTGGGCCGCCAGGCCCTTGAGCGCGCCCCAGCACGTCGCCATCCCGCCCCAAAGGCCGGCGGCCAGGCGTGCGGCGGGGCCTTTGGCGTATTTGCGCGCATAGCGCGCGTCCGCCCAGGCGCGGCGCGCCTCGTCGATCGCGGGATTGCGCACCCTGCCCGCGCCGACCTGCATCGCCTCCGCCATCGGCTGCAGCCATACGGTCCCGCCCGCGTCGCGCGCGCGCCGGCACAGATCGCGCGCCTCGCCGTAGAGGGTGTAATCCTCGTCGAACCGGCCCAGCGCGTTGAACTCCGCCAGCGGCGTCAGCAGGAAGGCGCCGTCCACCGCCTCCACCGGCGCGGGGCGCCGGCGCAGCGGGGCGTGGGCGTGCAGGCCAGTGGCGCGGCCTTTGGAATCGGTGAGCCCGCCGCCGATAACCCAGGGCGTGCGCGCCAGCCGCCCGGCGCGGATGAGCTTTTCCGCCGCCCCGCGCTGCAGCACGACATCGGCGTCCAGGAACAGGAGCCAGCGTCCGCGTGCGCGCCCTGCGCCCAGATTGCGCGCTTCGGTATGGGTCAAGAGCTCGCCCGGCTGCAGGAAGCGGACGTCGCGCCGGTCCGCCTGCAGCGCGCGCAGGCTCGACGCCACGCCCGGGGGCGCGCCGGCGTCCACCAGGATCAGCTCATCCACCCAAGGCTCCCCCAACACCCCGCGCAGACAGAGTTCGAGCGCGGACGCGTTCTCCCCCACGACGATGATGGCGGAGACGCGCACGCCGGTGTCGGCGGGAAGGGAGCGGGGCCGGGAGGTTTCAGAGGTCATGGTTGTCTCGATGTCTAACGTCGCCCGGGGCGCGCGCTAAAACAAGCCCATCATGTCGTCCGTCGCGAAGCCCGCACAAGCGCCGCGCCCGCCGCGAGCGTCGCCCACCACCACCCGCTCCAGGCCGCCATGGTGAGAAGCGAAATCACCGCCGCGCTCATCACTGCGCCGGCGGCGGCGGCGGCGGCCCAGCGATCCTCCGCCAGCGCCGCGCCCGCCCGGCGCCCGAACGCCGCCAGCGCCGCCACCGCCAGCACCGCGCCGATAAAGCCGGTCTCGAGCCAAATCTGGATGGCGGCGTTATGGGGGTGGCCGGGGATATAGGCCAGGGTGAAGCCGTTCATGTTGTAAACGGCGTCGAACGTGCTGGAGGCGTCCATCCCGTAGCCCCAGAACAAGTGCTCTCGCATGCGCCCCACCGCGTAGGCCCAGGTCTCGAGCCGGGCGTACCAGACCAGCGGGGCTTCCTGCCCGGTGAACGCCTTGACGACGTCCGCCAGGAAGGCGCCCGCCGGGGCCATGGCCAGCGGCGCCACGACCAGCCCGGCCGCCGCCGCCTGCGCGGTTACCGAAACCCCCGCCCGCGGCCAGCGCAGCGCAGCGCCCGCCGCCGCGAGGCCCGCCGCCAGCGCCGCCGCATTGGCCGGCATGTTGAATTGCAGGCAGAGCCATCCCGCGCCCAAAAACAACCCCGCCATGCCGATCCAGCCCGGCCAGCTGAACGGCGCGAGCATCGCGGCCGTCCCCCACACGCACACGATCGCGATCGCCGCCATCCGCGCGCCGTCCGGCTGGAAAAAGGCGGCGTCGCCATGACGGGTCTTGGCGGGGACGGTCTCGGCGACGGCGTCGGGCGCGCCCGTTACGGCGGGGTCGATCGTGGTGAGGGGTCCGGGCTCGGCGGCGACGGCGTTCGGCTCGGGCGGTCCCGCACGGGCGCTGTCCGGCTCGGGCGCGAGGGCGCCTTCGAGGGGGGCGAGCTGGCGGGCCACCGGATAATCGAACAGGGCCTCGACCGCGGCCACCGCCATCAGCGCAGTCAAGCCCGCAACCGCTGCGCGGCGCACCAATTCGCGGTCCCGCGCGCGGCCCACCCCCGCCGCCAGGATGAAGAGGCCAAGCCCAAACACGGTGAGGCCGAACATCAACGCCGTAAGCCAGGCCCCGGGCGCGGGAGACCACGCCGCCGAAGCCATGGCCCAGACCACGAACGCCGCCACAAGCGCCAAAGCGAGGCTGCCCGAGGCCACAGCTTGGCGCAGGAGCGACCAGGGGGCCGTGAGCACCCCGGCCACGGCCCCGATCGGGGCGAGCGCCGCCCCGCCGCCCAGGCTGGTGAACGGCAGCGCCATGAGAAACCAGGCCACAACCCCGCCGCGGCGGGAAAAGCTTTCATTACTGAGCGGGGGCTGGCTCATGGCCGGCCGGCCAGATCGGGCGCGATCGCTTCGCGCGCCAGCAGCGCCACGGCCTCGTCCGCGCCCAGGACGGTTTGCGCCTCCCCGCCGAGGCGACGCAGCGCGAGCTGGCCGCTTTCGGCCTCCTTGCGCCCGACCACCGCGATCACCGGGACCTTCGCCAGCGAATGCTCGCGGATCTTGTAGGTGATCTTTTCGTTGCGGACGTCGAGGCTGGCGCGCAGGCCCGCGGCGCGGAGCTGCCCGGCGATCCGCGCGGCATAGGTTTCGGCGTCGGAGGTGATGGTGGCCACCACCACCTGCGTCGGCGCGAGCCAGAGCGGGAACGCCCCCGCGTAATGCTCGATCAGGATGCCCAGGAAGCGCTCGAACGTGCCGAACACCGCGCGGTGCAGCATGACGGGGCGCTGCTTCTGGCCGTCCTCGCCGATATAGAACGCGTCCAGCCGCTCGGGCAGGACGTAATCGAGTTGGAAGGTGCCGCACTGCCAGCTGCGCCCGATCGCGTCGGTCATGTGGAATTCGAGCTTGGGGCCGTAGAAAGCGCCCTCGCCGGGGGCGTATTCGAAGGTAAGCCCCGCGCCCGTGAGCGCATCGGCCAGCGCCGCCTCCGCCCGGTCCCAAACTGCGTCCTCGCCGGCGCGCTGTTCGGGGCGGGTGGCGAGCTTGTAGCGGATGTCGGTGAGGCCGAAATCGGCGTAGACGGCGGCGAACAGGGCCAGAAAGCGGGCCGTTTCGTCTCCGATCTGGTCGTCGCGGGCGAAGATGTGGGCGTCGTCCTGGGTCATCTGGCGCACCCGCATCAGCCCGTGCAGCGCGCCGTGGCTTTCGTTGCGATGGCAGCAGCCGAACTCCGCCATCCGCATCGGCAGATCGCGATAGGAGCGCTGGGCGCTTTTGAAAATCTGCACGTGGGCGGGGCAATTCATCGGCTTCAGCGCCATGAGCGGCCCCTCGCCCGTCAGCACCGGCGCTTCTTCCTCCGTAGACGGAATTTCATCCGGCACGACGAACATGTTCTCGCGGAACTTCGACCAATGGCCCGATTGCTCCCAGAACTTGGCGTCCAGCAATTGCGGGGTCTTGACCTCCTCATAGCCCGCCGCGTCGAGCCGGCGGCGTATGTAGGCCTCGAGCGTACGCCACAGCAGGAAGCCCTGCGCGTGCCAGAACACGGAGCCTTGCGCCTCCGGCTGGAAGTGAAACAAGCCCATCTGCTTGCCGATTTTACGATGGTCGCGCTTTTCGGCCTCCGCCTGGCGCGTGAGATAGGCTTCAAGCGCGGCCTCGCTGGCGAAGGCTGCGCCATAGATGCGCTGCAGTTGCGGGTTCTTCGGATCGCCGCGCCAATAGGCGCCGGCGAGTTTGGTAAGTTTGAACGCCTTGCCCAGCTTGCCGGTGGACGGCAGGTGCGGTCCCACGCAGAGGTCGAGCCATTCCCCGCCATGGCGGTAGATCGAGATCTCTTCGTCTGCGCCCAGATCGGCGATGATCTCAGCCTTGTAGAACTCGCCGATGGAGCGGAAATGCGCGATCGCCTCCTCGCGCGTCCAGACTTCGCGGGTGATGGGGATGTCGCGATCGACGATCTCGCGCATCTTCGCCTCGATACGGGGCAGATCGTCGAGACTGAAGGGGGTCTCGCGGGCGAAATCGTAGAAGAAGCCGTCCTCGATCACCGGCCCGATCGTGACCTGCGCGTCCGGGAACAATTCCTGCACCGCGTGCGCCAGCACGTGGGCGGCGTCGTGGCGCAGCACTTCGAGCGCCGCCGGGTCCTCGCGCGTCAACAGCGCGATCGCGCCGTCGCGCCCGATCGGGCGCTTCAGGTCGTAGAGCTTGCCGTCGAGGGTGGCGGCCACGGCCTTCTTGGCGAGGGATTTGGAAATGCTTTCCGCGACATCGAGCGCGCTCGCGCCGTCGGGGAAGGAACGGACCTGGCCGTCCGGAAAGGTCAAAGCCGGCATGATCGGGTCTTTCAGCAGCAGGGATCGTCGGGCGGCGCGGGCCGATAGCCGCCGCGCCAGTCGCCATAGGCCCACGGCGCCCACCAGGCCGCACGGACATGCAGGGGCGCGGGGTCCCAGCCGTGGCCGCCCCCGGGGCGGCAACGGCACAGCCGCGCCGCCGCCATCCAGCTTCCCCGCCACGCCCCGTGCGCGCCGATCGCGTCGCGCGCATAGGCCGAGCAGGTGGGAAGGTAGCGGCATTGGCCCCCGATCAGCGGGGACAGCGTCCATTGGTACACCCGGATCAGCCCCCGCAGCGCCCGCGCCGGAAAGCCCATGCGGGGCTTTGCGGATTGGGGATCGGGAGAGGCCTGAGGGCGCATGATGGCGGGGTCTTGACGGTGGTGAGGCGGTGGTTTGGCGATGGAGGGAGGCCCGGGATGCGCGCGGCCGTCGCGGCGCGCCCGAGGCCCGCGCCGCCGGCCTCAGCCGGTGCTAGTGGTCGATACGGTCAAGCGCGCGTCCATGGCCAAGCCTTACAGCCTCGCCCCGCCCCCGGCTAGCCGCCAGTGGGGGCGCCGAGGCTGGAGCCCGCCGCCTCGATCGCCGCCGCGGCCGCCTCGAAGGCGAGCTGGGCGAGTGGAAGATTCGGGCGACGGCGCAGGCGAACTACCGGGGGAACGCGGGCGTGGTGCTCCGCGAACTCGAGGCGGACGACGACCCGGATAGCTACGACGATCTCGCGGACGACGAGCTGGAAGAACTCGAGGAGGAGCTCGTCGATGGCGCGAGCGCCGCGCGCACCGCCGCCGAGCTCGAGCTTGAGATCACGACACTCAAGCGGCTTGAGGAACTTGCGCGGCGGGTTCGGGCTGGTGGCCAC
>JANNOI010000046.1:0-43796 GCA_031398975.1 Alphaproteobacteria bacterium | reverse complement strand
CCGGTGGACAGCGCGCGCAGCGCCGCAAAGCCCGCCATGCCGAGGCGGCACACCGCGGCCTCGGTCCCGCCGGCGACCATCATATCCGCATCGCCCAGCTTGATCAGGCGCGCGGCGTCGCCGATCGCGTGCGCGCCGGTGGCGCAGGCGGTGACGACGGAATGGTTGGGGCCCTTCAGCCCGTGGCGGATGGATACCTGCCCGGAGCACAGATTGATCAGCGCGCTCGGGATAAAGAAGGGGCTGATCTTGCGGGGCCCGTCCCGGGCGAGCTGGAGGGCGGTGTCGGCGATGGCGCTGAGGCCGCCGATGCCGGACCCGATCATCACCCCCGCGCGCAGGCGATCCTCTTCGCTTTCCGCCCGCCAGCCCGAATCCGCGATCGCTTCGTCTGCAGCGGCGATGCCGTAGAGGATGAAATCGTCGATCCGCCGCTGGTCCTTCGGGCTCAGCGTCTTGTCAGGATCGAAGGAGCCTTCGACGTCCGGCCCGCCCCCGCCCCGCCCGTCCGTGCGCGGCACGAGGCAGGCGACGCGGCACGGCAAGTCGGAGGCGTCGAAATGGGTGATGGGGCCCGCGCCGGAGGCCCCCGCGATCAAGCGCCGCCAGGAAATTTCCCGCCCGCGCCCCAGCGGGGTCACGAGCCCCATCCCGGTGATCACCACACGCCGCATGCTCAGCCGCCCTCCCCGGGTCGCGGCCGGATCAGCCGAGCTTGCTGGAGATGAACTTCACCGCGTCGCCCACCGTCTGGATGTGCTCGGCGGCGTCGTCCGGGATTTCGATGCTGAACTCTTCCTCGAAGGCCATGACGAGTTCGACATTGTCGAGGCTGTCGGCGCCCAGGTCGTCGATGAAGCTCGCCTTCTCGACGACCTTCTCGGGGGCCGCCTCCAGATGCTTCACCACGATCGCTTTAACCCGCTCAAACACGTCGGACATGGACGCCTCACGTTACCTGAAAAACCGTTAAAAGGCATGAGGCTCGCCGTTGCGACGGCGTCTCATCTGTTGCTTTCGGCGTTCGCCTAACACATCCCTTTCGGCTTGGCCAGCAGCCCCGCCGCTCCGGGAATCGCCGTTCATAGCATGGCCATTCCGCCATTGACATGCAGCGTCTGCCCCGTGACGTAGCGCGCCTCTTCGCTGGCCAGATACACCGCCGCGGCCGCGACGTCTTCCGCCTCGCCCAGTCGCCCGGCGGGGATGCGGGCAAGGAGCGCCTCCTTCTGGGCGGCGGGCAGGTCATGCGTCATGGGAGAGGCGATGAAGCCAGGCGCGATGCAATTGGCGGTGACGTTGCGGCTGGCCACCTCCTGCGCGAGCGCCTTGGTGAAGCCGATCATGCCGGCCTTGGAGGCCGCGTAATTGGTCTGGCCGGGATTGCCCGTCACGCCGACGACCGAGGAGATGGCGATGATCCGGCCCCAGCGCTTGCGCATCATGCCCCGCAGGGCCGCGCGCGAGAGCCGGAAATAGGCCTCCAGATTGACGCTCATCACTTGGGCCCAATCCTCGTCCTTCATCCGCACCAACAGCCCGTCGCGGGTGAGCCCGGCGTTCGCCACCACGATGTCGAGCCCGCCGAGCGCGGCTTCGGCGCGGGCCGCGAGCCCCTCCACCGCCGCGCGGTCCGACAGGTCGCATGCGAGCGCCGCGCAGCCGGCGCCGATCTCGCCCGCCAGCGCCTCCAGCGCCTCCATCCGCGTCCCCGACAGCGCCACGCGCGCCCCACGCGCCGCCAGCGCGCGCGCGATCGCGCCGCCGATCGCGCCGCTGGCCCCGGTGATCAGGGCGGTCTTGCCGGTGAGGTCGAACATGGGGGCCTTTCAGGTCTAAGGCTTAGGCGCCGCCGCCCAGCTCTTTTGCGAACGCCTCGAGCTCTTGGGGCGTCTGCAGCGCGAGCGCCGGGAGCGCAGGCTCGATGCGGCGCGCCATGACCGACAGCACTTTCCCGGAGCCGATCTCGACCAGGCGCTCTGCGCCGAGCGCGGCCATGGCCGCAACGCTTTCGCGCCAGCGCACCCGGCCGGTGACCTGGGCGACCAGAAGCGCGCGGATCTCGGCCGGGGCCGTGACGGGGGCGGCGGTGACATTGGCCACGATCGGGGCCGCGGGCGGGGCGATCTCGGTCCCGGCGAGCGCCTCCTCCATGGCCGCGGCGGCGGGGGCCATCAGCGCGCAATGGAACGGGGCCGAGACGTTGAGCAGCATCGCCTTGCGCACCCCGTCCGCCCGCGCATGGGCGAGCGCGGCCTCGACCGCGGCGGCGGCGGCGCCGGACAGGACGACCTGGCCCTCGGCGTTGTCATTGGCGATTTCGCATACCCCGAGCGCCGCCCCGGCGGCGGCGGCGGCTTCGGCCTGCTCCAGGCTCGCCCCCAGGAGCGCGGCCATCGCGCCCTGCCCGGGCGCCACCGCGTTTTGCATGGCGCGCCCGCGCAGGCGCAGCAGGCGGGCGGTATCGGCCAAAGTCAGCGCGCCGGCGGCGGCGAGCGCGGAATATTCGCCCAGCGAATGCCCGGCCAGGCACGCCGCCGCGCCCGGGCGCACCCCGAACTCGGCCTCCAGAGCCCGCACGGCCGCGAGGCTCACCGCCATCAGCGCGGGCTGGGCGTTGGCGGTTAGCGTCAGCGTCTCTTCCGGGCCCTCCCAGATCAGCCGCGACAGCCGCTCGCCCAGCACCTCATCCACCTCCTCGAACACGAGCCGGGCCGAGGCGAACGCCTCCGCCAGGCCCTTGCCCATGCCGACGGCCTGACTGCCCTGCCCGGGAAACACGAATGCGAGCGCCATGGAGCCTTGCGGGTGGGGGTGGTTGCGCGAGAGGCGATCGCCCTAGCACCACATTCCGCTTGCGCCAACATCGCCGATGCGTATTTTGCCGCTCCTTGAAAGCAAGCTGCGGTCCGCGGCGCGCCCTTGCGCGCCATCCCGGATCCATCGGGCCGGGCGGCCCTTCCCCGCCTGATCCGCCGCAGCTTCGGGAAGGATGAGGATGGCTTTTTACGAACACGTGCTGATCGCGCGGCAGGATATCTCGCCCCAGCAGGTCGACGCCCTGATCGAGGACATCACCCGCACCATCGTCGATCTCGGCGGCAAGGTGGGCAAGTCCGAATATTGGGGCCTGCGGAACCTCGCTTATCGGGTCAACAAGAACCGCAAGGGCCATTACGCGCTGCTCAATCTCGACGCGCCCGCCGCCGCGGTGCACGAATTGGAGCGCCGCCACCGCATCAACGAGGACATCGTCCGCTTCATGACGGTGCGCGTGGAAGCGCTGGACGAGGAACCCTCCCCCGTTCTCGCCCGCCGCGACCGCGACGAGAAGCGCCGCGCCCGCCGCGACGGCGACCGCGACGACCGCGGCGGCGACGAATAGGAGCCAGCCGATGTCGAACGCCAACAAGGTCAACATCTCCAACATCCCGGCGCGCCGGCCCTTCGGGCGCCGCCGCAAGGTGTGCCCGTTCTCCGGCGCGGACGCCCCGAAGATCGACTACAAGGACGTGAAGCTGCTGCAGCGCTACATTTCCGAGAAGGGCAAGATCGTGCCCGCCCGCATCACCGCGGTCTCCGCCAAGAAGCAGCGCGAATTGTCCATCGCCATCAAGCGCGCGCGCCATTTGGCGCTGCTGCCCTACGCCGTCCAATAGCAGGTTCAAGCGCATGCAAATCGTTCTTCTGGAGCGCGTGGACAAATTGGGCGCGATCGGCGACGTGGTGCGCGTGCGGGACGGCTACGCCCGGAATTTCCTGCTGCCCCAGAATAAGGCGCTGCGCGCCACCCCCGCCAATCTCGAGCGCTTCGAGGCCCAGCGGGCCGATATCGAAGCGCGCAACGCCGAAGCGCGCGCCGGCGCCGAGACCGCGTCCGCCGCGCTCGACGGGCAAAGCTTCGTGCTGCTGCGCCAGGCCGGCGATAGCGGCCAGCTCTACGGCTCGGTGTCCGCGCGCGACATCATCGACGCCGCCGCCGCCGCCGGCCACACGATCGCGCGCCAGGCCGTCGTGCTCGACAAGCCGATCAAGACGCTGGGCCTGCACGGCGTGCGGGTGCGCCTGCACCCCGAAGTGGCGGTCAACATCACGCTTAACGTCGCCCGCTCCGCCGACGAGGCCGAGCGTCAAGCCAAGGGCGAGGACGTGGTGGCGCTGGCAGCCGCGGAAGATCGCGCCCAGGCCGAAGCCCAAGCGAGCGAGCTGGCCGCGGCCAGCATCGCCAATGAAGCGCCCCTGCGCGAAGACTAGGGCGGCTCCCGCACGCGGCTCCGCCAGGCTTCGGCGACGGCCGAACTCTGAGTATTTCTAGAGCAATTGCTGAGCCTTATGGAATAAGTGCGCGGGGCTGTGAGCGGCGCGTGCGCCCACGATTTCGCTGGGCCGGGCGGCGTGGTTTGGTGCGGCCATGCCCGCCGATGGAAGCCTCCCCCTCCCCGCGCCGAAACCGGCGCCGCACAATCTCCAGGCCGAACAGGCGCTGCTCGGCGCGCTCTTGTTCGACAACGAGACCTTCAACCGGATCGGGGACCGGCTGCGCCCGGCCCATTTCTACGACCCCGTCCACGGGCGCATCTTCGAGGTGTGCGCGGGGATGATCGCCAAGGGCCGGCTGGCCGACGGTGTAACCTTGCGTGAACATTTCGCCCGCGACGGGGGCCTGGCCGAGATCGGCGGCGCGGCCTACCTGCTGACCTTGCTGGAGAACGCCGCCCGGCTGTCCGCGCACGCAGCGGAATACGCCGCCCTCATCTATGACCTCGCGCTGCGGCGCGAGCTGATCCGGCTGGGCGAGGATATCACAACCCTCGCCATCGCTCCGCCCGAGCAGGAGACCGCCCAGGACCAGATCGAGGAGGCGGAGCGGCGCCTCTTTTCCCTGGCCGAGAGCGGGTCGACCTCCAAGGGCTTCGCCGATTTCGACAAGGCGCTCACCACCTCGATCGAGATGGCGGCGGCCGCCTATGAGAGCAAATCCGACGTCTCGGGCCTGGCCACGGGGCTCGTCGATCTCGACCGGATGCTGGGCGGCCTGCACCCTTCGGACCTGGTGATCCTGGCCGGGCGGCCCTCGATGGGCAAAACCGCGCTCGCCACCAACATCGCCTTCAACGTCGCGCGCAACCGGCTTTACGCCTCGCGCCGGGCGGGCGCGGAGGGGGAGCCCGCGGGCGGGGTGGTGGGCTTCTACTCGCTCGAAATGTCGGCCGAGCAATTGGCCACGCGGCTATTGTCGGACCATGCGGGGATCGAATCCGACCGCATCCGGCGCGGCAAGATCCAGAAGAACGAATACGAGAAACTGAAGGACGCCGCCGTCGAGCTGCAGGCCCTGCCGCTGCATATCGACGAGACCGGGGCCATCGGCATCGCCCAGTTGCAGGCGCGCGCGCGCCGGCTCCAGCGCACCAAGGGCCTCGATCTGATCGTGGTGGATTACCTCCAGCTCGTCACCTCCGCCTCGCGCAAGAATGAGGGCCGGGTGCAGGAGGTCTCCGAGATCACGCAAGGGCTGAAGGCGCTGGCCAAGGACCTGAAAGTCCCCGTGATCGCGCTGTCCCAGCTCTCCCGCCAGGTCGAGACGCGCGACGACAAGCGCCCCCAGCTCTCGGACCTGCGCGAATCGGGCTCGATCGAGCAGGATGCGGACGTGGTTCTCTTCGTGTATCGGGAATCCTATTATCTCGAACGCGCCGAGCCGCGCGCGGGCACGGACGAGCATTTCGCGTGGCAAAAGCAGGTCGACGAGGTGCGCAACCAGGCCGAAGTGCTGATCGGCAAGCAGCGCCACGGGCCCATCGGCAAGGTGAAACTCTATTTTGACAGCCGCTACACCCGCTTTGGAAACCTCGACCGCGCGCCCCAGACCGGGGGCGAATGAAGGGCCGTGGCGAGAGCGGGCGGCGCGGCTTGTCGTCGATCCCGAGGCGGCGGCGCGGAACTGGCGCTACTTCGCGGGCCTCGGCGCGCGCGAGGCCGGCGCGGTCGTCAAGGCGGACGCCTACGGCCTGGGCGCGCCGGCCATGGCCAGGGCCTTGGCCAAAGCGGGCTGCCGGACGTTTTTCACAGCCACCCTCGGGGAGGCGCTGGCGGTGCGCGCAGCGCTTGGCGCGGGGCCGGTGATCTATGCGCTGAACGGCGCCGGCGCCCGTGCGGAGCAGGCCGGGTTCGCTGCCGGCGCGGTGCGCCCGGTGCTGAATTCCATGGCCGCGATCGCGGCCTGGGGCGAGGCGAGCCCTGCGGGGCTGCACCTCGACACCGGGATGAACCGGCTGGGCGTTCCCGCCGCCGAGGCCGGCGCCGCGCGCGACGCCTTGGGCGCGCCCCCCACCCTGGTGATGAGCCATCTGGCCTGCGCCAGCGATCCCGCCCACCCGTTCAACGCCCGCCAGCGCCAGCGTTTCCTGGACGCCGCCGCCCTCTTTCCAGGCGCTCCGCGCAGCCTTGCGGCGAGCGCGGGCGCGCTGCTCGGCCCCGATTACGCGTTCGACCTGATCCGGCCCGGGATCGGGCTTTATGGGGGCTGGCCGCTCGATACGCCCGCGGACGCGCCCCTTGCCGTGTGCGCCGCCGTTTACGCCCCGATCCTGCAGGTCCGCACAATCGCGGCGGGGGAAAGCGTGGGGTACGGGGCGAGCTTCGTGGCCACGGCGGCGATGCGGGTGGCCACCGTCGGGATCGGCTACGCAGACGGGTTGTTGCGGTCGCTCTCGGGGAAAGGCTATGGGTTCGTCGCCGGAACGGCCTGCGCGATCCTGGGACGGGTGTCGATGGATCTTGTCGCGCTGGACGTCACCTCGGTGGCCGCCGGGCAGGGGGTCGAGGAGGGGGATGAGGTGGAGATGCTCGGCCTGAACATGGCGTTGAACGCGGTCGCCGCTCAGGCCGGCACGCTCGCTTACGAAATCCTCACAAGCTTCGGCGCCGCGCTGGCGCGCGCACCCGCGCGGGGCGGCGCGTGAACCCCTTCCTGAGCATCGGGCGCACCACGTTGGGCATGCTGCGCGAGACGGGCGCGGTCTCGGCCTTCGCCGCACGCGCGGCGCTCGCCTGCTTCCAAAGGCCCTGGTACGCGGGCCAAGTGGGGCGCCAATTCATGCGGCTGGGCTATTTCTCCCTGCCGGTCGTGGGGCTCACGGCGGTGTTTATCGGGGCCGCGCTTGCGCTCAACATCTATGTCGGGGGCGCGCGCTTCAACGCCGAAAGCTTCGTGCCGAACATCGTGGTGCTGGGCATCACGCGCGAACTGGGCCCGGTGCTCGCCGGGCTGATGCTTGCCGGGCGCGTCAGCGCGGGGATCGCGGCCGAGATCGGCACCATGCGCGTGACCGAGCAGATCGACGCGCTCTCCACCCTCTCCACCGATCCCTACCGTTTCCTGATCGCCCCCCGCGTCACCGCCGCCACGCTCTCGCTGCCCATCCTGGTGCTGGCGGCCGACATTATCGGCGTGATGGGCGGCTATCTGGTGGGCATATCGAGCCTTGGGTTCAACGGCGCGATCTATATCCGCAACACGCTCGACTTCCTGAAGATCGACGATGTGGCGCTGTCGATGACGAAAGCGGCGATGTTCGGCTTCATCATCGCGGTAATGGGCGCCTATCACGGCTTCCGCTCCAAGGGCGGCGCGCTCGGCGTCGGCCGGGCCGCGACCGACGCGGTCGTCAGCGCCACCGTGCTGATCCTGGCCGCCAATTACATCATCACCTCCTTC
Organism: Alphaproteobacteria bacterium; assembly: GCA_031398975.1. Lineage (GTDB taxonomy): Bacteria > Pseudomonadota > Alphaproteobacteria > Caulobacterales > Aquidulcibacteraceae > JAKFWI01. Next base: position 36,076 of record JANNOI010000046.1, on the reverse strand, counting down.
TGGGCGACCTGAGCATGGACACCGCGCCTTTACCCCCTGCCCCCAAGCTCATGCTGGCGGGCGTGGAAAAGACGCTGGGCGGGCGCAAAGTGCTGCGCGGGGTTGACCTTGACGTCGCGCATGGGCGGTCTCTGGTGGTGATCGGCGGCTCGGGCGTGGGCAAATCCGTGACGCTCAAATGCGCGCTCGGGCTCATGACGCCGGATGCGGGCCAGGTGCTGATCGACGGGCAGGACGTGACGCACTTGAAGGGCGGCGAACGCCAGCGCCTGGCGGCGAAATTCGGCATGCTGTTCCAGGGCGGGGCGCTGTTCGACAGCCTGCCCATCTGGGAGAACGTCGCCTTCCGGCTGATCTATTCCCAGAAGGTCCCGCGCAAGGAGGCCAAGGCCCGCGCGATTGAGACCATGCGCAAGGTGCGCCTCGCGCCGGAATTCGCCGAGCGTTTCCCGATCGAGCTGTCCGGGGGCATGCAAAAGCGCGCGAGCCTCGCGCGCGCCATCATCGCCCGTCCCGAAATCCTTTTTTTCGACGAACCCACGACCGGCCTCGATCCGATCACCGCCGACGCCATCAACGATCTGATCGTCGAGATGGTGCGCGACCTCGGCTCGGCCGCGATCTCGATCACCCACGACATGGCCTCCGCCCGCAAGATCGCCGACGAGATCGCCATGATTTACGAGGGTCGCATCGTCTGGCGCGGGCCCGCCGCGTCGATCGACCAGAGCGGGGATGCGCGGGTGGACCAGTTCATCCATGGCCGCGCGGAGGGGCCGATCCAGGCCGTGGTGTGAGCGGCCGGTCAAAGCCGCGCACGCTCCGCTTCGTCCTGGGCGATCAGCTTACCCGCACCGTCTCCAGCCTCGCGGACGCCGAGCCCGGGCGGGACGTGATCCTGATGGTGGAGGCGCTGGAGGAGGCGACGTACGTCGCCCATCACAAGCAGAAGATCGCGTTTCTGTTTTCCGCCATGCGCCATTTCGCGGCCGAATTGGAGGCGGAGGGCTTTACCGTCCGCTATGTGCGCCTGGATGAGGCGGGCAATAGCGGGAGCTTCACCGGCGAGCTGATGCGGGCCGTGGCGGCGCTGAAGCCTGCGCGCGTGATTGTGACCGAGCCGGGCGAGCACCGCGTGCTGGAAATGATGCGCGCCTGGGAGGCGACGCTCAATCCGCCGGTGGAAATCCGCGCCGACGACCGGTTTTATTGCTCGATCGACGATTTCAAGGCCTGGGCGAAGGGGCGGCGCCGCTTCCTGATGGAGCATTTCTACCGCGTCATGCGCCGCACCCACGACGTGCTGATGGAGGACGGGCAGCCGCTCACCGGGCGCTGGAATTACGACGCCGAGAACAGAAAGCGGCTGCCGAAAGGCTTCACCCCGCCCCCCCGGGCGCGCTTCAAGCCCGACGCGGTGACGCGCGCGGTGATCGATCTGGTGGCGAGCCGCTTCGGGGGCCATTTCGGCGATCTCGAGGGTTTCGGCTGGGCGGTGACGCGTGCGGACGCCCGCACCGCGCTGAAGGACTTCCTCACCCACGCCCTGCCCCGCTTCGGCGACCACCAGGACGCCATGCAGGCGGGCGCGCCGTTCCTGTTTCACGCTGTTCTCTCCCCCTATCTGAACGCCGGCCTCTTGACCGCGCGCGAGGTGGTGGAGGCGGCCGTCGGCGCGCTGGACACGGCGCCGATCAATGCGGTGGAAGGGTTCGTGCGCCAGATCCTGGGCTGGCGCGAATATGTCCGCGGTCTCTACTGGCTGCGCATGCCCGCGTACAAAAGCACCAATTCCCTGGACGCCCACGCGCCCCTGCCGGCCTTCTACTGGGGCGGGGACACCGCGATGGCGTGCGTCGCGGACGTGGTGGCGACCACGCGCGCCCACGCCTACGCCCACCACATCCAGCGGCTGATGATCACCGGCAATCTGGCGCTGCTTTGGGGCGTCGAGCCTGGGGCGATCGAGGAATGGTATCTGATCGTCTATGCCGACGCCTATGAATGGGTAGAGCTCCCCAACGTGCACGGCATGGCGGTGTATGCGGACGGGGGGCTGTTGGCGTCGAAGCCCTATGCGGCGGGCGGGGGCTATATCAACCGCATGTCCGATTATTGCCGCGGCTGCGCCTACGATCCCGGCCGGCGCATCGGGGAGGGCGCGTGCCCGTTCACCACGCTCTATTGGGATTTCCTGGCCCGCCACCGCGAGCGCCTGCGCGCCAACACCCGCCTGTCGCTGGCCTACAAGGCGCTTGACGCCATTCCCGCCCGCGAACGCGCCGCCATCGCCGCCCGCGCGCGCGCCATGATCGAGGCGGGAACCGATCTGATCGACGAGGCCGGCCCTGCGCGGGATCTGTTCGCCACGGCGCGCGAACCGGATTAGGCCTCCCACGATGGCCAAGCCCGACACCCAATTCGTTTGCCAATCCTGCGGGGCGCTCACCGCGAAATGGGCCGGCAAGTGCGAGGCCTGCGGAGCGTGGAACACGCTCGCGGAAGAAGCCGCCCGCGCCAGCGCGCCCGGGGGTTTGAAGCCGCAGGCCAAGCGCGCGGGCAGGCTCTCCTTCGTCGATCTGGCCGGCGCCGGCGCGATCCCGGAACGGATGGTCACCGGCATTGCGGAGTTTGACCGGGTGTGCGGCGGCGGGCTGGTGCGGGCCTGCGCGGTGCTGGTTGGGGGCGATCCGGGGATCGGCAAATCGACGCTGCTCCTGCAGGCCGCGGCGGGCCTGGCGCTGGCGGGACGCACGGTGGTGTACGTCACCGGCGAGGAGGCGGAGGCCCAGATCCAGGACCGCGCCCGCCGCCTCGCCCTGTCGCACGCCCCGGTCGCGCTGGCGGCGGAAACCGATCTGCGCAAGGTGATGGAGGCGCTGAAGGCCGCCAAGCCCGACGTCGCGGTGTTCGACTCCATCCAGACACTCTGGTCCGACCAGATCGAGGCTGCGCCCGGCACGGTGACGCAAGTGCGCGCCTGCGCCCACGAACTGGCGCGTTTTGCAAAAAGCTCGGGCTGCGCTGTGCTGCTCGTGGGCCACGTCACCAAGGACGGCCAAATCGCGGGCCCGCGGGTCGTGGAGCATCTGGTCGATTGCGTGCTCTATTTCGAGGGCGAGCGCAGCCACGCCTTCCGCATTCTGCGCGCGGTGAAGAACCGCTTCGGGGCGGTCGATGAGATCGGGGTGTTCGAGATGGCCGAGGGCGGCCTCAAAGAGACCCCCAACCCCTCGGCGCTGTTCCTGGGCTCCTCCGGGGAACGGGCCAGCGGGGCGGCGGTGTTCGCGGGCATGGAGGGCACGCGCCCCGTGCTGGTGGAGATCCAGGCGCTGACCGCGCCGACCGGTTTCGGGGCCCCGCGCCGCGCGATCCTGGGCTGGGACAGCGCGCGTCTGGCTATGATCCTGGCGGTGTTGGAGACGCGTTGCGGGCTTGGCTTCGGCGGGAGAGACGTTTACCTAAGCGTGGCGGGGGGCCTTAAAATTAACGAGCCCGCCGCCGATCTGGCCGCCGCGGCGGCCCTGATTTCTGCGCTTGCGGGACAACCGCTGCCGCGCGATTGCGTGGTGTTTGGGGAAGTGGCGCTTTCGGGGGATGTGCGCGCGGTCGGGCGCATGGAGGCGCGGCTCAAAGAGGCCGCCAAGCTGGGGTTCAAGTCCGCGTTCGCACCCTCGGGGACGGAGGGGGAGAAAGCGGGCGGCTCGGGCGCCAGTTCGGGAGTGAAGGTGCGGGGGATCGCCAGAATCGGCGATTTGGCGGGGGCGCTGGCGCCACGCGCCGATTGACAGCGGAGGCGGTGATGGGTGAGTTGACGGCGTTCGACCTGGCGGCGATCGCCATTATCCTCATTTCAAGCGTCATGGCGTTCGCGCGCGGCCTGCTGCGGGAAGTGTTTTCGATCGTCGCATTCCTCGGCGCGGCGGTGGCGGCCTATTTCGGCGGCCCGTTGCTGAGTTCGGTGTTCACAAGCTTTATCTCGCCGGAGATCCTCGCCAATCTCGGCGCGGTGATCACGGTGTTCATCGTCGTCTTCGTGGCGATCACCTTCTTGACCTCGGCGCTCGCGAAAGCGGCCCATTCCTCCGGCGAGATCGGCGCGATCGACCGCGGCGCGGGGCTCTTGTTCGGCGCGGCGCGCGGGATCCTGGTGCTGGCGCTCTTTATTGTGCTGATGCGCCAGATCACCGGCGCGCCCCAGGCGCAGATGCCCAACACGATCGCCAACGCCCAGCTATATCCGATGCTGGAATCCACCGCCGAGGCGATCGAATCCTTCGTTCCCCAGGCGGGGGACTATATAAAGGAAAAGAGCGCTTCCGACCCGGGAGCCGAGACGTTGTGAAAGGCGCCGTTCGGACATGAGCCAGGCGCACGACCAAGACCCCTCCCCGAGCGGCGGCGCGTATTGGTCCCTCGATGATGATCGGCTCCGGGAGGAATGCGGCGTCTTCGGCGTGTTCGGCAGCGAGGACGCGGCGGTGCTCACCGCGCTTGGCCTCCACGCGCTCCAGCATCGCGGCCAGGAGGGGTGCGGCGTCGCCACCTGGGACGGCGAGCGCTTCCATACCGAACGGCATCTGGGCCTCGTCGGCGACCATTTCTCAGGCCCCGACGTGCCGCGCCGCCTGCCCGGCTTCGCCGCCATCGGCCACACCCGCTACGCCACCCAAGGGGGCACGCTGCTCCGCAACGTCCAGCCCCTCTTCGCCGACCTCTCCACCGGCGGCTTCGCCATCGCCCACAACGGCAACCTCACCAATTCCCGCGCCCTGCGGGACGAATTGGTCGAGGACGGCGCGATTTTCCAATCCACCTCCGACACCGAAGTCATCCTGCAGCTGATCGCCCGCTCGCGCCGCGACGGGGTGGTGAACCGCTTCATGGACGCGCTGCGCCAGGTCGAAGGCGCCTATGCGCTCGTGTGCCTGACCAACGACACCCTGATCGGCGCGCGCGACCGCTACGGCATCCGCCCCCTCGTGCTGGGGGACCTCGACGGCGCGCCGATCCTTGCCTCGGAGACCTGCGCGCTCGACATGATCGGCGCGCGCTTCGTGCGCAGCGTGGAGAATGGCGAGGTCGTCATCATCACCAAGGGCGCCGACGGGCGCCCGCGGATCGACAGCCACCGCCCGTTCGGGCGCGCGCGCGCCCGGCCCTGCATTTTCGAGTTCGTCTATTTCTCGCGCCCCGATTCGGTGGTGGACGGGCGCAGCGTCTATGACATCCGCAAGCGCATGGGCGTGCGCCTGGCGCAGGAGCAGGCCGCCGAGGCGGACGTGATCGTGCCGGTGCCGGATTCCGGGGTGCCCGCGGCGATGGGCTTCGCCCAGGCCTCGGGCCTTCCTTACGAGCTCGGCATCATCCGCAACCATTATGTCGGGCGCACCTTCATCCAGCCGCGCCAGGCCATCCGCGAACTGGGCGTGCGCCTCAAACATTCCGCCAACCGCGCCGTGCTCGCCGGCAAGCGCGTGATCCTCGTCGACGATTCCATCGTGCGCGGCACGACTTCGGCCAAGATCGTGCGGATGGTGCGCGAGGCGGGCGCGCGCGAGGTGCATTTCCGCTCCGCCAGCCCCCCGATCCGCTGGCCGGACTTCTACGGCATCGATATGCCGAGCGCGGACCAGCTGATGGCCGCCCAGCTCACCGTCCCCGAAATGGCGGCCAAGCTGCGCGTGGACACGCTGGGCTTCCTCTCGGTGGAGGGGCTCTATTGGGCGATGGGCGAGGAGCGGCGCGATCCGGTCCATCCCCAATTCACCGACCATTGCTTCACCGGCGAGTACCCCACCGCGCTCGCGGACATGCAAGCTGATCGCGCCGCAAAGGACCTCCAGCTCACCCTGCTCGTCGAGGCCTGAGGGTGGGCGCGGCGCCCGACGGCCGCCTTGCGCTGATCACCGGCGCCTCGCGCGGGATCGGGCGGGCGCTGGCGCTGGCGCTCGCAGGGCGGGGCTGGCGGATCGTGGCGGTCGCGCGCAGCGCCAAGGCCTTGGAAAGCCTCGATGACGAGATCCGCGCGCTGGGCGGGGAGGCCACGCTCGCCCCGCTCGATCTGAAAGACGGCGACGCGCTCGACCGGCTGGGCGCGGCCTTGTTCGAGCGGTTCGGCCGGCTCGATGGCCTCGGCGCGTGCGCTGGCGTGCTGGGAGAGCTGACCCCGGTCTTCCAAGCGCGCCCGTCCATGCTGGAGGAGGTGATCGGGGTCAATCTGGTGGCCAACGCCCGCCTGATCCGGGCCATGCATCCCCTGCTGCGGCTGAGCCCGGCGGGGCGCGCGGTGTTCTTGTCGTCCGGGACGGTCAAGCGCGTGCGCGGCTTCTGGGGCGCGTACGCCGCCAGCAAGGCAGGCCTCGATGCGCTGGTGCGCACCTATGCGCTGGATTGCGCGCCCTCCGGCCTCAAGGTGAACCTGGCCGATCCCGGGCCCACCCGCACCGCGATGCGCGCCAAGGCCTATCCCGGCGAAGACCCGAACACCCTGCCCGCCCCCGCCGAAATCGCACCCGCTTTGGCGGACCTGCTGGGGGAGGCGTTCGAGGGCCATGGCCTGCGCCTCACCTACGACCGCACAGCCGGCCGCTTCATCCCCGACAGCCAATCCTGAGGCGGCGGCTCTCCGCCAGCAGCGTCAGGCCATCATCATCATCGGGTCTTCGAGCATCAGGCGGAGCGCGGCCAGGAACTCCGCGCCGATCGCGCCGTCCACCGCCCGGTGATCGCAGGTGAGCGTCAGCGTCATCATGGTGGCGACCGCAACCGCATTGTCGCGCACGATCGGGCGCTTCTCTCCCGCGCCGACAGAGAGGATCATCGCCTGGGGCTCGTTGAGGATCGAGCTGAAGCTCTTGATGCCCATCATGCCGAGGTTCGAGATCGTGAAGGTGCCGCCCTCGTATTCGTGGGGCATGAGCTTGCGGGCGCGCGCCTTCTCCGCCAACGCCTTCATCTCGCGCGAAATCTCGGCGAGGCCCTTGGCCTCGGCGTTGAAAACAACGGGGGTCACGAGGCCGCCCGGGATCGCCACCGCCACCGCCACGTGGGCGTGGCGGTGGCGCCAGATCGCGTCGCCCGCGAAGCTGACATTGGCGTCCGGCACCTTCTTCAGCGCCAGCGCCGCGACGCGGATCAGGAGATCGTTCACCGAAAGCTTCACCCCCTCCCCTTCCAGGCGGGCGTTGAGCTGGGCGCGGGCCTTAAGAAGCTGGTCGATCTCGACGTCGATGGTGAGCGGGAAATGGGGCACGTCGCGGAAGGAGGCGGTCATCCGCCGCGCGATCGCCTTGCGCATGCCGTCCATGGGGACGATGTCGTAGCTGCCTTCGGGATAGCCCGCCGGCTGGGGCCTCGCGACGTCGGCGCCCGGGGCGCGGAAGGGCACCAGGACGCCGCTGGAAGGGCCGGGCGCGCCCTTGGGCTTGGCGGCCAGCGCGCTTTCGACGTCCTGCTTCACCACCCGCCCGTTCGGGCCCGATCCTTTAAGCCCGGAAAGAGCGATGCCGGCCTGCTGCGCGAGGCGCTTGGCGAGCGGCGAGGCCAGCACGCGCGCGCCGCCCTCCCCCTGCTCTTTAGGCGCGGGGGGCGCGGCGGCTGGAGGCTTCGCAGGCTCCGGCTTGGCGCTCGCCTCAGGTTGCGGCGGAGCGGGCTCGGGCTTGGCGGCCGCAGGCGCGGGCGCATCGGCCCCGCTGAGCAGCGCGATCTTGGCGTTGACCTTCACGCCCTCCGTGCCCGCGGGCACGAGGATCTTCTCCAGCACCCCTTCATCGACCGCCTCTACCTCCATGGTCGCCTTGTCGGTTTCGATCTCGGCGATCACGTCTCCGGGCTGGACGCTGTCGCCCTCCTTCACCAGCCATTTCGCGAGCGTGCCCTCCTCCATCGTCGGCGAGAGGGCGGGCATCAGGATATCGATCGGCATCGGGGAAGCGCCTTTCAGCGGTACAGCACGCGCTTGACCGCCTCCAGCACGGCGGGGACGTCGGGCAGGGCAAGCTTTTCGAGGTTCGCGGCGTAGGCGAGCGGGGCGTCCACCTGGTGCACGCGCGCGGGCGGGGCGTCGAGATAGTCGAACGCGGCCTCGACGACACGGGCGGCCACTTCCGCGCCTACCCCGCTCTGGCCCCAGCCCTCCTCGACCGTCACCAGCCGGTTGGTGCGTTTGACGCTTGCGATGACGGTGTCGGCGTCGAGCGGACGCAGGGTGCGCAGATCGATCACTTCGGCCTCCACGCCCTCCTTGGCCAGGAGTTCCGCCGCCTTCAGCGCCACGCCGACCATGCGCGAATGGGCCGTGATCGTGACGTCGCGCCCGGGCCGGCGCACCTTGGCCTTGCCGATCGGGAGCACGTGATCGTCCCCCGCCGGCACGTCGAAGCTCTCCCCGTAGAGCATTTCATGCTCGAGGAAGATCACCGGATTGGGATCGCGGATGGCGGCCTTGAGCAGGCCCTTCGCGTCGGCGGAATCGTACGGCGCGATCACTTTCAGGCCCGGGACGTGGGCGTACCAGGAGGAATAATCCTGGCTGTGCTGGGCCCCGACGCGGGCGGCCGCGCCATTGGGGCCGCGAAACACGATCGAGGAGCGGAGCTGCCCGCCGGACATGTAGAGCGTCTTGGCGGCGGAATTGACGATCTGGTCAATCGCCTGCATGGCGAAATTGAACGTCATGAATTCCACGATCGGCTTAAGGCCGGCCATGGCGGCGCCGACGGCCAAGCCCGCAAAGCCGTGCTCGGTGATCGGGGTGTCCACCACGCGCTTGGGGCCAAACTCCTCCAACAGCCCGCGCGAAACCTTATAGGCCCCCTGATACTCCCCCACCTCCTCGCCGATCAGGAAGACGGTGGGATCGCGGCGCATTTCCTCGGCGATGGCGTCGCGCAGGGCGTCGCGGATCGTGGTGCGCGTCAGCGTGGCGCCGGCGGGGATTTCGGGGTCCGATACGGGTGCGGGGGCGGGTGCGGCGCTCGGCTCAGGGCGCGCGGCGACGGGCTCCTGCTGCATGTCCGGTTGGGCGGGCGCTTTTGCGGCCTCTGCGGGCGGGGCGGCGCGCGGCGCCTCTTTCGGGGCGGGCTTGGCGGCGCCGTTGGCGGCTTCGCCCTTCAGCAGCGCGATCGGCGTGTTCACCTTCACGCCCTCGCTGCCGGCGGGCACGAGGATCTTCTCCACCACGCCCTCGTCGGCGGCTTCCACCTCCATGGTCGCCTTGTCGGTCTCGATCTCGGCGATCACGTCCCCGGCATGGACGCTGTCGCCCACGGCGACCAGCCATTTCGCGAGCGTGCCCTCCTCCATGGTAGGGGACAGGGCGGGCATCAGGATCTCAGTGCTCATGAAAGGCGCCGTCTCCGGATTGATCGGGGCGTCAAGCTGCGACGTAGATATCGGTCATGAGCTCGCTCACGGGCGGCTCGGGGCTTTCCTGGGCGAACTGGGCCGCCGCCGCCACCGTCTCGCGCGCCTTGCGGTCGATGGTCTTGAGCGCCTCCTCGTCGGCGTGGCCGCCCTCGATCAGAAGCTTCTTCAGATGGTCGATCGGGTCGCGCTGGGTCTTGAATGCATCGACCTCCTCCTTGGTCCGGTACTTGGCCGGATCCGACATGGAATGGCCGCGATAGCGATAGGTTTTCATCTCCAGCAGCGTGGGCCCCTGCCCGGCGCGGGCGCGCGCCACCGCCTTGCGGCCGGCCGCCTGCACGGCCAGCACGTCCATCCCGTCCACCTCCTCGCCCGGTATCCCAAAGCTCAGGCCGCGCTTGAAGAGGTGGGTCTCGGAGGAGGAGCGCTGGACCGAGGTGCCCATCGCGTACTGATTGTTCTCGATGATATACACGACCGGCAGCTTCCACAGGGCGGCCATGTTGAAGCTCTCATACACTTGGCCCTGATTGGCCGCGCCGTCCCCGAAATAGGCCAGGCACACGCGGTCGTCGCCCCGGTAGCGGTTGGCGAAGGCGAGGCCCGTGCCGAGGCTCACCTGCGCGCCCACAATGCCGTGCCCGCCGAAGAAATCCTTCTCGCGGCTGAACATGTGCATCGAGCCGCCCTTGCCCTTGGAATAGCCCCCGATGCGGCCGGTAAGCTCGGCCATCACGCCGTTCGGGTCCATGCCGCAGGCGAGCATATGGCCGTGGTCGCGGTAGCCGGTGATCACCTGATCGCCCGCCTCGATCGCGCTCTGCATGCCCACGACGACCGCTTCCTGACCGATATAGAGGTGGCAGAAGCCCCCGATCAGCCCCATGCCGTAGAGCTGGCCCGCGCGCTCCTCGAACCGCCGGATCAGCACCATGTCCCGATAGAAACCGAGGAGTTCTTCGCCCGCCGCCGCGCGGACGCGCTTGCCACCGCTATCGGCCATGCCGGTCTTCCTCGGTCTTGCTGGTCATGCACGATACCTAGGCGCGGCGTCGCTCCGCGTCTATCCGGCGATCAATGCTCATCCGCGCGAGGGGCCTCAGAAATTAGGAATATTATCTCATCAGGATGGGCAGCATCGATGGTTTCGCGGGCCGCCTCTTCGAGCGAATCGAGGTCGGGACGGGCGCTGGCGAGGCGTCGGGCGCGGGCGTCCAGCGCGCGGGCCTCCGCCTTTAGCGCCTCGCGCTGCGCCATGAGCGCCCGTTCTTCCTCCTGCAGTCCCATGTAACTGACCAGGCCATGGCGTCCGGTCACGGTGTGGGCGGCCAGATAGACGATCAGCGCCGCAAGGCTGAGGGACAGAACCGGCGAGGGCGCGCGCCGCGTGGGTGACTCCCCTCCCTGACGCCCCGCCACGTCCATCGCTACGCCCTTGGTTTCGCTTGCTTAAATGGGGGGCCCGGAACCCCTGCGCGCCCGGCCGCCCGCACCCCGAGGGTCCGCCCTTTACGTTAAGATCGTGTTAATGGAATCGAGTCCGCCCGCCGAATCGCAAACCGCCTTGCCGCTTCTAGCCATCGGCCGCAAGTGGAAGGCGCGCTGCGCCGCGCCATAGCGCATGCGTCGCGCATTCGGCGTTCACCCGACCGTGCGAGCGTCGATCCAGCCGAACCGGCTTTTGCTGCGGCTGCGAAAAATCACCGTTTTTGCAGAGGACCTCTGCAGAAACGCTGGGCGTGCGGCGCTAGCGGCGCCCGCGGATATAGCGCGGGCCGGCGAACAGGCCCTCGTCGTCCAGCTCTTCGGCGATGCGGATCAATTGGTTATACTTGGCCGTCCGGTCCGAGCGCGCGAGCGAGCCGGTTTTGATCTGCCCGCAATTGGTGGCGACGGCGAGATCGGCGATGGTGGAATCCTCGGTCTCGCCGGAGCGGTGCGACATCACTGCCGCATAGCCCGCCCGGTGGGCCATATCGACGGCCTCGAGCGTCTCGGTGAGCGTGCCGATCTGGTTGACCTTGATCAGGATCGCGTTGGCGAGGCCCTTGTCGACGCCTTGCGCCAGGCGCGCGGGATTTGTGACGAAGAGATCGTCCCCCACCAATTGGCACGAGCCGCCAAGCAGGTCGGTGAGGATTTTCCAGCCCTCGAAATCGTCCTCCGCCATGCCGTCCTCGATCGACACGATCGGGTAGCGGGCGGCCAGATCGGCGAGGTAGCGGGCCATCTCGGCGCTGGACAGGTTCTTGCCCTCGCCCTGCAGCGCATAGCGCCCGTCCCGAAAGAATTCCGTAGCCGCCGCGTCCAGCGCCAGCGCCACATCCTCGCCCGGAACATAGCCCGCCTTCTCGATCGAACGGACGATGAAATCGAGCGCGGCCTCGGCGGAGGAGAGGTTGGGCGCGAAGCCCCCCTCGTCGCCGACATTGGTGTTATGGCCGGCCGCCTTCAGCTCCTTCTTGAGCGTGTGGAAGACTTCGGCGCCGATGCGCACCGCGTCGGCCATGCTGTCGGCGCCCACCGGCACGATCATGAATTCCTGGATGTCGATGGGATTGTCCGCATGGGCGCCGCCATTGAGGATGTTCATCATCGGCGTGGGCAGCACGCGCGCCTGCAGGCCGCCCACATAGCGGTAGAACGCCATGTCGGCGGCTTCCGCGGCGGCCTTGGCGGTGGCGAGGGAGACGCCGAGGATCGCGTTCGCGCCGAGGCGGGCCTTGTTGGGGGTGTTGTCGAGATCGATCAGCGTCTGATCGATGCGGCGCTGGTCTTCGGCGTCCATGCCGGCGATGGCGTTGAAGATCTCCCCGTTCACCGCCTCCACAGCGTCACGCACGCCCTTGCCGAGATAGCGGTCGAGCTCGCCGTCGCGTTTCTCCACCGCCTCGTGCGCCCCGGTCGAGGCGCCGGAGGGCGCGGCGGCGCGGCCCATCGAGCCGTCCTCCAGCACGACATCGACCTCCACCGTCGGATTGCCGCGGCTGTCGAGGATCTCACGCGCGATGATGTCGGCGATGCCGGTCATGGGGGGCTCCGAAGCGGGCGGGGCCGGAAGACGTCCCCGCCCCGTGCATGCGAGGGGCGTTCGCGCGAACGCAACCGGAGGCGCGCGCTATTCTTCCTTGGGCTTCAGGATCTGCTTGCCGCGATATTTGCCGGTTTTCAGGTCGATATGGTGGGGGCGCTGCAGCTCGCCGTCCGCGTTCTCGATATAAGTGTTGGGACCCAGCCGGTCGTGCGCGCGGCGCATGCCGCGGCGGGAGGGCGAGGTCTTGCGTTTGGGGACGGCCATCGCCGGGGAACTCCTGAAGGCGCGCGCGGATCGGAAAGCGCGGGTGTTAGTCGATCCTGGCTTTCCCGGCAAGGCGGCCCCGATGCGGCGTTCTTGGGGAACGCGATCGCGGCGGGCGGCTTTCCCTCCCAAGGAGCTTCGCCCATGACCGTCAAAGACCCGTATGCCGGCCCGCCGAGCCTTACCATCCCCACCGACGTCCTCGCCCATATCGCCCTCCTCGCCCACGCCTACGACGCGCAGATCCAGGCGGTTGACCCCGACGACGGATCGAACCCGAGCGACGACCGCAGCGTCCAGGCGCTCGAGCCCGGGCCCGACAATCCCACCGGCCGCGAGCTCGCTGGCGCGATCCGGGGCCTGAACGAGGAGCAGCGCGCCGCCCTGGTCGCGCTCGTCTGGGTGGGGCGGGAGGATTTCGAGCCCGAGGAATGGCAGGAGGCGGTCGCGGCCGCCCGCGAGCGGCGCGCCGACGGGCCGACCGAGCGCTACCTGCTGAGCCTCTCGCTCCTCGGTGAATATATCGAGAACGGCGCCGACAGCCTGGGCTTCAGCCTCGCAGAGGACGAAACGGGCGAAATCCACCACCCCGCCGGCGAAGCCCCCGCCGAGGACGATCGGGAATAAGAGCGTTTTCCGATGCAGCGGACGCCGGTTCATCGCAGAAACGCCACCAGAACAGACGCTAGACCAGCCGGCTCTGCACCACCGCGGCGCGGATGAACGCCGCAAACAGCGGGTGCGGCTCGAACGGGCGGCTCTTGAGCTCGGGGTGGAATTGCACGCCCACGAACCAGGGGTGATCCTCCCGCTCGACGATTTCCGGCAACAGCCCGTCCGGGGACATACCGGAGAATTTGAGGCCCGCCGCCTCCAGCGCCTGGCGATAGGTGGTATTGACCTCGTACCGGTGGCGGTGGCGCTCGTGCACGCGGTCCGCGCCGTACAGGGCGGCAGCCTTGGTGCCGGGCCCGAGCACGGCCTCGTAGGCGCCCAGACGCATCGTGCCGCCGAGATCGCCCCCCGCGGCGCGGCGCTCCAGATCGTTGCCCCGCATCCATTCCGTCATCAGGCCGACGATCGGGTGGGCGGCGGCCCCGAATTCGGTGGAATTGGCGCCCCTGAGCCCCGCCTGGTTTCGCGCGGCCTCGATGCACGCCATCTGCATGCCGAAACAGATGCCGAAATAGGGCACCGCGCGCTCGCGGGCGAAGCGCGCGGCCTTGATCTTGCCCTCCGCGCCGCGCTCCCCGAAGCCTCCGGGCACCAGGATGCCGTGGCAGCCCTCCAAATCGAGCGCGGGCCCCTCCGGCCGCTCGAACGTCTCGCTCTCGATCCAGCGTATGTCCACCGCCACGCGGTTGGCGAAGCCCCCGTGCTGGAGCGCCTCGATCAGCGATTTATAGGCGTCCTTCAGCCCGGTGTATTTGCCCACGACCGCGATCGAGACCTGCCCGTCCGGGCTGCGGATCGCGCCCGAGATCGCGCGCCAGCGATCGAGATTGGGCGCAGGCTCGAGGCTCAAGCCGAAATGGCGCAGCACCTCCGCGTCAAGGCCCGCCTCGTGATAGGCGAGCGGGGCGTCATAGATGTTTTCGAGGTCGCGCGCCTCGATCACGCTGGAGGGGCGCACATTGCAGAACAGCGCGATCTTGCGCCGCTCGTCGTCGGGCACCGGCCGGTCGCAGCGGCACAGGAGCACGTGCGGCTGGATGCCGATGGAGCGCAGCTCCTTCACCGAGTGCTGCGTGGGCTTGGTCTTCATCTCGCCGGCGGCGGGGATGTAGGGCAGCAGCGTCAGGTGGATATAGACCGGGGCGGGATCGAGCTCGCCGCCGAGCTGGCGGATCGCCTCGAAGAAGGGCAGGCCCTCGATGTCGCCCACCGTGCCCCCGATCTCGCAGAGCACGAAATCGGCCCCGCCATGGTCGGAGCGGATGAAGGCCTTGATGGCGTCCGTGACGTGGGGGATCACCTGCACGGTGGCGCCCAGATAATCGCCGCGCCGCTCCTTGGCGAGGATCTCCTGATAGATGCGCCCGGTGGTGGTGTTGTCGCTCTTGCGCGCGGCCACCCCGGTGAAACGCTCATAATGGCCGAGGTCGAGATCGGTCTCGGCGCCGTCGTCGGTGACGAACACCTCGCCGTGCTGATAGGGCGACATCGTGCCCGGATCGATGTTCAGGTACGGATCGAGCTTGCGCAGGCGCACCTTATAGCCGCGCGCCTGCAGCAGCGCGCCGAGCGCGGCCGAGGCGATGCCCTTGCCCAGCGAGGACACCACCCCGCCGGTGATGAACACGTATCGCGTCATCGCGCCCTACCCCATCCGCGCTGCACCCCGGCGCGCGCCCCCGAAGCGCGCCCACGCCCAGGCTAATTCTATTCGTCGGGTCCCGCACGGCCCCGCGGCGCGGGACGCACGGCGCCTGTATCGGCCGCCTGGGTCGGGGCGGGAAGGGGCGCGGCGTCGCGCTCGGCGCGCACCGGCGCGGGGGCGGGCTTGGCCGGCGCCGGCGCAGGCTTCGGCTCGACCTTGGCGACCGTCGTGGGCCGGGGCGCGGGCGTGCCCGCAGACGATTGCGCGGTCTGGGCCGGCGCCGATCTTGCGGCGGGCTGAGACGCGGAGGCCGCCGGCTTCGCGGGGACGGGCTTGGACGGAGCGGGCGTCGACAGCGCCAGCGGCGGCGATTCGATGGGGGCCGCGCGCTGCAGGGCGCTCGCCGGCGGGGGCACGACTTCGCCCTCACCCGCGCCCAACGCTTCGGTTTCCGCGCGCGGTTCGGTTTCCGCGCGCGGTTGGGGGCCCGCAGGCGCCGGCGCCGGGGCGGGCGCGCTGGTTTTGGAGGCGTCCTCCTCAAAGGCGCGGTCGAGGATCGAATCCCCGCCCAGCCGGTCGCCGCTAGCGAGCAGCGTCAGCCCGATGCTCGTCAGAAAAAAGATCGCGGCCAGCACGCCGGTGGAGCGGGCGAGCACGTCCGCCGCCCCGCGCCCCGAGATCAGCGTGCTCCCGCCGCCGCCGATCCCCAGCGCCCCGCCCTCGGAGCGCTGCATGAGCACGAGGCCGATCAGCGCCATCGCCACCAGCAGATGCAGGACAAGTACCACTGTGCTCATGAGAGCGCATTCTCCCGAACCGTGGCGCGCCGCGCCCGCCGCTCGAATAAAGCGCGTTGCATAACCGAGACGGACCGGCCGCGCCAGTCGCGCACTGGAGCAGTCGCGCGTTAGGCGAAACGCGTACGCGGGAAAAGCGTCGCGATCATGGCTGGCGCGGCGCTGCTTGTCAGGCGCGCGCTGCGCTATGGGCGGCGAGGATGGCCGCGAAACTTGCCGCCTTGAGGCTCGCAGCCCCTACGAGCGCGCCGTCCACGCCCGCCGCGGCGAACAGGGCGGCGGCGTTTTCAGGCTTCACCGAGCCGCCATAAAGAAGGCGCACCCCCGCGCCGCCGCGGGTGGAAAGCGCGGCGCGCAGCGCGGCGTGGATCGCCTCGATCTCCGCCACGGAGGGCGTGACGCCCGCCCCAATCGCCCAGATGGGCTCGTACGCCACCACGTATTCCGCGCCCGCGTCCGGGGCGCTTTCCCCGATCTGGCGCACCACCACGGCGCTGGCGCGCCCGGCCTCGCGCTCTTTGAGGCTCTCCCCCACGCACACGATCGGGACGAGGCCCGCCGCGATCGCCGATTGCGCTTTGGCCCGCACCAGCGCGTCGCTCTCCCCATGGTCGCGCCGGCGCTCGGAATGGCCGAGGATAACGTAGCGCGCCCCGCATTCGGCCAGCATGGCCGCGTTCACATCTCCGGTATGGGCGCCGTCGCCGCCGGGCGCCGCATCCTGTGCGCCCAGCCGCACGAGCGAGCCCGCGAGCCTGCGCCCGGCCTCCTCCAGCAGCGTCACGGGCGGGCACACCACCACCTCGATCGCCGGGTGAGCGGCGGCGGCGGCGGCCAGCGCCTCGATCTCGGCGAGATCGGCGCGGCGGCCGAACATCTTCCAATTGCCCACGATCAGCGGTTTGCCCACGCCCATTTCGCCCCTCCGCGCATTCCCTCGCCTTGACCTTGCCGCGAAGCTCGGGCAGGCGCGTCCGCTCACGCCCTGATTCCCCGTGCGCGCGATCCCTCGCCCGCCCCAGTCGGACCATAGCAATGCTCAGTGGAATGCGGAAAGTCACCCGCGGCTGGATAGCCGGAGGCTTCATCGCGCTGCTGATGGCGAGCTTTGCGATCTGGGGCGTCAACGACGCCTTTCGGCCGGTGTCCTCCAACGCGGTCGCGCAGGGCGACGATCTGAAAGTCCCCGCCGCCGATTTCAAGCGCGAGTTCGACGCCGCGATCGAGCAGATCCGCGCCGAGCAGCAGCCGACCGTCACCACCCAGCAGGCCGTGGCGGGGGGCGTGCACACCGCAGTGCTGCAGCGCCTGATCGGCCAGCGCGCGCTGGACCGCCTGGCGCGGCGCATGGGGGTTGGCGCTTCCGACCAGATGGTCGCCACCGCGATCCGCGAGGACGAGGCCTTCAAAAGCCAGATCACCGGCGCGTTCGACCGCGAGACCTTCCGCCAGCTCCTGGCGCAGAACGGGCTCACCGAAGCCGATTACACAGAGCGTCTGCGCGCCTCGATCGGGCGGCGGCAATTGGCTTCCGCCGCGGTGGCGGGCGTCACCGCGCCCAAGGGCTTCGCCGACCTGCTCTACGCTTTCGAATCGGAGCGGCGGGTCGTTTCGATCGCGGCGATCACGCGCGCGCGCGTGGGCGCCCCGCCCGAGCCCGGCGAGGCGGACCTTCGCGCCTTCTACAAGGATAACTCCGCCCGCTTTGCGACCCCGGAATACCGGACGCTGACGCTGGTGATCGCCGATCCCAAGGCCTTCGCGGCCAAGGTGGAGGTGAGCGAGGCCCAGATTCGGGAGATGTACGCCTTCCGCGCCCCCAAGCTCGGCAAGGCCGAACGGCGCTCCTTCGTGGTGATCAGCACGCCTGACCAGGCCAAGGCCGCCGAAGCCGCCCGCCGCCTCGCCGCGGGCGAGGATCCGGGCGCGATCGCCTCCGCTCTAAAGGGCCAACTCGCGCCGTTCACGCTGGCGCAGAAATCGGAGGCGCCCGACGCGGTGATCGCCGAGGCGGTGTTCAAGCTGCAGGCCGGCCAATCGACCGGGGCGGTGAAGGGGACGCTGTCCTGGGGCGCGGCCAAGGTGAGCGACATCGTCCCGAGCGAGGTCCCCACCTTCGAGGCGCTGCGCGACACCATCCGCGCCGAGATCGCCGAGGAAGAGGCGAGCCAGCTGCTGAACGACGCGGTGGCCCGCTTCGAGGACGAACGCGCCGGCGGCAAGGCGCTCGAAGAAGCCGCCCGGGCCGCGGGCCTGAGCCCGGTCCGGATCGAGAACGTGGACGCGCGCGGCGCCGACGCCGAGGGCGCGCCCGCGGCCCTGCTCGCGGGCGCCCCGGAACTGCTCAAGGCCGCCTTCGCGGCCGCCCCCGATGAGCCGACCGACTTCACCCCGATCGCCGACGGCGGCTATGCGCTGGTGCGCGTCGATGGGATCAAGGCTGCGGGCGTGCGCCCGTTCGAGGCGGTGAAGCCGGTTCTGACGCTGGCGTGGAAGGCGCGGCGCACCGGCGAGCAGATGCGCCAATTGGCGGACAAGGTGGTCAAGCAGGCGGCCGCCGGGGCCTCCTTCGCCGCGCTGGTCAAGGCCGAGCGGCTCGCGCCGGTCGCCGCCTCCCAAACGCTGGACCGCCGCGCCGCGCAGGAGAGCAACGCACCCGCCCTCGGCCAGGCGATCTTCCAGGCCCGCGAAGGCGAGGCCGTACAAGCGCCCGACGCCCGCGGCGAGGCGATCCTCGTGGCGCTGGTGGAGAAGGTCTCGCGCCAACCCCCGGAGGCCAATCCCCAGCTCGTCGCCGAAGTCGCCAACGCGGCCCGCGACATGCTGTCCAATGACATGCTCGCCACCCTCCAGACCGCCGCCGCCCAGGCGGCCAAGGTCCGCACCGACGAGGCGCTGGTGCGCCGCTCCATCGGCCTCGAAGGCGACGCTGCGGGCGCGCAGGCTGGTGGGGAGGAGGCCGCGGGCGACCAGGGAGCAAATCCCGAATGATCTCCCTGGAGCCCCGCTTCGAGGATTTCGCCCCCTTCTATGCGGCGGGGAAGGCCCAGCTGGTCTGGAGCCGGCGGATCAGCGACGTGGACACCCCGGTCTCGGCGCTCATCAAGCTCGGCGCGGATACGCCCGGGGCGTTCCTGCTGGAATCGGTGGAGGGCGGCGCCTGGATCGGGCGCTATTCGATCCTGGGCCTGAAGCCCGACCTTGTCTGGCGGGTGCGGGAGGGGCGCGCCGAGATCAGCCGCGGGGGCTTCTCGGATGCAGCCTTCCGGGCCGCGCCCGGGCGCCCGCTCGAGGCGCTGCGCGCGCTGCTGGCGGAGAGCCGCCTCGACATCCCCCCCGCCCTGCCGCCCATGGCGGCGGGGGTGTTCGGCTATCTGGGCTATGACATGATCCGCCATGTCGAGAACCTGCCCGACTGCCCGCCCGACACGCTGGGCGCGCCGGACGCGGTGCTGATGCGCCCGACCATCGTTGCGGTGTTCGACCATGTGGCGCAGGAGATCGTGCTGGTGACCCCGGTGCGCCCGCGCCCCGGGCTCGAGGCGCGCCCCGCTTATGAGGCCGCCGCCCAGCGGCTTTCCCGCGCCGCCCGCGCGCTGGACAAACGCAGCCCCCCGCCCCCCGAGAGCGGCCCCGCCCCGCCCGGCGATGCAATCGCCCAGATGTCCAACATCACCGCCGAGGAATATTGCGGCTTCGTGGAGCGCGCGAAGGCCTATGCGCGCGCGGGCGACATCTTCCAGGTCGTGCCCAGCCAGCGCTTCAGCGCGCCCTTCCCGCACAAGCCCTTCGCGCTCTACCGGGCGCTGCGCCGGCTCAATCCCTCGCCCTTCCTCTTCTACCTGCACCTCGACGGGTTCCACGTCGTGGGCTCGAGCCCGGAAGTGCTGGTGCGGCTGCGCCAGGGCGTGGTGACCGTGCGCCCGATCGCGGGCACCCGCCCCCGCGGCGCCACCCCGGCCGAGGACGCGGCTCTGGAACAGGATTTGCTCGCCGATCCGAAGGAGCGGGCCGAGCATCTCATGCTGCTCGATCTCGGGCGCAACGATGTGGGCCGCGTGGCCGAGCGCGGAAGCGGCGTGCGCGTGACGCAAAACTTCATCATCGAGCGCTATAGCCACGTCATGCACATCGTCTCCAACATCGAAGGCCGGCTCGCGGAGGGGCTCGACGCGGTGGATGCGCTGTTCGCAGGCTTTCCCGCCGGCACCGTCTCGGGGGCGCCCAAGGTGCGGGCGATGCAGATCATCGACGCGTTGGAGAAGTCCAAGCGCGGGGTGTATGGCGGGGGCGTCGGCTATATTTCCGCAGGCGGGGACATGGACACCTGCATCGCCCTGCGCACCGCCGTGGTGAAGGACGGGATCATGCATGTGCAAGCGGGGGGCGGGGTAGTGCTGGACAGCGATCCCCACGCCGAGCTCGCCGAGACGATGCACAAGTCGAAAGCGCTTTTCCGCGCCGCCGAAGAGTCGTGGCGATTCACCTGATCGTTTCGCGCACTTCGCGCGGCCGCCCTTCTCCGCTAATTCGACCGATCAGGCGCCGACATGATCCTCCTTATCGATAATTATGACAGTTTCACCTACAACCTCGTCCATTATTTCGAGGATTTGGGGGCGCCCACCCGCGTGGTGCGCAACGACGCCCTGACGAGCGCGCAGGCGCTTGCGATGGGGGCCGAAGCGCTCGTTCTGTCCCCCGGCCCGCGCGCGCCGGCGGACGCGGGCATCTGCCTCGAACTGCTGCGGAAGGCCCCGCCCGCGCTGCCGATCCTGGGCGTGTGCCTGGGCCACCAGGCGATCGGGGAGGCGTTCGGCGGCGAGGTGGGGCCCGCGCGCGAGATCGTGCACGGGAAGGTGTCCCCCATCCGCCATTCGGGCGCGGGGCTGTTTGAGGGGCTGCCGGACGGTTTCGTCGCCACCCGCTATCACAGCCTCGCTGTACGCCGCGACACCCTGCCCCCCGTTCTGGCGATCGACGCCGAGACCGAGGACGGCGAGATCATGGCGCTGCGCCACCGGGAGCGGCCGGTGTTCGGGGTGCAGTTTCATCCGGAATCGATCGCCTCCGAGCACGGGCGCGCTTTGCTGGACGCGTTCCTGCGCGTGGCCCAAGGCGCTGCGCCATGAGGACGCTCTCCCCGGTCCTGCGCGATCTTTCGGCCGGCGCCGCCCTCCCGCACGAGGCCCTGGCCGAGGCCTTCGCCCTGGTCATGGACGGCGCCGCCGGCCCCGACGAGACCAAAGCCCTCCTCACCCTCACCATCCCGCTGATGGCCGATCCCGCAGCGCTCGCCGCTGGCGCGCAGGCGCTGCGGGACCGCATGGGGCGGGTCTGCGCGCCGCCGGGGGCGGTGGACGTGTGCGGAACCGGCGGCGACGGGCGCCAGACGCTGAACATCTCCACCGCCGCCGCCTTCGTGATCGCGGGGTGCGGTGTGCCGGTGGCCAAGCACGGCAACCGCGCGATGTCTTCCCGCTCCGGGGGCGGGGACGTTCTGGAAGCCTTGGGGGTGAAGCTCACCGCCGACGCGGGCGTGCTCGAGCGCTGCCTCGAAGAGGCGGGCGTGGCCTTCCTGTTCGCCCAGAACCACCATCCCGCGATGCGCCACGTCGCGGCCGCGCGGCGCGAGCTGGGCGTGCGCACGATCTTCAACCTGCTGGGCCCGCTGGCCAATCCCGCCGGCGTGCGCCGCCAATTGGCGGGGGTGTTCGCGCCCGAATGGGCTGCGCCCATGGCGGAGGCCTTCGCTTTGCTGGGCGCGGAGCGGGTCTGGGTGGTGCACGGGGCGGGGCTGGACGAGATCGCCATCGACGCCGAGACGGACGTGGTCGCGCTCGAGCACGGCCGCGTCCAGGTGCTGCGGATCGATCCGTGCGTGGATCTGGGCGCGCGCCCCCGCGCCGCGCCGCCGCGCCTAACGGGCGGGGATGCGCACGAAAACGCCGCCGCGCTCGAAGCGCTCCTGGAACGGCCGGGCGAGGCCAACGGCGATTACGAGGAGGTGGTGGTGGCCAACGCCGCCGCCGGGCTCGTCGTGGCCGGGCGAGCGCGCAAGCTGGCGGACGGCCAGGCGTTGGCGCGCGAATCGCTGGCTTCGGGCGCGGCCGCGCACGCCTTGCGCCGCCTTGTCGCGCTGACGAGCGCCGCGCCGTGAACGACACGCTCGCCCGGATCCTCGCCTACAAGACCGAAGAGGTGCGCGCCGCCCGCGCGCGCCGCCCGCTGCGCGAGGTGGAGGCCGCCCCGCCCGCGCGGGGGGGCCGACGCGGGGCTTGGCCGCCGCGCTCGAGCGGGCGAGCGCGCGCGGTCCCGCCCTGATCGGGGAGATCAAGAAGGCAAGCCCCTCGCGCGGGCTGATCCGGGCCGATTTCGATCCCGCGCGCCTGGCCCAGGCCTATGCGGCGGGGGGCGCTGCGTGCCTCTCCGTCCTCACCGACGGCCCGAGTTTCCAGGGCGCCGACGCCGATCTCGCCGCCGCGCGCGCCGCAACGACGCTACCGGCGCTGCGCAAGGATTTCGTGGTCGATCCCTATCAGGTGGCGGAGGCGCGCGCGCTGGGCGCCGATGCGGTGCTGGTGATCCTGGCGGCGGTGGACGATACGCTGGCGCGGGAGTTGTGCGCGTGCGCCGCGCTCTGGGGCCTGGACGTCCTGGCGGAATGCCACGATGCGGGCGAGGTGGAGCGCGCGCTCGCCCTACCCACCCGGCTATTGGGCGTCAACAATCGCGACCTGCGCACCTTCGAGACGCGACTGGAGACCACCGAAGCGCTGGCCCCCCTCATCCCGCCTGACCGGCTGCTCGTGGCCGAATCCGGGATCGGGACGGCCCAGGACGTGGCGCGCCTCTACGCGGCGGGCGCGCGCGCCTTTCTGGTGGGCGAGGCGCTGATGCGCCAGGCCGACGTGGCCGGCGCCGCACGCGCGCTTTTGGCGATCCCGCCCGCTTGATATTCTGAGAGAACGGACATAGAACGCGTTCTGGGTTGACCTTTTGTTCTTAGGGTCGTGCGAGGGCGGTTCATGCTGACGTCGAAACAACGCGAGCTTCTGCTCTTCATACATCAGCGGATCAAAGAAAGCGGCGTTTCCCCTTCGTTCGACGAAATGAAGGAGGCGCTCGACCTCGCGTCCAAGTCCGGCATCCACCGGCTGATTACGGCGCTGGAGGAACGGGGCTTCATCCGCCGCCTCGCCCACCGCGCGCGCGCGCTCGAAGTGCTGAAACTGCCGGACGCCGTAACGCCCGCCGCCCCCCCGCGCGGGCGCTCCGCATTCAAACCGAGCCTCGTGGGGAGCGCGGGGACCGCCGCCGCGGGCGCTCACCCAACGCCCGGCGCAGGCGCGCTTGCTGCGGGCGGCGGCGCCGGCCTCGGGGCCCCGGGCGGCTATGGCGGCGGCCCGGAGGCCGCGGGCGAGATCGCGATCCTGGGCCGCATCGCGGCGGGGGTCCCGATCGAGGCGCTCCAGCACGAAATCGGCCGCATCACCGCGCCCAGCGAGCTTCTGGGCCAGGGCGAGCATTTCGCACTCGAGGTGCGCGGCGATTCGATGATCCAGGCCGGCATCCTCGACGGGGATATCGTGATCCTGCGCAAGGGCGAGGCGGCCGACACCGGGGATATTGTAGTGGCCCTGATCGACGATGAGGAGGCCACCCTGAAGCGGCTGCGCCGGCGCGGCGGCTCGATCGCGCTCGAAGCCGCCAATCCCGCCTATGAGACGCGCATTTTCGGGCCCGACCGGGTCCGCATCCAGGGCCGCCTCGTCGCGCTGATCCGCCGCTACGCCTGAGGGGCGGCGCTCGCCTGCCAGGGCCGGCGGGTAGGATGGGGATCGACGTGGCGCGTACGCACCCCGCCTTGCGTCTCCACCACTACGGCCCCGCCGCGCGCGCGCAAGGCGGGGCCGTCCAACAGCGCGGAGGGCGCGCAGCGCGCGGCGAAGTCCCTGGGCGCCGGCGGGCGGGCGGCCACGATCGCGCCGCGCCGGCACGCGTCGGCGAAGCCTTCGGGGCTCAGCACGAACACCCCGTCCCGCCCGCCCGGGGTCCGCCACCGGCAGCGCGCGGGCGTGCAATCGGAGGGCTCGGGCAGGCCCGCGGCGTCCGGACCGGCGCCGGCGAGGCTCGCCAGGCGATCGGCCTCGAACCCCCCGCCGCGCGTTTTCACCAGCACCCAAGCCGCGCCCGCCCTTGAGGCGCTGGCGCGCGCCACCGCCGCCTCGGCCCGGGAATCGATCAAGAGCGCGGCGGGCGGGGCGGCGAGGTAGAGCCCGCCCCCCAGCACGAGCGGCGCGAGCGCGGCCCAGCGCAAACGCCCCCGCCACAGGCACCCCCAGGCGATCGCCAGCACCCAGCACAGGAAGGTTGCGTCCGGGGGCTTCGCAAGGCTGCGCACCGCCTCGGGACGCTCCGCGAAGGCGGCCCCGATCGCGGTCAACAGCTCAAGACCCCACGCCATCGCCCGCAACGGCGCCTCCGCAAGCCCGAACGGGGCGAGCACCGCCGCCGCTCCCGCCGCCGGCGCCACGATCAGCGACACGATGGGCGTGGCCGCCAGATTCGCCGGCAGCGCATAGACCGCCATCCGCTGGAAATGGTGCAGCGCGAACGGATCGGTGGCGAGCCCCGCCACCACGCTCGCCGTCAACGCCCCGGCCGTCCACCGCCACGCCTTCTGCAAGCCCCCGATCAGCATCCCCGGATCGATCGCCGCCGGCGCTTCCGGGCGTGCGTCATAGCGCTCGAATGCCGCCACCAGCGCGGCGGATGCAGCGAAAGACATCTGGAATCCCGGGCTCAGCACCGCGTCCGGCGAGAGCAGCGTGACCAGGATCGCCGCCACCGCCAGCCCCCGCATGGTCAAGGCCGGGCGGTCCGCCAGCACCGCGCCCAGCACCACGGCGGTCATCACGAAGGCGCGCTGGGCGGGAACGCTCGCCCCCGACAGCGCAAGGTAAAGAGCCGCGCCCACCAGCGCGCTCCCGGCGGCGATCTTGCGGATCGGCAGCGCTAGCGCCGCGCCGGGAAAGAAGGCGAGGCCCACATGCAGCGCGGCATAGATCATCCCCGCCACCACGCCCATGTGCAGCCCCGACACCGACAGCATGTGGCCGAGGCCCGAATCGCGGAACGCAGCGTTCGTCTCGGCGTCGATCAGGGAGCGGTCCCCCGTGATGAGGGCGGCCGCCAGCGCTCCCCCCGCCCCGGGCGAGGCTTCGGCGACGATCTCGGTGACCACCCGCCGGACCGCCGCGGCCCGGATCAGGGCGGCGTCGCGCAGATCGGGCGGGGGCCAGAACGCCGCCGCCCGGCACGGCCCCAGCGAGAACCCGACCCCGCCTACTTTCTGGAAAAACGCCTGATAGGCGGAATCGTAGCCGCCCGGCGCCAACGGCGGCTCGGGCGGGCGCAGGATCGCGCGGCAGCGCACCGGCCGGCCGGGCGGCTGGGCCCCCGCCAGGGTGGTGGAGATGCGCACGAAGCGCGGCGGCTCGGACACGCCCTCGATGGCGCGCACCAACAGTCTCAGCCGCGGGCGGGGCGCCCCGGATTCGGCGTCCGCCACCCAGCCCTCCACCAGGACGGGGCCGGTCTCGCCCGCGAGCCGCGGATGGGCCGCCCGCGCCACACGCACATCGGCCGCCACGAAGCCCGCCGCGAACGCAGCGCCCGCGATGCACAGCGCGGCCGCGATCCGCCGCGCCCGCCACGCCCAGGGCCGCGGGCGCCGGCTTGGCCAGAGCAGCAGCAGCGCCGCAAGCGTGGCCGCACCGGCCAGCCCCGACACGCCCCACCAGAACGGGGGATCTGCCGGCGCCAGGAGATGGCAGGCCGCGCCTGCGATCAGCGCCAGCGGCGCCCAGAGCACGAGGCGGTCCTGCTGCTCTTCCAGCGCTTTGCGCAGGGCCGGCCAGAGGCGAAGGCGCGCCCGCGCGCGCCGCCTCGCGCGCGGGATGGCGAGCGTGCTAGACCGCCCGCGGCGCGCCTTAAACCCGGCAGGCTTCGGTATGGAAATCGTCACCCGCTTCGCCCCCTCGCCGACGGGCTTCCTGCACATAGGAGGCGCGCGCACGGCGCTGTTCAATTGGCTTTTCGCGCGCCGCCACGGGGGCGCCTACCTTCTGCGCATCGAGGATACCGACCGCGCCCGCTCCACCGAGGCTGCGATCGGGGCGATCCTTCAGGGGCTGGACTGGCTGGGCCTCGGGGCGGACGGGAAGGCGGTGTTCCAGTTCGCGCGCGCCGGCCGCCACCGCGAGGCGGCCGAGGCGATGGTCGCGCGCGGAACGGCGTTTCGCTGCTATGTAAGCCCCGAAGCGCTGGAGCAGCGCCGCGCCGCAGGCGAGGCCGCGCGCGCCGCGCTCGCCGCCGCCAAGCAGGACCCCTCCACGCCCCCCGAGACGATCGCCGCGCTCCAGCGGCAGGCGGATGCGGCCACGAGCGCTTTCCGCTCCCCCTATCGGGACGGCCTCAAGCCCCCCTCCCCGGACGCCCCCCACGTGATCCGCCTGCGCGCGCCGGACGCGGGCGAGATCGCGGTGCAGGACCTGGTGCAGGGCCCGGTGCGCTGGCGCGCGGGGGACATCGACGATCTGGTGCTGCTGCGCGCGGACGCGACGCCCACCTACATGCTCGCCGTGGTGGTGGACGATCACGACATGGGCGTGACCCACGTGATCCGCGGCGACGACCACCTCACCAACACCGCCCGCCAGATCCCGATCTATCAGGCCCTCGACTGGGACACCCCCGCCTTCGCCCATGTGCCGATGATCCACGGGGCGGACGGGGCCAAGCTCTCCAAGCGCCACGGCGCGCTGGGCGTGGAGGCCTATCGCGACCTCGGCTACCTGCCGGAGGCGATCAACGCCTATTTGATGCGCCTGGGCTGGAGCCCAGGCCATGACGAGATCCTGGCCAAGGAGGAAGCGAGCGCGGTGTTCGACCTCGCTCAGATCGGGCGCGCCCCGGCCCGGCTCGACCTCGCCAAGCTCAACAGCGTGAACGCCCATTTCCTCCAGGCCTGCCCCGACGCCCGGCTCGGCGCGCTCCTGATCGCCCATATTGCAGCGCACACGGAAGCGGCGCTGGACGAGACGGCCGCCGTCCGGGTGCGCGCGGCCGCGCCTGTGCTTAAAGCCCGCGCCAAAACCATCGCCGACTTGGCCGAGCAGACCTATTTCCTGGTCCGCCCCCGCCCGATCCCGCTTGACGCCGCAGCGCAAAAACTGATGAAACAGGACGTCGTTGCGCGCCTCTCCCGCCTCAAGGCCGCGCTTGAAGCTTCCCCGGCCTGGGACGAGCACGAGCTCAGCGCCGCGCTCAAGCGCTTCGCGGACGCGGAAGCGGTCGGTCTTGGTCAGTTCGGCCCGGCCTTGCGCGCACTTGTGACGGGCGGAGCGCCAGCTCCGGATCTGGGGCGGACGCTCGCTCTGCTTGGCCGGTCTGAGGCGCTGGCGCGGCTTTCAGACAAGGTTTGACGATCAAGACTTGACGGAGCGCGGGCGCGGGCCGCGCATCCCGTCCTGACACAAGAGGTCCCTGCCATGGAAACCAAAGTGCAATCCAAGGGTTCGGCCACGCTGGCGGTGGGCGGCAAAAGCCTTGATCTGCCGATCTATGGAGGCGCGCTGGGGCCTGACGTCCTCGACATCCGCAAGCTCTACGGCCAGGCGGGCGTGTTCACGTACGATCCGGGCTTCACCTCCACGGCGAGCTGCGAAAGCCAGATCACCTTCATCGATGGCGATGAGGGCGTGCTGCTCTATCGCGGCTACCCGATCGATCAATTAGCCGAGAAATCGAGCTTCATCGAAGTCTGCTACCTGCTCCTGCACGGAGACTTGCCGAACGAAAAGCAGCTCGCCGAATTCACCAAGGCGATCACCTACCACACCATGCTGCACGCGCAGTTCGACCGCTTTTTCGAGGGCTTTCGGCGCGACGCGCACCCGATGGCGGTGATGGTGGGAACGGTGGGGGCGCTGGCCGCCTTCTACCATGACAGCACCGATATCGACGATCCCCACCAGCGCATGATCGCCAGCCACCGCATGATCGCCAAGATGCCCACGATCGCGGCGCGCGCCTACAAGTACACGATCGGCCAGCCCTTCGTTTCCCCGCGCAACGAGCTCGATTATTCCTCGAATTTCCTGCAGATGTGCTTTGCGGTGCCGGCGGAGAAGTATCAGATCAATCCGGTGCTCGCCCGCGCCATGGATGTGTTCTTCATCCTCCACGCCGATCACGAGCAGAACGCCTCGACCTCTACGGTGCGCCTTGCGGGCTCTTCCGGGGCGAACCCGTTCGCCTGCATCGCCTCAGGCATCGCCTGCCTCTGGGGGCCCGCCCATGGC
Organism: Alphaproteobacteria bacterium; assembly: GCA_031398975.1. Taxonomy (GTDB): domain Bacteria; phylum Pseudomonadota; class Alphaproteobacteria; order Caulobacterales; family Aquidulcibacteraceae; genus JAKFWI01. Next base: position 7,924 of record JANNOI010000046.1, on the reverse strand, counting down.
GGCGCGAACGAGGCGGCGTTGCAGATGCTGATGGAGATCGGGAAGCCGGAAAACATCCCCGATTTCATCGCCAAGGTGAAGGATCCGAACTCGGACGTGCGCCTGATGGGCTTCGGCCACCGCGTCTACAAGAATTACGATCCGCGCGCCAAGGCGATGCAGAAGCTCTGCCACCAGGTGCTGAAGGAAGTGGGCGCGGAGGATAATCCGCTGCTTAAAGTGGCGGTGGAGCTCGAGAAGATCGCGCTGAACGACGAGTACTTCGTCAAGCGCAAGCTCTATCCGAACATCGATTTCTATTCCGGCATCACGCTGCGCGCGATGGGCTTCCCCACCACCATGTTCACCGTCCTGTTCGCGCTGGCCCGCACCGTGGGCTGGATCGCGCAATGGACGGAGATGATGGAAGACCCCTCGCAGAAGATCGGGCGGCCGCGCCAGATCTATACGGGCCCCGGCCCACGCGACTACGCCCCCCTCGCGGCGCGCGGCTGAAGGGCGGGCCGGCGCACGGCGGCCGCGCCCGCGCGCAGCGCGGCGAGCACTGCATCGGCGGCGATCGAACCGGCCGGAGGCGCGCCCCGCCCCATCGCATCGAGTGCGCCGTCCTGGGCCGCGACCTGGGCGGCGCGGCGGGCGGGATCGTCCAGAAGCGGGGCCGCGGCGGCGGCGGCGGCGCGGGCAGTGAAGCGCGTCTGCAGGAATTCCGGCGCGACCTCGCGCCCGGCGGCCACGTTCAGCAGCGTCGCGTAGCGCGACTTGAACAGGAAGGCCCGCGCGATAGCCCAGGTAATCCAGCCCACCTTGTAGCCCACGACGACGGGGACGCCCTGAAGCGCGATCTCGGTCGTCACCGTGCCGGAGGCGGCGATCGCGGCGTCGGCGGCGGCGAAGGCGTCCGGCTTGTCGGGGCCCTCGGGCAGAAGCAGAAGCGGAAACCGCCAGCGCGCGGCGAGCGCCCGCACCCCGTCTTCGACCGCCGCGGCCGCAACTACGACGGTGAGAAGCGTTGGCCGGTCCGCGGCGAGGCGCGCGGCGGACCGGCCCAGGATCGGCGCCACCCGCGCGATCTCGCTCGCCCGGCTGCCGGGGGCCAGCAGCAAGACCGGGCGCGCGGGGTCGATCCCGTGGCGCGCGCGGAAGCGCTGCCCGTCCCCCCGCACGGCGCGCCCCAGCGCGGGCGCCCCGCACACCGTCGTCGGCAGGCCGAAGGGAACGTAGAAGGGCTCCTCGAAATCGTGGATGCAGATCAGGTGATCGACATAAGCCGCAAGCGTCCGCGCGCGGCCCGGGCGCGTCGCCCAGATCTGGGGGCCGATATATTTGACCAGCGGCGTCGATGGCAGAAGCGGGGCGAGCCGCTGCGCCACGCGCAGCGTGAAGCCCCAGGAATCGATCAGCACAACCACGTCCGGCGCGAAGGCGCGCACGGCGGCGGCCGTCTCGTCTGCGAGCGCCACGACGCGCGGATAGGCCTTGAGCCCCTCCACCAGCCCGAGCACGGAAAGGCCCGCAATGTCGACGCCCGGATCGTGCGCCCCCGCCGCGCGCATGGCCGGCCCGCCAATACTCGCAAAGACAAGCGAGGGCTCGCGCGCGCGCAAGGCGCCGATCAGGTCCGCGCCCAGGGCGTCGCCCGAGGGCTCGCCCGCGACCAGGAAGATCCGGCCGCTCATGTCCCGGCGGGGTCGAACCCGTAGACGAAGAGGCCGGCCGCCTCGCCGGCGGCGCGCACGGCTTCGCGATCGACAATCAGGGTCCCGCCCGCTTCGACGGCCACCCCCGCAAGGCCCGCCGCGGCGGCGCGCGCGATGGTGGCGGCGCCGATCGTGGGCAGATCGATGCGCCGCTCCTGCTGCGGCTTGGGGCGCTTCACCAGCACGCCGCGAGGCGCGGCTTCCGTGCCGCGAATCGCCTCGGGCAGGGCGGCGACGCGCTCGAGCATGGCGTCCGTGCCCTCCTGGGCCTCCACCGCAAGCACGAGGCCCGCGCACACGACCAAGCCCTGCCCGATGTCCCACGCGCCGAGCGCGGCGGCGATGGCGGCGGCCTTCGCGATATCCTCAAGCGCCTCGGGGCTCGGCTCCGGCCCCGCCACGAGGCCGGCCGGAGCGAGGAGGCCCGCCAGCACGGAGTCCGCGCCGACGACGCGGAAGCCCGCCTTCTCGCACTCCTCCACCAGCACCCGCAGCAGCGCGTCATCGCCCCGCCCCGCCGCCGCGAGCACGCGCGGCAGCATCAGCGCGGCGCGCGCATCGAGCTTCAGCGCCGACCATTCGGGCCGCTTGACCACGCCCGCAAAGACGAGCGCGTCGCAGCCGGCCGCGCGCAGGGCCCGGAAGCGCGCCTCCATCTCGCCCAGGCCGAAATCGCCGCCCTCGTGCTCTTGCAGCGCGGGGTCCGCCGCGCCGGCGATGCGGGCGACGTAATAGGGCAGGCCCAGGCTGCGGCAATGGGCGGCGAGCGAGACCGGCAGCGCCCCAGCCCCGGCCACGATCGCCAGCTTGCCCCACGCGGCAGGAGGCGCGCGGCCGCTCAATCGTGGGGCATGCACAGGGGGCGCTGGGCGTCGACGCGGATGAAATCCACGATCTCCATCACCTCCCCATGGTGGCCGAACGTGACCGCGACATCCTCCAGCCGCTCCTGAAAGGTGCCCTCCTCGGCGAACAGGAGCCGGTAGGCGGCGCGCAGATCGTGGATCTGCTCGCGGGTGAAATTGCGCCGCTTGAGGCCGATGACGTTCAGCCCCGCCAGGCGCGCATGGTTGCCGAACACCGAGCCGTAGGGGATCACGTCGGCGACCACGGCCGCGAGGCCCCCCACGAAGGCGTGGCGCCCGATGCGCCCATGCTGGTGCACCGCCGACAGCCCGCCCAGGATCACATGCTCGCCCACGACCGCGTGCCCGCCCAGGCTCGCGCCCTGCGCCATCACGACATTGTCCCCCACCACGCAATCATGGCCCACATGGCTCTGCGCCATGAAATAGCCGCCCGCGCCCACCCGGGTGACGCCGCGCGAGCGCGCCGTGCCGCGGTGCATGGTGACGTGCTCGCGGATCTGGGCGCCGTCGCCGATCACGAGATGGGTGGGTTCGCCCTTGTAGGAGGTGTCCTGCGCCGGCGCGCCGAGCACGGCGTAGGGGTAGACGACCCCATCGGCGCCGATCTCCGTGAGCCGCTCGATGAAGACGTTGGCGATCAGCCTTGTGCGCGCGCCGATGCGCACCCCGGGGCCCAGAATGCAGAAGGGCCCGATCTCGGCGTCGGGGCCGATCTCGGCGGTCTTGTCGATCAGGGCGGTGGGATGGATGCGCGCACTCATTCCGGCAGCTCCACGACCTTGGCGGCGAACACCGCTTCCGCGGCCCGCTGGCCGGCCACCTCCGCCTCGCCCTTGAACTTGAAGATGCCGCGGCGCGCGAACAGCACCTCGACATTCATCTCCAGAACGTCGCCGGGCGCCACGGGCTGGCGGAACTTCGCCCCATCGACGGACATGAAGAACACGGTGTGGCGCTCGACATCGACATTGATAGACTTGCTGATGAGGATCGCCCCCGTCTGGGCCATCGCCTCGATCAGCAGCACGCCGGGCATGAGCGGGCGGCCGGGGAAATGGCCCTGGAAGAAGTGCTCGTTATAGGTCACCGCCTTGATGCCGCGGATCGATTTCATCGGCTTGAAATCGAAGGCGCGGTCAATCAGGACGAAGGGATAGCGGTGCGGCAGGCGCTTCAAGATCTCGGCGATGCCGATCGCGCCGGGCTCCTGCGCGCCCGGATAGGCGGCCCGGGGGCGCGTGTCGTCTGGATCAAACTCCGGCATCGCGTCTCCCAGCCGCCCTCGACAACCAACTCGTCTCCCGCAGCCAGCGCCGCATCGCCCGGGCCGGATAGCCGCCCCAGCGCTCGCCGGCGGGGACATGGCCAACTACGCCTGAGCCGCCCGCGAGCACCGCGCCCGGGCCGATCGTCACGTGATCGGCGAGGCCGACACGACCGCCCAGGATCGCCCCGTCGCCGATGCGCACGCTGCCGGAAATCCCCCCGAACGCCGCGATGATGACGCCGCGCCCGATCACGACGTTGTGGGCGATTTGGCTGAGGTTGTCGATCTTGGCGTCCTCGGCCACCACTGTATCCGCGAACATGCCTCGATCCACCGTCACGCAGGCCCCGAGCGTGACCCGATCCTCCAGGATCACGCGCCCGAAATGGGGAAGGTCCACAAGGCCCTCGGGGTCGGCGGCGACGCCGAAGCCCGTCTGGCCGATGCTCGCCCCGGCCAGCACCGTCACCCCATCGCCCACCAGCGCACAGACAAGGCTGACATTCGGCCCGATCCGGCAGCCCCGGCCAATCGTCACGCCGGGCCCGATCACTGCATTGGGGCCGATCTCCGTCCCCGAACCGATCTCCGCGCCGGGACCCACCACCACGCCCGGCCCCAGCCGCGCGCCGCGCTCGATCCGGGCGGAAGGGTCCACCGGGGGCGCGCCCGCCTCCTGGAAGCTGCGCTCGGCGACAAGGGCGCGCGCTGCGCGCCCGAATGCGGCGCGCGGGTGGGCGGCGATCACGCGCACGCACCCGGGCGGGGCGAGCGCGGCGTCCTGCCGGCGCAGAACCAGCGCGCCGGCCCGGGTCGCGATCATGCCTTCGCCAGGCTTGCCTTCCCGATAGGCGAGATGTTCGGGCCCCGCCTCTTCGAGGCTGGCCGGTCCCGCGACCGCAAAGGCCTCATCGCCCTCGATCTCGGCGTCCGGGAACAGGGCGCGGACGCTTAGCGGCCCCTCGATGCGGTAGAATCGCTCGTCGATCATGCGGGACGTGCTCCCCGCCCCGCCCCGCCGCATGGGGACCGGGCGCTATTTCTTCTGCGTCGCCTGCTTGGAAAGATCGGCCTTGGCGACGGCGATGGTTTTCACCTTGCTGTCGAGCCGGGTGATCACTTCCTTGGTGATGTCGACCTGGGGATTGGCGGCGATCATTTCGCGCGCGTCCAGCACGACCGCGGCGCCGCGGGCGGCGCGCAGCTCCTCGATGATCGGGCCGGCATTGCGCCAGACGTCGTTGATCGCCTTGTTCTGCGTGGCCTGCAGTTCGGCGTTGCGCAACTCTTCCTTCTGGGAAAGCGCGCCGAGCTTTTGCTGCGTGGTCTTATACTTGGTTTGCAGCGCCGCATCCTTTTGCAGCTCTTCCAGCGCCTGCTGGCGCGTCTTGCCTTTGAAGCGGGCGTCGATGCCGCTGATCTCGGCTTCGAGCGCCTTGGCTTCGGGCTCCAATTCCTTGCGGACGTTGTCGGCGATCGCCTTCACCTGGCTCTGGGCGCTCTTGCCGGAGAGCGACTGGGCGTAGACCTGCTCCGGATTGACGATCAATACCGGGCTCGCCTGGGCGAAGGCCGCCGGGGCGGCGGAGAGCGCGGCGAGCGCGCTCAAAGCGGCGAGGGTCGAACGGAGATCGAACATGCGCGCACCTTTCTGGGCAACCTGGACGTAAAGAAGGGATCGGTGGGAGAGAGCCTGCATCAGAAACGCGTCCGCGTGGAGAAGCGGAAGGTTTCGGTCCTGTCGTAATCGCCCCTAGCATAGGGCTGGGCCAGATCGAACTGGACGGGCCCGAAGGGCGAGTTCCAGAACACGCTGAGCCCGGCCGAGGCCCGCAGCGAGGCCTCGTCGTCGACGAAATAGGTGAATTCCTTGTCCTCTTGCTCGACCACCACGGTGCGCCGGTCGTCCTTGTCCAGGAGGCCCACGGTGCCGAAATCGGTGAACAGGGCGCCGCTGACGCCGAATTCCTTGGGCAGGCCGAACGGGAAGCCCACCTGGATCGTGCCGATGCCGTAGAATTTGCCGCCCAACGCCTCCCGCTCGTCGATCTCGAGGTCGCTGCCGTCGAGGTCGGTCGAGCGTACGATCTGGCGCGGGCCGATGCCGGCCACGTCAAAGCCCCGGAACGAGGAGCCGCCCTTGAAGAAGCGGTCATTGATCCGGACGTCGTCCCCGCCCCACCCGAACACATAGCCGCTGCTCAAGCGCATGCTGGCGGTGACTTCCTTGAACAGGCCGCGATAGAAGCCCGCCTCGAACTCGCTGCGCAGATAGCGAACGTCCCCGCCGATGCCGGCCATGTCCTGGCGGATCGACATGTCGAACCCGCCGGTGGGCGAGATCGGATCGTTGCGGCGGTCCCAGTTGAACGCGAAGCTCGCCACCGAGGTGAGGAACGTGCCCTCCTGGTTGCAGAGACTGGCGCGGGCCGGATTGTCCTCGTCGCACTGGTCCACAAAGTCGGGATTGGCGCTGGTGCCGATATTGACGTCGGCGTCCTCGATCTGGGTGTCGTCGAAGCGCAGCGTGTAAGTGAGGCCGAGGCTCGTCGTGTCGGTGATCGGGAAGCTCGAACGCAGCGAGCCCCCGGTGGACTGGTTCTCGTAGGAGGCCTCGTCGAGATAATCGGTGCGCAGGGAGAAGAGGTCGAAGCCCGCCGCCATGTTCCGGCCCAGGAAGCGCGGCTCGGTGAAGCGGAGGTCGATCTGCTGGCGCTGGGAGCTCGTGGACAGGCGCAGGCGCAGGAATTGCCCCCGCCCGCGCAGATTGCGCTCCGACACGGACACGTCAAACAGGAAGGATTCCGAGGAGGAAAAGCCCGCCGCGAACGAAAGCTCGCCGGTGGAATCCTCCTCCACCTTCACCTCGACGACCGACCGGTCCGGCCCCGCCCCCGGCTTTTCCTCGATCTCGACGCTCTTGAAGAAGCCCAGCGCCCGCACCCGCGAGCGGGAGCGGTCCAGCAGCACGCGGTTGAAGGCGTCGCCCTCAACGAGGCGCAGTTCGCGCCGGATCACTTCGTCCACGGTGCGGGTGTTGCCCACCACGTCGATGCGGTCGATGAATACGCGCGGGCCTTCATTGACCTCGAACGTGATGTTCACGCGGCGATTGGCGGTGTCGCGCTCGATGCGCGGGCGGATCTCGACGTTCGCATAGCCGCCGGTGCCGGCGGTGAAGGTCATGGCGTCGATCGATTTCTCGATCAGCTCGCCCTGGTATTCCTGACCCGTGCGGATCGGCACGACCGCCTTCAGCAAATCGGCGGGGACCTTGTCGAGCTGGGTGTTGACGTTGATTTCGCCGAAATCGTACCGCTCGCCCTCATCGACGGTGAAGGTGATGAAGAAGTCCTTCTGGTCGGGCGTCAGCTCCGCGACGGCCGAGACGATGCGGAAATCGGCGAAGCCGCGATTGGTATACCATTGCCGCAGCAATTCGCGGTCGTACTCCAGCCGGTCGGGGTCGTAATTGTCGTTCGAGGTCAGGAACTTCCACCAGCGCGACTGCTCGGTCTTGACCGCATCGCGCAGCTCGCGGTCGGAGAAGGCGCGGTTGCCGATAAAATTGATGGAACGGATGCCCGTGACGGGCCCCTCGTCCACCTGGAAGATGAGATCGACGCGGTTCTGGTCGAGCTCCTTGACCTGAGGCGTGACGCTGGCCGCAAACCGCCCGGAGCGGCGATAGAGCTCGATAATGCGCTGCACGTCGCCCTGGGCGCGGGCGGCGGTGAACACCGAGCGCGGCTTGGCCTGCACCTCCTTGGTGAGGTCGTCCTCGTCGAGCGCCTTCAGCCCCTCGAACACCACCTGGTTGATGATTGGGTTCTCGATCACCCGCACCACAAGGTCGGACTCGCGCTGCACGATCTGGACGTCGGCGAACAAATTGGTGCCGAACAGGGTTTTCAGCGACAGATCGATCCGCTCGGCGTTGAACGGATCGCCCGGCTGCACCAGCAGGTAGGAGATGACGGTGCTGGCCTCGACGCGCTGATTGCCCTCCACCACCACGCGCCGGACGGTCTGCCCGGCGGCGGGCTGCGCCGCAGGAGCGCCCGGCGCGCGCGCGGCCGGGGCGCGGGGCG
>JANNOI010000043.1:0-127661 GCA_031398975.1 Alphaproteobacteria bacterium | reverse complement strand
GGCCCCGCGGGGCTGTTTTGGGGGGGGGTGTCCCCGCGCGCGGCCCCGACGGGGGGGGCTGGGGCATCGCGCGTTTCTGTTTGTTATTTAAAAAAACAAATCGACCACCGCTCTACATCTTAAGTTAGACCGTTTCTCGTCCGAAAACCGCGTAACACTTTTCGGGAAACGGTCTAGAGAGCGCCGCGGGCGGGATGAAGCCCGCATCCAGCCAGGCTGCGGATGCGGGCTTGGCGGGCTCAGTTGGTTCGGGTGTCGCCGTCGGTGCGGCGCTCGATCGTGTCACCTGCGCCTTCCAGGCCGTCTCCGACGCCGTCGACGGCGTTATCCAGGCGTTCGCCAGTGTTCTCGCTCGGCCCGTCCGTCAAGTCGCGCACGCCATCGGTGCTTTCCTCGGTGGTATTGTCGAGGCGTTCGCCGGCGCGTTCCGCGGGCCCCTTGGACTCGCTGCACGCCGCGACGCCGCCCGCCGCCAAGGCCGCCGCCAGCACGCCCGCGCGCACCCAATCGAGCTCTCTCATCGCACACCTCCTGCGCCCCGGCGCATCAATCCGCCGAGCGCGCTTACAACAAATAAGACGATAAACAGGAAAAACAGGATCTTCGCGATCCCGGTAGCCGCGCCAGCGATGACGCCGAAGCCGAGCGCGCCGGCCGCAATCGCCAGCACCAAGAATGCAATCGCCCAACCCAGCATGAGGTCCCTCCTATTCCGTTATTTCTTCCCGTGGCGCAGACTGTAAACGCTAAGGCCTAGATGAAGTTCCCTTCTGCCTCTCGGTTCGCGGCAGCGCCCCTCGCGGCGCGATCCGGCGTGGGCCGCACAGGCTGGGCGCGCACATGAGCGCTTATCCGATCGCCGATACGGCCCTGGAGGCCTTGGAGGCGGATCGCCCGCTGGCCCGCACCGCCCAGGAGGCCGCGCGCCGCGTGCGACGTCCCGCCTATCTCGCTGTGCAGGAGCTGCCCGGCGCCTATCCCGATATCGCCGCGGCGGAGGCCGCGATCGGGGATCTTTACGGGCAGGCGCGGTTTGAGCTGACCTTCCGGGACAAGGCCTGGCGGGTGATGGTGCGGTTCTGGCGGCCTGCGCCGCGCGCGCCGGTGGGGCGGACCGCGAGCGGGGCGGCGCGCCGGCCGCTGGGCTTTGCGGGCTCCCCCGAGGAAGCCCACGCCATCCTGGGCGCGCCGGCCGAGCGTGCGTTCGAGCCCCTGGGCCGCCCCTACGCCACCCGCGCGCGCGCGCTACAGAACCTGCTTCTGCGCCCGCTGATCGAGCAGGGCCACGTGACCATCGAGGAGCGCGGGGGCCGCTTCGTCCCGATGCTACATTTCTGGCGCCCGATCGCGGCCGCGCTTTCCCCAGCCGAGCGGAGCGAGCTGGCGGCGCGCGCCGGCGCCCCGCTCCGCTCCGCGGAGCCGCAAGCCGACCCCTATATCGGCCTCTTCGAGGCGCTTGCCCCCGAAAACCCCACCATCATCCTGGCCGATGAAGGCGACGGGCGCGCGCGCGGGGAGTGAGCCGGGGCTCTATGCTTGCCTTAGACCGTTTCCCGAAAAGTGTTACGCGGTTTTCGGACGAGAAACGGTCTACCTTAAAATGTAGAGCGGTTTTTCTCGATTGGATTGATACAATCCAATCGAGAACCGCCCTAGGCGGCCTCGGCCGCCATGCGCTGGGCCTTCTTCACCGCATCGTCGATCGTGCCGACCATGTAGAAGGCCTGCTCGGGCAGGTGGTCGTAATCGCCGTTCACCAGCCCCTTGAAGCCCCGGATCGTCTCCGCGATCGGCACCTGCACGCCGGGCGAGCCGGTGAAGACCTGCGCGACGTCGAAGGGTTGGGACAGGAAACGCTCGATCTTGCGGGCGCGCGCGACGGTGAGCTTGTCGTCCTCGGAGAGCTCGTCCATGCCCAGGATGGCGATGATGTCCTGCAGGCTCTTATAGCGCTGGAGGATTTCCTGCACGGCCCGCGCCGTGGCGTAATGCTCCTCCCCCACCACGCGCGGCTCGAGGATGCGCGAGGTGCTATCGAGGGGGTCGACGGCGGGGTAGATGCCCTTTTCCGAGATCGCGCGGTTGAGCGTGGTGGTGGCGTCAAGGTGGGCGAAGGAGGTCGCGGGCGCGGGGTCGGTCAGGTCGTCGGCGGGCACATAGATGGCCTGGATAGAGGTGATGGAGCCCTTGACGGTCGAGGTGATGCGCTCCTGCATCTGGCCCATCTCGGTGGCGAGCGTCGGCTGGTAGCCCACCGCGGAGGGGATCCGGCCCAGCAGCGCCGAGACTTCCGAGCCCGCCTGCGTGAAGCGGAAGATGTTGTCCACGAAGAAGAGCACGTCCTTGCCCTCGTCGCGGAAATGCTCGGCCACGGTCAGCCCCGTCAGCGCCACGCGGGCGCGGGCGCCGGGGGGCTCGTTCATCTGGCCATAGACGAGCGCGCATTTGCTGCCCTGGCCGCCGCCGGGCTTGTTGACGCCGCTCTCGATCATTTCGTGATAAAGATCGTTGCCCTCGCGCGTCCGCTCGCCCACGCCGGCGAACACGGAATAGCCGCCATGCGTCTTGGCGACGTTATTGATCAGCTCCTGGATCAGCACCGTCTTGCCGACGCCCGCGCCGCCGAACAGCCCGATCTTTCCGCCCTTCGAATAGGGGCACAAAAGGTCCACCACCTTGATGCCCGTCACGAGCATTTCCGGCACGGGCTTCTGGTCCACGAAGGCGGGCGCGGGCTGGTGGATCTCGCGCATATGCTCGGACACGACGGGGCCCGCCTCGTCCACCGGCTCGCCGATCACGTTCATGATCCGCCCGAGCGTGGCCTCGCCTACCGGCACGGTGATGGCCGCCCCCGTGGAGGCGACCTCCTGGCCGCGCACGAGCCCGTCGGTCGCGTCCATGGCGATGGTGCGGACCGTGTTCTCGCCCAGATGCTGGGCCACTTCGAGTACGAGGCGCACGCCATTATTGATGGTCTCGAGCGCGTCGGTGATGTCGGGCAGGCCGGCGTCGAACTCGACGTCGACGACGGCGCCGATCACTTGGCGGACGCGGCCTTTGAGGGGAGCGGTCATTAGGGTCCCTAAAGTTTCTGCTGGCCTTGCGGAGGCTTCTGGCGTGCAAAGAGGCGAGCGCCCCGGCCGAGGCGCCGCTTCAGAACAATCCCCGTCTTTTACAGCCTCGCGCGCGCCCGTCTACAGCCAGAGCGCCGCGCCTATTCCACGAGGAGCTCGACCGGCATGTTCCCGCGCGTAGCGTTGGAATAGGGGCAAACCTGATGCGCCGCCTCCACCAGCTCCCGCGCCGCCTCGGGGTCCAGGCCGGGCAGGGAAACCGTGAGCTTGGCCTCGAGCGCGAAGCCCCCGCCCTCCTTGGACCCGATGCCCACTTCGCACGTGACCCGCGCCTTTGACGCATCGATCTTCTTTTGCCCCGCCACGTAAAGCACGGCGGATCCGAAGCAGGAGGCGTAGCCCAGCGCGAACAATTGCTCCGGATTGGAGCCCTGCCCGTCCCCGCCCATGTCCTTTGGGATCGCGGTGGCGATCCAGAGGCCGCCCTCGTCAAGATGGGTTTTGCCGTTGCGCCCGCCGGTGGCGGAAGCCTTGGCCCGATAGAGGACTTTGGTGGGACCATTCATCGGATCAACTCCACGGAAACGCGGAGCCCATGATTAGCCCAAACGCGATCGGCGGTCACCACCGGAAGGTTGCGGGCCTCGGCTAAAGCAATGCAGAACCGATCGCCCAAGGAGAGGCCCTTTAGCGCCCTCATCTCCGCTGCGCGCACCGCCTGGGCCTCGTCCGGCTCAAGCCAGATGAGACCCAGGTTGCGTAAAGATTTGACCGCGTTTTCCGGACGGCCGCCGCCGATGATCATATCCCCGATCACCTCCGCCACGTTGGCCAACGAAATAACGCCTCCCGCCAAGCTCGCCCTTGCGACGTCCGCGCCGGTTTCACCATAGAGAATAGCAAGAACCGCGGAGGCGTCGTAAACTTTCACTCGCCTCGCTCGGCGGCGGCGCGCCGCTCGGCGATAAATGCATCAACACGGCCTCTCGGCAACTCCCCGCCGAACATCTCGCGGACGAGTGCCTGGGCTTTGGCGACGCGGGCGGCGATATCGGCGTCCGCCGAGGGCGGCCCGACTGCGGCGTCGATTATCTGGCGTACTTCTTCTTCCATACTGCGCCCGTGGCGGGCGGCGCGTTCGCGCAGCGCTTGGTGCGTAGCGTCGGGAAGGTTGCGGATGGTGAGGGTCGCCATGCCGGCATTGTAGCGGTGTGCTAGCAACGCTGTCAAAGCGCCTCCGCGCCGGAGATGATCTCGATCAATTCTTTGGTGATGTTGGCTTGGCGCTGGCGGTTGTAGCGCAGGGACAATTGCTTGATCAGGTCGCCGGCGTTGCGGGTGGCGTTGTCCATGGCGGTCATCTGGGCGGCGTAGAAGCCGGCATTGTTTTCGAGCAGCCCCGCCAGCACCTGGCCGTTCACATAGGCCGGCAGCAGGGCCTCCAGGATCGCGGCCTCGTTCGGCTCGTAGGTATAAAGCGCGCCGGCGAGGTCGGGGGTCGCAGCGCCTTCCGGCGCGGCGGCCGGGATGATCTGCAGCGCCTGCGGGACCAGGGAAATCACGGATTTGAACTTCGAGAAGAAGAGCGTCGCGACGTCGAACTCGCCTGCCTCGAACATCGCGGTCAGCCGCTGGCCGATCTCCTGGGCGGGGACGGCGAAGGCGTTGCGGTGGGCCGCGAGATCGACGTGGCCGATCAGCAGCGGCGCGTAGGCGCGGCGCAATTGGTCGCGCCCCTTTTTGCCGACGGTGAGGATTTTCACGGTCTTGCCCTGGCCTTGCAGGGCGATGATCCGCTCCCGCACGAGGCGCACGATCTGGGTGTTGAAGCCCCCGCACAGGCCGCGCTCGGAGGTCGCCACCACCAGCAGGTGCACCCCGTCCCGCCCCGTCCCGCGCAGCAGGAGGGGCGCGCTGTCGCCCTGCACCGCGGCGGCGAGATTGGCGATCACACTGGCCAGACGCTCCGCATAAGGGCGCGCGGCCTCGGCCGCATCCTGGGCCCGCTTCAGCTTGGCGGCGGCCACCATCTGCATCGCCCGCGTGATCTTCTGCGTGCTCTTCACGCTGGCGATGCGGTTGCGGAACTCTTTTAGGCTGGGCATGAGCTATTTCGGCTTTCGCAGGACGATACCAAGATAATCAATCACGAAAAACCCGCCAACAGCGCCGGCGGCAGCCAAGGCGAGCGCAACGAACATCCAAGCGTTGGGGTCGATCATCACTTCGTCTCCGAGGTATCCGCGGCCACCAATTCTAGCACGATCTGCGCAATGAGATGGAGCGCCAGCCCAGCCAGCACCGCGCCAAGCGCCACTGACACTCGAAGCCCGCCCACGAAGCTCGGCCCGATAAACCCGCTATCACGGATGCGACGCCAAGATTGGAGAGGAAGGTAGCCAAGAGCTTCGCCCGCTCCTCCCGGCGCTTAGGGTGCATCGCCGGCGCCACCCCCTTTTAGGCGGCGAAGGCGGGGGCGAAGGCGTCCAGGGCGGCCTTGATCTTGTCCTCTACGCCATCGGATTTGATGTCCTTGCGGGTGCGGATCGCGTCCAGGAGCGCTGCGTTGGACGCGCGCAGATGAGCGATCAGGTCGCGCTCGTAGGCGCGCACCTTGTTGAGCGGCACCGCGTCGAGATAGCCGCGGGTGCCGGCATAGATGAGGATGACCTGCTCCTCGACCGGCACGGGGGCGAACTGATCCTGCTTCAGGAGCTCGGTGAGGCGGGCGCCGCGCGCGAGGAGGCGCTGGGTGGCGGCGTCGAGATCGGAGCCGAATTTCGCGAAGGCCGCCATTTCGCGGTATTGCGCGAGCTCGCCCTTGATGGCCCCGGCCACCTGCTTCATCGCCTTCACCTGCGCCGAGGAGCCCACGCGCGACACCGAAAGGCCCACATTCACCGCCGGGCGGATGCCCTGGTAGAAGAGGTCCGTCTCCAGGAAGATCTGCCCGTCCGTGATCGAGATGACATTGGTAGGGATATAGGCCGAGACGTCGTTCGCCTGGGTCTCGATGATCGGTAGCGCGGTCAAAGAGCCTGACCCGCTCTCCTCGTTCAGCTTGGCGGCGCGCTCGAGCAGGCGGGAATGCAGGTAGAAGACGTCCCCCGGATAGGCCTCCCGGCCCGGCGGGCGGCGCAGCAGCAGCGACATCTGCCGGTAGGCGACGGCCTGCTTGGAGAGATCGTCATAGATGATCAGGGCGTGCATGCCGTTGTCGCGGAAATATTCGCCCATGGCGCAGCCCGAAAAGGGCGCCAGGAATTGGAGCGGCGCCGGCTCGGACGCGGTCGCGGCGACGATGATTGAATAGGCAAGCGCGCCTTTTTCTTCGAGTGTCTTGACCAATTGCGCCACGGTCGACCGCTTCTGCCCGATCACGACATAGATGCAATAGAGCTTCTCGCTCTCGGGGGCGTTCTTCTCGTGCGCCTCGCGCTGATAGATTATGGCGTCGATGGCGACCGCGGTCTTGCCGGTCTGGCGGTCGCCGATGATCAGCTCGCGCTGGCCGCGCCCGATCGGGATCAGCGCGTCGATGGCCTTGATGCCGGTCTGCATCGGCTCGTGCACGCTCTTGCGCGGGATGATGCCGGGGGCCTTCACGTCCACGCGGCGGCGCTCGGTGGCGGCGATCGGGCCCTTGCCGTCGATCGGCTCGCCCAACGGATTGACAACGCGCCCCAGCAGGGCCTTGCCCACCGGCACGTCGACGATCTCGCCCAGCCGTTTGACGGTGTCGCCCTCTTTGAGGCTGCGGTCCTCGCCGAAGATCACGACGCCGACATTGTCGCTCTCCAGATTGAGCGCCATGCCTTTGACGCCGCCGGGGAACTCGACCATCTCGCCCGCCTGGACCGTTTCGAGCCCATAGACGCGCGCGATCCCATCGCCCACCGAGAGAATGCGGCCGACGTCCGAGACCTGCGCCTCGGCGCCGAAGCCCTTGATCTGCTCTTTCAGGATGGCCGAGATTTCAGCCGCGCGGACGGTCATGGGCGTGTTCTCTTCCTCTTGCGGCGCTTAAGGCCTTAGCCCGCCTTCAAGGCGCGCTTCATACTATCCAATTGCGTCCGGACCGACGCATCATACTGACGCGAGCCCGCCCGCACCATAAAACCCCCGATCAGGCGCGGATCGACGGTGAGCGTGGGGCGTATTTCGAGCTTCAGCGCCTGGGTCAGCGCCGCGATCAGATCGTCGCGCTGGGCGGGCTCGAGCGGCGCTGCGGAGACGATCTCCACCTCGCGGGCGCCGCGATGCTGGGCAAGCCGCGTGCGGTAGGCGCGCGCCACGCCAGGGAGCTCTGCGGCCCGCCCGTTGCGCGCGGCGACCCCCACCAGATTGCGGCCCAGCTCCGATAGCCCCAAAAGCTGCGCCACCGCGCTCAAGGCCCGCGATTTCTCCTCCGCCGCGATCAGGGGGGAGGCGGCGGCGACGGCGAGATCGGCGCTGCCCTCGAGCGCTTCTGCGAAGGCCGTCAGGTCGCGGTCCACCGCATCGAGCGCGCCGGCCTCCTCCGCCAGGTCGAAAACCGCCGCCGCATAGCGCTGCGCGGCTTCCGACACGCCTTGACCCGCCTTCGCCACCTGCTGACCCAATCCCACCCGGCGCGATCGCGCGCGCTGACGGGATCGCCGAACGCCGCACGATCCCGCTGAAAACGCCGCGCAATAGCATGGGGCGTTCGCGCTTGACAACCGCTTCGCCCTGCCCCCGATCAAGCGCCAAGAACGTGAAGAAGGGCGGCGCGCGAGTGACCGATCAGGCGGGGGCGTATCAGGGCGTGGGCGGCGCAGACGCAAGCGGCGGCGCAGGCGATGGGGCGACGTCGCCGGCGCGCATGCGCCAGGTGATCCTCGCCTCCTCCGCCGGGACGGTTTTTGAATGGTATGATTTCTTCATCTACGGCGCGCTCGCCACCGTCATGGCCCGGCACTTTTTTGCGGGCCTGCCTGAATCCCAGGCCTTCCTGTTCGCGCTGCTGACCTTTGCGGTCGGGTTCGTGGTGCGGCCCCTGGGCGCGTTGGTGTTTGGCAAGATCGGTGATTCCAGCGGCCGCAAGGGCGCGTTTCTGATCACCATCGTGATCATGGGGCTGGCGACGGTGGCCATTGGCCTGCTGCCGACCGCCGAGGCGATCGGGACCGCGGCGCCGATCCTGCTGCTGACCTGCCGGGTGCTGCAAGGCTTTGCGCTCGGTGGGGAATATGGCGGGGCGGCGATCTACGTGGCCGAGCATGCGGGCCCGGGCAAGCGCGGCGCCGCCACCGCCGGCATTCAGACGTCGGCAGCGCTCGGGCTGGTAGGCGCGCTAAGCGTGATCTTGATCACCCGGATGCTCACCGGGGAGGAAGCCTTCCTGGAATGGGGTTGGCGTGTGCCGTTCCTGCTTTCGGCCGGGTTGCTGGGCATTTCCGTGTGGATGCGGGTCAAGCTGGAGGAAAGCCCTGCGTTCCAGCGGATCCAGGCCGAGGGCCGCCTCTCCAAACGCGCCTATGCGGAAAGCTTCGGGCAATGGCGCACCCTCAGGATCGTGCTGCTGGCGCTGTTCGGGCTGATGATGGCGCAGGGCGTGGTCTGGTACACCGGCTATTTCTACGCGCAATTCTTTATCGAGCGGATCCTCAAGGTCGATCAGCGGACGGTAAACCTGCTGATGTTGTCGGTGGCGGTCATCTCGGCGCCGCTCTATGTTTTCTTCGCCTGGATTTCGGACAAGATCGGGCGCAAGCCGGTGATGCTGTTCGGCATGGCGCTGATGCTTGTGCTGTACATACCCGGCTTCCACCTGCTGACGCGCGCGGCCAATCCGGCGCTTGCGGAAGCCAGTGCGCGCGCGCCGGTGCGCGTCCACGCCGATCCCGCCTCCTGCGCGCTGCAGCTTGACCTGACCGGCGGCGGCGGCGCCCGGTTCGAGAGCGCATGCGATATCGCCAAGAGCGCGTTGGCCAATGCCGGGGTTAGCTACACCGCCGTTCAAGCGCCGCCCGGGTCTCCAGCAGAGGTGCGCGTGGGCGCGGAAACGGTGCGTAGCTCGAGCCTTGCGGGGCTTGACGGGGCGGAACGCAAAGCGGCGCGCGCGGCCTTTCAGGCGCGGCTCGGCGAGGCGTTGGCGCGCGCGGGCTACCCCAAGGCGGCCGACCCCGCCCGCTTCGATTTCGCGCTGACGCTGCTGGTGATGATCGCCTTTATCATCGCCGCGACCGCGCTCTACGGCCCGCAGGCGGCGGCCATGGTGGAGCTGTTTCCCACCCGGATCCGCTATACGGCGTTTTCCTTGCCCTATAATATCGGCACCGGGTGGTTCGGCGGCATGCTGCCGGCCACCGCCTTCGCCATCATGACGGCGACCGGGGATATTTATGCCGGGCTCTGGTACCCGATCGTGGTGACGATCGTGGCGATCGTCGTCAACGTGCTGTTCTGGCCGGAAACCAAAGATCGCGACATCAACGCCTGAGGCCAGAAGTTAAAAGCCAGTAGCCGGAAGTTAAAAGCCGGAAATTAGAAGCAGGATTTTCCGCCGTGATGGACCACATCCTTTCCTTGCTCGCCTCGCCCGGGGCGTGGGCCGCGTTCATCACGCTGGTGATCATGGAGGTGGTGCTGGGGATCGACAATCTGATCTTCATCTCGATCCTCACCAACAAGCTGCCCGAGGCCCGGCGGATGCAGGCGCGCCGCATCGGCATTGGGCTGGCGCTCGGCATGCGGCTGGTGCTGTTAAGCACAATCGCATTCATCGTCGGGCTGACCGCGCCGATCTTCGATCTGGGCCTGCAGGGCGCGCGCGACAGCCACGGCGCGCCCGCCTTCGAGACCGCCTTCTCCTGGCGTGACCTGATCCTGATCGCGGGCGGGCTGTTTCTGGTCTGGAAGGCCACCAAGGAGATCCATCACAGCGTCGACGTCGCCCCCACCGGCGACATGCTCGACAAAAAAGCCCCTGTGACGATGAATTTCAGCGCCGCTATCATCCAGATCCTGCTGCTGGACCTCGTATTCTCCATCGATTCCATTCTCACCGCCGTGGGGATGAGCGATGAGGTGGTGATCATGGTGGCGGCGGTGGTCGTGGCCGTAACGGTGATGCTGGTGGCGGCGGACCCGGTGGCCAATTTCATCCAGAAGAACCCGACCGTGGTGATGCTGGCGCTGGGCTTTCTGCTGATGATCGGGATGGTGCTGATCGCCGAAGGCTTCGGGGTGCATGTGCCCAAGGGCTACATTTACGCCGCCATGGCGTTCTCCGGCGGGGTCGAGGCGCTCAACATGTGGCAGCGCACCGCCGCGCAGAAGAAGGCCGCGCGCGGGGCGCCGGCCGCGCATTAATTCCACGCGCTTTGTCCAAAAGCGGCAGGCGCGCGCGTCATGGGGGCAGACGCGGGGATGAGCCTTGCGTCCAGCGAAGGAAAACCACCATGGAATACGCCATCCTGATCCATGAGCCCGCCACCGATTTCGCCCTGCGGGAAGACCCCGAAAAAGCCCCCGCCTATTGGGCCGGCTGGAGCGCCTACGCCAAGGCGCTGACCGAGGCCGGCGTGATGCGCGGCGGCGCAGGCCTCATGGCCCCCTCCGCGGCCGCCACGGTGCGCCTGCGCGGGGACCAGCGCCACGTCCAGGACGGGCCGTTCGCGGACACGAAGGAAATGCTGGGCGGCTTCTTCCTCATCGAGGCCGCAAGCCTCGAAGAGGCGATCGCCTGGGCCGCCCGCTGCCCCGCCGCCGCGACGGGTGCCGTCGAGGTGCGCCCGCGGCTGCCGAACATGAGCTGAGATGCGATGACCCAAACCGAGGCGGCGCGCGGGGCGATCGAACAGGCCGCACGCGCCGCCTATGGCCGGCTTTTGGCCTATCTCTGCGCCCGCTCGCGCGATATCGCGGCCGCCGAGGATGCGCTGGGCGAGGCGCTGCTGAGCGCGCTTACGCATTGGCCCGAGCACGGCCTGCCCGCCGCGCCGGAGGCCTGGCTGCTCACCACCGCCCGCCGCAAGCTGACCGACCGCGCCCGCCGCGCCGCCGTCGCCGCCAAGGGCGAAGCCGAACTTGTCCGCGCCGCCGAGGAATTGGCCCTTACGGACGACTTCCCCGACGACCGCCTGAAGCTTCTGTTCGTGTGCGCCCATCCCGCCATCGACGCCGCCGCCCGCACGCCCTTGATGCTGCAGACGGTGCTGGGCCTGAACGCCGCACGCATCGCCTCCGCCTTCCTGACCGCGCCGGAGGCCATGGGCAAACGGCTGGTGCGCGCGAAAGCGAAAATCCGCGAGGCGGGCCTCGCCTTCGCAACGCCCGAGCGCGAGGATCTGCCCGCGCGCCTCGAAGCCGTGCTGGAAGCCATCTACGCCGCCTTCGGGGCGGGATGGGACGATGACGCCGGCGCGGGCGAGGCCGCCTCCGGCTTGGCGGGAGAAGCTTTGTTTCTGGCTGATCTCGTCGCCCGCCTGCTGCCGGACGAAAGCGAGCCCCACGCACTGCGGGCGTTGATGCTGCACGCGCAAGCCCGCCGGGCGGCCCGCCGCGACGCCGCCGGCGCCTTTGTGCCGCTCGCCGCCCAAGATTCAAGGCTCTGGTCGAGGCCCCTCATCGCGGAGGCGGAGGCGGCGCTGGCGCGGGCGGCCGCGCGGGGCCCGGCCGGTCGCTTTCAGCTCGAAGCCATCCTGCAGAGCCTGCACGCCTCGCGCGCCGCCGGCGGCGCCACGCCTTGGGCCGCAATCGTCCAGATTTACGATCTGATCGCCGCGCGCACCCCCACGGTCGGCGCGCTGGTGGCGCGGGCGGCCGCGCTTGGGGAGGCGCGCGGGCCAGAGGCGGGGCTCGCCGCGCTCGCCGCCCTCGATCCCGCACGCACCCGCGCCTACCAGCCCTATTGGGCCGCGCACGCCCACCTGCTCGCCGCCGCCGGCCGGCCCGCCGAGGCGGCGGACGCCTATGCGCGCGCAGCCGGCCTCACCAGCGATCCCGCCGTGCGCGCCTTTCTGCTGGCCCGGCGCGCGGGCCTGCCGGAGGCTTACAGAAACGAAAAGGCTCACAGAAACGAATAGGGATCGACATCGATCTGCACCCGCACCGCCGCGTGCAGCTTCACCCGCCCGGTCCAGGCGCTCATGAAGGCCGACAGATCGATCCCGCGGTCCGCGCGCACCAGGAACCGGCGCCGGTGCAGGCCGCGCACCACCGCCAGCGGCGCAGGCGCGGGGCCCCACACCTCCACCCCGTCCGCGTGCGGCGCCGCCCGGCTCAGCGCGTCGGCGGCGTAATTGGCGCCCTGCTCGCTCGGCGCGGCGACGATCAGGGCCGCCAGCCGGCCGTAAGGCGGCATGCCCATCTCCTCGCGCGCGCTCGCCTCCGCCGCCAGGAAGCCGTCGCGGTCCTGGCGGGCCAGCGCCTGCATGGCCTCGTGCTCGGGATCGTAGGTCTGGATTAGGGCGCGTCCGGGCCGATCGGCGCGGCCGGCCCGGCCCGCCACTTGGCTCAGCAGCTGAAAGGTGCGCTCGCCCGCGCGCAGATCGCCGCCCTTCAGGCCGATATCGGCGTCCACCACCCCCACCATGGTCAGGCGCGGGAAATTGTGCCCCTTGGCCACGATCTGGGTGCCGATCAGGATGTCGATCTCGCCCTCGGCCATGCGCGCGACGATGGCGCGCACGTCGGCCCCGGTCTGGGCGGTGTCGGAGGAGAAGATCTCGGTGCGCGCGCCGGGGAACAACGCGCGGACTTCCTCCTCGATGCGCTCCACCCCCGGCCCGATCGAGACAAACGGCTCCGCGGCCAGGCAGTGCGGGCACGCCTTCGGCTTGGGCATCGAGAAGCCCGTCAGGTGGCAGACGAGCCGGCCGGTATAGCGGTGTTCCACCAGCCAGCTTTCGGTATCGGGCGCTTTCATCCGATGGCCGCAGGCCCGGCATAGGGTGAGCGGCGCATAGCCCCGCCGGTTCATGTAGAAGAGCGCCTGCTCGTTCTTGGCGAGCGCTTCGGCGCAGGCCTCGATCAGCTTGGGGGAGAGCCACCGTCCCCGCGGCGGCGGATCGGCGCGCAGATCCACCAATTCCACGCTCGGCAGCACCGCGGCCCCGTGCCGGGCCGGCAGCTTCACGTGCGCATAGCGGCCCGCGCGCGCGTTCACCAGCGTCTCCAGCGCCGGCGTCGCCGAGGCCAGCACCACGCAGGCGCCGCCAAGCTTCGCCCGCGCCACCGCGAGGTCGCGCGCCTGATAGGCCACGCCCTCGTCCTGCTTGTAGGAACCGTCATGCTCCTCGTCGATCACGACGAGCTTCAGGTTCGGGAACGGCAGGAACAGCGCCGAGCGCGCGCCCAGCACCAGCCTGGCGCGCCCCCCCGCCACCTCCCGCCAGGCGCGCCGGCGCGCCGTGCGGGCGATGCCGGAATGCCATTCGACCGGGCGGGCGCCGAAGCGCTGCTCGAACCGCGCCAGCACCGCCTGCGTCAGCGCGATCTCCGGCAGCAGCACCAGCACCTGCGCGTCGCGCGCCTGCGCCAACGCCTCCGCCACCGCCTCGAGATACACCTCCGTCTTGCCAGAGCCGGTCACCCCGTCGAGCAGGCACACCCGGAACCCGCCCTCTCGCACCGCCGCGCGCAAGCGCTCGGCCGCAGCGCTCTGCAGCGGCGACAGGACGGGCCCGGCCTCGGGCGTCTCCAGCGCCGGCTCCGGAAACGGGGGATCCTCCGGCGTTTCCAGGCGCGTCAGCGCGCCGGCCTGGATCAGCGCCTTCACCACCCCCGCCCCTACGCCCGCGCGGCGGGCGAGGTCTGCGGGGGTACCCGCCGCGCGGGCCGCCTCGCCTAGCACCGCCGCGCGCGCGGGCGTGAGTGCGGGCATAAGCGCATTGGGGGCGGTTTCACCAGGCGCATAGGCGGCGATGGTCGGCGAGGGCCAGAGCGCTTCGGGCGCGCGCACCACCATGCGCAGCACGAGCCCGGGCGGCGCGCAGACATATTTCGCCA
This sequence comes from Alphaproteobacteria bacterium, assembly GCA_031398975.1. Classification (GTDB taxonomy): domain Bacteria; phylum Pseudomonadota; class Alphaproteobacteria; order Caulobacterales; family Aquidulcibacteraceae; genus JAKFWI01. The sequence continues at coordinate 113,610 of JANNOI010000043.1, read as the reverse complement.
TCCAATCCACGAACCGGCGGCTTTCCTCCGGCATCGGCGGGGCGGGCAGCACCGCTTCCACCGCTTTCAGATTGCCGGCCCCCGCGGCGTCCCGCTCCACCGCCCACACCACCCCCAGCAGCATGCGCGGCCCCAGCGGCGCGTGCACATAGGCGCCGGGCGCGATCCCCCACTCGGCGGGGGCGCGATAATCGAACGGTTCGGGCAGCGGCAGCGGGAACAGGATGCGCACCCGGTCGATCCCGCTTTCCTCCCCCGTCCAGGGCGCGCCCTCCTCCGCCGCCCCGAATGGCAACGCCGCGTTCATGTCACGGGCCGAAGATCGCGGACGGGACGTTTGGCGACGGGCGGCGATCATGGCGCACAGAGGTAAGACGCAACGGGCCGGCGCGGAAGAGGACGCGCCCGACGCCCTGCTCCGCGACTGGCTCCGCTACCTCGCGCAGGAGCGCGGCTTCAGCGCGCGCACGGTGGACGCCTATGGCCGCGACGTCGGGGCCTTCCTCGGCTTTCTGCAGGGCCATCTCGGTGAACCGGCAGGCCTTGGCGCGCTCAAGACGCTCGAGCCGTACGATGTACGCGCCTATCTCGCGCACCGCCGGCGGGGCGCGGGGGCCTTGCAGGACCGGTCGCTGGCGCGGGCGCTGGCGGCCATCCGCTCTTTCTTCCGCTGGCTCGAGCGGCGGCGGAATACGTCGAACGCCCGGCTGGGGCTGGTGCGGGGCCCGCGCCTCAAACGCACGCTGCCGCGGCCCGTATCCGAGAATGCGGCGCTGGCCGTTCTGTCGGCGGCGGGGGAGGATGCGCGCACCCCCTGGATCGCCGCGCGCGACGTGGCGGTGCTGACGCTCCTCTACGCCGCGGGCTTGCGCATCTCCGAAGCGCTCAGCCTCAGGGCGTGCGACCACCCGCTGCCGGAAGCGCTGCGCATCCTCGGCAAGGGCGGCAAAGCGCGCCTTGCGCCGATCCTTCCCGCGGCGCGCGACGCGGTGGCGCATTATGCGCAAGCCTGCCCCTATGTCTTGGCGCCGGACGAGGCGCTGTTTCGGGGCGCGCGCGGAGCCCCGCTTTCGCCGCGCGTGGTGCAAGCGCTGATGCAGCGCGTGCGCGCGCGCCTGGGCTTGGCCGACAGCGCGACGCCGCATGCGCTGCGCCATGCCTTCGCAACGCACCTCCTCGCCGCCGGCGGCGATCTGCGCGCGATCCAGGATCTGCTCGGACACGCCTCGCTTTCCACGACGCAAATCTACACCGAAGTGGAATCCACGCGCCTCGCCGAAGCCTATGCGCGCGCCCATCCCCGCGCCTGACCGCGCCTTCGCGCCGGACGCGGGGACGCAAAGTTTTTGAAAAAACGCTGGTTTTTTTTGGTGTGGGGAACGGCCCCGCGCGCCGCCGAATGCGCTAAAACCCTTGTGCGCCTTGGGTTTTGAAGGACTCGAGGGAGCTTATTCTTTAGTCCAAGCCTCTTGACAAAATAAACTAAAACAAAACCAATCGACTGTCTTATCCCCAACGGGAGAAACACCACTTTTCCCTGTAACGTCTCGATAAGTACTGTTAATTGGAAGGAAATGATCATGGCACGTATGGTAAAGGCGAAAGCCGCGAAGAAACCCGTCGCCCGCAAGGCGGCGCCCCGGAAGACCCCGGCCCGCAAGGCCGCCGTCCGCAAAGCGGCGACCGTCAAGACCGCTTCCGCGAAGAAGCCCGCCGTCAAGAAGCCGGCGGTGAAGAAGGTCACGGTGAAAGCCGCCGCCGTTCGCAAGGCCCCCGTTCGCAAAGCGTCCGTGCGCAAGGCCGCCGTACGCAAGGCCTCCGTCCGCCCCGCGGCGGCGAAGAAGCCCGCCCGCACGACCGTGGCGAAGAAGGCCGTCCGCAAAACCGTCGCGGCGAAGACCGTCCGCAAGAGCGCGGTGAAGGCCCCCGCCCGCAAGCCCGCGGTCCGTGCGGCGGCGAAGACGGTGAAGACCCTGCGCAAGCCTGCGGTGCGCAAGGCCGCCCCGCGCGCCAAGAAGCCGGCCGCCAAGGCTGCGCCGAAGGCCATGGCGATGATGCTGAAGAAGAGCGCGATGTCCGCCGTGAAGCCGAACGGGCTGGCCAAGCACTGAAGGCTGCGGCCCCGAACGCATATGACCCCGATCAAGGCTCCGCCCTGCCCCGTCTCCTTCCGGAGGGGGGGCAGGCGGAGCCTTCCGTGCTTCGGGACGCCGCGATTGCGCTAAAGCCAGCGCCGCTTGAGCCAGGCGCCGATCTCGTCGATGGCCTCCTCCGCCTCCGGCAGCACGGCGTGAAACGCGTGCCAGACATGGATCATCTCCGGCCAGATCTCCAACGTCGCGTCCACGCCCGCCGCGCGCGCTGCGCTCTTGAGCGCATCCGCATCGCTGAGCAGCAGCTCCTCGCCCCCGACATGGATCAGCATCGGCGCGAGGCCCGAAAGATCGGCATAGACCGGCGAGGCCAGCGGCGCGCGCGGATCGGCGTCCGCGAGATAATGCGCCGCGCACATGTGCAGATCGCCCGCCGTGATCGCGGGGTCGCGGCCGGGCTCGTTTGCAACGGTTTCCCCGCCATTGGTGAGATCGGTCCAGGGCGAGATGGCCACGATCGCCAGCGGCTGGGGCAGGCCCAATTCCTTAAGTTTGACCGCAAGTGCAATCGCAAGGCCCGCGCCCGCGCTATCCCCCGCCAAGACAAGCCCGCTCGCCCCCCGCTCCTGCGCGAGGAGGCGCCGATAGGCGACGACACTATCCTCGAGCGCGGCCGGGAAGGGATGTTCGGGCGCCAGGCGATAATCGAGCGCGAAGGCCTCAGCCTCGGCGGCGCAGGCGAGGCGCGCGATGAGGGAGCGGTAGCTCTTGGGGGAGCCCAGGCAATAGCCGCCGCCATGCAGATAGAGCAGCACCCGGCCCGGCCGCGCCTCGGGGCCGACATGGCGCTCGCCCGGGCCGCCAAGATCGACCGGGGAAACCGACCACCCCGGCGGCAGGGGCGCGACTTCTCCCAGCGCATCGAGGTGGGCGCGGGTCTTTGCGATGTCGCGATCGCCTTGGCCCGCAACCTGCGCCGCCAGCATCGCCCGAAGTTCTTCGATCGCGAGTTCCATCGCTCCACCCCACATCTTTGACAGGTCAACCTAGCCGATTCTTCTCCCGCGGGGGGCGCCCGCATCTGGGGCGGGCCCAGAGGGGCGCCGCCCGGGGCGCCTCTATAGGCGACTTTTTTGGCAAAAAAAGAACGCCGCGTTGCGCGCGCGTTCTGCGCTGCTCCGTACACGGACGGCGCATGGGCTCCGAGCGGCTGGACGGCCCCGGCAATCGCCTGCGCCGCCTCGCCGCCTCGCCCGCCTGCGGGCGCCGGCGTGGGGGCCAGGGCGGCGCAAAAGCCTTGAGCCGCTTGGGAAAGAAGGGCGGCCACGGCCGGCGCCGGTCGTCCGGGTACGGAGCGTGTGCCGCGCGGGCGCCCGGCTTGGCCGCTTTGCGCAGGAGGCGCACGGGCGCCGGGCGCAGCGCCGTTGAATCCGCCTGCGGATCAATTTCAGGAGCCTGGGCAAGCCTGGTTGGCTCTTGCGTTCGCGCGCCGATTCGCGCGATGGATTCAGCGCCCTTAAAGAGCATGGAAAGGCATGACGATGGCGAAAGAAGCGAAATCGGTAAAGAAGGCCCCGGCCAAGGCCGCGAAAGCGGCGCCCGCTCCCAAGGCCGCCGCGAAGGCTGCGCCCAAAGCGGCCGCGAAAGCAGCTGCGCCGGCCAAGAAGGCCGCCGCCAAAAAGGCCAAGAAGTAAGCTGCGCCCGCCCCGGCGGGCTTAGACGAAGCCTCGGCCCCAAGCCTAGGTACAAAGCATGAGAAGGCGCGGCCCTTGATCCGCGGCCCCTCTCCCGCTTGGACGACGTTTGATAGAAGGCCCTGGCGGCTGACGCCTCACGCCTGCATCGTCCAACCGTCGACGCCCTTGGCGGCCTCGCGGATCGCCTCCGACATTGTGGGATGGGCGTGACAGGTGCGTGCGATATCTTCAGCGCTCGCGCCGAACTCCATCGCCACGCCGACCTCGCCGATCATCTCCCCCACGCCCACGCCGATCATGTGCGCGCCAAGAATGCGCTTGGTCTCCGCGTCCTCGAGGATTTTCACGAAGCCGTCGGTCTCGTGATTGGTGCGGGCGCGCGAATTGGCCATGAACGGAAACTTGCCGACCTTATAGGCCCGCCCCGCAGCCTTGAGCTCTTCCTCGGTCTTGCCGATGCTCGCCATTTCCGGGTTCGTGTACATCACGCTGGGGATCAGGTCGCGGTTCACGTGGCCGTGTTTGCCCGCGATGATCTGGGCGACATTGGCGCCCTCTTCCTCGGCCTTGTGGGCGAGCATGGGGCCGTGCGTCACGTCGCCGATGGCGTACACGCCGGCGGCTTTGGTGCGCCAGTGATCGTCGGTTTCGAGATATCCGCGCCGGTCGGGCGCAAGGCCCACGGTCTCGAGCCCCAGACCCTCCGTGTACGGCCGCCGGCCGATGGCCACGAGCACGACGTCGCCCTCCAGCACGCGCGCCTCCCCGCCCGCCGCAGGCTCGATCGTCACGGCGAGCTTGCCCTTGGCCTTCTCCACCCGGGTGACCTTCGCGCCGAGCTCGAAGGCGAGCCCCTGCTTCTTCGCGATCTTCAGGAATTGGGCCGAGAGCTCCCCGTCCATCGTCGAGGTGATGCGATCGAGATATTCCACCACGACCACTTCCGCGCCGAGCCTGCGCCAGACCGAGCCGAGTTCGAGCCCGATAATGCCGCCCCCGATCACGATCAGCCGGCCGGGCACTTTCGGCAAAGTCAGCGCGCCGGTGGAGGAGACGATGCGCTCCTCGTCGATCTCCACGCCGGGCAGGGGCGTGACTTCGGAGCCGGTGGCGATGACGATGTTCTTGGTCTGCAGCGTGCGCACCCCGTCCGGGCCCGACACCTCCACCGCGCCGGGGCCGGTGATCTGGCCGGCGCCCTTCACGTATTCGACCTTGTTCTTCTTCATCAGGAATTCGACGCCCTTGGTGAGGCCCTCCACCGCGTCGTCCTTCTGGGCCATCATGCGGGGCAGATCGAGGCTTAAGCCCTCCACCTTGATCCCCATGCCGGCGAAATCCTTGCGCGCGGCCTCGAAGAATTCCGAGGCGTGCAGCAGCGCCTTCGACGGGATGCACCCGACATTGAGGCACGTTCCGCCAAGCTTGCCGCGCTTTTCCACGATCGCGGTCTTGAGCCCCAATTGGCCCGCGCGGATGGCGCAATTATAGCCGCCGGGGCCGCCGCCGATGATCACGAGGTCATAGAGTTCGGACATGGGAGTTCACCTGCGTGTGGGGCGGCTCAAAGGTCGAGCAGCGTCCGCTCGGGGTCTTCGAGGCTCTCCTTGACGCGCACCAGGAAGGTCACCGCTTCCTTGCCGTCCACCAGACGGTGATCATAGGAGAGCGCGAGATACATCATCGGGCGGATCACGATCTGCTTGTCCACCACGACCGGGCGCTCCTGGATTTTGTGCATGCCCAGAATGCCGGACTGCGGCGCATTCAGGATGGGCGTGGACATGAGGGAGCCGTACACGCCGCCATTGGAGATGGTGAACGTCGCGCCCTGGAGATCGTCCATCTTCAGATGGCCGTCGCGGGCCTTTGCGCCCAATTCGCCGATGCCCTTCTCGATCCCGGCGAGCGAGAGCGTATCGGCCTCGCGCAGGACCGGCACGACGAGGCCTTTGTCGGTGCCCACGGCGATGCCGATATCGTAGAAATTCTTGTAGACCACGTCCTCGCCCTCGACCTCGGCGTTGACGGACGGGACCTCTTTCAGCGCGGTGATGCAGGCCTTCACGAAGAAGCTCATGAAGCCGAGTTTGACGCCGTGCTTCTTCTCAAAACTGTCCTTGTACTTGTTGCGCACGGCCATCACGGCGGACATGTCCGCCTCGTTGAACGTGGTGAGCATGGCGGCGGTGTTCTGCGCCTCCTTGAGGCGGCGCGCGATCGTCTGGCGCAGGCGCGTCATGCGCACGCGCTCCTCGCGGGGCCCCGTGGCGCGCAGGACCTGGGGCTCGATGCGGGCGGGAGGGCTGGCGGGGCGGGCGGCGGGCGCGGGCCCGCGCTGCTCGGCCGCGGCCAGGGCGTCGCCCGTGGTGACGCGCCCGTCGCGGCCCGTGCCGTTGACGCTGGCGAGATCGAGATCGTTCTCCGCCGCGACGCGCTGCGCAGCAGGCCCGGATTGCGGCGCGGGCGGTGTTGGAGTTTTGGTCGGGGCCGCCTGGACGGCGGGCTCTGGCTGTTTCGCAGCCGGCTTCTGTTCGGGCTTGGACGCGGGCGCGGCGCCGGCGGCGCCGATACGGCCAAGCAGCGCCCCGATCGTAACCGTCTGGCCCTCCGGCGCCACGATCTCCGACAGGACGCCCGCCTCCGGCGCGGAGACTTCGAGCGCCACCTTGTCGGTCTCGAGCTCCACCAGCACGTCGTTCTTGGCGATGCTCTCGCCCGCCTTCTTCTTCCAGGACGCCACCGTCGCCTCGGTGACGGATTCCCCCAGAGCGGGCACCACGATATCGGTCATCCGTTCAACTCCCGGCGCAAACCGCGCCGCCTCTTTGCGTTGGCCCGGAGCCCCTCTTCGATCCGGTCGGATCGGGCCCAAGGTCTTTGATCGGTCGCGCGCGCGAACGCCAAACCGGCGCCCGCCCCGCTGGAGATATTAGCCGAGCGCCTCGCTGAGGAAGGTCTCCAGCTCTTTCAGGTGTTTGGACATGAGGCCCGTCGCCGTCGAGGCGGTGGCGGGGCGCCCGACATAGCGCGCGCGCTTATGGGCGGCGGCGATCTTGTCGAGCGTCCATTCGATGTTCGGCTCCATGAAGGACCAGCCGCCCATGTTCTTGGGCTCCTCCTGAACCCAGAAGATCTCCGCCTGGCGGAAGCGCTGCAGCTCGTGCATCATCGATTTGGCCGGGAACGGATAAAATTGCTCCACCCGCAGGATGTAAATATCGTCGATGCCGCGTTTCTCGCGCTCTTCATAGATGTCGTAATAGACTTTGCCCGAGCACAGCAGCACGCGGCGGATCTCGGCGTCGGGCTTCAGCTGCACGGAGCCCTCGGGCAGGCGCTCGGCGTCGTCCCACAGGATGCGGTGGAAGGAGGCGCCTTCGCCGAGATCCTCAAGCGTCGATACCGCGCGCTTGTGGCGCAGCAGCGATTTCGGCGTCATCACCACCAGCGGCTTGCGGAACTGGCGGTGAATCTGGCGGCGCAGGACGTGGAAATAATTCGCCGGCGTCGAGCAATTCACGACCTGGAGATTGTCCTCCGCGCACTGCTGCAGGAAGCGCTCCAGCCGGGCGGAGGAATGTTCCGGCCCCTGGCCCTCATAGCCGTGCGGCAGCAGCATGACGAGGCCCGACATGCGCAGCCATTTCCGCTCCCCCGAAGAGATGAATTGGTCGATCACCACCTGGGCGCCGTTCACGAAATCACCGAACTGCGCCTCCCAGAGGGTGAGCGTGTTGGGCCCAGCCAGGGAATAGCCGTACTCGAAGCCCAGCACCGCCTCCTCCGAGAGGAGAGAGTCGATCACCTCATAGTGCGCCTGGCCGGGGCGGATATGGTTGAGCGGGGTATAGCGCTCCTCGGTCGTCTGGTCGACGAAATGGGAATGGCGCTGGCTGAACGTGCCGCGCGCGCTGTCCTGGCCGGACAGACGCACCGGGAAGCCCTCGTCCAGCAGCGAGGCGAAGGCCAGATGCTCCGCCAGCGCCCAATCGATGCCGACCCCGGTCTCGATCGCCTTACGACGGTTCTCGATCACGCGGGTGAGCGTCTTGTGCATGTCGACGCTGGGCGGGATTTCGGTGATGGCGCGGCCGATCTCCTTGAGCTTCGCCGCCGGCACGGCCGTCTGGCCCTTACGGTCGTCATCGTCGGGCAGGCCGAGGCCGGACCACACCCCGTCGAGCCAATCGGCCTTGTTGGGGCGGAAATCCTTGCCGACATCGTATTCGGCGTCGAGGAACCGCTCGAACTCCGCGATCCAGCCCGCGACCTCGCCTTCCTCGACCACGCCCTCCCCGATCAGGCGGCGTGCGTACAATTCCCGGGTCGAGACCTGGTCCTTGATGCGCTTGTACATGAGCGGCTGAGTGAAGGAGGGGTCGTCGCCCTCGTTGTGGCCGTAGCGGCGATAGCAGAACAGGTCGATCACCACGTCCTTGCCGAATTTCTGGCGGTACTCGGTGGCCACCTTCGCGGCGAACGTCACGGCCTCGGGATCGTCCCCGTTCACGTGGAAGATCGGGGCCTGCACCATCAACGCCACGTCCGAGGGGTAGGGCGAGGAGCGCGAATAGCGCGGGCTCGTGGTGAAGCCGATCTGGTTGTTGACGATCAGGTGCAGGGTGCCCCCGGTGCGGTGGCCGCGCAGGCCCGAGAGCGCAAAGCATTCCGCCACCACGCCCTGCCCGGCGAACGCGGCGTCCCCGTGCACCAGCAGCGGCAGCACGCGCGCGCGCCGGGCGCGCATCTCCTCCTCGCGCTCGTCCCCGCGCAGGTCGGCGTCCTGCTTGGCCCGCGCCTTGCCCAGCACGACCGGGTTGACGATCTCGAGATGCGAGGGATTGGCGGTGAGCGAGAGGTGGACCTTGTTGCCGTCGAACTCGCGGTCCGAGCTTGCGCCCATATGGTACTTGACGTCGCCCGAGCCCAGCACCTCGTCGGGCGTGGCCGAGCCGCCCTGGAATTCGTGGAAGATCACCTTGTAGGGCTTGCCCATCACGGCGGCGAGCACGTTGAGCCGCCCGCGGTGGGGCATGCCGATGATGATGTCCTTCACGCCCAGCGCGCCGCCGCGCTTGATTATCTGTTCCAGCGCCGGAATGGCGGCCTCCGCGCCGTCCAGCCCGAACCGTTTAGTGCCGGGATAGCGCTTGTGCAGGAAGCGTTCGAAAGTCTCGCCCTCGATCAGCTTCTTCAGGATCGCGCGCTTGCCCTCGGGGGTGAAGGCGATCTCCTTGTCCGGCCCCTCGATGCGCTCCTGCAACCAGGCCTTCTCGCCCGGATCGCTGATATGCATGAATTCGATGCCGAACGTGCCGCAATAGGTGCGCTTCAGGATGTCGAGCATCTGGCGCACGGTGGCGTATTCGAGCCCGAGCACGTTATCGATGAAGATCGAGCGCTCGAGGTCTTGGGGGCCGAACCCGTAGGAGGCGGGATCGAGTTCGGGCGGGGCCTCGCGCACCTCGATGCCCAGCGGGTCGAGATTGGCGGCGTAATGGCCCCGGGTGCGGTAGGCGCGGATCATCATCAGCGCGCGTATGCTGTCGCGCGCGGCTTCGTGGACGTCCGCGGCGGAGGCGGCCTTGGCGCCATCGGCGCTTTTCGCCTCGCCGTTCTTCTTTTCGACCAGCTTTTGGGTGATCCGCTGCTCCACCGCGGGCCAATTGCCGTCCAGCAGCGCCAGCACCTCGCTGCGCGGGACGATCGGCCAGTCCGGCCGCGCCCAGGCGGGCCCGCGCACCGCGTGCTCCACCGCGTCGCGATCATCGCCGAGGCTCGCGAAGAAGGCGCGCCAGGAGGGATCGACGCCGGTGGGGTCCTTCAGATAGCGGGCGTGGAGCTTCTCAACGAAGACGGCGTTGGCGCCGTACAAAAAAGAAGTTTCCAGAAGCGCCGCGTTCGCCGCGCCGCGGCCGTCGTCCGCCATGAGAATCAGTCCTTACGCGCCTGCGCTCACGAATAATGTAGGGACAAATCGCGTCGGCGCTTGTCTTAGGCCGGTCCTGCGCGAGGGTGAAGAGAGCCTCCGGGTGAATTTTCATGAAATCGGCGCGAGGTTGCCCCCCGCCCGGGGCGCGCCTCAGCCCCGCAGCAGCGCCGCCATGGTTTCGCCGAGGGCGGCGGGGTGGGGCGCCACGCGGATGCCGGCGGCCTGCATCGCCGCGATCTTGCTTTCCGCATCGCCCTTGCCGCCGGAGATGATGGCGCCGGCGTGGCCCATGCGCCGCCCCGGCGGGGCGGTGCGCCCGGCGATGAAGCCCACGACCGGTTTTTTCCGGCCCCGCTTGGCTTCGTCCTGCAGGAATTGGGCGGCGTCTTCCTCCGCCGCGCCGCCGATCTCGCCGATCATGATGATCGCCTGGGTCTCGGGATCGGCCAGGAACATCTCCAGCACGTCGATGAATTCGGTGCCCTTCACGGGATCGCCGCCGATGCCCACCGCGCTGCTCTGCCCCAGGCCCTCGCTGGTGGTCTGGAACACGGCCTCATAGGTCAGCGTGCCCGAACGCGACAAAACGCCCACCCCGCCCTTCGAGAAGATCTGGCCCGGCATGATGCCGATCTTGCACTGCCCGGGGGTGAGCACGCCGGGGCAATTGGGCCCGATCAGGCGGCTCTTCGAGCCTTCGAGCCGCGCCTTCACCCGCACCATGTCCAGCACGGGGATGCCTTCGGTGATGCACACGATGAGCGGGATCTCCGCCTCGATCGCCTCCTCGATGGCGGCCGCCGCGCCCGGCGGGGGCACGTAAATGACGGTGGCGTCGGCGCCGGCTTTCTCCTTGGCCTCCGCTACGGTGTTGAACACCGGCAGGCCGAGATGGGTGGCGCCTCCTTTGCCGGGGCTGACGCCCCCGGTCATCTTCGTGCCGTAGGCGATGGCCTGCTCGGAATGGAAGGTCCCGTTCTTGCCGGTGAAGCCCTGGCAGATCACGCGCGTGGACGCATCGACGAGAATGGACATGGGGATTACTTGCGCCTCCGAAGACCCGTTTTCGAGCAGGCAGGGGCATAGCCTAGCCCCGCACGCGCCGCAAACCGGACCCGCGCCCGCGAGGAAGCTTTAGCTGAACAATGTTCGGCCACTGGGCGAATTTCTTGTTTTCCGGAGCCGCTCATGCTACTTCCCCCAGACGACCGAACGTTTTGCCGGCATGAGACGGCTCTCGCGTGTATCGGCTATGCCGCGCGCGTTTGTTTTCGACCCTCCGCAATTCTGGTTGTGAGACCGCGCAACAGGTGCGCGGCAGCGCTACGCCTGTATGGCGGTGCGCCCATCGGTACTTGCTTAGGAGATCAGTGATGATCGGCACTGTGAAATGGTTCAATCCCGACAAGGGCTTCGGCTTCATCGCCCCCGACGACGGCGGCAAGGATGTGTTCGTGCACATTTCCGCGGTTGAAAAGGCCGGCCTGCGCAATCTGCGCGAAGGCCAGAAGCTCTCGTTCGAGATCTTCACCGAGCGCGGCAAACAAGCCGCAGGCGAACTGAAAGCCGTCTGAAGACGGCCGACAGCAGAGCCAACGCGCCCCGGCCTCACCGCCGGGGCGTTTTTTTGTTCGCTTCGCTCTTGCAACTCAGTTGCATCTACAGGACGGGCCCGGTACGGAAGCCTTTGCGACGCAATCGCAGCTTCTCGGGGGCCTTTCCATGCACAAGCCTTGCCCATCCCGCGCGCGGGCCCTTTTGGCCTCCGCCGGTCTGGCGATCCTCGCCCAGCCCGGCCTCGCCGCCGCCGATGCGGGCGAGCCGATTGTCGTGCGCGGCGCACGCCCGGCTTACGCGCAGGCCCGCAGCGCCACCGCCGTCAAGACCGACACCGCGCTGCGCGACACCCCCCAATCCGTCACCGTGATCACCCGCGCGCTGATCGAAGATCAGGCCATGTCCACGATGGCCGATGTGGCGCGCTACACGCCGGGCGTATCGATGGGCCAGGGCGAGGGCCACCGCGACGCCCCCACCGTGCGCGGCAATTCCTCTACCGCGGATTTCTTCGTCGACAGCGTGCGCGACGACGCCCAATATTTCCGCGACCTGTACAATGCCGAGCGCGTGGAGGTCCTGAAAGGGCCCAACGCGATGATCTTCGGACGCGGCGGCGGGGGCGGGGTGATCAACCGCGTCACCAAACAGGCCGACACGCTCGCGCGCCGCGACCTGACTTTGCGGGCGGGCTCGCACGAGAAACGTCGTCTCGAGATCGACGCCGGCGGCGCCCTGGACCCAAGGCTCTCCCTGCGCGCGAACGCGATGTATGAAAGCGCCGCATCCTATCGCGACTTCGTGCACCTGGAACGCTACGCCGCCAACCCTTCCGCCACCCTCGCGCTGTCGAAGGCCACACGCGCCACCCTGAGTTACGAACACCTCTATGACGATCGCACGGTCGATCGCGGCGCGCCCTCGCGCGACGGCCGCCCGGTGGACGTCGATCCCTCGACCTTCTTCGGCAATCCCGCGCAGAGCAGCAGCGATCTCACGGTCGATCTGGGCGCGGTGACGCTGGAGCACGCCTTCGATGCAACGGTGAGCCTGCGCAACAAGACTTTGTTTGGGCGCTACGACAAGTTCTACTCTAATGTCTATGCGGGCTCGCCGGTGAGCGCGGCGGGCGCGGTCACCCTGCATTCCTATTATGCCGGCGCGGACCGGGAGAATGTGTTCAACCAGACGGATTTGATCTGGAGAACCACCGCCGGCCCCGGCGCGCATACCTTTTTGTTCGGCGCCGAGATCGGCCGTCAGTCTACGGACAATATCCGCTCCGCCACCGACACGGCCGCCGGCGCCGTGACGCTCGCCGCGCCCACCCGCTTCACGCCCGTCTCGTTTCTGCCGATCACGACGGACAATCAGGTCGAGGTGTCGGTTCTGGCCGCCTACGCGCAGGATCAGATCGCGCTTACCCGCCGCCTCCAGCTGCTCGCAGGCTTGCGCTTTGACCGGTTTGAGGTCGATTTCGATAATGCTCTCGGGAGTGATTTTGCGCGTACGGATGATCTGCTTTCGCCGCGCCTCGGTCTGGTGGTGAAGCCGACCGCACCGGTCTCACTCTATGCGAGCTACAGCGTCAGCCATCTGCCGCAATCGGGGGACCAGTTCGGCGCGCTGACCGCCACCACCGCGGCGCTGGAGCCGGAGAAGTTTGAGAATGTCGAGCTTGGCGCGAAATGGGAGATCGTCCCCACCGTTTCCCTCAGCGCGGCGCTCTACCAACTCGACCGGACCAACACCACCGCGACCGACCCCGCGACCAACCGCACCGTGCTGACCGGCGCGCAGCGCAGCGAGGGCTTCGAGATCGAGTTGGCCGGCGCATTAACCCGCCGTTGGGCGATCGTCGCGGGCTACAGCGCGCAAGAGGCCAAGATCACAGAGACGACCGCAGCCGCCCCCTCCGGGCGGCGCGTGGCGCTGACGCCCGACCAGACCTTCTCGCTCTGGAATAAAGTGCGCTTCACGCCCGCCTGGGCCGCCGGCCTCGGCCTCGCCCACCAGAGCGAAAGCTTCGCCTCGATCAGCAACGCCGTGACCCTGCCCGCCTTCACCCGCGTGGACGCGGCGATTTATTACACGCTGAGCGCGCGCCTGGGTGTGCAACTCAATGTGCAAAACCTGCTGGATGAGCGCTATTGGGGCACGGCCCATAACGACAACAACATCACCCCGGGCGCGCCACGCGCATTCGAAATCACCCTGCGCACGCACTTCTGAGTCTCAGACATCGACCTCGGCGTCGAGCGCGTTGGTCTGGATGAAGTCTCGGCGGGGCTCCACCACGTCCCCCATCAATTGGGAGAACATCGCGTCGGCGTCGTCGGCGTGCTCCACCTTGACTTGCAGCAAGGTGCGGGCGTCGGTGTCGAGCGTGGTCTCCCACAATTGCTCGGCGTTCATTTCGCCCAGGCCTTTGTAGCGCTGCACGGAAACGCCCTTGGCGCCGGCGGCCTTGACCGCCTCCAACAGCGAAAGCGGGCCGTGCACGGGCGTGTCCTCGCCGCCGCGGCGCAGCGCCGCCCGCCCGACATACGCCTCCGCCATAGCCATCGCACGCTCGGAAATCCGGCGCGCATCCGCGGACGCCAGCAAGGACGCCTCAAGCACCGCCCGCTCCGTCACCCCGCGCACCACGCGCTCGAAAACCAGCGCGTGATCGCGGTCGATAAAGCCGGTCCAGCCGCCCTCCCCCTCATCGGCCAGGCGATCGAGGCGGGCGGCCGCCGCCTGGGCGTTGGCAGCCCCCGCGTCGGGGGAAAGCGCGCCCGCAAGCGCGGCCTGCTCCAGCACCACGCCCGGCACGCGGTGCGCCAGCCGCAGGATCGAGGTCCGGATCGCGGCGGCCTCGCGCGCCAGCCGCTTCAGGTCTTCGCCCGCCACCTGCACGCCGCTCCCGTCCGTCAGCACCGCGCCGGAGACGCCCTCCTGCAGCAGGAATTCGTCCATCTCCGGCTGGTCTTTGAGATAGCGTTCAGACTTGCCCTTGGACGCCTTATAGAGCGGCGGCTGGGCGATATAGAGGAAGCCGCCATCGATCAAAGCCGGCATCTGGCGGTAGAAGAAGGTGAGCAGCAGGGTGCGGATATGGGCGCCGTCGACGTCGGCGTCGGTCATGATAATGACCTTGTGGTAGCGCAGCTTCTCGATGTTGAAATCGTCGCGCCCGATCCCGGTGCCGAGCGCGGTGATAAGCGTGCCGACCTGTTCGGAAGAAAGCATCTTGTCGAAGCGCGCGCGCTCGACGTTCAAGATTTTGCCCCGCAGCGGCAGTACGGCCTGGAATTCGCGGTTGCGGCCCTGTTTGGCGGAGCCCCCGGCGCTGTCGCCCTCGACGATGAACAATTCAGACTTGGCCGGATCCTTCTCCTGACAATCGGCGAGTTTGCCCGGCAGGGAGGCGATATCGAGCGCGCTTTTCTTGCGCGTAAGCTCGCGCGCCTTGCGCGCGGCCTCGCGCGCGGCGGCGGCCTCCACGATCTTGGCCATCACCGACTTGGCGGGCGCCGGGTTCTCCTCGAGCCACCGGCTCAGCGTCTCGCTGATAATGTTCTCCACCACCGGGCGCACCTCGGAGGAGACGAGCTTGTCTTTGGTCTGGGAGGAGAATTTCGGGTCCGGAACCTTGACGGAGAGCACGCAGGTCAGGCCTTCGCGCGCGTCGTCGCCCGTAATGTCGACCTTCTCTTTCTTGGCGATGCCGCTTTCCTGCATGTAGGCGTTCACCACCCGCGTCAGCGCGCCGCGGAAGCCCGCGAGGTGGGAGCCGCCGTCCCGCTGGGGGATGTTGTTGGTGAAGCACAGCATGTTTTCGTGGTAGCCGTCATTCCATTGCAGCGCGGCCTCCACGACCACCCCGTCCTTGCCGCCGGTGACGTAGATCGTGTCCGGGATCACGGCGTGGCGCGCCCGGTCCAGGTGCTGGACGAAGGCCTTGACCCCGCCCTCGTACATCAGGATTTCCTCGAACGGCTCCGGCCCGCGCAGGTCCTGGAACACGATCTTGACCCCGGAATTGAGGAAGGCGAGTTCGCGCAGGCGGTGTTCCAGGGTCTTGCGGTCGAACTCCACCATGGTGAACGTTTCGGCGCTGGGCAGGAAGCGCACGCCGCTGCCCCGCCTTCCGCCCGCCTCCCCGCGCACCGCCAGCGGCGCCTCGGCCTCGCCGTGGCGGAAGCGCATGAAATGCTCCTTGCCGTCCCGCCATACTGTCAGATCAAGCCATTCCGACAGCGCATTGACCACCGAGACGCCCACGCCGTGCAGGCCGCCCGAGACCTTGTAGGCGCCGCCCGTCTCGTTGTTGAACTTCCCCCCGGCATGGAGCTGCGTCATGATCACTTCGGCCGCCGAGACGCCCTCCTCCGGGTGGATGCCGGTGGGGATGCCGCGCCCGTCATCGGTGACCTCGGCGGAGCCGTCGGGGTGCAGCGTGACGGTGACGTTCTTGGCGTGGCCGGCGAGCGCCTCGTCGATGGCGTTGTCCACCACCTCATAGATCATGTGGTGCAGGCCCGAGCCGTCGTCGGTATCCCCGATATACATGCCGGGACGCTTGCGCACGGCGTCCAGGCCCTTCAGGACGCGGATGCTGTCTGCGCCGTATTCGGATGCGGGGGATGGTTGGGTCATGGGCAAGGAATCATCGCCTCCTGCGGCGCAGCATAAGCCATGGCGGGGGGACCGTCTCGGATTTCGCCGCAAGCTTCAGCGCAGCCGGGAAGAATTCGGCGCAGCAGAGCGCAGCGTTTAGCCGGGCGAGCCTAGCACAGCCCCCTCCCGCACCTCCAGCCTCTGGGCGCGCGCGCCGAAGGCCGCAAAGAGCGCGTCTTCCGTCCCCGTGAGCCAGGCCTGTCCCGGCAGGGTGGAAAGCTCGTCGAACAGGGCGGCGCGGCGGGCGGCGTCGAGATGGGCGGGCGCCTCGTCGATCAGCAGCAGCGCGGGCCCCGCGCCCGGATCGTCCGCCAGCGCGCGCACATGGGCCAGAACCAGCCCGAGCAGCAGCGCCTTTTGCTCGCCGGTGGAGCAATGCTCGGCCGCCATGTCCTTCGGCGCGTGGCGGACTTTGAGGTCGGAGCGGTGGGGGCCCGAAAGCGCCCGTCCGGCGGCGGCGTCGCGGGCGCGGCCTGCACGCAGATCCTCCGCGAAGCGATCCTCCACAATCGCGCTCGCCTCCCCCGCCTCGAACCGGGCTTCGAGCTCCCCCTCCACCGCCAGCACCGCTTTGGGGAAGGCGCCGGGGGCGCGCGCGTTGATGGCGTCCTGGAGCAGGCGCAGCGTCTCCACCCGCGCGGCCGCGACCGCCCCGCCATGGGCGGCCATTTCGCGCTCGAGCGCGCCGAGCCAGGCCGGGTCGCGGAATTCCTCGCTCAAGAGGCGCTGGCGCTCGCGCATCGCGCGCTCATAGGCCGCGGCCGCCTGCCCATGCTCGCCGGCGCGTCCAAGCACCAGACGGTCGAAGAAGCGCCGCCGGTCTCCGGGCGCGCCGGAAAACAGGCGGTCCATCGCCGGCGTCAGCCACGCCATGCGCGCGATGCGCGCGACCTCCCCGGCCGGGGCGGGCTGGCCGTCCCGGCGGGCCAGCCGCTTCAGCGCGCCGTCCGGGCCGCGCTCGGCCCCCACGCCGACCCGCACCGCGCCATGGTCCGTCTCGAACACCGCCGCCACGCTCCACGCCCGCGCCCGGCCCGCGGCGCCCGCCTCGCCCCCCCGCGCGCTCTCGCCGAGCCCCGCCCCGCGCAGGCCCCGGCCGGGCGCGAGCACGGAAAGCGCCTCGAGCACATTGGTCTTGCCCGCCCCATTCGCGCCGAACAGGCACACCGGGCGGGCGTCGAGCTGCAGGCGGGTGGCGGCGTGGTTGCGGAAATCGGTGAGGGCGAGCTCGGCGCACCACAAACGCTGGGCGTTCATGCCCTTGAAACCGCCTAGACCCGCAGCGGCATCAGCACGTAGAGCGAATGCGCATCCGCGCCGTCGCGCACCAGGGTGGGGGAGGCCGCGTCGGCAAACTCGAACAGCGCCTCTTCCCCCTCGATCTGGCCGCCCACGTCCAGTAGGTATTTGGCGTTGAAGCCGATCTCCATCGCTTCGGCGGAATAGTCCGCGGCCAGATCCTCCGTCGCCAGGCCCGCATCGGGATTGTTCACCGTCAGCGTCACGCGGTTGTCCTCGAGCGCGAGCTTTACCGAGCGGGACCGCTCGGCCGAGACGGTGGCCACCCGGTCGACCGCCGCGGCGAAGGCCTTGTTGGGCACCCGCAGCAGGCGCGCATTGCCCTTGGGGATGACGCGCGCATATTCGGGGAAGGAGCCGTCGATCAGTTTGGACGTGAGCACGGCGTCGCCCACCGCGAAGCGGATCTTCTGCTCCGAAACCGCCACCTCGATGGCCCCGCCCGCCCCGTCCAGCAGGCGGCGCAGCTCCGCGATCGTCTTGCGCGGCACGATCACCCCCGGCATGGCGGCGGCGCCTTCGGGCGCGGGCGCATCGGCCAGCGCCAGTCGGTGTCCGTCGGTCGCCACCCCGCGCAACACGGTGCGGCCCTCGGCGTCAGCGATGGTGTGCAGATAGATGCCGTTCAGATAATAGCGCGTCTCCTCGGTGGAGATGGCGAAGCGCGTTTTGTCGATCAGGCGGGAGAGCTCCGCCGGGCCCACCTCGAACCGCGTCGCCAGCGCATCGACCGGCATCAGCGGGAAATCCGCCGGCGGCAGCACCGGCAATTGCAGGCGCGCCTTGCCGGCCCAGACGATCAGCTTCGGATCGTCCCCTGCGAGATCGAGCTTCACCTGCGCGCCGTCCGGCAGGCGGCGGACGAATTCATAGAGCGTATGCGCTGGGGCGGAGGTGGCGCCGGCGCGCTCCACGAGCGCGGGGGCGGCCTCGGCGATCTCGATATCGAGATCGGTGGCGGTGAGGCGCACCCCGTTCTCCTGCGCGGTGAGCAGCAGATTGGACAGGATGGGGATCGTATTGCGCCGCTCCACGACGCTTTGAACGTGGGTAAGCGCCTTAAGGAGCGCGGAACGCTCGATCGTCAGCCGCATGTGACGAACCTTGCTGGGTTGGACCGCCGCCGGCAGCTGCGAGCGGCCCCGAAGCACGCGATACGGCGCGAATCCGGGCAGTTACGTTAACAGGATTGTGCTGAAGCCCAAGGAGATTGTAAGCGCGGCCACGGCTCTCGCTCTCGCGGGAACCGTGGCGCGACGCGCGTACGGACGCCGGTCAGGCCACGGCGCGGATGGTGTTGCCGATGACCTCCACGTCACGCCGCAGCTGATCGTCCTCTTTCATCAAGGTCTCGATGCGGCCGGAGGCGTAGAGCACGGTCGTGTGGTGTTTCCCGCCGAAGCGGATGGCCAGATCGGGCAAGGAGCGCCGCGTCATCTTGCGGCACAGATACATCGCCACCTGGCGGGGGCGCGCGATCGAGCGTTGGTGGGTCGGGGTGAGGAGCTGATCCTTGGTCAGGCCGTAATGCTTGGCGGTATGGCCGATAATGGATTCCACCGTCGTCCGCTTGGGCGGCTCCTCGAAGCGCCCGCGCAGCACGCGTTCGGCGCTTTCCAGCGTCACTTCTTTGTTGGCGAAGCCCAATTCCATCACGATCTGCCGGATCGCTCCGTCCAGCGCGCGGCCCGGGCCGCGAATCCGGGAGGCGATCATATCCAGGACGTGATCGGGCGCGTGGAGGCCGGCGGCGGCGCCCACCGCATAGAGCTTCAGCTTGGCCTCGAGGATTTTCCGGCGCAGTTCGAAATCGGGCGCGTCGATGAAGAAATCGGCGGCCCCGCGCAGCTGGCTCTTCAGCCGCACGTCGAACCCGTCGAGCCCGGCGGGACCGTGATCGGCGGTCATCACCACTTGCGCGCCCTGTGCGAGCAGCACGGCGATGGTGTCCACGAGTTCGCTCTCGGTCGCGGCCTTGCCCGCCACGCGCTGCACGTCGTCCAGGATCAGGAGATCGATGTCGCGCATCTGCGCCTTGAACGCCGACAGGTCGCGCCGTTTGCTGAGCCCGTTCTGGAACTCCTCCACGAACAGGATCGTGTTCATCAGCCGCACCCGCCGGTTCGGATTGCGGCGCAGGGCTTCATGCACGATGGCGTTGCCGAGGTGGGTTTTGCCGCCCCCATACGTGCCGTGGAACAGCACCAATTGCCCGGCCGCGCCCACGCCCTCCGCGATCGACTTGGCCGCGAAGACGGCCGCGCGGTTGGCGTCGCCCACGCAATAGGTGTCGAACGTCTGGTTCACGGGCGTCTGCCCGGAGCCGCTCGAGGTAGTGCCCCCGGCGATCGCGGTCAGCACCGCCTGCTTCATCGAGGCCGGCAGATCCGCCTGGACGGCGATAACGACGCCGCTGATCTGCGGCGCGGATTTCGCCATGTGCGCCTCGAACTGATGCAGCGCGTTCTGCACCAGCCAGTCCCGCGCCACCCCGGTAGAGACCCGAAGATAGACCACGCCGTCCGCCTCGCCGGCATAGGCGAGCTGCTCCAACCAGGCTTTGTTTTCCTCCGCGCTGAACAGGGCGCGCAAATCCCGCGCCGCTGCATGAAAAGCGGTTTGCCCATCCACGCGTTGAACACGCGCGG
Organism: Alphaproteobacteria bacterium; assembly: GCA_031398975.1. Classification (GTDB taxonomy): domain Bacteria; phylum Pseudomonadota; class Alphaproteobacteria; order Caulobacterales; family Aquidulcibacteraceae; genus JAKFWI01. The sequence goes on along the minus strand of JANNOI010000043.1, from coordinate 93,716 downwards.
ACGCACTTCTGCCATCGTGACTCATGGCCCCGAATACTCCCTGCATACCATCCATGTAATGCAGCCAGCCCCCCCAATTGGGCTTAGCCTCCTTGACTAAGGCGAAGACAACCGTCGCGTGCGACGCGCTAGCGTCCACACATTCCGCCGCCAAAGGCGATTATGCGGTGTTCGGAGTATTCGTCCGTCAGGCGAGTTCACTGTGAAGGCGATGGTCGGGGCGCGCAAGCCCTGATTCCGCAACTAGCATTAAAAAAGAGCGAAGCGGCATAGTTGATTGTTTTAAATGAATTTTCTTGGTTTATTCCCACGCGGTTGCGCATCCGCCCCGCGCCCTTCGACACAAAACCGCCATGGGGGAGAGAGCGAAAACCAACGCGCTCAAGCGCTCCATACGCTGTCAATCGGGACGGCCATTCCGTCCACAATAAAGAGTGACAGTCTCGTGAAGCTGCACGCAAGGATTGTCCCGGACCGGCAGTCCGATCCAGGGATTGCGAAGGAACTAAGTGTCGGTATGCGCAGGATTATCCGCGGGCGCTTTCACGCCCCTCACCACGCCGAGCCTCCCGGCGCCCCCGCGCGGACCCGCCGCTCAGGACGCAGAGCTCAAGACGCGCAGATCAGGACGCGGACCTCAGGCGGCGGCCAGGGCGAGCGTTTTAACCCGCTGCGCGAGGCGCGCGATTTTGCGCGAGGCCGTGTTCTTGTGCAGCACGCCCTTGCCGGCGGCGCGCGCGGTTTGGGATTCGGCGCTGATCAGCGCGGCCCGCGCCGCGCCCGCATCGCCCGCCGCCAGCGCTTCCTCCACCGCCCGCCATTGGCCGCGGATCCGGGTCCGGCGGCTTTTGTTGACGGCGGTGCGCTTGGCGATCTTGCGGATCGCTTTTTTCGCGGAGGAAGTATTGGCCATCGTATTGCGCCGATCCGGCGTCCCGGTGAAATGAAGATCGCGCGTATAGCGAGGCGGGCCGCCGGCGTCAACGCTGGCAGGCCGGGCAGAAGAAGCTGGAGCGCCCGCCCTGAACGCGCCGCGCCACCACGCCCCCGCAGCCCGGCCTCTGGCAGGGCTGCCCCGCCCGGCCGTACACGCGGAACCCGAGCTGGAAATAGCCGAGCGCGCCGTCGGCGTCGGCATAATCGCGCAGGCTCGATCCGCCCGCCTCGATCGCCTCCCCAAGCACCGTGCGCACCGCCTCGACCAGGCCGCCCAGCCGAGCCCGCGCGATGCGCCCGGCCGCCCGCGCCGGCGCGACGCCCGCCCGGTGCAGCGCCTCGCAGACATATATATTGCCCAACCCCGCCACGACCCGCTGGTCGAGCAGCGTGGCCTTCACGCTCTGGCGGCGCCCGGCGCACGCCCCGGCCAGGTGCGCGATCGTGAAATCCGGCCCCAGCGGCTCGGGCCCCAGGCCCGCCAGGAAGGGGTGGGCGTGCAGGGCCTGCGTCTCCATCAGCAGCATGTACCCGAAGCGGCGGGGATCGTTGTACTCGAGCAGCGCGCCGGCCTCGGTGCGGACGCGCAGATGGGTGTGGGCGGGGTTGGTCGCGGCGGCGTAGTGGAACGCGCCCGGGCGGGCGGCGCGACCGGCGGCGGCGTGCACCGAAAACCGGCCGGACATGCCCAGATGGGTCGCCCAGGTTTCCCCGGTATCGAGCGCGGCCAGCAGATATTTCGCCCGCCGCCCCAGCCGCAGGACGCGCGCGCCCTCCAGCCGCGCGGCCAACCCCTCGGGGAACGGAAACCGCAAATCCCCGCGGCGCACCTCCACCCCGGTCAGCCGCGCGCCTTCGAGAACGGGAGCGAGGCCGCGGCGCACCGTCTCGACCTCCGGCAATTCCGGCATGGGCGCCCCTGCGGCAGGATGGGATCCGAACGGCGTGAAATCAAAGAGTAAGGCCTTTGGGCGCATATGGAAAACCTGCCCGCCCGGCTTTAAGGTCCCGCCATGCCCCAGCCCCCCCCCGACGGGCCCCCCGCGCCCGAACTCGCCGATTTCGGCTTCGAGGCCGTGCCGCGTGCGGAGAAGGCCGCGCGGGTGCGAACCGTGTTCGATAGCGTCGCGGCCCGCTACGACCTGATGAACGATCTCATGTCCGCCGGCCTGCACCGGCTGTGGAAGGACGCCGCCGCCGACCGCTTGAACCCCCAGCCGGGCGAGCTGATCATCGACATGGCGGGCGGCACCGGCGACATCGCGCGCCGCCTCCACGCCCGCGCCGCCCGCGCGCGCGCGCGCCGCGGCGGCCCCCCCGCCCGGATCCTGGTGGCCGATATCAACGCCGAGATGCTGGGCGCGGGGCGCGCGAAGACCAGCACGCAAACCCGGGACCTCGCCTGGCTCTGCGCTGACGCCGAGCGCCTGCCCTTCCCCGACCGGATCGCCGACGCCTATTCCATCGCCTTCGGCATCCGCAACGTCACGGACATGGACGCCGCCCTGCGCGAGGCGCGCCGGGTGCTGAAGCGCGGCGGGCGGTTTGTGTGCCTCGAATTCTCCAAGCTTGCGGTCAAGGGGCTCGAGCCGCTGTACGACGCCTATTCCCTGCGCGCGATCCCGGCCATCGGGCGGTACGTGGCGCGCGACGAGGCGGCCTATCGCTATCTGGCCGAGAGCATCCGCCGCTTTCCCCCGCAGGAGGCGTTCGCCGCGCGCCTGCGCGAGGCGGGCTTTGAGCGCGTGGGCTATACGAATTTTTCCGGCGGGATCGCCGCCCTGCATGTGGGGTGGGCGCTGTGAGGGGTAGCGACGCGGCGGGGGCCCCATGCTGAGCCCGATCGGCCATTGCTTCCGCCTGGCGCGCGCCGGCGCGACGCTTGCCCGCTATGACGCGCTGCTGCCGCAGGAATACAGGAACCGCCTTCCTCTGCCGCTGCGGGCGACCGGCGACGTGCTGCGCCTCTTCGCGCGCCGGCGCCGCTCGCGCTCGGTGGGCGCGCGTCTCGCCAAGGCGCTGGAGAAGCTCGGGCCGGCTTATGTCAAGGTGGGCCAGTTCCTGGCCACCCGGCCCGACATTATCGGCGTAACCGCAGCACAGGATCTAGGCCGGCTGAAAGACCGCCTGCCGCCCTTCCCGCGCGAGACCGCGCTCGACACCCTGGCCGCCGAGCTCGGCTCCACCGAAACATTGTTCGGCGCCGTGTCCGAGGCGATGGCCGCGGCCTCGATTGCGCAGGTGCACAAGGCCTATCTCCCCGGCGGGGGCGCGGCGGCGATCAAGATCCTGCGGCCGAATATCGAGCGCAAGCTCCGCCGCGAGATGGCGGCGCTGCATTTCGGGGCCCGCGCGATCGAGTGGTTCGCCCCCCGCGCGCGCCGGCTCGAGCCGGTGCAATTCGTGGAGACGGTGGCGGCCGCGCTGGAGCGGGAGGTCGATCTGCGGCTCGAGGCAGGGGCGGCGGCGGAATTCCAGGACGTGGCCACCAAGGAGGGCCTGTTCCGGGTGCCCGAGATCGATTGGTCGCGCACCTCCAAGCGGGTGATGACGCTGAGCTGGATCGAGGGCGTTTCGCTGACGCACCTGGACGAGCTGACCGCGCGCGGCGCCGACCGCCCGGCGCTGGCGATCGCGATCACGCGCGGCTTTCTGGCGGCCGCCCTCGACCACGGCTTTTTCCACGCCGATATGCACGAGGGAAACCTCATCTACGGCGTCGACGGCAAGCTCTGGCTGGTGGATTTCGGCATCATGGGCCGGATCGGGCGCAAGGAGCGCCGCTATTTGGCCGAGATCCTCTATGGCTTCCTGCGCCGCGATTATCGCCGGGTGGCGGAGGTGCATGTGGAGGCGGGCTATGTGGAGGGTCGCCACTCGGTGGAGGAATTCGCCCAGGCGCTGCGCGCCATCGGCGAACCGATCCTGGGCAAGACCGCCGACCAGGTCTCCATGAGCCGGCTGCTGCTGCAGCTGTTCGACGTAACCCATCTATTCGGCATGCATCTGCGGCCCGAACTGGTGATGCTGCAAAAGACCATGGTGCAGGTGGAGGGCGTGGCGCGCGCGCTCGATCCCCGCCACGACATGTGGGAGGCCGCCCGCCCGATCGTGGAACGCTGGGTGCGGCGGGAATTGGGCGTGGAGGGCGTGAGCCGGCGGGTGGCCGAGCATGCGGGCGCGGGCCTCGCTTTGTTGCGCCGGCTGCCGGACACGCTGGAGCGGATCGATGCCGCCGCCACGGCGCTGAGCCGCAACGCCGCCAGTTCGCACCACCCACAGCCCTCCCCGTTGCGGCGTTTCTCCTGGGCGAGCTTCTGGCTGGGCGCGGGCGCGGGCGTGCTGGGGGCGCTGCTGATGGCGGCCCGCCAGGGCGCCTGACCCCAAAGCCCCGCCTTTCGGACGCCCGTCCCCGCGTCTATACCTGCCCCCCGACAAGGAGCCCAAGGTGGCCAAACGCGAGCCCACGCCCAAACGCGAGCCCACTTCATGACGGACCGGCGGATCTTGTTGATCATCGGCGGGGGCGTGGCGGCGTATAAAAGCCTGCTGCTGATCCGCCTGCTGCATCGGCGCGGCATCGCCGCGCGCGCGATCCTGACCGAGGCGGGGGCGCGCTTCGTGACGCCGCTCTCCGTGGGCGCGCTCACGGGGGACAAAGTCTATCAGGACCTGTTCTCGCTGACGGACGAGGCGGAGATGGGCCATATCGAGCTCTCGCGCGCGGCCGATCTCGTGGTCGTGGCCCCCGCCACCGCCGATCTCATGGCCAAGGCCGCCGCAGGGCTCGCCAACGATCTCGCCTCCACAGCGCTTCTCGCCACGGACAAGCCGGTGCTGATGGCGCCGGCGATGAATGTGTGGATGTGGAACCATAAGGCCACCCAGCGGAACCTCCGCCTGCTGCGCGAGGACGGCGTGCTTTTCGTGGGGCCCGAGGACGGGGACATGGCCTGCGGCGAGTACGGCCCTGGCCGCATGGCCGAGCCCGAGGCCATCCTCGCCGCGATCGAGGCGCATTTCGCGGCCGCGCAAGCGCCGAAGCCGCTCGCCGGCAAGCGCGCCATCGTCACCGCCGGGCCCACGCTCGAGCCGATCGATCCCGTGCGCTTCCTCTCCAACCGCTCGAGCGGCAAGCAGGGCTACGCGATCGCGGCCGCGCTTTCGGCGCTGGGGGCGGACGTGCGCCTCGTCTCCGGCCCCACGGCGCTGCCCGCGCCCTCCGGCGTGACGCGCATCGAGGTGGAGACGGCGCGGGAGATGCTGGCGGCGTGCGAGGAGGCGCTCCCGGCGGCGGTGGCGGTATGCGTGGCGGCGGTGGCCGATTGGCGCCCCGAAGGCGCCGCCCCGGGCAAGATCAAGAAGGACAAGACCGGCGCCCCGCCGACGCTCGCCCTCTCCGAAAACCCAGACATCCTCGCGAGCCTCGCCAAGCGGGAGAGCGGCCGCCCCGCGCTCGTGATCGGCTTCGCCGCCGAGACCGACCATATCGAGGCCTATTCCCGCGCCAAGCTCGCCCGCAAGGGTTGCGACTGGATCGTGGCCAATGACGTCTCCGGCGACGTGATGGGCGGGGCTGAAAATGAAGTGATGATCCTCAAGCCCGGCGGCGCGGAGCGTTGGCCCCGCATGGGCAAGGAGGCGGTGGCGGCGAAACTCGCGGCCGCGATCGCCGCCGCACTCGATCAGCCCGGCAGGGGAACGAGCGCGGCCAGCACATCCTCGGTATAAAGAATCGCGCTTCTTCTACCGTCCAGGATTGACTGTGAGGAACAGGTCCTCTTCGTCGATAAGGGTTCCGCTAGCCGTCGCGCCTGTGTAGCACGGCGGGGAGATGCACACCGAACTCGCGATTCTGCGGCTGCCGCACGGGGAAGGCCTCCCCCTTCCCGCCTATGCGAGCGCGGGCGCGGCGGGGCTCGATCTGCGGGCCGCACTCCCCGAGGGCGCGCCGGTGACGCTTGCGCCGTTGGCGCGGGCGATGATCCCCACCGGGCTCTGCCTCGCGCTGCCGGAGGGGTACGAGGCGCAGGTGCGGCCGCGCTCGGGCCTCGCCGCCCAGCACGGCATCACCTGTCTCAATTCCCCGGGGACGGTCGATTGCGATTATCGCGGCGAGATCAAAGTGATCCTGATCAATCTGGGCGCGGAGCCCTTCGTGGTGCGGCGGGGGGAGCGGATCGCCCAGATGGTGATCGCCCCGGTGATCCAGGCCACGCTGCGCGAGGTCGATCGCCTCGAGGAAACCGTGCGGGGCAGCAAGGGTTTCGGCTCCACGGGCCGCTGAATAGGCAATCTATCCGATCAGATTAAACGATCCCGCTTCGGCGCGGGTTGGGACAGCGTTACACTGCGCCGATCGAAGGAGCCGCCCATGGCCGACCAAAGCACGGACTTCTCCCCCGGCCGCGGCCGGATCTATCCCGACATCACCGCCACGATCGGGGACACCCCGCTCGTTCGCCTGCAAAAGTTCGAGCGCGCGCACGGGCTCGATTCCGAGATCCTGGCCAAGCTCGAATTCTTCAACCCGATCGCCAGCGTGAAGGACCGGATCGGCGTGGCGATGATCTCGGCGCTCGAAGCCTCCGGCAAGCTCACGCCCGACAGCGTGCTTGTGGAGCCCACGAGCGGCAATACGGGCATCGCGCTCGCCTTCGTCGCCGCCCAGCGGGGCTATCGCCTGATCCTCGTCATGCCCGAGACGATGAGCCTGGAGCGGCGCAAGATGCTGAGCCTTCTGGGCGCGGAGCTGGTGCTGACGCCAGGGCCCGAAGGCATGCGCGGCGCGATCGCCAAGGCGGGTGAGATCCTCGCGCAGAACCCGAACGCGGTGATGCCCCAGCAATTCGCCAACCCCGCCAACCCCGAGATCCACCGCCGCACCACGGCCGAGGAGATTTGGCGCGACACCGGCGGCCAGCTCGACTATTTCCTCGCCGGCGTCGGCACCGGGGGCACGATCACCGGCGTAGGCCAGGTGCTGAAGCCCCGCCTGCCCCATCTTCGCGTGCTCGCGATCGAGCCGGAGGCCTCGCCCGTCCTGTCCGGGGGCAATGCCGGGCCGCACAAGATCCAGGGCATCGGGGCGGGCTTCGTGCCGGACAATGTGGACCGCAGCGTGATCGACGAGGTGGTCACCGTCAGCAACGAGGAAAGCTTCGCCACCGCCCGCGAGGTCGCGCGGCTGGAGGGCGTGCCGGGCGGCATCTCCTCAGGCGCGGCGCTGGCGGCGGCGGTGAAGGTGGCGCAGCGCCCGGAGGCGAAGGGCAAGCGGATCGTCGTGATCATCCCGAGCTTTGCGGAGCGGTATTTGTCGACGGCGCTGTTTGAGGGGCTGTAGGGACGAGCGCGTTGCAGCCCTCCGACCTCGACAACCGCCACAGCAGCGCCATCAGCGCGAGCCCGCCGAACAGGCGGTAGGATTGCAGCACCGCCAGCGGGCTGCCGCTAAGGGTGACGAACGCGCTCGTGTGCGAAGCCGCCAGCACGAAGGCCGCGCACAGAACGCCGCCCCACACCATGCGTGAACGGCCCGCGGCCTCGCCCCCCAGCGCCGCCAGCGCCATCACGAACATCGGCGCGAGCACGCCATAATGGTGCTCCCACGCGATCGGCGAGGCGATCGTGAACGCGAGCGCGGCGCACTGCAGGTCAAACAGCCCCGCGGGGGGCGCACCGCCCTTTACCGCAGCGCCTGCGCGCGGCGCGCGCCGGCCAGGCGGCGGCCAGAGCGCCAGGCCGATCAGCGCCGCCGCGGTGACCAGCGTGCCGGCATAGACGATCGGGCTGAAGGGCGGGAACGTGTTCGGCGTGAAATACCAGCCAAACGCATTGCCGGTGACCCGGTGCAGCAGGCCGTTGAACGTGTCATTGCCCTGGAAGGCTTCGCCATGGCGCGACAGGAAGCGCAGCACGCTCACATAATCGAAGTGATTGGACAGGCCGAATACGAGCACGGAGAGCGCCATGCCGGCCGCTCCCGCCACCGCGAGCCCCGCAAGAAAGCCCCATTGCCGCCGCGCCGCGGCCCACAGAACAAACAGCGAGAATTGCGGCTTCAGCAGGCAGATGCACGCGATCAGCGCGCCCGCGGCGGGCCGCCGGCCCCCTTGCCAGGCAAGACAGGCGAGCACGAAGAGCGCATTGATCCAGACTTGGACCTGCCCCAGCGAATACGCCCCGGCGATGGGAGAGAAGGCGAGGGCCCCCGCCACGCAGAGGCCTGCAAAAGCGGCGCGCCGCTCCCGCGGCCAAAGCGGCGCCGCCCGCCACGCCAGCACGCCCAGACCCGCCGCCGTCGCCAAAGTCACCCACCGGTTGATCTCGTTCAGCACCACCGGGCTCGCCCGCAGGCCCAGCGCGTCGAGCGCTGCAAACGGCAGCAGGCTGGACGGCGGGTATTGGAACTTCACCGCCTGGTCGAAGAACAAAGTCTGGTAGATCGATTGATCGGGGGCGCGGTAGAACTGATCCAGCGCGCGATAGATGACGCCCCAGCTGTCGTCCTTGTCGTGGGGGCCTTTCAGCAGGTGCAGGACCGGAACGGCTTGCTCGGCGAACAGGAACTGCTCGATCGCGTGACCAACGAGGACGATCCCAAGCGCGAGCGCGAATACGCCCAGCGGAAAGCGCACCGCCTGACTTAGAAATTCAGCCGCCCGCGCGCCGCCGATAAATCCTGCGGGCTTAAGCCCGCCTCGCCCGGCCGCGCTCTCTTCTAGCTTGGTCTGGGCAAAGTTAGTTCGGCCAAGTCTGGTCTGCCAAAGTCTGCTCTGCCAAAGTCCGGGACGCCGGGGTCTGATCCGCCCGAGTTCGGTTTGCCCGCTTGCGTCCTGCATGAGCTCGCCCCCTAGCCCGCTCCGCTCGTATTTCTTCTGCTAGCTTGTTCGCCTTCTTTTTCCGCTAATAGCGATCCGTCGGCGCAAGCTTCGCCAAGGTGACGACGCGCCCGCCCGGTCGATGCAACAGCCAGCGTGCGCTTGAGGCGCCCGTCGCCGGCGACCAATTCCGCATTTGGAGCGGGCGAGGCGATTCGAACGCCCGACCCTCACCTTGGCAAGGTGATGCTCTACCCCTGAGCTACGCCCGCGCCCCGAATGCGGACCGGCGGGCGCTCCAGGCCCCCGCTGGTGAACTGGTATGGCGGAACCGGAAGTTAATGGCAAGCGGGGGCCCTGAGGCCCCTCCGCGCACGCCGATTTTCACCCTAATCCTCGTTCCCCGCGGGCCTGGGCGGCTTCAGGCGGCGGCGGTTGATATGGGTATCGGCGGGTTTCTCGCCGGAGGGCGTTTCGCCTTTGAAATAGTGCCGTTGCCAGCCTTGGCGCAGGGCTTGGGGATCGCGGTCCGCCAGGCCCTGGAGAAAGGTGTTGCGGCTCTCGCGCCAAGCTTCGTATTCGGCCTGCAAGGCCGGCTCGTCCGCCAGCTTCTTCACCACCGGCTCGAACTGGTCCACACTCGCGTGCGGCACCGGCATGATGAAGCAGAACGGCTCGTCCTTCTCAAAGCTGACGAGGCCGGGCCGGGTGAAGCGCCAGTTCATCGTAAACGGAAAGGGCAGCCAGTCCGTCTCGACGATGGCGCTCAAGGGCTGCAGGCCGTCCTTCAGATGGTTGGGCGCGCCCCCGCACCAGAGGTCCCAGCTCGGCTCGGTCCGGAACAGGTAGCCGGTATGGAAGGTCACCACGCCGCGGGCGAAATGGGAGGTGACGACGCGGTCGAGCGCGGGGAAGCCGTCATCGGCGTCGAGGCGCACATCTTCGAGGCGCGGGCCCCCGGTCCAGCTGGCGGTGAACGCGCACGGCGACAGGAGCTCCCAGCCCGTCGTATTGGCCATCATCAGCGGCAGGCAGCGATAGGGGTGGCGGTCGGCGAAGGCGTCCATCCAGGCCCGGTCCGGCCGGCCGGGTACGATCTGGGGCGCTGGCGCATCGATCGAATAGCAGGTGAGCTTCATATCGGGCTGTCCTAAACCACAGGCGTTCCGAAACAAGCGTCGCGCGCCGAAGGAGGAGCGGGCATGCCTATTTCCCCCGCCGCAGGAGCGGCGCCATGAGCGCGGCGACCCCGCAGGCGCTGTTCGCGCTGCTCGACCGGCTGGGCGTCGCCCATGTGACGCAGGAACACCGGCCGGTGTTCACCGTCGCGGAGGGTCACGACATCAAGGCCGCGCTGCCGGGCGCACACACCAAGAATTTGTTCTTGAAAGACAAGAAGGGCGGGCTGTGGCTCCTCTGCGCGCAAGCCGAAACCGAAATCGCGCTGAACGGGCTCGCCAAGACGCTGGGGGCGGGGCGGTTTTCGTTCGGCGCGCCTGATCTCCTCTATGCGGCGCTCGGGGTGCGGCCCGGGTCGGTGACGCTGTTTGCGCTGATGAACGACGCGCCGCGCCAGGTGCGCCTGGTGCTGGACGCGGCGCTGATGGCGCACGATCGGGTGAACTTCCATCCCCTGACGAACGCCGCCACCACCGCGATCTCCCCCGCCGGCGTCGCGCTTTTCCTGCGCGAGACCGGCCATGTTCCCCGCCTGATCGCCTTCGACGCCGCCGGACAGGGCCGCGAAATCGGCGCCGGCGCGCCCGCGCCGGATTGATCCGGGCCGCACGCCGGACCATTTAAGGTGCTATAAGCCGCGCCGCCCCAAACGACGCCGAGGACCCCCGATGGCCGCCCAGCGCGATACCGCCTTCAGCTTGAACCTTGCGCCCAAGAGCGCGGGACCGGATCCGGTCAAGGACGGCAGCGACAAAAGCTTCGCCGCGGACGTGATCGAGGCGTCGAAAACCCAGCCCGTGATCGTAGATTTCTGGGCGCCGTGGTGCGGGCCCTGCAAGACGCTGGGGCCGCCGCTGGAAAAGCACGTGCGCGCCGCCAAGGGCAAGGTGCAGCTCGTCAAGATCAATATCGACGACAATCCCGCCATCGCGGGCCAGCTTGGCGTACGCTCGATCCCCGCCGTCTACGCCTTCGACAAGGGCCGGCCGGTGGACGGCTTCATGGGGGCCCAGCCCGAGAGCCAGATTAAGCTGTTCGTTGAACGCCTGGCCAAGAACGCGCCGGAGGACGGGGGCGTGGAGGAATTGCTCGCGCTGGCGGAGGAAAGCCTCGCGCTGGGCGATCTGGGCGGCGCCGCGCAGGCCTATGTGGGCGTGCTGCAAGTGAACCCGGAGAATGTGAAGGCCATCGCCGGCCTCGCGCGCTGCTACCTCGCCGGGGGCGATCCCGAACGCGCGCGCGACACCCTGGCCATGGCGGCGCCGGACAAGGCCGGCGCGCCGGAGCTTTCGAGCGTGCGCGCCGCGCTCGATCTCGCCACCCAGGCCGGACCCGCGGGCGGTGACGCCCGCGCCCTGACCCGCCGCCTCGAATCCGAGCCCGACGATCACGAGGCCCGCTTTGCGCTGGCCAACGCGCTGGCGGGCCAGGGCCGGCTGGAGGAGGCCGCCGACCATCTGCTCACCATCATCGCCAAGGAGCGCGGCTGGAACGAAGACGCCGCGCGCCTGCAATTGCTGAAAATCTTCGAAGCCGCCGGGCCGGCCAGCGACGTCGCCAAGAGCGGCCGGCGGCGCCTGTCGGCGATCCTGTTTTCATGATCGGGCCGGGCGCGCGGCGGGCTTGAACGAGGGAGGAGCGCCGCCATGGGCGCATTCGGGTACCGCAAATCGGAGGATCTGCCCCGCACGATCCCCATCTTCCCGCTATCGGGGGCGCTGCTGCTGCCCCGCGCCACGCTGCCGCTCAACATCTTCGAGCCGCGCTATCTGAACATGGTCGACGATGCGTTGTCCGGGGACCGGCTGATCGGGATGATCCAGGACCTGCCGGGCGCGCCGGAGGGCCAGCCGGCGCTGCACGAGGTGGGCTGCGTGGGGCGCATCACCGGCTTTGCGGAAACCGAGGACGGGCGCTACCTCGTGACGCTCACCGGGATCTGCCGCTTCCGCATGGTGCGCGAGATCGAGGCGGGCGCGCCCTATCGCCAGGTGGAGGCGCTGTTCGAGCCGTTCCGCGACGATCTGGCCGAGGCCGCGCTCTCGGCGATCGACATCAACCGCCCGCGCCTGAAAGCCTCGCTGCGCCGCTACGTCGCCGCCAACGGCTTCAACGCCGATTGGAGCGCGGTGGAGGAAGCCCCCGCCGAGGCGCTGATCAATGCGCTCGCCACCATCTGCCCGTTCGAGCCGGAGGAAAAACAGGCGCTGCTGGAAGCCCAGACCCTGGCCGACCGCTGCAGCGTGCTGATCACCCTGCTCGACATCGACGCCGCCGGCGGCGGCGAAGGCGGGCCGACCACCCTCCAATGAGCCCCGCGTGGGATAAGCGAAAACCATGACCGACGCCGCCGACGCCCCCGACCTCGATCCCCGCCTCCTGGAAGTGCTGGTATGCCCCCACTCGCGCGGGCCGCTGCGCTATGATCGCGAAAAGCAGGAATTGGTGAGCGCCCAGGCGCGGCTCGCCTATCCCGTGCGCGAGGGGGTGCCGATCCTGTTGATCGACGAGGCCCGCGAACTCGGCCCCCACGAATGAGCGCCCCCGCCCGGCCCTGGCCGCAAGACCTCGTGTTTCGCCGCGCCGAGCGAGTTTTGCATATCGCCTTCGACGACGGCGCGGCGTTCGACATCCCGTTCGAGCTGCTGCGGGTGGAGAGCCCTTCGGCGGAGGTGCGCGGCCATCGCGCGGGCGAGGGGGTGCTGGTGACGGGCAAGGCCCTGGTGGGCGTGCGCAACGCGGAGGCCGTGGGCCGCTATGCGGTGCGCATCATCTTCGACGACGGCCATGATTCCGGTCTGTTTTCCTGGGATTACCTCTATACGCTGGGGGCGGAGGCGCCGGCGCGCCTGGCCCGCTACCGAGCCAAGGTCGCCGCGTCCTGATGCGCGCGGGGCTGGCTGGGGCGGTCCTCCTGCTGCTGGCCGCCGGCTGCGCCGGACCCCGGATGGCCGCGCCGAAGCCCGAGGCTGACGCGGTGGCGGCCGAAGCGCTGGCCCAAAAGATCACGGCTCTGGAGCGCCGCCTAGAGGAGGACCGGCGCGTGCAGAGCGTCTATTTCCGCCTCGCCACCGCCAATGCCGGCTTGTGCGCCCGCCAGGCGCCCTTCCTGGGCCTGGCCGTGCACGCGCTCGCCTCCTACGACCGCAAACTGCATCCTGCAGCCGCCGCGCTTGGCGTGACAGCGACGCCCAGCATCGCCTATGTGCTGGACGGCTCGCCCGCGGCCGCAGCCGGGTTCCGCCCCGGCGACGCCATCCTCGCCCTCGACGGGGAGCCCGCGCGCGAGACCATCGCCGATCAGCTGCAGAGCCATCTGGACGCCGCCGAGGGCGCTCCGGTGCGCTTCACGATCGAGCGGGCGGGCCAACGCCTCGACATCGCCCCGCTGGGCGCGCCCGCATGCGATCCTTTCGTGGCGATCGTGGACGCGAAGGTCCCCAAGGCCCTGGAGGAAAGCGATGCGCTGATCCTCGATCGCGCGCTGCTGCAGACGCTGCGAACGGAGGAGGATTTGGCGCTGGTGCTCGCCCACCAGCTCGCGCACGCGACGCTCGGCCACGCAGGCGCGAAGCGCCGCAACGCGGCGCTCGGGCGGGCGGCCGGGACGGTGGCGGATGCGCTGGCCGCCAAGGCGGTGGGCGACCCCTCCCCGGACGAGACCTTCTCGCGCGCCGGGGCGGAGGCGGGCGCGCTGCTTTATTCCGCCGCGTTCGAAGCGGAGGCCGATTATGTGAGCCTCTATCTCCTCGCGCGCGCCGGCTATGACAGCGCGGGGGCGGAAGAGGTGTGGCGGCGCCTGCCGCCAAGAACGGCGCTGGCCGCGCATGCGGCCTCCCCCGCCCGCCTCGCCGCCCTCGCCCCTATCCGCGCCGAGATCGCCGCCGCCCGCGCAGCCGGGCGCCCGCTCGAGCCGCGCCGCCTCGAGCCGCGGCGCAAAAGCGACTGATCACACCGAGGCGTTGAGCCAGGGCTCGATCGCCGCCGCCACGGCGAGCGCGCGCGCGTCCGCGCCCTGCGGCGCGAGGATCTGCAAGCCCGCCGGCAGGCCCTGCGCGTCGCAACCCATGGGCAGGCTCAGCGCCGGAATCCCCGCCATGTTGGCGAAGACGGTGAGATCGGCCTGGGAGGGCGGCGCCGGTGCGCTATGGGGGAAAGCCGTGTGCGGAGCAGTCGGCAGGATCAGCACGTCGAAGGCCTCAAACGCCGCTTGCGCCGCTTCGGCCGCGTGCGCGCAGGCGGCGTAAGCTTCTGCAAGCCGCGCGGGCGCGACGCTTAGCCCATAATCCAGAAGGGCGGCGAGCGAGGCTGAAACACCCTGCGGACGCAAGGCGCGCGGGCCCGCGAGCGCCCGGCCGGCTTCGGCCTCGCAGATAAGGAGGCCGTGGAGGCGCAGTTGCGCGAACGCCGCCCCATCCAGCGCCGCCTCTTCAACCCGCGCGCCAGCGGCGACGAACGCCGCGCACGCCGCCTCGAAGCGCGCCGCCACGCCCGGCTCGAGTGCGACCCCATGCGCCACCCGCCCGACCCGCAGCCCAGCGAGCCCGACGCCGGGGGGCGCTCCGGTTTCGCGCGTCTCGAGGGCGGCCATCAGCAGCGCGAGGTCGTGCGCGTCGCGCGCATGCGCCCCGACATGGTCGAGCGTCGGCGACAAGGGCTCCACCCCGCTCAGCCAAACACGCCCGCCGCTGGGCTTCATCCCGGCCACGCCGCAATAGGCCGAGGGCAGCCGCACCGAGCCCATCGTGTCCGTACCCAGCGCGCCCAGGCAAAAGCCCGCCGCCACCGCCGCCGCCGATCCGCCCGAGGAGCCGCCGGGCGTGTAGCCGAGGCGGGCGGGGTGGAAGGCGGGGCCATAGAGCGGGCTGGTCGTGGTGGCGCCGAAGGCGGCTTCGTGCATGTTCGCGAGGCCGAGCAGCACCGCCCCCGCCGCGCGCAAGCGGGCCACGATTTCGGCGTCCCGCGCCGCCACGCGCTGCGCAAACAGAGCGAGCGCCGCCGTCCACGGCCAGCCGGCGACGGCGATGTTGGCCTTGATCACGAGGGGCGCGCCATCGATCGGGGAAAGGGGCGCGCCGGCGGCCCGGCGCGCCTGCGCGGCCGCCGCCGCCTCGAGCGCGCCGGCGGCGTCGAGGTGGACAATCAGGTTGAGCGCCCCGTTGCGGGCCTCGATCGCCTCCAGGCAGGCGCGGGTGAGCGATACCGGCGAGGCCTGCCCCGCCGCCAGCGCCTTGAGACTCGCAAGCCTGCCGCTCACGGCCGCGCGCGCTCGTCGATCAGGCGGATCGGCTTCTGGCGCGTCTCGATCTGGGTGTCGGGCGCGGTGGCTCCGGGCGCGACGAAGGCGAGCAGCACCTCCACCCCCAAGCGCTGGCGCAGCAGCGCGCGCAGCGGCTCTTCGAGCTCCGGGCTCGCGTGGCGCATCTCCGCCACCACGACCAATTCATCCCTGCCCGCTCCGTCGCGGCGCACCCGGCACACATACTCGCCCGCAAAGGCCGGATGCTCCGACAGGATGGGCCCGATGGCCTGGGGAAACACGTTGATGCCGCGCAGCTTCACCATATTGTCCGACCGCCCCAGAAACCCCTCGATCCGCTGCAGATCGAGCCCGAGGCGCGACGCGCCGGGGCTAATGCGCGTGACGTCGTGGGTGTTGAAGCGCAGGATCGGGTAGATATCGTCCTTGTACAGACAGGTTACGACTAGGTCCCCGTCCTTTCCCTCGACCACGGGCGCGCCGGTGTCGATATCGCAGACCTCCACGACATGGGCGTCTTCGAACACGTAAAGCCCGTCCTGGTCGGGCCCTTCGCCCGCGATCACGCCGGTATCTCCTACGCCGTACCAATCATAGCAGGCGGCCCCGCCCCACAGCGCGGAGACGGCGGCCTTGTCCTCGCGCCCGAACTGGCCCGAGATCATCCGGATACGGATATCTTCGCCGATGCGCAGCCCCTGCTCGCCCGCCACGGCGGCCAGCCGCTTCAGATAATCGGAAAAGCCCAAAAGCACATTGGCCGAAAAATCCCGCATCAGGTGCACCTGCTGGGCCGACCGCGTCTCCACCCCGGTGCCGGCGGAGAGGAACAATGCGCGCGTCCAGTGCGTCACCGCTTCGCGGATATAATGGCCGCCATTGATCATCCCATGTCCGTACACGGAATGGGCGACGTCGCCCTCGCGCAGACCCTGGAAGCGGTAGAGGCGGCCCAGCAACAGGCTTTGCACCTCGCGCGATTTCGGCCCGAACACAAGGGGCTGGGGCCGGCCCGTGGTGCCGCTGGTGGTGTGCAGGATCATGGGCGGGGCAAGGCCGGGGGGGTAGGCGTCGAGGCCGGCGAAATCGCCCAGCGGGGGCGCACGGGAGATCGACGCTACGATGTCGGATTTATCGAAGGTCGGCAGGGCGGGCAGATCGGCCAGACTCTTTATGTCCCCCGGCTCGATGCCCTTTGCGGCCCACAAGCGGCGGTAGAAGGCCATCGCGCCTGCGCGCGCCATGACACGCTGGAACAGCGCCTCGCGCCGGGCGTGGCGCTCATCCCGGCTGATCTCACGCGCATAAGCGAGGAAGCCCGCCCCGATCGGATGCTCGCGGGCGAGCGCTGCGGGGTTTGCGACATCGAAATAGGTGGGGCCCTCCTCCATCACGCCCCCGCCCCGGCGAGCCGCGCGATCTGGCCGACGTCCTCCAGGCGCTCCAGATCGTCGATCGCGGCGATCAGCGCATCCTCGCGGTCAGGGTCCGGCCGGCCCAGCCCGAAGGCGACGCAGGCGCGGAATTTCTCGATCTGGGCCGCCCTCGAAAGCGGTTTGGCGGGCGAGCCCGGCAGGGCCTCGATCGCGGCATGGCGCGTCGCGCCGTCCTTCAGGAGCACCTCCACGCTTTGCGGGGTGAAGGCGGCGGGGTCCGGGTTCGGCGCGACGCGGATCGTGACGCGCTGGGCAAGCGCATGGGTTTCGGGATCGGACAGCGCCTCGGGCGTGAAATCCCCAAGGCCAAGCCCGCCTCGAAGCAGCGCCGCCGCCGCTGCATAAGCGAGGCACAGGCGCGCATAATTGACCTCCAACGGCGCAGCGATCGGGCGCCCGACGAGGTGGGCGATCAGCGGGGGGACGTGGAACACGATCCGCTCCACCTCCGCCCCCTCCAGCCCTTCCGCTCGCAGCGCCAGCATCATCGCCACCCCGCCATGGGCGGCGCGCCCGGTGGGGTAGGGCTTCCAGCTCACCGCCTCGACCCGCCAGACCGCCCCCAGCGCTTCGAGCACCGGCGCGAGCGCGCTTTCCTGCTCGAACAGCGAAAGGTACCCGAACGGCCCGTCGATCGCGCCCCGAGGGCCGGGCAGGCCCGCCTCGGCCAGATCGACGGCGTGGAACGCCGCGCGCGCGGCGTTGGCGGTTTGCACGGCGAGCGCGGGCGTACCTTCCACATGGGCCTGCATCGTGCCGCTGGCGAAGGCGAGCGCATAGCCCAGCGCATGGACGGACTGATCGAGGCTCAAGCCGCGCGCGCGGCTGAGCGCGGCGGTCGCGCCGAAGAGGCCGCAGGTCGCGGGACGGAAAAAGCGGATCGGGGTGCGCGCGGCGATCCCGAGGCCCCCGGCCACGTCCACCCCCGCCGCACAGGCGGCCACATAATCGCGCCCGCTCATGCCGCGCGCCTCGGCTTCCGCCAGCAGCACGGGCGCCACCACCGTGAACGGGTGCAGCACCGCGGCCTCCAGCACGCAATCATATTCCTGGCAGTGCACCTGGAAGGCGTTCACGAACGCCGCATGCGCGACCGGCAGGCGCACCGAAGACCCCCAAGCGCCCGCCTCCCGCCCCTGGCCCCAGCCGGCGGCCGCGCCGAGCACGGCGGCGCCATAGCGCGAGCCCGCGCCGCCCAGGCCGACGCCCACCGTATCCAGCGTAAAGGCGGCCACCGCGGCGCGCGCGGCGGGGGGCATCGCTTCTGCGCGCGCGGCGAGCGCGTGGGCGGCTAGGCGTTCCGAGGCGGTTGCGCGCATGGCGCTAGAGCCGGCCATGATTATCGCCTAGCGTGCGCTGGTGCCCACCACGCGCCCTCGATCGACGGACCTCGCGCCCGGACCGCTCTACCTGGCGCTGGCCGCGCATCTGCGCGAAGCGATCGCGCGCGGGGACCCGAGCCCCGGGCAGGCCCTGCCGACCGAGCTTGCGCTGTGCGCCGCCCACGGGGTTTCCCGCCACACCGCGCGCGAGGCGCTGCGCCTGCTGCACGAGGAGGGGCTGATCGAGCGGCGCCGCGGCGCGGGCACGATCGTGGCGGCGCCGGCGCCCTTGCCGCCCTTCGTGCAGATGCTGCGGGGCATGGACGAATTGCTGCAATACGCCCGCGAAGCCCGCCTCGAGATCGCCGCCATGGCGCCCGCGCCCGCATCCGAGGGCGCAGCGCTCGACCTTGCGCCCGGGCAGGACTGGATCCGTATCGAGGGTATGCGCGGGGCGCCCGCGCGCCCGGTGGCCTGGACGACCGTGTTCGTCCGCGCCGATCTGTGCCCCGCCCGGGCCGAGATCGAGGCCTGGCCCGGCCTGCTGAACCAGCTGATCGCGGAACGCCACGGAACCCAGACCAGCCGCGTGGACCAGACGATCGCGGCCGTCCTGCTGGGCCCGGAGGTTGCGGCGCGCCTCAACGCCGATCCCGGCTGTCCGGCCCTGCAGACCACGCGCCGCTATTTCGACCGCGCGGGCCAGATGTTCCAGGGGAGCCTCAGTCTGCATCCGGGGGACCGCTTCGTCTATGACATGCGTTTGGAGCGCCGCATGCCTAAAGCACGCCGCGGGCGATGAGGGCTTCGGCGGCGGCGGCGTCGAGCCCCGCCTCGGCGGCGATCTCGCGGGCGTGGGCGCCGTAGGCGGGCACGGCCCAGCGCGGGGAGGCTGGCTCCTCCGCAAAGCGGATCGGGGGGCCGAGATGGCGTGCGCCCTCCCCGTCCGCCTGCACGATCCCGCGCTCCTGCGCATAGGGCTCCAGCAACGCCTCGTTCAGCCCCCGCACCGGCGCCCAGCCCAGATCGAGGGGGCCGAGGAAAGCCTCCCATTCCGCCAGACTCCGTGTACGGAAGATAGCCTCGAGTTCCCGCTTCAGCGGATCCTGGGCCGGGCCGGGGGCTTGGGCGGCGTAAGGGACAAGATCGGGGCGCCCCAGCGCCTCCAGCAATGTGCGCGCGAAATGCAATTCCGCCCCGCCCAGCACGAGGAAGCGCCCGTCGCTTGCCTCATAGACGCGGTTCATCGCCGCGCCCCCGAAAGAACGCATGTGCTTGGCGACCGGGGCCGCGCCATGGGCGAACACGGGCCCGGCGACGTTTGCGGTCCAAGCGAGCAGCGCGTCATACATCGCCATGTCGATATAATCGCCGCGGCCGGTCTTTTCGCGCCGGTAGAGCGCCATCAGGATGGCGGACAGGGCGAGCAGCGAGGCGGTGATGTCCGCGGCGGGCATGCAGGGATTGGTGGGCTTGTCGTCCTCCAGGCCGCGATTGAGGTCGAGCACGCCGGCGAGCGCCTCCACCGCGAGAGCGTGCGCAGGCTTGCGCGCCAGCGGCCCCTCCTGCCCGAAGGCGGAGATCGAGCAATAGACGAGGCCCGGATTGCGCGCGCGCAGCGCCGCGTGCCCCACCCCCAGCCGCTCCGCCACGCCGGGCCGGTACGCCTCCACGACCACGTCGGCGCGATCGGCCAGAGTCAGGAACAGGGCGCGGGCGTCTTCGTCCTTCAGGTTTAACTTGAGGCTGCGTTTGCCGCGGGCGATATTGCGGAACCAGACCGATATTCCGTCCACGGTCTTTTCGCCGATCGCGCGCGTGGGCTCGCCCACGCCATTGGGCGCCTCGATCATGATCACGTCCGCGCCATGATCGGCCATCATCATCGTCAGGTGCGGGCCCGGCAGGAAGGCCGAGAGATCGAGCACCCTCAGGCCTTCGAGCTTCATGGGTTTTCTCCGCCCCGGTCCTTCAGGTAAAGTTCGGTGTGCTCGCCCAGTTTCGGGCCGCGGGCGCCGGGCATGCGCGCGCCGTCGATCTTGATCGGACAGGCCAACATCGCAAGACCCTCGGGTCGATCGGGGTGGGCCACCACATCGATCATGCCGATAGACTTCGGAAACGGGCCCGACAGCGCCTCTCCAAGGTCATAGACCGGCCCGCACGGGGTGACGCCCGCCAGCCGCTCCACCCAGGCCGCGGTCGTGGCCTCCTGCAGCACCGCCTCCACCGCCTCCACGGTCTCCGCCAGGCGCGCGCGGCGGGCCTCCGGCGTGGGAAAGCGGGGATCGTCGATCAGGTCGGGCCGGCCGGCGCGATGGCAGAACGCCTCCCAGAATTTCTGGGTCTGACACATGAGCATCATCCAGCCATCCTTGGTGCGAAACACCTGGGAGGGCGCGCTCGCGGGATGGGCGCCGCCGGGCAGGCGCTGTGTCTTGACGCCCTCGTTCAGGTACCAGACGCCGGGATAGCTCAATTGGTGCAGCGCGGTGTCAAACAGTGCGACGTCCACGTCGCAGCCCTGCCCGCTTGCGCGGGCCCGCAGCACCGCCGCCAACAGGCCCACCGCCATCAGCGATCCCGTCATGAAATCCACCACCGAGAGCCCGAACCGCGTCGGCGGCGCGTCGGGTTCTCCGGTCAGCCACAGAAAGCCCGCCTCGGCCTGCATCAGATAATCGAAGCCCGGCCATCCGGCGCGCTCGTTATCCCGTCCGTACGCGGACAGATGCGCGCAGACGATTTTCGGATTGGCGGCTTTCAGATGCGCATATGTCAGCTTCAGCTTCTCGGGCTGGTCTCCGCGCAGATTGTTGACGACGGCGTCGGACTGCGCGGCCAGACGCTCGAAATCCGCACGGCCTTCCGCGCTCTTCATATCGAGCGCGACGGACTTCTTGCCGCGCGCGAAGGCCTGGAAATATTGGCTGTCCTTCTCGCCCAGGAAGAAGGGTCCGGTAGCGCGGGAGGCGTCCCCGCCGGTGGCGGGATTTTCGATCTTCACCACCTCCGCGCCGAGTTCGCAGAGCACCTGGGTGCCGTAGGGGGCGGCGCCGTATTGCTCGAGCGTGAGAATACGCAGGCCTTCGAGGGGGCGCATCAGATCCGGTTCCGCGCTACGATCTGCTTGGCGATGATGATCAATTGCATCTCGTTGGCGCCCTCGCCGATGCACAAGAGCGGCGCGTCCCGGTAGAGCCGCTCGATCGGGTATTCCTTGGAATAGCCGTTGCCGCCATGGATGCGCATGGCCTCGAGCGCCAGCTCCGTGGCGGTTTCGGTGGCGAAATATTTGGCCATGCCCGCCTCCATGTCCACCCGACCGCCCTTGTCATAGGCCGCCGCCGCATCCTCCACCAGCAATTCGGCGGCGCGCAGTTTGGTGGCCATCGCGCCGAGTTTGAGCTGTATCGCTTGGTGCTGGGCGATCGGCTTGCCCATGGTGGAGCGGGCCTGGGCATAGCTCACGCTTTCCTGCAGCGCGCGGCGGGCGAGGCCTACGGCGCGCGCCGCCACGTTGATGCGCCCGATCTCGAGCCCGCCCGTGGCCATGAGGAACCCCTTGCCCTCTTCCCCGCCCACCAAACAGAGCTCGGCGTCGCACACATAATCGGCGTAAGCGATCTCGCCGGTGTCTATGCCCTTATAGCCGAGTTTCGGCAGTTTGCGCCCGGTGGTCACGCCCGGCAAAGGCGCGCGCGTGTCGGGGTCGATCTTGGGCGCGATCAGCATGGACAGGCCCTTGTGGCGCGGCTCGGCGTCCGGATCGGTCTTCACCAGCAGCGCCAGACAATCGCCTTCGATCGAGTTGGTGATCCACGTCTTGGCGCCGGTGACGTGATAGGCGTCGCCGACGCGCACCGCGCGGGTGCGAATGGCCTGCAGATCGGTGCCCGCGTCCGGCTCCGTCAAACCGATGCCGCCGCGAATCTCGCCGGTGGCGAAGCGGGGCAGCCAATATTCCTTCTGCCGCTGGGTGCCGAAGCGCTGCACGATCAGCGCCATCATGAGGTGGGAATTGAAGATGCCGGTGAGCGACATCCATTCCTGCGCGATGCGGGTGACGATTTTGGCGTAGGTCGAGGCCGAAAGGCCAAGCCCGCCAAAGTCTGGATGGATCAGAGCGCCGAACAGCCCGAGGCCCTTCATGTCCTCCACCAGCGCGTGGGGATAGGCGTCATCCTGCTCCAATTGCGCCGCCACCGGAGCGACCTTGCGCGTCACCCATTTGTCGATCGCGTCGAGGATCGCCTCCTCTTCGCCGGGATCGGCCTGGGAGCGGGGAAGGGTTGCGGAATAGGCCACGGGCGCTTTGCCTTTCAGTAAAAATCGATGCGGTCTTCGACGGCCTGGCCGCGGGCGGGAATGAGCATGGCGCGTTTGAACGTGCAGACCTCCACGCCCGCCTGGTTCTTGCCGATGGTGCGGATCGTGACGATCCCCTGTCCCGGGCGCGAGGCGCTTTCGCGCTTGGCCAGCACCTCGCTTTCCCCATAGATCGTATCGCCTGCAAACACCGGCGCGCTGAAGCGCACCTCGTCCATCCCCAGATTGGCGATCGCCTTCTGGCTGCAATCGGTGACGCTCATCCCGATCAGCAGCGCCAGCGTGTAGGGGCTCACCACGATGTTGCGCTTGAATTCGGAGGCCTTGGCGAACTCGGCGTCGAAATGCATCGGATGGGTGTTCATCGTCATCAACGTGAACAGGTGGTTGTCGTACTCAGTCACGGTCTTGCCGGGGCGGTGCTCGTAAACGTCGCCCACCACGAAATCCTCGTAATAGCGCCCGAACGTCTCGCGGTACCGCTGGGGGCCGACCTGCTTCCAATTCTGCGCCATCGCGCCTCGCTCCCGCCCCGCGACCGTCAAGTTGTCCGGACAAATGAGCGCGGGGCGAGGCGCTTTGTCAAATCAGGACCGCGTTGGGGCCGCGTTCACCGCCGCGGCCCGCCCGACACCAGCCGGTTCAGCTCCACCACGTGCCCGTCGGGATCGGCGAGCATCGACACCACCACCTGGATCTCCCCCTGCCCGCCATAGCCTGGATAGGTTCGCGGGCGCGGGGGTCCCAGCACCTGCACGCCGGGCGTGGCGGCGGCCTTGGGAAAGCGCGCCTCCAAGTCGGCGGCATTGAACAGCAAGACGATCTCCCCGGGCCGAAACGCTGGATTGGGGGGCGCGGACGGCGGCGGGGCGTCTAGGAATTGCCAAAGGCCCAGCATGCCGATGAAGCCGTCATTGGCCTTCAGCAGCACCAGCCGGGAGCGGTTCACCCCGTCCGCCCCCGCGCGCTGGGTGAGGCCCGGGGAGGTGAGCGTCTGGTCGTAGGTCACAACCATGCCCAGCGCGTCGCGGTAGAAGGCGAGCGAGGCGTCGATGTCGCGCACGATCAGCGTGGTGCGGCGGAGATCGATGGGCACGCTCTGGCCTGTAGCGGGCGGCGCGGCGGGCGGCGCGGCGGCGCACCCCGCAAGCGCCAGCGCGGCGGCAAGAACAACGATCCACCTCATACCGAGCCCTCCCCCGAGGCGCTGCGCGCCGGCGCAGGGATCTGCGCGGCGAAGGCGGAAGCGATCCGCCCGCGCCCTGCCACCCATACCGCCTTGCCCCGCACATGATCGAGCAGCGCGGCCAGCGCCGCGATCCGCCCCGGCCGGCCGATAATGCGCAGGTGCAGCCCCACATTCATCAGCTTCGCGGCGCCCGCCTCCGCTTCTGCATAGAGCTGATCGAACGTCGCGATCGCGTAGCGCGCCCAGTCCCAGGGCTGCAAAGCCGGGGCGACCCACATCTTCATGTCATTGGTGTCGATCGCGTAGGGGGTGATGAGCATGGGCCGGGGGCCCGCGCGGGTGTCCACGACGTCCCAGAAGGGCAGGTCGTCGGAATAATCGTCGATATGATAGGTGTAGCCCTCCTCCGCGAGCAGGCGGCGGGTGGCTTCGGTGTGCAGATAGCGCGACAGCCAGCCGGCGGGGGCCCGCCCGATGGTCGCGGCGATGGAATCCCGCGCGGCGATGATGAAGGCGCGCTCCTGGTCTTCGTTCATCCAATAGGAATGGCTCCAGCGATGCCCGTGGGCGGCCACCTCCCAGCCGCGTGCGCGAATGTCGGAAGCCACCGCTGGGGCGCGTTCGAGGGCGAGCGCGGCGGCGGTGATGGTGGGCTCCACCTTGTGCGCATCGAGCAGGGCGCGCAGGCGCGGCCAGCCCGCCTTGATCCCGTACTGGTAATTGCTCTCGTTCCCGTGCGCGCGCATCGCGCGGCTGGGCGCGGCGCCCAATTCATCGACCGGCTCCGGGCCCTTGTCGCCGTCGCGGATATTCTGCTCGGCGCCCTCCTCCACATTCACAACGATAGACAAGGCGAGC
Organism: Alphaproteobacteria bacterium; assembly: GCA_031398975.1. Taxonomy (GTDB): domain Bacteria; phylum Pseudomonadota; class Alphaproteobacteria; order Caulobacterales; family Aquidulcibacteraceae; genus JAKFWI01. The sequence continues at coordinate 69,387 of JANNOI010000043.1, read as the reverse complement.
TTGGCGCCGTTGGGCCAGACGATGTCTGACGGGGCCATCAGTGCGGCTCCTCGCCGCCGGACACGTTCATGCTTTCAGCGGTGATGTAGCGCGCCTCGGGCGAACACAGGAACGCCACCGCATTGGCGGTATCCTCCGGCAGGCCGGGGCGGCCCATCGGGATGCGCGCGGCCATCTGCGCGAGGTATTCCTCCACCGACGCCGCCCCCACCACCTTCGCGAAATAGGAATTCTGCCACGCGCCGAGGCCGGTGGTGACATGGTTGGGGCAGACATTGTTCACGGTGATCCCGTGCGGCCCCAGCTCGATCGCCGCCGAGCGCACGAGCCCCACGAGCCCATGCTTCGACGAGACATAGGCCTGCGCGTGCGGAAAGCCCGATTTCGCCGCCTGGCTGGCGATATTGACGATCCGCCCGCCGCGGCCCTGCGCCACCATCTTTTCCGCCGCCGCCTTGAGACCGAAGAACGCGCCGGTGAGGTTCACATCGATGACGGCCCGCCAATCCTCCGCGCTTACCTCCAAGAGCGGCTTCATGATGTAGCCGATGCCGGCATTGTTGACCCAGATATCGAGCCCGCCATGGGCGGCGACGGCGTGATCGGCCAGCGCGCGGGCGGCGGCGAGGTCGCGCACGTCGCACACGCAGGTGGAGGCGGAAAAGCCCTCCGCGCGGAGATCGGCGGCGATCGCCTCCATTTCCGCCTGCGCCCCGATCATCGCCTCCGGGGTGGCCGCGTCCCGGCCCGCCCCGATATCGGAGATCACGACGCTTGCGCCCTCCTGCGCGAGCCGGCGCGCGATCGCCACGCCCAGCCCGCCGCGACGGCCCGAGCCTGTGACCACCGCCGTCTGGCCCGCAAAGCGCATGGCCGCGGCCTCAGGCCAGCTTTTCGGTGAGGATGAAGATCGGATCGTCCGCCACGGCGTGGAATTCCTCCGCCACGCGCCGCACCGCCGCGGTCGCGATGTCGTCCCCGAAGACGCGCATGTCGTTCACGTCGATGATCTCGATATAGGCGTAAGGCGGGGACCGCTCGCCCGCGCCGAGCACGCTTAAGGACTTGAACACCGCAAACCCCTCCACCGAAGGCAGCGCCCCCACGGTCGGCAGGTCCACCTTCTGAGCCCAGGCTTCGTAATCGGCCGCGCTCATGCCGGGCTTCAGGTTGAACAGAACGACGATACGGTTTCCCATGGCGGCCTCCCTTGCGCCTTAAATTGGTATATCATTAGATGGCGAAGGGAAGCGCCAGCCCGAGGGTTCCGGCGTTTCTGGAGCAAAGCATGCCTTCGCCAGCCGAAAAGCGCGCCCGCCGCGCGAAAACGCCCGCCCGGCCGGCTTATGACGGCCCCCCAGACTATCGCGCCGTGGGCCGTCATGGAATGTTTCCCGACATCAGCCACGACGAAGCCGCGCGCTTCAACTTCCTCGCCCATCTGAACCGCCATCTCGCGACCCAGCTGATGCCCGGCGTGGCGGAGGCCTTCGAGGCGCACGTGAGCCCCGCCTTTCGCCAGGCAGAGGGGCGCGCGTTCGCCGATCGCCACGAGGTGCGCAAGGCGCTGCTGGGGGATCCCGCGTTCCAATGGTGGTCTGCGCTGCGCCGCGCTACCATGGAAAGCCGCCAGCAGGCCGGCCGCTGGGTAAGCCTGCGCCAGGCCGATGCGCTGGCCGCGGCCGCCGCCGCAGCGACGGACGGCGATCCGCGCCTGCGCCTGGATCCCACGCTCGCCCCGCCCCGCCCAGTGGCCGCGATCGACCATCATTGCATGCCCGGCAGCTATCATACCGAGCTGAAGCGCGGGGACGTGAGCGGCGCGGCCAATTACGACATCGGCCTGTTCGCCACCACCGGGGGCGCGCTCGGCGCCTACAATGACGGCGGCGGCCAGGCCGTGATCGCCTGGACGCGGCGGAACATGCCGGACCTGGCGCCGAAGCGCATTCTCGATCTAGGCGCGGGGCTTGGCCACAACGTGCTCCCGATCGCGGCCGCGTTTCCGAGTGCGGAGGTGGTGGCGGTGGACGTGGGCGCGCCGATGCTGCGCTACGGCCTGGCGCGCGCCAAGAGCCTGGGCCTCGAGAACATCACTTTCGTGCAGGGGGACGCGGCCGATCTCAAGGACTTCCCGGACGGGGGGTTCGACTGGATCCAGTCCACCATGTTCCTGCACGAAACCAGCTATCAGAGCCTCAAGGCGATCTTCCGCGAGACCGAGCGTCTGCTCGCGCCCGGCGGGATCGTGCTGCACGTCGAGCAGCCCCAATATACCGACGCGATGCCGCTGTTTGAGCAGGCCATGCGCGACTGGGACGCCTTCTACAATAACGAGCCGTTCTGGACGAAACTGCACGCAGTGGACCTCGACGGCTGGATGGTGGAGGCGGGCTTCCCGGCGGAAAGCCTGATCCATGGCGCGGTGGCCGCCGTCGGGGCCTCCAACGAGGGCGAGGACCAGGAAGATTACGGGCGCAAGGCCGCCTGGCGGGTGATCGGGGCGCGCAAGCCCGGGGGCGGCGGCCCGCGGCCCTCCCCATGACCCCGCCCCTCGACCCGCTGGCGCTGGCCGGCGCAAAGGCCAAGGGCAAGCGGCCCTGGTTCCTGGAATGCCGCGACAGCGAGCGCCTTTTGACCATCGTGATGGCCCTGGCGCAGGAAACCGCGGTGCTGCGCGAGCGGCTGGACACGGTGGAGCGGCTGCTGGACCAGAACGGCGCGCTGACCCGGGCCGACATCGAAACCTTCACCCCTGACAAGGCCGCCGCCGAGGCCCGCGGCGCCTGGACCCAGGAATTCCTCGCCCGCATCCTGCGGATCCTGCAGCAGGAACGCGAAGCGCTGGGCGCCGAGGAGGCGAGCAGCGAAGCCGTGGCCGAAGAGCTCGCCCAGCCCTCTGCGGGCTGATCGGCCTAATCCGGCTGTTCGATCACCAGCACGTCCACCTCCGCGAGGCCTTCGCGGGCGGCTTTCAGGGGCTGATAGTCCGGGCAGTTCCAGAACCGCTCGATCGCCGCGCGGTCCGGCCATTCGGAGATGACGATAGAGGCCCCCGCGCCGTACTGGCCTTCCAGCGCCACCGCGCCCGGCGCGCGCACGAGATAGCGCCCGCCATGGCGCGCCACCAATTCCGCCGCCGGGAGCGCATAGGCCGCCAGAAAGGCTTCCCGCTGCTTCACCCGCGCCACGACGATCATGAACGCCGCCATTGCGGACCCTCGCCAGACTGCGCAAAAGGTATATCAAAGACGGGGATGGACCAAGCATGAAGCTGCTGCGCTGCGCCACGCTGACGGTCGCCGACCTTCCCGCCGCGCAGGCGCGCTACCAGGACTTTCTCGATTATCGCACCGTCGAGGCGGGGGTGTTGGACGGCGGCCTCGCCGCGTCCTGGTGTGCGCCGGGCGCGGCGGGGCGGGCCTATGCCGTGCTCGCGCCGGCCAGCGGGGCCGAGATCTTCCTGCGCCTGGTGGAGCAGCCGCCTCACCCCGATTACCGCCCCTTGCGCACCTATGGCTGGGCCGCGATCGAGATCTGCGTGCAAGACGTGCTGGGCGCCCATGCGCGCATGCAGCAGAGCCCGTTCCGGGTGATCGGCCCCCCGCGCGAGATCGAGGGGCTCGCCGCCATCTATCCGATGCAGGTGCAGGGGCCGGACGGCGAGATCGTCTACCTCACCCAGATCCGCGGGGATTTGCCGGCCTATGACCTCCCGCGCGCGACCGCGCCGATCGACCGGCTGTTCATCTTCGTGCTGGCCTGCGCGGACATGGGGGCAACGATCCGGTTTGCGTCCGAGAAGCTGGGTATCGGCCTCGGGCGGGAGATGCAGATCGTTTACACCATGCTGGCGGACGCCTTCGGCGCCCCGCGCGATCAGCTCCACACCATCGCCACCGGCGTTCACGGCCGCGACGTATTCCTGGAATTCGACCAATACCCGCCTCAGGCGACCCCGCGCCCCCAACACCGCGACCTCCTGGCGCCCGGGATGGCGGTGGGGAGTTTCCTCCTGCCGGATTTCGAGGCGCGCCTGCAGGCGCTGGGCCCGTGGCTGATCACCCCCCCGCACGCCCATCCGGGCGTGGTCTATGGCGGGGGCCGGGCGGCGACGCTGCGCGGGCCGGACGGAACGCTGTTCGAGGTGGTCGAGCCTATCCCGGCCTGAGCGAAGGTGGGGTAGCGCCCCAGCGTCAGGAGCAGCAGCGCGCCGAGCACGGTGAGCCCCGCCCCGATCATCAGCACGCCGTCATAATTCCCTTCCGCCACGAAGGCCCGCCCGTACCAGACCGGCCCCACCCCCGCGCCCAGCGCGAAGAAGCCGTAAAGCGCGCCATAGATGGAGCCATAGCTGCGCAGCCCGAAATAACGCGCGCTCATATAGGCCATGAAATCGTACTCGACGCCGAGCGCGATCCCCAGCATCGCGATGGCGGCCGCCGCCACCGGGAAGCCGAGCGCGCCGGGCTGGGCAAGCGCATAAAGCGCCAGCGCCGGCGAGGCCAGCAGCACGAACGCCACACCCGGCGCCCAGAACCGGTCGATCAGCCAGCCCCCGCCGACGCGCCCGACCATCACCGCATACCCGACGAGGCTCGCCAGCTCCACCGCCTGCCCGCGCGCAAAGCCCTTGGCGCCCAGAATGGTTTCGAGATTGGGGATCGGCCCGCCCAGCGCCAGCGAGATCGGTACGAACGCCGCCGCCAACACCCAAAAGCGCCAATGCCGCACCGCTTGCGCAAAACTGAGGCCGGGCTGAGCGGGCGCGGCCGCACGCGCCGCGCTATCGCTGGGCGCGCCGTTGCGGGGGGTGTCGCGGAAGAAGAAGAACGCGATCGGCAGCGCCACCAGAGCGGGCAGCGCCGCAAGGCCCAGATAGGCCGCGCGCCATCCCAGGGTTTCGATCAGGGCGTTCGCGTAGAGCTTGGCGAGCGAGCCGAACAGCCCCGTCGCCACCAGTGCGCAACCGAGCGCCAAGCCGCGATTGCGCACGAACCAAGCGTTCACCCCCCGCGTCCAGGTGATCGGCAGCGTGCCCGCGCCCGCAAGCCCCATCAGCACCCAATTGGCGTAAAACAGCGTCAGCGACCCGTTGGAGGCCGCAAACAGAGCCAGCGACAAAGCAAACAGCCCGATGGACACAAGCGCCACCCGCCGCGCGCCGAACCGGTCCGCCAGCCAGCCCACGACCGGCCCCATCGCCACCACCGTCAAGGTCATGGCCAGCAGGGCGGTTAGGATCTTGTCCACGCTCCAGCCGAACTCCGCCGAAAGCGGCCGGATGAACACCCCGATCGTGTAAAAGGGCAGCGGCGACAGCCCGAGCCCGATACCCACCGCCGCGGACGCAACGATCGGCCAGCCGCGCTTGAATTCCCCGGCGGAAATCGAACGATCTTCCGGGCCTTGATCGGCCATGCGCGCTCCGCGTTACCGCATTGGAGGCTAGAGATCGTTATATCTTTTGCAACAGCCGTGAGGCGGGCGGAAGCTGCGCCGAGAGCGCTTGTTCGCGGGCGGCCTTGTGCGGTAACCATCTTTGTCCCGCGACGCGTCCAGGCCCGCCCGTCCGTTCGACGTGGGGCGCGCCCGCGGGGTATGGGGGAGCGCCGCGCATGCGTCTACGGATCGAGGTTTCGCCTGGGGAGGCGATCGACAAGCTTGCCATTTTGTCCATCAAGGAGAGCCGGCTCACCGCCGCCGACAAGCTGAGCCACATCCGACGCGAGGCCGCGATCCTGCGCCGGGCTGTGGAGCCGCTCCTGGAAGAAGCGCCGGCGCTGCGGGCGGCGATGGCTGCGCTCGTCTGTGTGAACGAGACCCTGTGGGACATCGAGGACGCGCTGCGCGCGTTCGAGAAACGCGGCGAGTTCGGGCCGGACTTCCTGCGCCTGGCGCGCGAAGTGTATTTGACCAATGACCGCCGCGCCGCCGTGAAGGCCGAGATCAACGCCCTCCTGGGCAGCGACATCGCCGAGCAGAAATCCTACGCGGCCTGAGCGCCGCCCCCGTGGCCACGCTCTTCATCGGCCCCACGCGCCTGGGCGACGCCATCCTGGTGAGCGGGGTCCTGGATTGGCTGGGGCGGACCTATCCCGGCGAACCCATCACCCTCGCGTGCGGGGCCCCGGCGGCGCTGGCGCTGGCGGCCGCGCCCGGGGTGGAGCGGGTGCACGTGATGCAGAAGCGCCCGCGCGGGGGCCATTGGCTCGAGCTCTGGCGCGCGGCGCGGACCCGCCGCTGGGCGCGGGTGGTGGATCTGCGCCGTTCGGCGCTTGCCTGGCTGCTGCGCGCACGCGCCCGCCACATCGTGCCGGCCGCGCGGGCGGGGGAGCATAGGGTGATCCTTGCCTCGCGCACGCTTGGCCTACCGCCCCAGGCGCCGCGCCTGTGGCCCACCCCGGAGGATTGCGCGCAGGCGGCGCAGCTGACGCCCGCCCCGCTCGCGGACGCCCAGCGCCCGGTCCTGGCCCTGGGCATCGGCGCCAATTGGATCGCCAAGACTTGGCCTGCGGCGCATTTCGCGGCGCTCGCAGCGCGCCTCACAGCCCCCGGGGCGGCGTTCGCGGACGCCGCCGTGCTGCTGGTGGGCTCCCGCACGGAGCGCGAAGCCGCCGCGCCGCTCCTTGCCGCCCTGCCGCCCGACCGGGTGATCGACGCGTTCGGCGCGAGCGTGGGGGCCACGGCGGCGTTGCTGGAGCGCGCGCGCCTGTTCGTGGGCAACGATTCCGCGATGATGCACCTGGCCGCCGCCGCGGGCGCGCGCACCATCGGCCTGTTCGGGCCCACGCAGGACATTCTATATAGCCCTTGGGGGCCGGACACGCTCGTCGTGCGCACGCCCGAGCCGGTGGAGGCGCTGCTGGGCGCATGGAAGCGCCGCACGCAGCCAGGCACGCTGATGGCGGGGCTGGAGGTGGAGCACGTGTGCGCGGCGATCGCCCAGCGGGGCTGGACGGGCTGACCTCTGGACCACTTACCGCGCTCTCAGGCGGCGGGGACCGCCTGCGCTTCGCTCGCGAGCAACCATTCCTCCTCCGCCGCGGCCAAGCGCGCGGCGGCGCTTTCCCGCAATCGGGCGAGCTGGGCGGCCTCTGCGTGGCGCGCCCCGTCGGCCAGCCCCGTGTCGAGGGCGGCGATTTCAGCCTGCAAGGCGGCGATCTTCCGCTCGGCCTCGGCCAGCGCGCGCTTGGCGGCGGGATCGGGCTTGCGGCGGGGGGCGGGGGCGGCTTCGGTCCGGCGCGGGCTTTGCCGGTCCGCGGCCAGGACAAGCTTCCGGTAATCGTCGAGATCGCCCTCGTACGGGCTCATCCGCCCCTCATGCACAAGCCACAGCCGATCGGCCGCCGCCTGGGCGAGATAGACGTCGTGGGTGATCAGCAGCACCGCCCCAGTATATTCGTTCAGCGCATGGATCAGCGCTTCGCGGCTGTCGATATCGAGGTGGCTCGTCGGCTCGTCCAGGATCAGGACGTGGGGCTTCTGGTGGCCGGTGAGGCCCAGCAGCAGGCGCACTTTCTCGCCCCCGGACAGTTTCTCCACCGGCGTATCGATCTTTTCCGGCCCGAAGCCCATTTGCGCCGCCAAGCCCCGCTGCTTCGCCGGCGTCAGTTCGGGCGCGATCTCCTTGACGTGATCGAGCGGGGTTTCGCCGGCGCGCAATTCATCGAGCTGGTCTTGCGAGAAATAGCCGATGCGGATCGCCCGCGCCGCCCGCCGCTGGCCGCGCAGGAGCGCCAGGCGCGCCGCGATCGACTTCACGAGCGTCGTCTTGCCCTGCCCGTTCGGCCCGATGATCACCACGCGGTCATCGTGATCGAGCCGCAGCGACACGGCCTTCAGCACCGCCTGGCCGGGGCCGTAGCCGAGATCGGCGTTCTCGAGTTCGAGGATCGGGGAGGCGAGCGTGGCGGGGTTCTCGAGGCGGAAGGGCTGCGTGCGCTCCGCGATCGGCAGCGCGATCTCCTTCATTTTCTCGATCATCTTGACGCGGCTCTGCGCCTGGCGGGCTTTGCTCGCCTTGGCGCGGAAGCGATCGACGAATTCCTGCAGCCGCGCGCGCTCGGCGTCCTGGCGCGCCTTCAAGCCTCCGGCGAGCGCTGCCTGCTCGGCCCGCTTGCGCAGATAGGTGTCGTACCCGCCCGGATGGACGGACAATTTGCCCTGCTCCAGCGCGAGAATGTGGGTGACGGACCGGTTCAGCATCTCGCGGTCATGGCTGACGACGATCACCGTGCTGCGGCACTTGCGCAGATAGGTTTCGAGCCAGGCCGCGCCTTCGAGGTCGAGATAATTGGTGGGCTCGTCGAGCAGCAGCAGGTCGGGATTGGAGAACAACACGCCCGCGAGTGCGGCCCGCATCCGCCAGCCGCCGGAGAATTCCCGGCACGCGCGCGTCTCGTCGCCGGCGCGGAAGCCGAGGCCCGCAAGGATCTCCCCGGCGCGCGCCTCCCCGGAATGGGCGTCGATGTCATAGAGGCGGGTGTGGATGTCGGCGATGCGCAGCGGGTCGGTCGCGGTTTCGGCCTCCGCCATCAGGAGCGCGCGCTCGGTATCGGCCGCGAGCACGACTTCGAGCAGCGTCGCATCGCTCGCCGCCACTTCCTGCGCGATCGCGCCCATCCGGGCCCCGCGTGCGAGCTTCACGGCGCCCGCGCCGCCCTGGGCGATTTCCTCCTGGATCAGGCGCAGCAGCGTGGACTTTCCGGTCCCGTTGCGCCCGACGAGCCCCACCTTCCAACCCTGCGCGATCGAGGCGCTTGCCCCGTCCAGCAGGGTGCGCCCGGCGATGCGGTAGGTCAGGTCTTCGATCTGCAGCATGGGCGCGAGCCATACCGGCAAACGCCCCCCTCTTCAACGCAAGGCGCCTTCATCGCAAGGCGCCCTCAACAAAGTGCGCCTTCAACGCGGGCGCGCCCGCGCGACACCTAAGGCCGCGCGAGGTCGCACACGTCGAACGGATCGCCCAGCGGGCAGCCCGCGCGCACGATCGTGATCAGCACCACCTGCGGGAGGGATTGCGCGGTGGGCGCGCGGCCGAGGAAGGCGGTTAGGCGCGCCTGTGAACGCTCGGGCGTATGACGCTCTGGGAGCCAGACATCGTCCTCCTGGGCGAAGGCGTCCCGGAAATAGCGCACCATGTCATCGACTTCCGGCGCGGGAACGGTAGCGAAATCGATCAGCCCGGCCCGCTTTTCATCGGCGCGCGCCACCACGAGATAGGGCCCCCGGCCGGTGATGCCCAATTTGCGCCGGATGCGCGCGGCGCGCGAGAAATGGTAGCGATCCACCCGGCTGGCGCATGTGTCCCCGCCCGATCCGGAAGCGGTTTCGCGCAACAGCCAATAGAGCGGGCGCAGAAGCTCGATCTCGCCATCGGCGCCGCGACGCTCGCCCGCCTGCACCTCGGCGGCGCTGGCGCGGTCGAAGGCGCGGAACACCTCCCGGCACAGCGTGATGTTTTTCGCGAGATCCTCTGCCTCCTCCGAAAGAAGGACAAAGGCCGAGCCGCCATGGCGCGCCACCCGCGGCTCCCGGTCGCCCAGCTCCACCAGCGCCGGCGTGATCACCCGCATCGCCCCGGCATTGGCGGGGCGCGCCTGGACCGGATTGGAGGTCGTGGGCTGGCCCAGGCCGCGCGTCGAGGCGTCGCCCGGCGCCGGGGGCAGGGGCGGCGGAAGAGGCGGGGGCGGCGGAAGGGGGCCGCGGCGGTGGTGAGGATTCCGGGGCGGGCCGCGGCGCCGAGGCAGGCTTGGGCGCCGATCCGGGCTGGGGCGCCGAGCCGAACCGGGGCGCCGAGCCGGGCGCTGCGTCGCGGGCGCACAGGCGGGCCCAGCGGGTGCGCAGATCGGGGGCGAGTTCGCGGTAGGCGCCCCCCTCGCACACGCGCCGGCACATTTGAGCCGGGTTTTCTCCCGCAAGCGGGAACGGGGACAGGCTCAGCAGCGCGGGGCAGGTATCGGCCGCGCGCGCGTGCGGCGCATGCGCCAGGGCCGCGAGCGCGAACGCCAGGCCCAGTCCAAACGCTTTCCACCCCATCGACGCCTCCCACCCTGGCTATCTTTAACCTTCGGCATGGCTTCTTCGTGGCGGAGGCCTGCGCCCCGCCAGCGCGCGCTCGATCAATTGGCCCCTCAGTGCGCCGGGTTCGAGGCGAGCCCGGTGCGGCCGATCGCGTAGAAGCGGTCCCGCCGCTGGAGCCGCAGCGCCGCCGGCGACAGCGGGGCCAATTGATCGAGCGCGCGCGCGACCGCCGCGCCGACGGCGGCGATCGCCTTTTCAGGCTGGCGATGGGCGCCGCCCAAGGGCTCCTCCACCACCGTATCGATGATCTTCATGGCCAGCAGATCCTGGGCGGTGATCTTCATGTTCGAGGCCGCGTCCTTGGCGCGCCCGCCGTCCCGCCACAGGATCGCGGCCGCGCCCTCCGGGCTGATCACGGAATAGATCGCGTGCTCGAGCATCAGCACCGTGTTGGCGGCCGCGATGGCGAGCGCCCCGCCTGAGCCGCCCTCGCCCACGATCACCGCCACCATCGGGGTACCGAGCGTCAGGCACCGTTCGGTGGAGCGGGCGATCGCCTCGGACTGGCCCCGCTCCTCCGCGCCCAGGCCCGGATCGGCGCCGGCGGTGTCCACCAGCGCCACCACCGGTAGGTCGAACCGCTCCGCCAGATCCATCAGCCGCACCGCCTTGCGGTAGCCCTCGGGCCGGGCCATGCCGAAATTGTGCTTCAGCCGCTCCTGGGTCGTTCGCCCCTTCTCATGGCCCAGGATCACGCACGGCCGGCCGAGGAAGCGCCCCATGCCGCCCAGGATCGCGCTGTCCTCGCCGAACTTCCGGTCCCCCGACAGCTCAACGAAATCGGTGACGAGCGCGGCGGCGTAATCCTTGAAGCGCGGCCGCTCGGGGTGGCGGGCGACCTTGGTTTTCTGCCAGGGATCGAGGCGGGAATAGATGTCCTCGAGCTGTTTGGTGGCCTTCTGCTTGAGGCGCGACAGCTCGATCCCCATCGCCTGGGCTTCGCTGCTTTCCACGAGCGCACCCAATTCCTCGATCTTCGCCTCGATCTCGGCGATCGACTTTTCGAAATCGAGGTAGGTTTTCACGGGTTTACCTGCTTGAAACCAAATCCGGCGGCCGGCCAGGAACATGCCGACCAGTAAAATGCCGACCGGAAAATGGAAGAGCGCGGGCGCGCACGCAAGCCGCTTTCAAGGGTCGCCCCCTCTCGTCTTGTCTTTCGGGCCGCTCAAGCGCGTTTCAGGGCGCGAGCGCGGCTTCTATGGCGGGGGTCTGCTCTACGGAGGGCGCATAAAAGGGGGGCTTGCGCGCCTTCGTGCGCTGTTCGAACGCGAAGGCCAGCGCCAGCAGGCGCGCCTCCGACCAGGCCGGGCCGATGAAGGACAAGCCCACCGGCAGCCCGCGGACCGCCCCCATCGGCACGGTGACGTGGGGGTAGCCCGCAACCGCAGGCAGGCCCGACGCCGAACCCTGGAAATGGTCTCCGTTCACCACGTCGATCCTCCAGGCGGGCCCGCCCGTGGGCGCGACCAGCGCGTCGAGGGCGTCGGCGCGGAGCAGCGCGTCTATACCTTCGGGGCCGGCCAGCCGCTTCGCTTTCGCCAGGGCGGCCTGGTAGCCGGGGTCGGCGGGGCCGGGATGGGCTTCGGCCTTCTCGAACAGGGTCTGGCCGAACAGGGCGGTCTCGGCCGGGGTGGCGGCGTTGAAGGCGATCACCTCCGCCAGGGTGCGCACGCCCGCGCCGCGCGGCCGGCTGGCGAGATAGGCGTTTAGATCGCCCTTCAACGCGCCCATCAGGACCGTGAACTCCGCCTCCCCGATAGCTTCCAAGTTCGGAAACGCCGCGATCTCGATCAGCGTGGCGCCGGCCGCCTTCAAGACCTCGAGCGCGCGCGCGAATTCTGCGTCCAGCCCGGCATTATAGCCCGCCAGGAAGCGCGCCACCCCGATCCGCTTGCCGGCCAGCGCCCCGGCGTCGAGGGCCTTGGAATAATCGCTCTTGCGGGCGTCGGCTTCGGCGGTGGCGGGATCTTCGGGGTCGGTCCCAGCCATGACGGTGAGCAGCAGCGCCGCATCCGCGACCGAGCGCGCCATCGGCCCCGCTGTATCCTGGCTCAGGGCGATCGGGATGATATGGGTGCGCGACACCAATCCCAGCGTCGGCTTCACGCCCACGAGCCCGTTGACGCTGGCGGGGCACACGATCGAGCCGTCCGTCTCCGTGCCGATCGCGGCCGCCGCAAGGCTCGCCGCCGCCGCCGCGCCCGATCCCGAGGAGGAGCCGCACGGGGAACGGTCGAGCGCGTAGGGGTTGCGCGTCTGCCCGCCCAGCGCGCTCCAGCCGCTGACCGAAGCGTCGGAGCGAATATTGGCCCATTCGGAGAGATTGGTCTTGCCGAGGATCACCGCGCCCGCCGCGCGCAGGCGCGCCACGACATGGGCGTCGCGCTCGGTGACATTGTCCCTCAGCGCCAGCGAGCCCGCGGTGGTGGCCAGCGCGCCCGCGGTCTCGATATTGTCCTTGATCAGGATCGGCACGCCGTGGAGCGGCCCGCGCACCCCGCGCTCGCGGCGCTCCACATCGAGGGCGGCGGCTTCGGCGGCGGCGTCGGGATCGGCGGCGATCACGCTGCGCAGGGCCGGCCCCGCCCGGTCCAGCCTCGCGATGCGATCGAGATAGCCCTGCACCAATTGCGCCGAGCTCACCACGCCGGACGCCATGTCCGCCTGCAAGGCGGCGATCGATTTCTCCTCCACCGCATAGGGGGCTGGCGCGGGCGCGCGCGGCGCACATCCGGCGGCGGCGAACAAGACCGCGAGAAATGCGGGGACAAGCGGGGCGCGCGCGGGGAGGAGCATAAGGATATCCGGGAGGCTTCCCCGCGGGCTAACCGAGAACCGCGCGGTGGGAAAGTTCCGTTGGCGCCTCGGGCGCCGCCGTGCCATGCAACGCCGAAAGGTGCGCCATGGACCGGTTGGAAGAGCTTCTCGCGGCGCTGACGCCTGAGCCGCTGGAGGTGGATCTTTTCCGCGGCGTCTCGCCCGCTTCAAGCGCCGACCGGACGCGCATCTTCGGCGGCCAGGTGATCGCGCAGGCGCTCTCGGCGGCTTACGCCACGGTGCGGGAGCGGCTTTGCCATTCGCTGCACGCCTATTTCATCCGCCCGGGCGATCCCGCAGCGCCCCTCCTGTTCCGGGTGGAGCGCACCCGTGACGGTTCGAGCTTCGCCACCCGCCGGGTGATGGCGATCCAGCACGGCGAGCAGATCCTCACGCTCTCGGCTTCGTTCCAGCGCGAGGAGCAGGGTTTAGCCCACCAGACCTCCGCCCCGCCCGCGCCTGCCCCCGGCGCCCTGCCCCCCTTCTCGCCCGCGCCGGATTGGGCGATCCGCCCGATCGAGCTGCGCCCCGTGCCGGAGGCGGGGGCGCCCGAGCCGCGGCTGCAGATGTGGTTTCGCGCCCGCCGGGACGTGGGCGACGATCCGGTTCGCAACCAAGTGCTGCTGGCCTACGCCTCGGACATGGCGCTGATGGGCGCCTCCCTGCGCGCCCACGGCCTCGGCTTCCAGAGCCCGGACCTGCAATTGGCGAGCCTCGACCACGCGCTTTGGTTTCACCGCCCCAGCCGGATCGGGGACTGGCACCTCTACGACATCGACAGCCCCAGCGCCTCGGGCGCGCGCGGCTTCAACCGCGGCGCGCTGTTTACCGAGGACGGCGCCCTGATCGCATCGGTGGCGCAGGAAGCCCTGATCCGCCAGCGCTGAGACGCGGGCGCGGTCTAAACCGTTTCCCGAAAAGTGTTACGCGGTTTTCGGACGAGAAACGGTCTGACTTAGAGTGCAGAGCGGTTTTTCTCGATTGGATTGACTCAATCCAATCCAGAACCGTTCTAGCGCGCGGGCCTTGCTAAGGCGCAGCCGCGTGACCATGCTCGCGGCGGTTTGGATCCGGGGGCGATCATGAGAGGGTTGAACGGAGCGACGCTGTCGCTGCTGGGCCTGGCGCTTACCGCGTGCGCGAGCGCGCCGCCCGCCCCGCCCCCGCTCCAGAAGGGCATGGCCCCCGCCAAGCGCGAAACCCCGCCGGTGGACGCCGCCAAGGACCCCGCCATCTGGGCCGCGCCCGATTGGAAGCTCAGCCGGGTGATCGGTACGCAGAAAACAGGCGGCCTGCTGGTTTACGATCTAAGCGGGGCGTTGGTGCAGTCCGCGCCGGGCGGCCTGCCGAACAAGGTCGATCTGCGCGACGGCTTCGCCTTCGGCGACGGGACCGGCGTCGTGGTCGCCGCCACGGACCGGAGCGACCAGTCGATCGCGTTCTGGAAGCTCGATACCGAGACCGGCGCGCTCGACACCGCGGTGCGCGGGCGCATCAGGACGGGCTTCGCCGAGGCCTTTGGCCTGTGCCTGGGCCGCCTGGGCGCGGACACCTACGCCATCGCCACCGGCAAAAGCGGGGAGCTTGGCGTGTGGCGCTTGCGCCTGGGCTACGAGCTCAAGCTCGAAGGCGTGGAGGTGAAGAAGTTCAAGCTCGGCTCCATCAGCGAGGGCTGTGTCGTCGATGACGAGGCGCGCGCGGTCTATGTGTCCGAGAAGGCGGTGGGCGTGTGGCGGATGAGCCTCGATTTCGACGCCCCGGCCCCGCCCGTCCTGGTCGACCGTGTTGGCGCGGGCGGCAATCTGGGGGCTGACGTCGCGGGCCTCGCGCTGTGGACCGCCCCGTCCGGGCGCGGCTATCTGATCGCCTCGTCGCGAGGGGAAAGCCGCTTTGCGGTCTATGACCGCAAGAGCCTGGCCTATCGCGGTTCCGTGCGGATCGGCGCGGGCGGGGGCGCGGACGCAGTATCGGGCGCGGACGGGGTGGAGGTCACCTCCGCGCCGCTGGGGCCGGACTTCGTCCGTGGGCTGATGGTCGTCCGGGATGACCAGAACACCGATCCGGTCGCCGCCCAGAACTTCAAATATGTGGCCTGGGCCGATGTCGAAGCCGCCCTCGGCATCGAGGCAGGCCTACCCTAACTCTCTAAAGCCCCGCCCCGATCATCACCACCCCGGCCAACACCACGGGCAGGATGAAGGCCGTAAGCGCCGAGGCCGTGACGCGCGCATGCTTGCGGTTTTTGCGCATGCCGTGGAGTTCCGGGCCCTGATTGGCGGGCGAGAGCGTCCATTGCGCCAGCGCGAAGAACAGCGCCGCGCACGCCATCACCGCCGCCCCGCCCCCGGCCCCGCCGATCAAGGCGAGCCCTGCGGCCAGGCCCGCAAACAGCGTCAGAAAGCCGTGGCCCTCCTTAATGAGGCGGCGCACGAACCGCTCGCCGCGGCCCTCCTTCAGCCATTGGAACGCCGCCGGCGCCACCATGAAGCTAAGACAAGCCGTCCAGCCTATGGTGAAGGCGGCAAGAACAAGCGCGAAGGACTGAGCGACAGCTGCCATGTACGGCGCCTAGCATGATTCCCGCGCACGCGCGCTCGCGCGCACCTTTTGGCTTTCGGAGCGCAATTGCCCGCACGCGGCCAGGATGTCGCGCCCGCGCGGCGTGCGGATGGGGGAGGAATAGCCGGCCTTGTTGAGCACCGCGGCGAAGCGCTCGATGCTGTCCCAGTCCGCGCATTCATAGGGCGCGCCGGGCCAGGGATTGAAGGGGATTAGATTGATCTTGGCGGGCACGCCGGCGATCAGCTTCACCAGCGCTTTGGCCTCGGCCAGGCTGTCATTGACGCCCTTCAGCATTACATATTCGAACGTCACCCGCTTGGCGTTGGAGAGGCCCGGATAGGCGCGCACCGCCGCCATGAGCTCCGCCAGCGGATACTTCTTGTTCAGCGGCACCAGGGTGTCGCGCAGCGGATCGTTGGTGGCGTGCAGGGAGATGGCGAGCATCGCCCCCGTCAGGCCCAGTTCCGGAATGCGCGGGGCCACCCCGGCGGTGGACACCGTCATCCGCCGCCGCGAGATGGCGATGCCGTCCCCGTCCGCGATGATGGCGATCGCCTTGGCGACCTCCCCCAGATTGTAGAGCGGCTCGCCCATGCCCATGAAGACGAGATTGGTAAGCGCGCGGTTTTCGTTTTTGTGCGGATCCTCCGCGGTGGGCCATTCGCCCAATTCGTCGCGCGCCACCATCACCTGGGCCACAATCTCGGCGGCAGTCAGGTTACGGACCAAGGCTTGGGTGCCGGTATGGCAGAAGGTGCAGTTCAGCGTGCACCCGACCTGCGCCGAGACGCATAAAGCGCCGGAACGGCCCACGTCGGGGATGAACACGCACTCCACCTCCGCCCCCGGCGCGAGCCGCAGCAGCCATTTACGCGTGCCGTCCGCGGAGGTCTGACGCGCGACCACCGCCGGGCGCGCCAGCGTGAACGAGGCGGCCAGCGCGGCGCGCTTTTCCTTGGCGACGTTGGTCATGGCGTCGAAATCGGTGACGCCGTAATGGTAGATCCAGCGCCAGAGTTGGGCCGCGCGCATGCGCGCCTTGGCGGGCTCCGCCAGGCCCGCCTCCAGGAGGCGCGCGCGCAGGCCCTCGGCGTCCAGCCCAATGAGCGAGGGTAAAGCGGCAGGACCCGAAGCGATCGGGGCGGCGGCGTCCAAAAGGGTGTGCATCGATGCGCTATCGCACGTTCGCGCCCCCCGCGCCACAAAAGCGCGGCGGGGCGAAGCGCGCGGAGGTTGAGTTGAACCCGGCCGGGCAAGGCGCTTAAGTGCCTGTGTGCGCGCTACGCTGGATCCCTCCGATCGCCCGCCAGGGATCGATCGGGAATATTTCGCCGATCTGATGGAGGCTGTCGCCGCCCGTCAGGATCGCGCCGCGTTTGTTGAATTGTTCGAATTCTATGCGCCGCGGTTGAAGGCCTATGGGCTGCGCCTGGGGGCGGGCGCGGCCCAAGCCGAGGAGATCGCCCAGGACGTGCTGGTCACGGTCTGGCGCAAGGCCGCGCTGTTCGACCGCGCCCAGGCCTCCGTTTCCACCTGGATTTTCCGGATCGCGCGCAACCGCCGCATCGACCTGTTCCGCCGCGCCGCCAAGGCGCAGTTCGACCTGAACGATCCCGCCTTCCAGCCGCCCGAGGAGACCGCCCCGGACGACGCCCTCGCCGCCGGCGAACAGGAGGCAAGGGTGCGCGCCGTACTGGCCGATCTGCCGCCGGAGCAGTTCGATCTGCTGCGCTTGGCCTTCTATGAGGGGCTTACCCACAGCGAGATCGCCGAACGGGCGGGCCTCCCGCTGGGCACCGTTAAATCCCGCATCCGCCTCGCATTTGCTAAAATGCGCCCACGATTGGAGCAGGAGGGTTGAGCGTGCGACGGGGCGCGATTGCGGCCTTGACCTCGCCCATGCCTGCTCCATCTCGCCTGCATGTCTGATCACCGCCGGGCCGACGCGATGCACCCTTCCCAGCGCACGCTGCGGGAACACTTCGCCGCCGCCTATGCCGCGGGCGTCCTCGATCCCGGCTTGCGCCTGATGGTGGAGGCCCAGGCCGCCCTGGTCGCGGACGCCGCCCGGGATGTGGCGCGCGCGGACGCCCTGGCCGGCGCCTTGCTGGAGCAGGAAACGCCCGCCACGCTTACGCCCGACGCGCTGGCGAGCGTGCTGGCCCGCCTGGACGAGGCCGTCCCAGAAGCCGCCGCCCCCCCGGTCCGCAAGGCCGCGCGCAAGGCCGGGGCGCTGACGCAGGAAGTGCTGGCCCTGCCCGTCCCCGCCCGCGACGCCGCGCTCGACGCGATGGCGCGGGTGCGGTGGAGCTTCGCCGGCCCCGGCATCCGCACCCTCGCGCTCCACGTGGCCGGCCCCTCCAAGGTCGAGCTGATCCGGAGCGAGCCGGGCTTTTCCACCCCGCGCCACACCCATCACGGCCACGAATATACCCTCGTCCTGACCGGGGCGTTCGTGGACGAGCGCGGCTCCTACGAACCCGGCGACATCGCCATAGCCGGGCCGGAGGTGACCCACCGCCCCCGCGCGGCGCCCGGGAAGGTGTGCTACACGCTGGTGGTGACCGACGCGCCGTTGATCTTCGAAGGCGCGCTGGGGGTGCTGCAGCGGCTCTGGGCCCATTGAGGAAAGCTTCGCGGCGGCCTGCCTTTTCCGTCAAAGCGGGCTAGCCTTGCGCGATGCAGAATGCGCTCGCCACTCGATTCGTCGCCGGTTTCGCCACCGGTTTCGCCGCCCTGCCGCGCAATGTGCGGGGCGCGCTCTGGATGCTGCTGGCGGCCGCCACGTTCACCGCCTCGATGACGCTGATCAAGCTGTTGGGCGCGCATTATTCGGCCGCGGTGCAGACCTTCTACCGCAACGCCGTAGCCATGCTCATTCTCGCCCCCCTGATCCTGCGCGACCCCCGGGGCGCCTTCGCCACCAACCGGCCGGGCTTCATGGTGTTTCGCGCGCTCGCGGGGACCACGGCGCTGATCCTGTCCTTCTATGCGGTGCAGGAAATGCCGCTGGCGGAGGCGAACGCGCTGTCCTTCACCCGCACGCTCTGGGTCGTGCCGCTGGCCGCGCTGGTGCTGGGGGAGCGGATCGGGCCGCACCGGCTGGGGGCGGTGGTGCTCGGGTTTGTAGGCGTGCTGGTGATGCTGCTACCCGCGATGACGGGCGTCCGCTGGGGATGGCCGGCGCTGGCGGCGCTGGCGGGGGCGCTGCTGTTTGCGGCCACCATCGTCATGATGAAGATCATGACGCGCGATCACTCCACCCGCGCGATCCTGGCCTGGACGACGCTCCTGAGCATCGGCTTGTCCCTGCCCTTCGCAGCGGCCTCCTGGACGTGGCCCACGCCGGGGGACCTCGCGCTGCTGGGCCTCATGGGCGCGCTGAGCACCGCCACCCAGGCCTGCTTCATCAAGGGTATGAGCGAAGGCGACGCCGTGCTGATGACGCCGATCGATTATGTCCGCCTGGTGTTCGCAGCGATCATCGGGTTCACCGTTTTCGGCGAAACGCCAACACTCGCCGCCGTCGTGGGGGCGGCGATCGTGATCGCTTCCACGCTCTATATAACGCTCCGCGAGGCGCGCCTGGGACGCAAAACGCCGGCGGCGGACAGCGTGTAGCGGGCCTCAGCCCGCCGTGGGCCGCACGATCTTGGCGCGCAAATTGGCCTCGACCTGGCGGGCGTCGAAAGCGTCGGCGCGATCGGCCGGCTTTTGGCCCTTGTACATCACGATCTCTGCGGAGGCCTCGTAGCGGGTGATCTCGCGAAAGCGCACCGGATCGTCCCAGAACGGGTCGTACCAGGGGCCCCAGCCGAAGCGCGGCGAATAATACGCGTACCGGAAATAGGGCGAGCGGCTCGGCCCGAAAGAGGCAAGCTCTGACTTCCCTTCCGTGGCGCGAGAGGTGATCACGAAGTAATCGAAGCCCTTTTGCACGGTAAGCTCGGCGGCGCGGTAGAGGACGCTGTTTTCCACCGCCTCACGCTCCGTCAACGAATTGCCGCGGAAGGCGAGCGTGACGCGGTTTTCTTCAATCTGCTGCTCGGTGAAGCCGTATCCGTCTGCGCTGCGCGGCTGATAGGGCGTGGCGGTGGCGCACGCCGCCAACAGGCCCGCCGCTGCGATAACCGCCAGCACCCCCCTTGGTGTCTGCACACGCATCGTCATACTCCTGCCGCTGTTTCTGCCTCAAATCTAATTGCGCTGGCGGGCGTTTCCAGGCGCACCAGGGCGCACGCGACGCTTGGGCGCGCCTGCTAACCGGGGAAAAGATGATCGCTTCCAGAACAGCGGGAACGGCGCTTGCGGCGCTGTTTTTCGCAAGCCTCGGCTTAACCGCGCGCGCCGCGCCCCCGCCCCCCGGCCCCGCCCCAGGGGTGGAGACGGAAATCTACGCGGCCTGCGTCCAGGAGGGCGGCGCCAAGGGCGAATGCCTGTGCGGCCTGGCGATCGCGCGCGAGGCGCTGACGCCGCGCCAGATGGCGCTGTTCCCCGTGGTCTGGCCGATCGTGAAGGGCCCGGGCGACGCCTTCACCAAGCTTGGCCTGGGACTGCAGGCCGCGCAGGCGCGCGGCTACACCGCCGCCGACGCCATGACCCTCGTGCTCGCCGTCCAGGCTCATGCGGGGCGCACCGAAAAGGAATGCGCCGCCAAGTAAGCCTAGTTGAGCTGGAGATGTTTCGCCAAACGCATCCGGCCGGGCGCGATCTCGCGCGAACATCCCACCCGCACGGAATGCACCGCGGCTTCGATCTCCCGTTTCCAGAACTCCAGGAATTTCGTGATCCGGGGATAACGGGGCGCGAGGTCCAGCGTCTGCCACACGAAGCTTTGGATCAGCTTGGGATGATCGGGCATGTAATAGAGGATTTCAGCCGTCGTGAGCCGCCACCCTTGGAGGCGAAGCTCCATCTCGGAGAGGGGCTGATCGCTTGGGTTCATGAACCGCGCCTTTGCTGTTTGACGTTCCGCTGGAGAACGCCCCATAAGGCTGCGTGTTTCGCGCTTAAAGTCAAATATTACAGGCTATTAGCAGCAGCCGGCGGCGAGTGCCGCCAGATCCGGCGTTTCCGCGCGCGACAACCTCCGCGCGAACGGAATGTGAAGACCTTCCTGCTAACACAGCCCCCGGGCCGGGGGAGGCGCCCGGCCCGGTGATCGCTGCGCGGCCAATTGCGGCGACGACGCGGCGCACCGTTGCCGAAAAGCCGCGCCCGGCGGCGCTGTCGCTCTGCGGGGCAACCAAAAGCCCGGACGTTCGTATTGGCAGGGATGCAATAGTGGGATGTCGCAGCACCATGGCCTTCGCTGATCTCCTCGCGGCCGACCAGATCGAGCTTGAAGAGCACTATCCCAACGCGGCCGAGCATCGCGCGGACCTGATCGTGCACGTGGTGGGTCTCGCGGCGGCGCTGATCGGGGGCGCGGTGCTGTTCACCTTCGCGGTGCTGAAGGGGGAGGCGTCGCTGGCCACCTCGCTTTCGCTCTACGCCGTCTGCCTGCTGGCGATGCTCTCGTGCTCGGCGGTCTATAATCTGACCAAGCCCAACCGGGCGCGCCGCGTTCTGCGCCGCCTCGACGAGGCCGCCATTTTCCTCATGATCGCAGGCTCCTACACCCCGTTCACCACCCATCTCCAGCCGGACGCGCTGGCCGTGGGGGCGACGTCGCTGATCTGGATGATTGCGGTCGGGGGGGCGGTTGCGAAGCTGCTCGCGCCTAATCTGTCGGACCGGGTGTGGAGCTTCGTCTATATGGGCTTCGGCTGGCTGGCGGTGCTGATGCTGCAGCCCTTGGCGACGACCCTGCCAATGAGCGCTATTCTGCTGCTGGCGGCGGGCGGCCTCGTCTATTCGGTTGGCGTCCTGTTCTTCCTGCGCCCCACCCTGCCCTATCGCCGGGCGATCTGGCATGGGTTCGTGGTGTGCGGGGCGGGCGTGCACTATGCGGCGATCTTGACCGGGGTGGTGCTGCCGGCGCTGGCCGCCTGAAGCGCGCGCATGCGGCCTAGCGGCGCGCTGCTCCGCCCGAAGCGCCATGCTAGCGTGCGGCGACTATTCGGGGCCGGCTCATGCACGATCGACGCTTTGTTCTGTGGCTGCTGGCGGCCGGGGGCTTTTCGGCTTCCGCCGATGCGCAGAGCCTGCCAAGCGGGCTGAGCGGGTTCGGGGCCAAGCCTCCCGGCGGGGCGCCGGCGGCGGCGGCCGGGCTGCCGCCCGGGATCAGCGCAGCCCAGGGCGAGGGCGCCTTGCGGGAGGCGTTGTCCAGCGGGGCGGCCGCTGCGGTGCTGCGGGTGGGCAAGGCGGACGGCTTCTGGAGCGACGGCAAAATCCGCATTCCCCTGCCCGGCGCGCTCGCCACGCTCCAGCGCTCCACCAAGCCGATGGGCATGTCGGGACCGCTGGACGATTTGCAGCTCAAGGTGAACCGCGGCGCAGAAGCCGCAGCGCCAAAGGCGAAAACGCTGTTCCTGGATGCGATCCGCGCCATGCGCGTGCAGGATGTGGCCCAGGTGTTGCGCGGGGGCGAGCGGGCCGGCACGGCCTATCTCCGCGACAAGACGGGCGCCCAATTGGCCGGCCTGTTTCGGCCCCAGATTGCGGGCGCCCTTGAATCCACCGGCGCCCTGAAGGCGCTGGACGGGGTGAGCGCCAAATATCCCGCCCAGGCGAAGCTGGGCCCGGACCCGCGCGCCTCCCTGATCGACTTCGCCGTCGCCAAGGCGCTCGACGGGGTGTTCTTCTATGTCGGCGAGGAAGAAGCGGCGATCCGCAAAAACCCCGCCAAACAGACCTCGCAAGCCCTGAAATCCGTCTTCGGCGCGTTGTAGGCGGACGCCTCAAGCCTTCCCGGCAAGCACGTCCAACAACGCCATCGCCGCCGCGGGCGCGCGCTCCTTGGCGCCGTTGATCATGTAGACGAACACGTCCCGCGGCGCGTCGGGCCCCTGCTCCCAGGCGCGGGCCTCTGCGGCCCAGGTCTCTAACGCCGCCGCCGGATAGCCCGTCGCCTCCTCCGCGCGCGCGTCTTGCAGGCGCGCGTACACAAAGTCGCCCGTCAGCGCGCCGATTGAGGGATAGGTTTGAGAGTCCGCAAAGACGATGGCGGCCGCGTGCGCGCGCGCCAGCGCGAGGAAGGCGGGCGTGGCGAAGCTTTCGTGGCGGGGCTCCAGCGCGTGGCGCAGCCGCACCCCACCCACCTCGCGCGGCAGGAGGGCGAGAAACGCCGCCATGTCTCCCGCGTCGAACGCCTTGGTGGGCGCAAACTGCCAAAGAATCGGCCCAAGCTTCGGCCCCAGTTCCGCCACGCCGCTTTCCACGAACCGTGCGATCGAGGGGCCGGCCTCGGCCAGCACCTTCCGGTTCACCGCATAGCGGGGCGCCTTCAGCGCAAAAACGAAATCATCGGGCGTCTCCTCAGCCCATTTCGCGAAAGTAGCGGGCTTAAAGGTGGAATAGAACGTGCCGTTGACTTCGATCGTGGTGACCTGCCGGCTCGCATAAGCGAGCTCGCGCGTGTGCGCCAGGCCCGGGGGGTAGAACGCGCCCCGCCACGGTTCGTACGTCCATCCCCCGATACCGACGCGGATCATGCGGCCACCCGATGCTTAGGCCACCTTCACCCGGGTGGCGGCTTCCGGCAGGTCCGCGCCGAAGGCCCGCTGGTAGAATTCGGCCACGGTGGGGCGCTCCAACTCGTCGCACTTGTTGAGGAACGTCATCCGGAAGGCCAGCGCGACGTCGGCGTTGAAGATCTCGGCGTTCTGGGCCCAGGTGATCACGGTGCGCGGGCTCATCACGGTGGAGATGTCGCCGTTCATGAAGGCGTTTCGCGTCATGTCCGCCACGCGGACCATGGCCGAGATGGTCCTTTTGCCTTCCGGCGTCTGATAGCTCGCGCCGGCCTTGGCCAGCACGATCGCGGCCTCCACGTCGTGCTCCAGATAATTCAGCGTCGCCACGATCGACCAGCGGTCCATCTGGCCCTGATTGATCTGCTGGGTGCCGTGATAGAGGCCGGTCGTGTCGCCGAGGCCGACGGTGTTGGTGGTGGCGAACAGGCGGAAGCACGGATTTGGGCTGATCACGCGGTTCTGGTCCAGGAGCGTCAGCTTGCCGGAGGCCTCGAGTACGCGTTGGATCACGAACATCACGTCCGGGCGGCCCGCATCATACTCATCGAACGTAATCGCCACCGGCCGCTGCAGCGCCCAGGGCAGGATCCCCTCGCGGAACTCCGTGATCTGCTTGCCGTCCTTCAGCACGATCGCATCCTTGCCCACCAGATCGATCCGGCTGACGTGGCTGTCCAGATTGATGCGGATCATCGGCCAGTTGAGGCGCGCGGCCACCTGCTCGATATGGGTGCTTTTGCCCGTGCCGTGATAGCCCTGCACCATCACCCGCCGGTTGTGCGCGAAGCCGGCGAGGATCGCGAGCGTCGTTTGGGGGTCGAACCTATAGGCCTCGTCCAGATCCGGCACGTATTCGGTGCGGGCGGAAAAGGCGGGAATTTTCATGTCGCTGTCGACGCCGAAGGCGCGGGCGGACAGGGCGGTGTCGGGCGTGAGGCTGGTCAGGGCGTCGGGCGGGGTCATGGAGGCTTCATAAGCGCCGGCGCGCGGCGGAGTGTGGGAAAAATAGGTTTAGCGGCAATCCACCGCTCAGGAAACCGTGCCCGATCGGCGACGATCCGGGCGGCGGCGTTCCGCGCTTCAACGTCTTAACCGGGCTGCGGGCCCCTCAGAACCGCACAAATCGCGCCGGTGAGCTGCGCGAGCTGCGCGTCGGTGATGACGAAGGCGGGCGTCAGATAGACGGTTTTCCCGAACGGCTTGATCCAGCAGCCGTTTTCGACGAAGCGGCGGATCAGGCTTTGCGCATCCTGAGGCGCGTTCAACTCCACCGCCCCAATCGCGCCCAGCACGCGGACCGCCTTCACCCCCGCAAGCGCGCGGCAGGGCTCAAGGCCCGCGCGCAAGCCCGCCTCGATCCGCGCGACCTCCCCCGCCCACCGCCCCTGCTCGAACAGGTCGAGGCTCGCATTGGCGGCGGCGCAAGCGAGCGGGTTGGCCATATAGGTGGGCCCGTGCATCAGGGCGTGGCTCGGATCATCGCTCCAGAACGCCTCGAACACGGCCTTGCTGGCGATTGCGGCCGAGAGCGGCAGGGTTCCCCCCGTCAGCGCCTTGGACAGCGTGACGATATCGGGGGTGACGCCCGCGCTTTGCATCGCGAACAAGGTCCCGGTGCGCCCGAACCCGGTGAAGATCTCGTCAAAGATCAGCAGCAGGCCGTGCTTGTCCGCCAGGCGGCGCAAGCGCTGCAGCGTGGAGGGGGGGTGCATCGCCATGCCGCCCGCGCCCTGCACCAGCGGCTCCACCAGGATGGCGGCCGCCTCGTGGGCGTGGGCGGCGAGCAGCGCGTCGAGCGCTTCTTCCTCCTCGGCGTCGTGCGGCAGGGTGGCGATGATCTGCGCCGGCAGCACCCCTGCGAACAGGGCGTGCATCCCCTCCTCCGGGTCGCACGCCATCATCGTCGCCAGCGTGTCCCCGTGATAGCCGCCGCGGAAGCACACGAAGCGCGTGCGTCCGCCTACCCCGTGATTGCGCCAATATTGCAGCGCCATCTTCATCGCGATCTCGACCGCCACCGAGCCGCTTTCGGCGAAAAAAACGTGGTCGAGATCGCCGGGCAGGAGCGCGGCCAGCCGCGCCGCCAGGCGGTACGCGCCCTCATGCGCCAGCCCCCCCAGCATCACGTGCGGCATCAGCGCGGCCTGGGCGCGGATCGCCTCGACCAAATGGGGGTGGTTGTAGCCGTGGCAGGCCGTCCACCAGGAGGCGATCCCGTCCACCAGCACGCGCCCGTCCGCCAAGAACAAAAGCGCGCCCTCGGTGCGCGCCACCGGCAAGGGCGGAGCGGCGGTTTTCATCTGCGTATAAGGGCGCCACACATGGGCGCCGCCGCGGGCGAGCCAATCGGGAGCGGGCATCGCCCCTCTTGCCACGCGGCGCGCCCGATGGCCAACCGGGAGCCATGAACAGTCTAGACGCCTTCGCCGCCGCCAAGCTCGCCGCGCTCGACGCCCAGAGCCTGAAACGCGTCCCGCCCGTGGATCACCGCCTGGACGGCTTGTGGATCGTGCGCGGCGAACGCCGGCTTTTGTCCTTTTCCTGCAACGATTACCTGAACCTGACCCATGATCGCGGGGTCAAGCAGGCTGCGATCGCGGCGGTGGAGGCTTATGGCGCAGGCGCAGGCGCTTCCCGGCTGGTGACCGGCAACAGCCCCCTGACCGACGCGTTGGAGCGTACGCTCGCCGCCTTCAAAGGGACCGCCGCGGCGTGTGTGTTCGGGTCGGGGTATCTCGCCAATGCCGGCATAACGCCGGTCCTGGCGGGCCGCGGGGACGCGGTGTTCATCGACGAACTGGCCCATTCCTGCCTCTGGGCGGGGGCCAAGCTTTCGGGCGCCGCGATCCACCCCTTCGCCCATAACGACCCCGACGATCTGGAGCGGCTGCTACGCGCCCACCGCGGCGGCGGGCGCGCGCTGGTTCTGACGGACGGGGTGTTCTCCATGGACGGCGATTTGGCCCCGCTGGACCGCCTCGGCGCGCTGTGCGCGGCCTATGACGCGTGGCTCCTGTGCGACGACGCGCACGGGCTGGGCGTGGTGGGCCCCGGCGGGCGGGGGACGGCGAGCCTCTTTCCCGGCGCGGGCGTTCCGCTGCAGATGGGCACGCTCTCGAAGGCTTTGGGATCGACCGGGGGCTATGTGTGCGCCTCCGCCCCGGTGATCGACCTGATCAAGACGCGCGCGCGCACCCTGATCTACGCCACAGGTCTCGCGCCGGCGAGCGCGGCGGCGGCGCTGGCGAGCCTGGAGCGCATCGAGGCCGAGCCCGATCTGCCCGCCCGCGCGCGGGCCAAGGCGGCGCGGTTCACCCGGGCGCTGGGCCTGCCCGAAGCGCAAAGCGCGATCGTGCCGCTGATCCTGGGCAAGGCCGAGGCCGCGCTCGCGGCGTCGCGCCTGCTGGAGGCGGAGGGCTTCCTCGTGGTCGCCATCCGGCCGCCCACGGTGCCGGCGGGCGGGGCGCGGCTGCGCCTCGCGTTCACCGCCGCCCATCCCGACGCCGAGATCGATCGCCTCGCGGCCCTGATCCAGGCGCGGCTATGAGGGCGGTGTTCATCACCGGCAGCGGCACCGGCATTGGCAAGACCCATGTGGCGTGCGCCCTGATCCGGTCGCTCCGCGCCCAAGGCGCCTCGGTGGCGGCGCTGAAGCCCGTGGTGAGCGGCTATGACACGGCGGCGCCGCAGGGCTCCGATCCCTGGCTGCTTCTGGAAGCGCTCGGCGAGCCGCCGACGGCGGAAGCCTTGGCCCGTATGGCCCCGTTCGCCTATTCCGCGCCCCTGGCGCCCGATCGCGCCGCGCGGCTGGAAGGCCGGGAGCTGCGCTTCGAGGCCGTGCTCGCCGCCTGCCGGGCCCGCATGGCGCAGGCGCGCGGGCTGCTGCTGATCGAGGGAGCCGGGGGCGTGATGTCCCCGCTCAGCGGGGGAACGACCAATCTCGACCTGATCGCCGCGCTCGGGGTGCCAACCGTGCTGGTGACCGGCTCCTATCTGGGCGCGATCAGCCATGGCCTCACGGCGCTTGCCGTGCTGGAGGCGCGGGGGCTGCGGGCGGACGTGGCGGTGAGCGAGAGCGCCGACTCGGTGGGCCTGGAGGAGACGGCGGCGGCTTTGAGGGCCCACATCGGCCCCGTGGCGCTTTATCCGCTGCCGCGTAGCGCCCACCTGCACCGCGAGGGCGCCCTCCTCCGCCTCGCCGAGGCGGTGCGCGCTGATCCCTAGAGCCCCGATCCGACAGCGTCGGATCGGGGCTCTAGGTGTTTCTGTGGTCGCATTTTCCGACGATGAACCGGCGTCCCCCTCATCGGAAAATGCTCTAAAGCGCGCGGTCCTCCCGTTCGTGCCCGCCATGGTCCACGACCTGGCCCTGCGAGAGATGCGGGGCGTGACGCCCCAGCAGCAGGTAGAAGCCCGCCCCAGCCAGAAGCGCCATCACCAAACCCGCCGCCGCCCCGCCGGAGGCCGAGCGCGCATGCGCAGACAAAAGCCCCGCCATCGCCAGGATCAGGAACAGTCCAAGGAAAATATAGAACGCGATCAGCGCAAGCGAAGTGTAGGGCCCTGCATCGCGCGTGAAGCCGAACGCGCCCGCCGCCGCCGCGCCTGCGATACACGCCAAAGCCAACTTTATCATCCGCCGCCTCCAGTCCTGCGCCGAAGCCCGCGCGCCGCGCCTGCTTTCCTTCCTTCAAGGCCAACATCCGAGCGCAGGGCCGGTTCCCCTTTGGGGAGCGGCTCAGGGGGGGCTCGCCTCAGGCCATGCGGGCGGCTTTCAGCGTTTTGTAGGCGCGCACGACCTTGTTGAGCTGGGCTTCGGCGGTGCGGTCCCCGCCATTACTGTCGGGATGGAAGCGCTTGACGAGCTCGGCGTAGCGGGTGCGCACGGCGACGGGATCGGCGGTTTCCTCGAGCGCCAGCACTTCCAGCGCCATCGCCTGCACCCGCCCGATCCGCGGCTTGGCGGCGCGCGGGGGCCGTGCGGCTTCGCCCGCGCTGGTGAAGACGTTGAAGGCGTCCCCGGGCTTGGCGGCCTGCCAGAAGCGGGTGGCGGAGATCCGGTCCCCGCGCCCGGGGCGGAAGGACCAGGTCGGCCGGTGGCCGATCTCCTCGCCCGCGCGGTAGGCCGCCTGCTCGGCCTCCGTCATGTCCTTGAAATAGTCCCAGCGCCGATTGTACTCGCCTGCATGTTGGAGGCAGAACCACCAGACTTCGTCCCCGCCCGCGCGCGATTTCGGGGCCTTGTGGGCGCCGGCCCGGCGACAGCCTATGTGATCGCAGGCGCGTTCGCTGGGCGCGCGCTCCGCCTCCCCCGCGCCGGGACGATTGACGCGGATGTCTACGTATTTGGGGCGGTAAGAGAAGCCGGCGACCATGAGGGCAGTATGGCGTTGAACTTTCCGGGGACAAGGAATTGACAGACCGGTTTTCCGCGATCCCGCCCCCCCGCAGGCAGCGTATCGAGGACACGCTTAACGCCGTGTTCACGCCGCTGGCGCTCGAGGTGCTGGACGAAAGCGCAGCCCATGCGGGCCATGCGGGAGCGTCCGCGGGCGGGGAAAGCCATTTCCGCGTGCGGCTTCGGAGCCACGCCTTCGCGGGCCTGAGCCGGCTTGCACGCCAGCGCGCCGTGATGGCGGCGCTCGCCCCGGAATTCGCAGGCGGCTTGCACGCGCTCGCGCTCGAGCTCGCCGCGCCGGGCGAATAGCGCACTGTAGCGCCCAGCCTGCGGACAGGAACCACAGCCAAGGCCCAGGCATTCCCTCCCGTCCGTGCTTTGGCGGGCGGCTTGAGGAGCAAAGCGATGCGCGCGTTCAGCCTCTTTCCCCTGCTGATCCTTCCGGCGGTGTTGTACGCGGTGCTGTTTGTGCCGATGGGCGGGGAGGGCGTGCGCGAGGCGCTGGCCGCCACGGCGGCGACCGCGCCGCTCGCGAGCGGCGCGGAATGGGTGGTGAGCTGGGGCCAGGCCTTCACGCTGCTGACGGTGCTCTGTCTTTTCGTCGAAATCTTGAAATCCACCCGCCCCACCCGGGGCGCGCTGGCGGACAATGCGCTCTCGGTGCTCGTGTTCGTGACGTGCCTGATCCTCTTCCTGCTCACCCCCGGCTTCGGCACCACGGAATTCTTTTTTGTGGTGGTGATGTCGCTGCTCGATTTCCTGGCCGGCAGCGTGGTGATGGTAGTCGCGTCGCGCCGCACCGTGGATTACCAGGCCTGATTGCGCGAAGGCGGCGGGTTAGCGTTTGCGGCGCGCCAGCGGGTGTTTGGTCTGCACCAGGGTCTGGAGGCGGGCGTCCGCGACATGGGTGTAGATCTGGGTGGTGGCGATATCGGCGTGGCCCAGCAGCGATTGCACCACGCGCAGATCGGCTCCGCCATCCACCAGATGGGTGGCGAAGGCGTGGCGCAGGACATGAGGACTGACGCGGGCGGGATCGAGGCCGGCGGCGCGCGCGCATTCCTCCAGCATCTGCCCCACCCGCCGGCGCGTGAGCTTGCCGTCCTTGGCGCGGCGCGATGGAAAGAGCCAGGCGCGCGCCTTTTCCCGGGGCCCCGGCGCGGGCGGCAGGAACGCCTCGCGCACCTGCAGCCATGCCGCCAGCGCCGCCAGCGCCGGCGCCCCCAGCACCACCATCCGCTCCCGGCCGCCCTTGCCGGAGATGATCATGTGCGTCTGGCCGGGCTTTGGGGCGGCGCGCGCCGGCAGCGCCACGACCTCCGACACCCGCAGCCCCCCGCCATAGAGGATTTCGATCAGCGCGCGGTCCCGCACATTGGGGGCGGCCGCGATCAGGGCTTCGATCTCTTCGGGCGCGAGCGTCTTCGGGAGGGGCGGCGCACGCCTGGGGCCGTCGAGCCGGGCGCTCGGGTCATCGCTGCGATCGCGCTCGAGCAGCAGGAATTTGTAGAATTGGCGCAGCGCCGATAACCGCCGCGCGCGCGTGGCCGGCGCAAGCCCCGTTGCGCCCAGGGCGGCGAGGTACGCCGCGAGCGCGGCCTCGTTCGCGTCGCACAGGGTGTCGCCCCGCTTGGCGAGGAAGGCTTCCGCGTCCGCGAGGTCGCGCCGATAGGCCTCGAGCGTGTTCGCCCGCGCCCCGCGCTCGGCGGACAAAAGCTCCAAGAACGCCTCAACCCGCGCCGCTGCGCTCACGAGACGCCGTCGCCGATCATGGCCTCCACGGCGATCGCGGTGGCGAACGCATCGAGCTTCACCGCCTTCAGCGCCGCCACCACCCGCGCCAGCCCTGCGGGATCGAGCGTGTGGGCCCCCGGCGCCACGACGAGCGCGGCCAGCAGCGCCGTCTCGCCCACCTTGCCCGCTTGGGCCGCCTCCGCGAGCTCTGTGGCGAGGCCCGGGTCCAGCGGGGTCTTCGGCGCCGCCGGCGCGGCGGCCAGGAAAGTGGCGGCCCGCGGGTTTTCCGGCGCGCCAAGCGCACGCAGCAGCACGACGTCGCGCGCGGCCCGCGCCTGCGCCGGCCCGGCGGCAAGGCCGATGCGCCGCTCCATCGCCACGCTTGCGGTGTTGGCGCCGCCCTGCCCGCTCGCCACCAGCGCCATGTCCAGCGCCGCGCGCTGGGCTTCCGGCGGCGGGGTTGGGCCCTTATTGATCAGATTGCGCCAATCGGCCGCGCGCCGGCCCTCGCCTAAAGCGAGGCACGCCCGCGCCAGCACGAACGCCGCCGGCGCCGTCGAAACCTCCCGCGGGAGCGCCTCGATATCGGCGGCGAGCAGGCGCGCCGTGGCGACGAAATCGGCGTAGGAAGACGCCCCGGTAAGCGCGGTTTCGATCGCCAGCGCGCGGGCGGGAGCGCCTTGCGCGGACTGCACCTGAAGCCAGGCCCCCGCCAACCGCGGCGGCGGCGGCTGGCCCTTCACGGGCTTCAGCCCAAAGGCCGGCTCCAGGCCCGCCTTCGCCGCCTCCGGGCGAATGAACGCGCCGCGCAGCGCGATCTCGACCGCCTCCGCCCGCAGCGCGGGGGCAGCGTTGGGCGCGTGCGCCACCACGCTGACCGCCATGGCCGAGGACCGCGCCAGCGGCTTTGGCCCAGGCTTGAGCCCCGCATGCACGGAAACGGCCGCGTTCAGGGAGGAATCGAACTTGGCCGCGCTGGTCCCGGGCTTGGCGGCTCCCGCCAGCACCGGCAGCAGGCCCGAAAGCCACGGATCGCCCGCCCCGCCCACGCGCGCCACCTCCATGGCGAGATCGGCGGCGTCCGCCTCCTTGGCGAGGGCGAAGCAGAAGGCGCGCAGGCGCAGCACGTAGGGCCGCGGGTCGACCACCTCCTCCGCGCGGCGGCAGGCGTCGGGCGTGCGCCCGCGCGCGAGATCGGCCTGCAGCGCAAATGTGAGGATATCGGGATTGGCGCGCGCCTCGGGCGCGGCCGAGACCATCGAGGCCAGCGCTTCCGCCGCCGACAACGCGCCCAGGGCGGCGAAGCGCTTGCGCCCCGCCTCGGAAAGCGCGGGCCCATCCCCGAGCGGGGCCTCGGCGGGGGCCAGCAAGGCGGCGCGGGCGAGGCGGTTGGCGGCGGGCGAGCTGAGCGGGCGCTGCACCCGGTCGAACAGGGCGCCGAGGCGGGCGGCTTCGCTCGCGGCCCAAAGGCTCTGCGGCAGCGTATCCTCGCCGGGGGCGGGCGCGCCCACCTGCCAGATGCTCAGCGCCTTGAGCTCGGTCTGTTCGATGGCGGCGGGGCCTTGAGCGGCCGCGGCGGCGGGCGCGGCCATCAGCAACACCGCGCACGCTCTACTGGTCCAGGACATTGGGAAGCTCGATGCGGATGGTTTCACGCGGGCGTTCCAGCCCGTCGGCGACATTGGCCAGGTACAAGACGCCCCCGAACAGGACGATCGCGGCCGCGCCGGCCAGGATCAAGGCCCCCCGCGGGCCGCCCCGGCGGCTGCGGCCATAACCCCGCCCGGCCACCCGGACGGTGGAGCGTCTGCGCCGTCTGAACACTCACGCCTCGTCTGATTTTAGCCCCCGATTCGGGCCTTTGTTGCGATGGGCGCAGAATGACCGCAAAATGTGTCGAGTTTCCAGTCGTCCGCAGCATCCGCAGGACGTCAGCGCAAGGAGAAAGTCCGGTGACGCCGCCGCCGCCGAATCCGGAGGAAGCGGGCTTCCCCGCGCCGGACGCCGACCTTGCGCTTAACGCTGCGCGCATGCAGATCGACCGCCCGATCGTGCTGGTGGGGCTGATGGGGGCGGGCAAAACCGCGATCGGGCGGCGCCTCGCCCAGGCGCTCGACGTTCCGTTCCGCGACGCCGACGCCGAGATTGAGCGGGCGGCGGGGCGCAGCGTGCAGGAAATCTTCGAAATCCATGGGGAGGCGGAGTTCCGGCGCGGCGAACGGGCCGTGATCGCTCGGCTTTTGGAAGAGCCTCCCCATGTGTTAGCCACAGGCGGAGGGGCGTTCATGGACCCGGATACGCGCGCGGCGATCAAGCGCACGGCGGTTTCGGTATGGCTGCGGGCGGAGATTGACGTGCTGATGCGCCGCATTGCGCGCCGGGGCGGACGCCCGCTGCTCCAGACGGAAAACCCCCGCGCGACGATGGCCGCCCTGCTCGCGGCGCGCGAGCCCTTCTACGCCGAGGCCGATTACACGATAAACTCCAATGCCGGGCCCCATCACGCCGCCGTGGCCGCGATCCTCGCCGCGCTCGCCCCCGCCTTCGCCCGCCCATGACCGGAACCCAGATCGTGCGCGCCGCCCTGGGCGAGCGCGCCTATGACATCGTGATCGGCGCCGGCCTGCTCCGGCAGGCGGGGGTGCGGATCGCGCCGTTCGCCCCCTCGCGCCGGGTGGCGGTGGTGAGCGACGAGACCGTGGCCGCCCTGCATCTCGGCGCCCTGGCGGATGCGCTGGAGGCCGAAGGCCTGCGATGGGACGCGATTATCCTGCCCCCGGGCGAGCAGACCAAAAGCTTTTCCGGGCTGGAGACGCTGTGCACCCGCCTGATCGCGCTGGGGCTCGAGCGGCGGGACCTCGTGATCGCGTTCGGGGGCGGGGTGATCGGCGATCTGGCGGGCTTTGCGGCCGGTATCGTAAAGCGGGGCCTCGACTTCGTGCAGATCCCCACGACGCTGCTGGCGCAGGTGGATTCCTCCGTCGGCGGCAAGACCGCGATCGACACCCCGCAGGGCAAAAACCTGATCGGCCTGTTCCACCAGCCCCGCCTGGTGCTGGCCGATCTCGACCTGCTGGACACCCTCCCCTTGCGCGAACGGCTGGCCGGCGCGGCGGAGATCGTCAAATACGGCATGGTCGACGACGCCGACTTTTTCGCCTGGTGCGAATCCCATGCGGGCGCGCTGCGGACGGGGGACAAGGGCGCGCTGCTCCATGCGGTGGGCCGGTCCGTGCAGAACAAGGCCCGCATCGTCGCCGCCGATGAACGCGAGGCCGGCGCGCGCGCGCTGCTCAATCTGGGCCACACGTTCGGGCACGCGTTCGAGGCCGCCACCGGGTTCGGCCCGCATCTGCTGCATGGGGAGGCTGTCGCGCTGGGCTGCGCCCTGGCGTTCCAGCTTTCCGCGCGCCTGGGGCTTTGCCCGCCGGAAGACGCCGCGCGGGTGGAGGCTCTGCTTGGCGCGCTGGGCCTGCCCGTGACCCCTCCGAACCTGCCGTTCGACCCCGATCAGCTCCTCGCTCTCATGGCGCAGGACAAAAAGGCCGAGGCCGGCCGCCTTACCCTGATCCTTGCCCGCGGCATCGGTCGCGCTTTCGTGCAGAAGGGCGCCGATCCGGCCCCGGTGCGCGCGCTGCTGACGGAGGCGCTGGCGCGATGAGCGCGACTTTCGGCCTGGCGCTGGGGGCCATCGGCCTGGCGGCCCTGAGCGCGATGGTGCTCGCGGTGGTGTCCGGCTTTTTTTCCGCCGCCGAGACGGGGCTGACCGCGGCGTCCCGCGCGCGCATGCACCAGCTCGAGCGCGACGGCGACAGCGGCGCCAAGCGGGTGAACACCCTGCTGGAAACGCGCGAGCGCACCATCGGGGCGCTGCTCCTGGGCAACAATCTGCTGAACACGCTGGCCGCCGCGATCACCACCGCGCTGCTGACGACGGCGTTGGGGGATTTCGGCGTTGCGGTGGCCACGGGCGTCACCACCGTGATCGTGCTGATCTTTGCGGAGGTGCTGCCCAAGACTTACGCCATCGCTTATCCGGACAAGACCGCCCTGGCCGTGGCGCCGGCTGCGCGTTTTTTCGTGTGGGTGCTGTCGCCGATGGTGATCACGGTGCAATTCATCGTGTCGCGCACCTTCCGGCTATTCGGCATCACCTCGGTGTCCGCGCCCGACCCTTACGCCGCCGCCGAAGAGATCCGCGGCGCGGTGGAGCTGCATGCGGAGGAAGGCGCGGTGGAGCGCACGGCGCGGGACCGCCTGCGCGGGGCGCTGGACCTCGGCGAGCTGACGCTGGGCGACGTCATGGTCCACCGCAAAAACATGAAGATGATCGACGCCGACGTGCCCGTGCGCGAGATCGTGGCCCAGGCGAAGGCCAGCACCCACACCCGCCTGCCGCTTTACCGCAACGAGCCGGAAAACGTTATCGGCGTGCTGCACGCCCGCGACCTGCTGCGCGCCATCGCCGATGACGGCATCGACGGCATCGATATCGCCAAGGCGATGCGCCCGCCCTGGTTCGTGCCCGAGACCACCAGCGCCGAGGACCAGCTGGCCGATTTCCTGCGCCGGCGCGAGCATTTCGCCTTCGTGGTCGACGAATATGGCGCGCTGCGCGGGCTCGTGACGCTCGAAGACATCCTCGAAGAGATCGTGGGCGATATCCGCGACGAGCACGACATCGCTGTCACCGGCGTGCGCCCGCAGCCGGACGGCTCGGTGAACGTGGACGGCTGGGTGCCGATCCGGGACCTGAATCGGGTGATGGATTGGGAGCTGCCGGACGAAAGCGCGGTGACGATCGCGGGCCTGGTGATCCACGAGGCGCAAGCCATCCCCGAGCCCGGCCAAGTGTTTTCCTTCTACGGCTACCGCTTCCACATCCTGCGCCGCGCCCGCAACCAGGTTACGGCGCTGCGCGTGCAGAAGGAAAGCGCCGGCGAAGAGGTGGGGGCTTAAGGGGGGGTCTGCTACCGCCCGCCCGATCAGCCCAGCGCGCGCCGGATGGCTTCGAGGCGGGTAAGCTTGCGTTCGGCCTGGGCGCGGGCGGCGGCGCTGGCGCCGGCCACATCTTCGCGCGCGTCCTTGAGTTCGGCCTCGAGGGCGGCGGCGTTGATCTCGGAGAGATCGAGCGCGTCTTCGGCAAGCACAGTGAGCCCCTGGGGCGTCACGTCGGCGAAGCCGCCATTCACGAAGATCCGCCGCTCCGCCCCGTCATTCAGGATGCGCAGCGCGCCGGGCTTCAAGGTCGCCATCATCGGCGCATGCGCGAACAATACGCCGAACTCCCCCTCCGTGCCGGGCGCGACTACCTGGTCCACCGCGCCGTGGAACACTTCGCGCTCCGGCGCCACGAGAGAGAAAACGAGCTTTCCGGCCATGCACCGCGTCCCTGCCTCAAATCTTGAGGAAGCCCATCGGCGTTCGCAGGGCGCGGGTCAAGCGGGCGCTCATTGATCGTCCCAGCTTTTTTCCGCGACATGGGCGACGGTGAACACCGTCCATTGCCCCGAAGGCCAGGCAGGGCCCGCATATTGTGCGAGCGCGACGACCATGCGCTTGCCGCCCACCGCGGTCTCGATCTCCACGTCGCGCGCAGCGAGCGCCTTGGGATCCACCCCCAGCAGCGCGCGGCTCCAGGGCGGGGAATGGCGGCGCAGCGCCTCCACCGCGCGGGTGAAGCCGCCCTCCTCGTTCTCCACCCGCACCGAACAGGCCCGCGCATTCACCCAGCCCCAGACCCGCACGCCGCCGACCTCGGCGGTGTAGGGGGTGGCGGGGGTGCGGTCCTCCGGAGTGGGAGCGTAGAAGGTCGAGCCCATGCGGCCTTCGTCCAGGTGGAAGCCGGCCCGCTCGAGCCGCGCAGGCGCGGGCTCGGCGCCATTGGCCACCGCCGGCAGGCAGAGCGCCGTGATCGCGCCGGCGAAGGCCTGGGCAGGGGAAGGATAAGCCGTGCGCGCGGCGGCGTCCGAGGCCGCCCGGGCCCCGTCCCAGACCGCAGGCGCGGCGATCAGCGCCAGCCCGAGTGAGACCGCAAGCAAGGCGCGTAGGGGCTGCATGGACGCTCTCCAGACCGTTCCCAGTAAGGATTAGGCGAGTCCGGGCCGCTGACAAGGCGCCGCCCCCGCACCGCGATCACGCGCCGCCCCGCACGCGCACCCGCGCCTTGGCGCTGCGCCCCTGGGCGTCGACCACGCGCACCTCGAAGAAGCCCTCCCCGCTGGGGACCCACACGGCGCGCCCGCTCGTCGGCTCTTGGGGCACGGCGTCGCCTTCGGCGTACCAGGTGAGCGGGGCCGCCCCGCCGCGGGCGGCGAGCGCGACACCGCGCGGGCCGGCCAGGATCTCGGCGCGGTCCGGCGGGAACAGGATGGCGGGGCCAGAATCGGATCGCTCGAGCTTGGCGAGGCCGGGGGCGGCCTTCGGCTCCCGCTGCGGCTCCGCGATCGGCGCATGCCCCGCTAGGGGAACGATCTGGTCGAACAGGTCGAACAGCAGCGGCAGCGCTTCCGAGCGCCCGGACGCGCCCGGGCGCGCCGCCCCGTCTGGGCGCCCCACCCACACGCCGGCCGCATAGCCCCCCGCCAGGCCCAGCGCCCAGCTGTCCCGGAACCCGTAGGAGGTGCCCGTCTTGAAGGCGATGTGCGGGGCCGCGAGGGTGAGCCGCCCCGGCGCCCGGCCCGCAGGGCTCGGCGAGCGCGCGAGGATGGACAGCACTTTCTCCGCGGTTTCGGCGCGCATCAGGCGGTAGCTGCGCCCGGACGGGATCCCCGCATAGGTCAGCGGCCGCGCCGCCCCGCCATCGCCCAGCGCGGCATAGAGCGTCACCAATTCCTCCAGCGTCAGCCCGACCCCGCCCAGCGCCAGCGCCAGGCCCGGCTCCGCCGTGCGCCGGTGCGGAAAGCGCGGCCGCGCGCCGGCGAGCGTCAAGGCCGCCTCGAAGCGGCCCGCGCCGACCCGCTCCAGCATCGCCACGGCCGGCAGGTTCAGCGAGTGCTGCAACGCCTCCGCCACCCGCACCTGGCCGTGAAAGCGGCGGTCGAAATTTTCCGGCAAATAGCCCCCGAAGCGACGCGGGGCGTCCTCCACCACGGTTTCCGGCGCGGCGAAGCCGTCGTCGAAGGCCAGCGCATAGATGAACGGCTTCAGCGTCGAGCCGGGGGAGCGCACGGCGCGCGTCATGTCGATGAACCCGCCCGGGCGGTCGCGGCCGGTCCCGCCCACCGCCGCGCGCACGCGCCGCCCCTTCAGCTCCACCACCAGCGCCGCCGCCGTGACCCCCTGCCCCAGCTTTGCGGCGCGCGCGCGCAGCAGGGCGGCGGCATCCTCCTGCAGGCGAGCGTCGAGGGTGGACACGGTCACCGCCCCGGGATGGGCGCGCGCGATATGGGCGGCGGCGAGATCGGCGCGGGCGGGGAAGGGCGTACGCCCCGGAACGGGCGCGGCGCGCGCTTCCGCGGCGAGCCGGGGCCCGATCATCGCGGCGGCTTCGAACTTTGCGATCACCCGGTCGCGCGCGGCGCGGG
Organism: Alphaproteobacteria bacterium; assembly: GCA_031398975.1. Taxonomy (GTDB): domain Bacteria; phylum Pseudomonadota; class Alphaproteobacteria; order Caulobacterales; family Aquidulcibacteraceae; genus JAKFWI01. The sequence goes on along the minus strand of JANNOI010000043.1, from coordinate 31,624 downwards.
CGGCGCCGGGGCGCCGGTCCGGGCGGCGGGCCTCCGGCGCCTGGGGCAGGGCGATCAGCAGCGCCATCTCCGCATCGTTCAGCGCACGGGGATCGCGGCCGAAATAAGCGCGCGAGGCCGCGCGGACCCCCTCCAGATTGCCGCCATAGGGGGCGAGCGTCAGATAGGCCGAAAGGATGCGCGCCTTGGTCCAGCGCCGCTCGATCTGAAGCGCGCGGACCATCTCGATCAGCTTGGAGGCGATCGTGCGCGGGCGCGGCTCCAGTAGGCGGGCCAATTGCATCGTGAGGGTGGAGGCGCCCGAGCGCGCGGCCCCGGTGGCGGCGTAGCCGGCCCCGGCCCGGGCCAGCGCCAGGGGATCAATGCCGGGATGGACCCAGAAGCGGCGATCCTCGATGCGGACGAGGCGCGCGCGGAATTCGGGATCGATGTCCGCCAGGCGCGCTTCCAGGCACCAGCGCCCGGCGGGGGTGAGGAAGGCCCGCAGCCAAACGCCGTCCTTGTCCAGCACCACGGGCGAGACCGCCTCCACCCGCGCCAGCGGCGGGGGGAAGGCGACATCGAGCGCGAACAGCGCGACCATCAGCCCGGCGAGCGCGGCCAGGACCCGCCGGCCCCCGCCCGCCCAGTCGAGCCTGCGCCCGCGCCGCATCCGCCCGCTCCGATTCTTACTAGACCGTTTCCCGAAAAGTGTTACGCGGTTTTCAGACGAGAAACGGTCTAACTTAAGATGTAGAGCGGTTTTTCTTGATTGGATTGATTCAATCCAATCAAGAACCGCTCTAGCCCGCGATCCGCAGCCGCCCGGCAGGGGTGCGCGCATAGACGCCCGGGCGGTACATGTCCTCGATCTGGGCGCCGGGGATGGCGTAGGCGCCGGGCGTCACCGCACGGGCGATGTAGCCGAAGCGGAAGCTGCGGCCGCGCACGTCGGCGGCGGCGACGAAGCGGTCGTCGCGGGCCTCGGCGATGCGGGCGGCGCTGATGGGGCCGGCCCAGGCGAACGGGCCCCCGCGCGCCTCAGGGTTCGCCTCCGCCTCGCGCGCGCCGTCTTCGGGCTTCAGCACCGATTCGATCTCGAGCCCCGCGGGGAGCAGATCTACCAGCACCGCCGGGTGCAGACGCTGGCCCTGCGGCGCGCCGGAGAGGAGCACGATCACCCGCGCGCCCTGGGCCAGGGCGGACGGATCAACCCGCGCGCCCGCCAGCGTATAGAGGCGCTTGTCCAAGGTGAAACCGGCCGCCGCGGCGGGCGGCGCGCTTTTCGGGGCCCCGGACGCCGTCATCGTGCGCCAGACCGGGCCCTGGCCCGCATTGCGGAACACAAGGCCCCGCCCGATCTCCCCCGCATCCGCGCTGACCGGGGCGAGCGCGCCGGCGGGGCCGCCGTTCAGCGCGATCGACACCGGTCCCGCCCGCTTGACCAGCGCGTCCGCGGCCAACAGGAGCTGGGCCTGTTCCTGGGTCATCAGCGCATCCGGATCGGGCTGCTCCCGGTCCAGGCGGCGCGCGAGGCGCTCCGTCATCGCGCCTTGGCCGGCCTCCGCGGCGAGGGCCAGCACGCCCGCGACGTCGCGCAGCGGGCTCTGGTAGTAATCGCCGGTATTGCGGTAGCCCAGGGCCTGCTCGGCCTCTTTGAACGCGCTCGCGGCGCGGGCGCGATCGCCCAGATGGGCGAGTGCGGCGCCGATCTGGGCGCGGGCCAGCGGGCTCGGCTCGCTTTTCAGCCGCGCGTCGTGGAAGTAGCGCACCTGGCCGATATCGGCCTTGCCGCCCTTGGCCAGCACATAGAGGGCATAGGCGCCGGCCCGGCTGCGCAGACGCTCGGTGGAATCGTTCGAGCCCGGCGTAGGCAGGACTTCGAAATCGTAGGAGATGGCGGCGAAATCATCCAGTCGGGCGACCGCCCGCAGCCCCTGATACGCAAGCGTCATCGGCGCCTCGGGCACGACGTAACCCGCCGCTTTCGCCCGCCGCAGGAAATCCGCCACATAGACGCCGAGCCAGGGCGTGGCGGCGCGATCGCCCTCCCGCCACAGGCCGAAGGCGCCGTCCGCGGATTGCCGGTCGAGCAGCTTGTTCACCGCCTGCTGCACCCGCGCGCGCACCTTGGGATCGCCCGGCCGGCGCGCAGCCCCGGCCAGCACGTCCGAATAGAGCAGCGGCAAAGCGGTGGAGACGAGCTGTTCGGAGCATCCGTACGGGTACCGGTCCAGCACATCGAGCAGCGCCCCCGGATCCATCCCCCGCAGATTGGAATAGGAGACGAGCACCCGCCCCTCCCCCGGGGCGAACGCCGACAGCGCGCCCGGATCGAGCCGGAAGGCCTGGCCCGCGCCCTGTTCGGCGATGCGGGCGTCGGTGATGGGCAGGAATGGCGTGCGCGTCTCAATGTCATAGGCGCGCTCCACCGCGAAGCCGTTTGGGCCGCGCACGGCGAGGCGCACCTGGCCAAGCCCCGCGCCCGCGCCGGACACCGGCACGCGCACGCGCGCCCCGCTCCCCCGCGCCAGATCGAAGGTGCGGCGGAACGGCTCCGCCCGGACCGCGCCCGATCCCGCCACCTCGACCTGATAGGCGCCCGCGCCCCCCTCCACATTGGAGAGCTCGAGCGTCGCGGAGGCTTCATCCCCCGGGGCGAGGAAGCGCGGCAGGGTGAGCTCCGCCACTACCGGGTCACGCACGATCAGGGGCTTGGCGGCGGCGCCCAGAGCGGTCTCGCTCCAGGCCACGGCCATGAGGCGCAATCGCCCGTTGAAGTCCGGCAGATCCAGCGGGATGGAAACCTTGCCCGCCTTGTCCGGCTTCACGAGGCCCGACCAGAGCGCCACGGTCTTGCTGGGCACGACGGTCAGGCCTTCGCCGCCCAGACCGTCCCCGCCCTGGCGGGCGATGGCGGGCGCGCCGAGATTGGGGTTCAGCAGGCGGCCGTAATCGTCGCGCAGCGCCACGCCCAGCGCCTTGCGTCCGAAATAATGGCCGGTCGGGTCGGGGCTTTCGAACTTGGTGAGGCCCAATATGCCTTCGTCCACCGCTGCCAGGGTCACGCGGAGGCTTTCCCCGCGCGGAACGCCCGCGATCGTCAGCGGCACGGTGATGCGCGTGCGCGGGCGCGCCTGCTCCAGGCCCTTGGCCAGATCGAGCGTCAGCGTGCGCTTGCCCATATCCACCGCAGCGTAGGCGACGCCCACGGCCCGGCGCGGGGCGGGGGCTGAGCCGGGCGCGCGCGGCGTCATCACGGTGACCATCACATAGGCGCCCGCGCCCCATTCCTTGCCGGCGCGCAGATCGACGGAGGTCCCTTTCTCGGTGACGGAGACCGTTTTCATCTCGAGCACGCGGTCGGTCGCGACCACGATCTGGGCCTGGCCGGCATAAGGCGGCTTGATGCGCACGCGCACCCGCCCGCCCGGCGCAACGGGATCCGGCGGGGTCGTGACGGAGACCCTATCGGGGGTGTCGCGCTCGTCCCCGCCCGCGCCATAGCCTACCGAGAAGCGATAGGCGGTCTCCGTCGGGCCCGCCTCGTCCTGGACGATCAGGCGATAATCGCCGGCCGGCAGCCGATCGCGGCCGATCGCTGCGACCGCCCCGGTCCCGAGATCGAGGCGCCCGCCGGCGCCCGCCACGGGGATGTCGCGCCCCGTGCGACGCCATTTCCAGGCGCCGTCCTCGAGGTACCAATCATAGCTCCAATCTTCCTCGACCAGCCGCCAGCGCACGCCGGGCGCGCGCACGCGCGCGCCCTCCAGATCCACCGCGACCACGGAGAATTGCGCCGGCGCGCCCTCCCCGACCTGGCCCCCCTCGAAGCCCGGCTTCACCCCGAAATAGCGCTCCGAGAAGCGCACCGGAATCGTGAAGCCCTCGCGCACCGTGCGCCCGCCGGGCTCGAACACCGAGGCCGTGACGCGCGCGCGCAGCGGCAGGGTGGTCTCCACCGGTTCGCGGAACGCCAAGGTCAAGGCGGCGCGCCCGTCCCCGTCCGTCGTCGCGGCGGGCAACTCGATGAAACGCTCCTCGAAGGCCTCCTGCGCGCGCCCGAAACTGTAGCCTTTGAGGGTCGGGAACGGGTTCGGATCGGCCTCGAGGCGCACCTCGCCCTCCACCGCCAGCCCCGCGCCGGGGGCGCCGTACAGGAACCGCGCAGACACTTCGATGGCGCGGCTCTCGCCGGCGCGCAGGGGGGCCTGCGAAGTCTTGGCCTCCACCGCCAGGCGCTGGGGCACGAAATCCTCGACCGCGAAGGCGGCCTCCCCGGCGGCGCCCTCCTGGCCGTCCACTTCAAGAGCGGCGCGCCAGCGTCCGCGCGGGGCGCTCGCATCGATGCGCACATTCTTGATCACCGCGCCGGCCTCGCGGGCCTCGCTGAGCCGGTCCCTGCGGGCCACCGTGCCGTTGGGGCGGTAGACGATCAGGGTGCTGCGGCGGTTCTCGATCGCGCGCCCGGCGGCGTCGCGCAGCATCGCGGCCACGCGCACCACTTCGCCCGGCCGATAGATTCCGCGGTCGGTATAGACGTAGCTGTCCACCTCGCCGCGCGCGGCGCGCCCGTCCACCGTGTGGTTCGAAAGATCGAGCGCGGGGCGTTCGAGGTCGAGGGCGGTGAAATCGCCGTTGGGGCCATAGGCCATCACGTAGCGCGCCCGCGCCGCCCCCTCCCCCCGCAGCAGAGCGGCGGGGAAGCGCGCGCGCCCCTCGCCATTGCTCTTGATGCGCGCGAGCTCGTCATTGTTGGCGGCCACGAGCGCGAGCGACACCCCGTTCATCGGTTTGGCGTCCTGAAGGGAACGGGCCACCACGTCCATCCCGCCCGCGCCCTCAAACGTCTGCAGCGCCATGTCGGTATAGAGGATCCAGCGGTGGGCGGCGGCCGGGCGGTCCGTCTCGCCGCGCCCGCCCGCGCCGGGGGACACGTCCTCGAGCTTCACGACATAGGCGCCGGGCCTGAATTCCTTCAGTGCGGCGCCCAGCGGAAACACGGTGGTGACCGTCTCGTTGCGGCGATCCGCGCCCGCCTTGCGCAGCGGCACATCGATCGTTCCGGTATAGACGGGGACGCCCGCATCGGCGCCGGCGTCCTTGAACCCGTACCAATTCCACGACCCCTCGGCGACCGCGGCGCCGACGTCGATGCTCTCCCGCGCCAGCGCCCGGTCCGGAACCCGCAGCACTTCGACCTTGATCTTCGAGACGTTGACGCTTTCCAGCGCAAGCCCATCGGCCTCGGTGCGGGGCAGGATCACCCCTTGCCCCAGGAAGCCCAGGAAGGCCGGCCGGTCCCCGAAGGAGAGCGTGAATTCCTCCGCGCGCGCCGTCTTTGCGCCGTCGCGGGCCGGCAGGCCGGGCTTGATCGTAACCTTGCGGTCGGGCTCGAACGGCAGGCCGGAAAGGCACAGAAGCGCGCCGTTCGCCTCGGCGGTGTAGGGCGCGGCGGGCTCAAGCTCCAAGAAGTCCTGGAACCGTGTTTCGGGGTTTGTGGAGAGCGGGCGGGTGAATTGCAGGCACGCCTTGGGCTGTTCGCCGGCGGTGTCGATGCGCAGCCGGGTGAAGGCCATCCCCTCCCCGCCGCGCGTGTGCGGGCCTGGGCGGGGCGCATCGGCCGCGCGCGGGGGCGGCGCCTCTCCCGTGCGGGCCTCGAAATAGCGCCCCCCGCCGGCGCGGCCCAACACCACCCCGCCCCACAGCCCGACCATCAACGCGACGGCCACCGCCAGCACCAAAGTCCGGTTCAAGCCCGCCCCTCCCCGTTTTGCGAGACCATGGCCCACGGGCGGGGCGACAACAAGGCATGATTAATTTTAGGAAATTTTGTTCCGTCCACCGCCTTAACAAAACGTTATCCTGCCTTGCGCGGGCCCGGCCCGTCGTGTCTATTTCGCAGGCGCACACGCGTGGCGGAGGGGGGCCGCCGCGACGCCGCGGCAGGTCTTGGACGTCCCCACGCGAATGTCCCGCGTCAGGACGGAACCGGTTGGACCGTGTCGTGCTTAGGCGATGATCGGCACGAAGGGATCGGCCGCCGGCGGCGTACGCCGCGCGACGTCAAGTTGTTGGGAGTGTACGGCCGCATGAGCGAGGCGATGATCGTCCAGTCCGCATTATCCGGTGCGCGCCTTGCGCCGCCGCCGGCGGAAAGCCGCACGCTGGAGCGCGAGCTGCATCAGGCGTCCCGCATCCTGGCGACCCTGGAGGCGCTGCCCGAAGCCCATTATGCTTCCGCCCTGGAAGTCGGCCCGACGCCGGCGGGACTGACGCGGCGCCTCGCCGCCCGGTGCGCCCGGCTCACGGTGGCCGATGACGCAAGCCGTCCGGTTCTGGAGATGCGCCGGCGCGCCACGACGCTCCCTCATGTTGCAGTGCGGCGCATGAGCGAGCCCTACGACCTCCCGCGCGGGCCGTTCGACCTGCTGGTCATCGCCGACCATCTGAACCCGCTGGACGAGCGCGCGATCACGCGCCTGGCGCTGCGCGCGGTCGAGGTGCTCGCCGAGGGCGGCCATTGCGTGCTGGCCCACTGGCTCAAGGACGGACGGGGGCTGAAGGAGGGACGGGGGCGCCTCATCGGAGATTTGAAGGCGGGGATCTTCGTGGGCGCGGCGGGCGAGGCGCTGCAGCCTGTGCTCCGGCGGCGGACGCCGCACTATCGGCTAGATGTTCTGGAGCGGGTGGGGGCGTGAAGACAGAGGCGGGGGCGGCGTTTTCGTTTAGTCCACCCGCCGTTTAGTCCACGCGGGAAGATTCTTTTGTCAACGGCCCCATGACGGTGACGGCCGCCAAGACATCGCGCAGCAGGGACGGGTGACGCGTGGCCACCAGCCCCGTAAGCATCGACAGGCCAAGCGAGACCAGCGGCTTGTCGTGCAGGACGTTGGCGAAGGGCGCCAGGAAGGCGGGCATATGGGAGGCGGTCTCGGCGTGGACCCGCTCCTTTTCCTCGCGCTTATGACGCGCCCGATCGGCGAACGCCACGAACACGAGCGCCAGCGCGAGCGCGGCCACGCCCGCCGTGATGGCCGCCGCCAGCGCCGGCCCCACGCTCTGGTCCAGCGCGAAGAAAATGGCGAAACCGGCGGCCCATACGAACAGGGCCGCCGTCGCCGCCAGCACCGCCGCAGCGATCAGAGCAAGAGCAGTCTTGCCAATCACCGACGCCGGCCGCCGGCCAGGATCAACCCGACGAGCACGCCCGCGCCGATGGCCAGCGCGGTGACGGTCACGGGGCGTTCCCGCGCTTCTTTCTGGAGGTAGGCGTGGGCCTGTTCAATGCGCACGGCGGAAGCGTCCACCGCTTCGGCGAGCTTCATTTTCGACTTGTCGATCGCGCGCTTGGCCGCGTCTTCGGCGGCGTGCACGCCGTTGGTGGCTTTGTCCTGGATGCGCTTGCCCGCTTGGGCGAGGTCGTCGGGAGAGCGGAAGGTTTGATCGGTCATCTTGTGTATCTCCGTTGAGTCCGCCGCCGCGAACGCCGGTTCGCAGCCCTGTGCGGCGGCACGCGGTGTTAACAGGCAGGCGCCGGTCGGGTTCCCCCGCTTTACCCTTCTAAACCCCAATCCTTACCCGAACCCCCACCCCTCCTCAAACCCGCTCAAGCGGCCGCTTTGCGCCGGTGGAAAAACAGCGCCTGGCCGATCGTGGCTTTGAGGGTGAGCCGCTCGAAGGGCTTGGTCATCAGGTAGGCGGGCTCCGGCCGGTCTCCGGTGAGCAGCCGCTCGGGGAAGGCGGTGACGAAGATCACCGGCGCGTCGAACATGGCGAGGATATCCTTGACGGCGTCGATGCCGGAGCTGTCGTCCGCGAGCTGGATGTCGGCCAGGACGAGGCCCGGCTTGCGCGCCCGGGCGGCGGCGACGGCCTCGTCCCGGGTGCGGGCGATGGCGGTGACGCGGTGCCCCAGCTCTTCGGCGAGGTCCTTGATGTCCATCGCGATGATGGCTTCGTCCTCGATCACCAGCACGTCGGTGGCGAGGTCGCGCTCGATGTCGCGCTGGGCGGCTTCCGCCAGCGCCTCCGCCTCCGTTTTCGAGACGCCGAGGATCACCCCCACATCGCCCATCGAGAAGCCCTCCACCGCCGAAAGCAGCAGCGCCTGGCGCGGCGCCGCGTCCAGGCCGCGCAGGCGCTCCTCCGGATTGGTCCCCTCCGTCAGCGCGCCGCCCTCGCTGCGGTCCAGCGCGGCGCCCGGGCCCCGCCAGATGCGGTGGAACAGCTTGTAAAGGCCCACGCGCGCGGCCTCCTCCATCTCGAGCGCCCCCTCCCCGGCGAGCAGCGCCTCGAGGGTGGCGCGGACATAGGCGTCCCCGGTTTGTTGATCGCCGGTCAGGGCGCGGGCGTAGCGCCGCAAATAGGGAAGGTGCGGTGCAATCCGCTCTTTCATGCTCATCCGCCATCTCCTGCCAGCGCCGGCGTTAAAAAATTCCGCGCCAGGATCATAGCCCACCCTTATGCGCAGGCATCTACGCGAAGGCATTTAGGGGCGAAGGCGATCTCCAGCGCAACCTACGACCGCGCACTTAACGCGCTAGCCCAGCCCAAGTTCCGCCCTCTCTCCGCCGACGCCGGGCTAATCGCCCTGCCCGCCGCCTTCCGCCGCCCTCTTCCGCCTGCGGGGGGAACCGAAACGAAGCTCGCGCGTCGTCTTGGAACTAGCTATGGTGCAGGTGGAGCTTTAAGCCTCGTGCGTACGGATTTTATAATGAAAGATCGATCCGAAGCACCGCCGCAGACCCCCCCCGACGCGCCAGTAGACGGCGGGGACCCTGAGGCGATGGAGCGGCAGAAGATGCTGGGCCTTCGGTTAAAAACCCTGTTCGATCACGTCGTGGAGGAGCAAATCCCCGATGATTTCATGGCGCTGCTGAACCGGCTCGACGAGCAGGAGCAGCGCTAATGTCGGGGGACGGGAAGAAGCCGCGGGAGCTTTCCGCGGCGGAGGCGCGCGCCTTCAAAACGGAATTGCTCTCGCTTTTGCCCCAGATCCGCGCGTTCGCGCGTTTTCTGTGCCAGGGCGATCGGGCCGCCGCCGACGATTTGGCCCAGGACGCGCTGATGCGCGCGTGGGCCGCGCGGGCGAGCTTCCAGCCGGGCAGCCAGATGCGCGCGTGGCTCTTCGTCATTCTGCGCAACGTCTATTATTCCGATCGCCGCAAGGCGTGGCGTTCGGTGGCGCTTGACCAAGAGGCCGCGGAGCGGACGCTGAGCCAGGAGGCGGCCCAGGGGGAGACCCTCGATCTCGACGACGTGCGGCGCGCCTTGAACCTGCTGCCGACCGATCAGCGCGAAGCGCTGGTCCTGGTCACCGCCGGCGGGCTGTCGTACGAAGAGGCGGCCAATGTTTGCAGCTGTGCGGTGGGGACGATCAAAAGCCGGGTGAACCGGGCGCGCAAAGCGCTGCTCGACATTGTCGACACCGGCGGAGCCCCGCCGCGAGACACACCCGCCGAGGACGCGCTATCCCGCCTGATCGAGGATGCGCGCCGACTTGCCGCCGGAACCTGATTTCAGTGCGATGCGCGCGCATTTCAGCGTGCGCGGACGCTTGTTCGCCGCGGTCCTGCTGGCGGGGGCGCCCGGCATCGTCTTCGGCGCGCTCGAGGCGGAACGGATTTATACGCTGGCCGCCACCCAGCAGCGTGTGGTGCGCAGCGACGACGCGATGCGCGCCTCCGTGCGGATCGAGGATTGGCTGTTCAGCGGCCAGGACGGGGTGAAGGCGCTCGCTGCGCGCCCGGACATGCGCGTCGTGGGGCCCGATTGCACGCAGAACGTCGCCCGCGTGATCGCCAATCAGACCCGGTTTTACGGCTATCTGCGGCTCGACGCGCGCGGGCGCGTAATCTGCGCGTCCGAACAGGGCGCGGTGGGCGCGGATCTGGGGCGATCGGACTGGTTCACCGCGCTCGCGGGCGGGGCCGAGGACATCACCACCGGGCTGGTCGCGACCCCTTTGGGGGCGGAGCGGGTGGTGCTCGCAGCCGCGCCGATGCGCAAAGGCGCCGCGTTCGATGGGGCCGTGGCCATCGCGATGGCGCCGCGGCCATTTCTGGCCCGCCTCAAGGACCAGATCGACCATACCGGAGCGGTGGTGATCTATGACCGCGCCGGGGAATATTTCGGGAGCGCCGTCCGGGACGTGCCCGAGGAGGCGGCGCGGGCGGCGGCCCAGGCGGTGGCGGGCGAGGGCGCGCGCAGAAGCACGACGGGCGGTTTGCTGGCGGAGCGGATCGATCGGGGCGAGGCCAATTTCCGCGTCGTGGCGGTGACGCCGGCGCGCAACGCCCAGCAGGTGGGCTGGCGGGCGGCGCTGATCCTGCTCGCCCCGGTCCTGGTGGCGGCGCTTTCGACCGTGGCGGTTTGGCTCGCGATGAACCGCTGGGTGCTGCGCTGGTTCGCACGCCTGCAAAACGCCGCCCAGGATTTCGCCGTCGGGCGCTACGCGCCGACGCCGATGGCGGGCGCCCCGATGGAGATCGCCACCCTCGCCGGGGCCTTCGACACCGCGGTGAACCAGGCGCGCGCGCGCGAGCGCGATCTGGCGGCCGCGCTCGCGGTCAATACCGGGTTGACGCGGGAGCTCCACCACCGGGTGAAGAACAATCTCCAGGTGCTGGCGAGCCTCATCAGCCGCCAGCAGCGCCGCAGCGACGAGCCGGTCGTCCGGGCCGCCCTGTCGGAGGCGCGGGCGCGGATGGCGCCGATCGCGCTGGTCTATCGTTTCATCAATCCCCCGGAGGAGCGCACCTCCATCGACATGAACCCGTATCTGACCGAACTCGCCCAGCAATTGCACTTGGCGCTGCAGGGCGAGGCGCGGGGCGTGACGCTCACGACCTCGATCGAGCACGGGGACGCAAGCATCGATGACGCCGCCAATTTCGGGCTGGTCGTGGCGGAGGTGTTCATCACCGGCTATGCGGGGGCCGGCGGGCTCGGGGGGGCGACCGCGACGCTGCGCTGGACCTGCGGGCCGGGCCAGGGGTGCGAATTGTCGGTGGGCGTCATCACCGCCAGCGGCGCCGCCCACGAACGCAAGCTCGATCACGAGATGCTGAAAGAGATCGCCCGCCAGCTCGGCGCGGAGATGCGCACAGAGCCGAACGGCGCGATCACGCTGGCGACGCCCCCGAAAGCGCACGCGTCAGAGCCCGGATAAGCTCGGCTTCGGTGAACGGCTTGGCCAGAAGCGCGTGCTCGGCGCCGGCCTCGGCGTCGGCTTGCGCGGCGGCGAGCACGGCGGGCACCCCCCGCGCGGCCAGCAGCGCGCGCACCGGCGCGCTCGACGCCCCGCCGAGATCGAGATCGAGGATCGCGGCCTGCAGCCCCGCCTTTTCCGCCAGCGCCTCCCGCGCCAGCGCGAGCGCGGCCTCCACCCCGCCCGCCGGGCCCACCACCACCGCGCCGGCCGCCTCCAGCGTGCTGGCGATATCGAGCGCGATGATCGCGGAATCCTCCACCACCAGCACCCGCGCGCCATGGAGAACCCCGCGCGCCGGGCCGCCGGGCTCGCCCTGCTGCTCGGCGGCGCGCGCCCCCCGCACGCGCCGCAGCGGCGCGCGCAGCGCAGCGCGCAGGCCCCCCGGCTCGTAATCGAGCGTCAGCGCCGCGCCGAGATCGCCCTCGGCGACATTGCGTATCAGCAGCATGCCGAACCCCAGATCATCGGGCGCAGCAACAGGCGGGCCGCCCCGTTCCGTCCAGCGCCAGAGGAGCGCCTCGCCCTCGAAGGTCCACGCCACATCCACCCGCCCCTCGGGCCGGGAAAGCGCGCCGTGCTTGATCGCATTGGTGGCCAATTCATGGATCAGAAGTGCAAAGCCCAGCGCCGCCTTGGGGCCCAGCGGCAAGGCCGGGCCCTCGGCGGTAAACCGTTCGCGCCCGTGCGCCTCCATCTGCTCGGCCAGCACCTCGCCCAGGCCGAACCCGGTCCATTGCGAGCGGCTGAGCAGCGCCACCGCCTTGGCCATCGCCGCGATCCGGCCCTGCAGCGCCGCCGCCAACGCTTCTTTGCTGGGCGCGCGACGCGCCGTTTGCGTCACCAGCGCGCCGACGACGGCCAGGATGTTCTTGACCCGGTGGTTCAGCTCGCCCGCCAGCAGCGCGTAATGCTCCCGCGCCTCCACCATGTCCGTCACGTCGAGCGCGGAGACGACGATCCGCGTCACGGCGCTAAAGGCCTCCCGCACGGGGCTTACCTGCACGTCCGCGATCATGGTGCGCGCCGGCCCCACCCGCAGCCGCTCCTGGTACCGGGAGGCCTCCCCGGCGGCGGCGCGCTCAGCGGCTTCGCGGGCGCGCGCGGCGACGCCCGGATCGCCGGCGAACCAATAGGTATCGGCCAGCGCGAGGCCGCGCACGTCCGCCGGCGTCAGGTTCGCGGCCGCGAGCGCCGGGGCGTTCGCATCGAGGACGAAGCCCTCCGCGCTCAGGATCAGGGTGAACACCCCCACGGCGTCCAGCACGTGGCGCAGGCGCGCCTCGCTTTGCGCGAGCGCCAGCTCGGCGGCGCGCCGCTCGGTATGCTCGGCCACCACCACCGCGATCCCTCCCGCGGCGGCGTCCGCCCCGGCCGGGATCGGCAGATAATCGCACACGAGCCAGCGCAGCGCGTCGGAACGGTTACGGTCGGGGAAGCAGAGCTCCACGCCCCGCACCGGCGCGCCGCCGCGGAGAGCCGCGCGCATCTGGCCCTCAACCTCCAGCACGAGGGGATGCTCGCCCAGCACCTCGCGGACGCGCCGCCCCAGGTGGCTTCCTATCGGACGCCCGTTGATCGCGGCCAGCCGCGCATTGACCCGCACAAAGCGCAGCTCCCGATCGAGGATCCCAAGGCCCAGATCGACGCGTTCAAACAGCGTGTCCGCGCCACGCAAGGCGAGCGCGTCAGAGAGCGAATCTTGCGGCGCGGCGATGGTCACCTCCAAACCTAACAGAGCGAGGCCTTTACTGGGAAGCGCGGGCGGCGGGAACGCGGCGTCTGAACGGGCGTTTCCTGCGTGACCGCAACCGCCGCATAGAAGGAGTGAAGCATGCTTGGCTGGTCTTTGGCGTTTCTCGTGCTGGCGCTGATCGCCGGCTATCTGGGCTTTTCCGGGGTGGCGGGCGCCGCCGCCTCGATCGCGCAGATCCTTTTTTTCCTGTTCCTCATCCTGCTGGTGGTGAGTTTCGTCATTCGCGCGCTGCGCGGACGCTCGGTGACATAAAGCTCGATTTTTTATCCCGAACGCAGGAACCGATCGCCGCCTCGTTCGTACTTATTGGTGAAACCGTGGCGGACACGCTCTTCGGTTGGCCCCGTGGCGGACGATCCCCCCACCGCCTGCGCCGCCTCAGGGTCAAGAAAGCCGGGCCATCTCCAGGATGGTCCGGCTTTCTGCTTTTGCAGCGCTCAGTATTCGCGCCGCCAGCGCAGGGACACGCGCTGGTCCCCCTCCGGGAGGAAGCTCGAAATCAGGAAAAAGCGCGGCCGCACCTGCCATTCCACCGCCGTGGACGTGGCGCCCGCCGCATCGCGCGACACTTCGAGATAGACGTCGCGCGTCAGATACTTTCCCCCCGCCACCAACACCCCGCCCGCATCCTGGCGCACCTGCAAGCGATCGAGCGCCACCGCCGCGCGCGCCGCGCCCGCAATGTCGAAGGCCGAGCGCCCGGTGAGCGAAGCGAGGCTCGCCGCCAGCTGCGCCGCCTCCAAGGCGGAAAGATCCGCCGCCGAGCGCCCGAACAAGAGCTGGGGCAGGATCTCGTCCTCCGGCAAAGCCGGATCGCTCGACAGCTCGAACTCCGGATCGGCGGCCTCGCCGGTGATGCGCACCGTCGCCGTCAGGTCGGCGGTTTCGGCCACCGCCCGGATGTCCACCTCCGCCTGCTCGGCAGGGCCGGCGAAGCGGATCACGCCCTCCTCGAGGTTGAACCGCCGCCCGCCGAGGCTGAAATCCCCGCGCAGCACGCGCGCCTCGCCGAACAGGTTCAGCGTATCCAGCCCGCCGCGGACGTTCACATCCATCGACCATTCCGCGTCGAGGCCGCGGGTGCGGGTAAACACGCCATTGGGCGCATAGACGCGCACATCCAATCGCACGGGGATGCTCGTGCTGGGCGCGGCCAGGCGCTGGGGCGGCCCGGGCCGGTTGATCTCCACGACATCGAGGATCGGCGCAGGGGCGGCGGCGCCGTTGACCAGCTTGACCTCCGCCTGGGTCAGGTCGATGCGGCCCGTCAGCGTCACGCCGGCCTCGCGCCATTCCAGCGCCAGCTTGCCCCCGCCGCGGGCCTTGGCGTCGGCGCGGTCGACGAGGCGCATGTTCACCAGTTCGAGATCGAGGCGCCCGTTGAGCCGGCCCGAACCGGACAGTCGCCCCCCCGCCCCGTCCGTGGCGGAGAAGCGCTCCAGCCGCACGCCGGAATCGTCGAACGCCAACACGGTTTCGATCGCCCTGAGCTTCACCCCGCTCGGCTTGTCCTCGAACCCGCCGTCGCGGAGGCTGAGCCGGCCCTGGCCGCGCAGATCGCCATCGCCGAATTGCGCGCGCCCTTCCCCGGAGAGCACCCCCGTCAGGGATTGATCGAGCGGCCCAAACAGCGCCCACAAGCCCGCCACGGGCCCTTGCGCGGACCACCGAAGCGCGCCGGCCCCGCCCGGGGCCGCCGCCAGGCGGAACGGCGCGGCCGCCGCCTTGACCGGTGCGTCCGCCTCCAAGGTCGCCACCAGCCCGTCGCGCGAGCGCGCCTCGAGGCGCCCGCGCAGAAAGCCCCCGCCGAGCGCGCCGGTGATCCGCGCATCGATCGAATCGCGCGAACGCCGCGCGAGGCGCGCCTCTTTCAGCGTGATGTCGGCGTCCCCGGTCAGGTTCTGCCGCGCGCCGCGCAGGTTCACCGTACCGCTGATGCGCCCCGCGGCGGGCTGCGCCAGGACCGCGGTCAGCACGTCCAGCGGGGCTTCCTCGAAGCGCGCGCTAGCCTGAAGGCCGCCCTTGTCGCTGCGCCAGCCGAACGAGGCCGCGCCGTCCCCAAGCTTCAAGGCGCCGTCGGCCCGCAGCGCCCCCTCGCGCAGGGACACGCTGATCGGTGCGCGCGTGGCCACGGGAGCGCCTGCGAACGTCCCCGCGGCGCCCAGGCGCACATTGACGCCCTCGGTAAAGCCCGCTTCGCCGGAGCCGGTCAGCGCTACGCGCTTGCCCCCGGCCCAGCCGTCGAGCGCGAACCGCGTCGACACCCGCTCCAGCGGCCCTTGCGCGCTCACCGTGAGCCGATCGGCGGCCAGATCGCCCATTTGCGCGCGCGTGAGACCCACCTCCAGCGCCACACGCGGGGCCCCCGGCGCGGGCGTCAAATCAAACGCGCCGGCCACCCCGCCCGAGAGGTTCGCGGCCAGGCCGTCGAGCACGCCGGAGAGATCGAGATGGGCCTCGGGGCCAGCTTTTGAAAAGCGCGCCCGCCCCTGGCCGCGCAGGCGCGCGAACTCGACGCTTGCCTCCTCGAACGCCACCGCCCCCTGCCCCAGCACGAGCCGCGCGCGCGCCTTGGCCGGCTTTCCGGCGACGAAGCCCTCGAGGCCCGCGCCGCCGGCATAGCCCGATTTCGTGGGCGCAAGATCGAAGCTGAGTACGCTGCGCGTAAACGCGAGGCCCGCGACGTCGAGGGTGGAAACACGGGCTTGCGATTGCAGCCGCAGCCCGGACAAGGGCCCGTAGACGCGCCCCGTGGCGTCCGCGGCGCCGGTGATCGTCAGATCGCCGATCCGTGCGGGGCCCTTGGCGGAGGCCTCCAGGCGGATGTCGGCGCGGCCGGAGCCGATGCGCCCGCGGGCGCCCAGGCGCGCCTGGCGCCCGCTCAGCACCGCGCGCGGAACCACTACATCCCCGCCCTCGAACTTGACCTCCGCGTTCAGGCGCGGGGAGGGGCCCAGCAAATCCCCGAGCGGGGCCTGCCCCGCAAAGCCGCGCCCCGCCCCCTCCGCAGTGAGCGCAAGCCCGCCGGACCGTCCCGCCGGGGCGAGCGTGAACCGGCCATTGACGGCGCCCCGCAGGCTGGGCTCGACCGTGGCCAGCCGCGGCAGCCGCCACTCCCCCCGGAACCGGGTCCCCCCCTCGCCCGCCGTCCCCGCCGCGCGCAGCGTGAGGTTGGGGCCGGTAAGAGAAAGCTCCGACAGGGCGAGCGCGCCGTCCGTGCGGTCATAATCGCCCTTCGCCGTGAGGCGCGCACGCGACAGGAGGCGCTCGAGCGCGGCCGCTGGCGCGCGCAAGCGCTGGGCGTCCAGCGCGGCGGTGAAGCGCACGCGGGTGGGCGTGGCGACCACCCGCACCGGGCCCTCTGCCGAAAGCCCGAACCCGTCGCGCACAGCGTCGC
This sequence comes from Alphaproteobacteria bacterium, assembly GCA_031398975.1. GTDB lineage: Bacteria > Pseudomonadota > Alphaproteobacteria > Caulobacterales > Aquidulcibacteraceae > JAKFWI01. Next base: position 15,280 of record JANNOI010000043.1, on the reverse strand, counting down.
GCACCGCGAGGCGCCCGGAGACGCGGGTGTCCTCGCCCTCGAACTCGACCGCGCCGTCGAAGCGGGCCCCGCCCCGGTCGAGGCCCAGTTCCGGCGCGAGGCGGCGCGCCTCGCTGAGATCAGCGACCACCGCCACCGCCCCGACCGGGTCGAGCTCCTCGTTCAGGCGCCCCCGCGCCTCGAGCGCAAAGCCCTGCCCGGAAACGCGCGCGGAGAACGGCGCCCCGGCCGGCCGCGGCGCCTCGCCCGCGCCTTCGGCCGCGATCACCGGCCCGGTGCGGGCGGCGAAACCCGCCAGAAGCGGGATCGCGCCGGGCCTCGCCTCCGCGGCCCCGCGCCAGCCCTCCTCGGACCAGCTTAGCGTGGCGCTGAGGGCTTGGGCCCGCCCGATCGACCCGCGCGCTTCGCCGGCGCCCTTGGTCTTGTTCCCCGAGGCGCGGGCGGTGAAGGCGATCTCGCTGTCGGGCGCGCGCAGCAGGGCCGCGATCGCCCCGCCGGGGGCGCCGCGGATGTCGGCGTCGATCAGGACGGTTTCGGCATTGCGGTAGTCGATCTCGACGGCGTCGAGGGGCGCATCGAGGCGACGCAGAGTGAGGCGAAACGCGGCGAGCGTCTCGCGCTGCGTGCGCGCGCCGCCCTCCAGCCGCAGCACCGCAGGCCCGCCCGCCACGCCTTCCGCCAACACGATCCGCTCCACATGAAGGCTCGCGACCGTCGCGTCCACGCGCACCGGCGAGGGCGGTTTGGGCGGGCTCAGAACGGGGGGTCGGAACACGGTGAGGCGGCGGGCGGCCACGTCCGTCAGCGCCACATCCCCGAGCAGCAGGCGCAGCGGCTTCCAGGCGAGCGTCAGCCCCTCGGCCTCCGCCCAGACGCCCCGCTCGTCCCGCAGCGTCGCCTTATCCACCCGGAGATCGCCGAGCCCCGCGCCGGCTACCCCCTCCACATCGAGCACGCCGAGGCGCCATACCGCGCGCCCATCGGCCAAAGTCGCTGCAATCCACGGCCCGGCCGGCCCGAGCGCCGCGACAAGCGCGGCCGCCGCCGTCAACGCCCCGCCCGCGGCCGCCACCGCCAGCAAGGGCGGGCCTCGACGCCGGGATCCGGGAGCGGGGGCCATCAGAAGGCCTGCCCCAGGCTCACATAGAAGCTGACTTCGGGATCGCCCGGACGGGGGTCGAGCGGGACGGCGACGTCGAAACGGATCGGGGCGAAGCCCAGATCGTAGCGGACGCCCGCGCCCACGCCCCAGGCGAGCGCGCTCGCCTCGCCCCAATCGTTGAACGCCGAGCCGCCGTCCACGAACAGCGCCCCGCCCCACGCCACGCCGAGGCGCAGGCGGGCCTCGGCGGAAGTCTCCACGAGCCCCTGCCCGCCCGGGGGATCGTCGGCGCCGGATCCGCCCTGGTTGGGGTAGAGGGATTGGTACTCGTAGCCGCGCACCGAGCCCCCGCCCCCGGAATAAAAGCGCCGGTCCAGCGGCAGATCGTCGACCGCGCCGGACACCGGCGCCACCCAGCCGAGCTCGAGCCGACCCGCCAGCGTCACCCGGTCCCGCGCGCCGGGAGACCAAAAGCCCCGCGCCTGCCCGGTGGAGCGCACGAATGCGGTGGTGGCGTCCCCGGTGGAGATCGAGGGCTCGACCCGCGCCTCCAGCACGCCCCCGGTATGGGGATCGAGGCGGTCGTCGGAGCTGTCGAACCGGCCGTCGAGGAAGCCCGAGAAGATCAGCGCGTTTTCGACGCCCTCGCTCTCGTCATAGACGTCGGCGGCGACGCTCACCCCATAGGTGGCCGCGCGGCGCACCGAGCGTTGCACCTCTACCGCCGCTGTCACCGTCACGCCCGAGCGGACGTACGGATCGGTGTCCTCGCGGGCGATCTCCACGCCGAAGCGATGGCCGCGATTGCGCCCGGCGGCGTGGGGGCGGAACAGCTCTGCGGAAACGCTCTGCTCCCGCTCCGCAAGGGTGGAGGCGAGCGTCAATGTGTCGGCCCGGCCATAGACGTTGCGGCGCTTCCATTCCGCGTCCACGCCCGCGCCTTCGGTGGTGGAATAGGAGCCGCCCAGCTCGACCGCGTGCTTCTTGGCCTCCTCCAGCCGCACCACCACGTCGCGCGCGCCGGCGCGCTCGCCCTCTTGGTCCATTTGCACGACCACGCGCGAAAAGGCCCCGGTGCTGCTCAGGTCCTTGCGCAGATCGTTGAGCTTTTGCGGCGTGTACTGCTCCCCCGGCGCCCAATCGGCCAGTTTCAGCACATAGTCGCGATCGAGCACGTCGGGCGGGTCCACGCGCAGCGCGCCGAGCTTCACCCCGCCGCCCGCGGCGATCTTGAAGGTGGCCGCCATCAGCCCGGTGGCGTGGTCCACGACCACTCGCCTTTGCCCCGCCTTGGCGTCCGCGTAGCCCGCCTCTTGCAGGGCCTGAACGGCTGCGGCTTCGGCGCCGATCACGTCTTGCGCCCGCGCTGGGGCGCCTGCGCGCACCGGGGCCAGAGCACGGCGGAGCGCTGCATCGGCCCCGGGATCGGGGGGCGGGCCGTCGAATTCCACCGCCGGATCGGCGAAGGTGAAGCGGGCGCCGAGCTCCAGGCGCACCCGCGCGCGGGGGGGTTCGTCCTCCGCGATCGGTTCGGCGCGGCCGGAATAATAGCCCTCCGCGCGGAGCCAGGCCAAAGCGCTTTCGGCCGCCTCCTCGGCCAGACGTTCGGCGTCGAACAGGGTGGCGGGGCGCTCGCGGTCGGGCAGGGTGGCGCGCACCGCTTCCCGCACGTCCTCGGTCGCGCCCTCCAGGACCACCGGCGTGTCCTGCGCGTATGCGGGCGCGAGCGGCGCGAACACCGCCGCCGCCAGCGCCAGGGAAACCGCCTGCGCCGCACGTCCTGCCTCCGCGACTTCACGCATCCACCTGACCGGGCTCGGGAGCGTCTTTGAGATGCGCGCCCGAATCGGGCCGCGCGGAGAGGCTCGCCGCCGCGGCGTTAACGGCCCGTCAATCTCGAAACCGAGGGCGTAGGCGCCCGCCATGAGAGAACCCTTGCAGGCGATCCGCCGCCCGCCGCGCCCCCCTCCGGCATTGAGAACTGGACCATAGCGTAAATAAGACAAGGGCTTCGCGCAGCGCCCTGCGGCCCGCCCCCCCCTTGCGCGATATTGTTTCATTTGATACTAGTTTGCGCTCAGTATCGCGAGGACCCCGCATGGCCGACCTGTTCGACAACCCCCTCGGCACCGACGGCTTCGAATTCGTCGAATTCACCGCCGCCGAACCTGACGCGATGGCGCGCTATTTCGAGCTGATGGGCTTCACCGCGGTGAGCCGCCACCGCTCCAAGAACGTCGTGCGCTACAAGCAGGGCGACATCAATTTCCTGCTCAACATGGAGCCGAGCGGCCAGGCCGCGGATTTCCGCCAGGTGCACGGGCCCTCCGCGAACGCGATGGCCTTCCGCGTCAAGGACGCCGCCCACGCGCTGGCCGAGGCGATCAAGCGCGGCGCCGAGCCCGTGGACGGCCCGATCGGGCCGATGGAGCTTGATATCCCCGCGATCAAGGGCATCGGCGGGGCCAATGTCTATCTGGTCGATCGCTACGGCGCGCAGACGATCTATGACGTCGATTTCCGGCCGATTCCGGGCGCGGACGAAGCCGCGAACGCAGTGGGCCTAGCTTATCTCGACCACCTGACCCACAACCTGCAGCGCGGCAACATGAAGCTGTGGGCGGGCTATTATGAGCGCATCTTCAACTTCCGCGAGATCCGCTATTTCGACATCGAAGGCAAACAGACGGGCCTGTTCTCCAAGGCGATGACGAGCCCGTGCGGCAAGCTGCGCATCCCGCTGAACGAAAGCCAGGACGAGAAATCCCAGATCGAGGAATTCCTGCGCGATTATCACGGCGAGGGCATCCAGCACATCGCCCTGGGCGCCGATGACATCTACGCCACCGTCGAGAAGCTGCGCGCGCGCGGGCTCGTATTCCAGGACACGCCGGACACCTATTACGAAGGCGTCGGCCAGCGTGTGGGCGACCATGGCGAGGATATCGCCCGGCTCGAGCGCAACCGCATCCTGATCGACGGCGCGCCCACGCAGGGCCAGGGCCTGCTGCTGCAGATCTTCACCGCCAATGCGATCGGCCCGATCTTCTTCGAGATCATCCAGCGCAAGGGCAATGACGGGTTCGGCGAAGGCAATTTCAAAGCCCTGTTCGAATCGATCGAGCTCGACCAGATCCGCCGCGGCGTGCTGAGCGCCGAGCTGGCGTGATCGGGGATCGTCAAGGAGAGTGCCGATGCTGAAGCGCATCCACCACGTGGCCTATCGCTGCCGCGACGCGAAAGAGACTGTGGAATTCTACCGCAAGGTCCTGGACATGGATTTCCAGATCGCCTTCGCAGAGGACCACGTCCCCTCGACCGGGGAATATGATCCCTACATGCACGTGTTCCTCGATGCGGGCGGGGGCAATGTGCTCGCCTTCTTCGAACTGCCCGATCAGCCCGACATGGGGCGCGATTCCAACACCCCGCTCTGGGTGCAGCATATCGCCTTCGAGGTGGAGGACGTCTCGGTGCTCGAAGCCGCCAAGGCGCGCGCGCAGAACCTTGGGATCGACGTGCTCGGGCCCACGGATCACGGGATCTTCAAGTCGATCTATTTCTTCGATCCGAACGGCCACCGGGTAGAGCTCGCGGTCAATACCGGCACGGAGGCCGAACTCGCGGAGCTGCGCCGCGTCGCGCCGATGATGCTCGAGGAATGGAGCCGCACCAAGAAAGCGCCCCAGCACGCCGCCTGGCTGCACGAAAAGGCGCGCGCGTCCCACGCCGCGCAGGCGGCGCAATAATCAGCCCCGGACAGGTCCGGCGCGAAACGATCGGGGGATCCCGTCCATGAAGCTCGCCTCGTTGAAGCACGGCCGCGACGGCCGCCTGGTCGTCGTGTCCGACGATCTCCATTATTACACCGACGCCGCCCTGATCGCGCCGACGCTGCAGGCCGCGCTCGATTCCTGGGAAAAGACGGAGCCCGAATTGCGCGCCCTGGCGCAGGCGCTCGCGCACGATTCCGTGCCGAAGGAGCGCTTCCACGAGCGCGAATGCGCCTCCCCCCTGCCGCGCGCTTATCAGTGGGCGGACGGTTCGGCGTATGTGAACCATGTCGAGCTCGTGCGCCGCGCGCGCGGGGCGGAGATGCCGGCAAGCTTCTGGACCGATCCGCTCATGTACCAGGGCGGCTCCGACGCCTTCCTCGGTCCGCGCGAGGCTATTCCGTTGGCGGACGAAGCCTATGGCTGCGATTTCGAGGCCGAAGTCGCGGTGATCACGGGGGACGTAGCCCTGGGCGCGAGCGCAGAGGAGGCCAAAGGCGAGATCCGCCTGCTGATGCTCGTCAATGACGTGTCGCTGCGCAATCTCATCCCGCCCGAACTGGCCAAGGGCTTCGGCTTCTTCCAGTCAAAGCCCTCTTCCGCCTTCTCGCCCGTGGCGGTCACGCCAGACGCGCTGGGCGCGGCATGGGACGGGGCGCGGGTGCACCTGCCCCTGCTTTCGTCAGTGAACGGCGCATTGTTCGGCAAGCCCAACGCGGGAAAGGAAATGACGTTCGACTTCCCGACTTTGATCGCGCACGCCGCGAAGACGCGCGCGCTCGGCGCCGGCGCGATCATCGGCTCGGGCACCGTGTCCAATCGCGGCGAAGGCGGCTCCCCGGGCGCGCCTGTTTCCGCCGGCGGGCTCGGCTATTCCTGCATCGCGGAGCTGCGCACCGTCGAGACGTTGAACCAGGGCGCGCCCAAGACGCCCTTCCTCCGCTGGGGGGACAAAGTCGAGATTGAGATGCGCGACGGGAACGGACATTCCGTGTTCGGAAAGATCGAGCAGGAGGTCGCGCGCTACTCCCGGGGGCACGCCCCGTGAGCGCCCCGCTCACACTCGCCTCCTATCTGCCGTATGAGCTTTCGCTCGCCTCCAACACGGTGAGCCAGATGATCGCCGGCGCCTATGAGACGCGCTTTGCGATCACGATCCCGCAATGGCGGATCATCGCGATCCTCGCGGAAACCAGCGGGCTCACGCAGAAGGAAGTCTGCGCGCGTACGGCGATGGACAAAGTCACCGTGAGCCGCGCCGCGGCGGCGCTTGTGCGGCGGGGCCTGCTGGCGCGCGCCGCCAACGACCGGGACGGGCGATCCAGCACGCTGGCGCTGACGGCGGAAGGCGCGGCCCTGCACGATGCGATCGCGCCGTTCGCGCTGTCCTATGAGCGCGCGCTGCTGCAAGACATTCCGCCCGCCGCTCTCGCCACCTTCCGCGCCACCCTTGCTACCTTACGCGAGCGCGCGGGCCGGATTTCCGCGTCCGGCCTCACCGCCCCCGCAAGCCGCTGATCGTCACCCCGGGCGCGATATCTTCGATGTCTGTGCGGACATGGATCAAAGCGGGGCCCGGCGCCGTGCGCGCCCCTGCCACCGCCGGCATGAAATCCTCCGTCCGCTCCACCACGCTCGCAGAGACGCCGAACGCGCGCGCGAGCGCGGCGAAGTCCGGGTTGGCGAGATCGGTTCCGGAGACGCGGGCGGGAAAGGCGCGCTCCTGGTGCATGCGGATCGTTCCGTAGGCGGAATTATCCACCACGATGATCCGTACACGGACGTCATAGGCGGCGGCGACCGCGAGCTCCTGGGCCGTCATCAGAAAGCAGCCGTCGCCGGCGACGGCGAACACCTCCCGCTCCGGGAAGGCGCGCTTGGCGGCGATCGCGGCGGGCAGCGCATAGCCCATGGCCCCGCTGGTGGGGGCGATCTGGGTGGGAAAGCCGCGATGGCGGTAGAAGCGGTGGAGCCAGGCCGCATAATTGCCCGCACCGTTACAGACGATCGCGTCCGCGGGCAGCGCCGCGCTGAGCGCCGCGAAAGCCTCGGCGAGGTTGACCGCGCCGGCCGCGCCTATCGGCGCCGTGAAGGCCTCAAAGTCCGCGCGCGCGGCGCTGCGCCAGGCGGTGAACCGCCGCTCCGGCTTGAGCCCCGCAAGCCCCGCCGCAGCCGCGGGCGGGGCGGCGATCGCGGCGAGCGCGGGCGGCCAGACGCGCCCGATCTCCTCCGCCCCCGGATGAATATGGACGAGCTTCTGCGCCGCGTCTGCGCGGGTCAGCAGCGTATAGCCTTGCGTCGCAACGTCTCCCAGGCGCGTTCCGATGGCGAGCAGCAAGTCCGCGTCGCGCACCCGCTCCGCGAGTTTGGGGTTGAGGCCGAAACCCAGATCGCCCGCAAAACACGGCGCGGAATTATCCAACAGGTCCTTGCGGCGAAACACGCACACGCCCGGCATGTCGTGCGCCTCGAGGAAAGCCCGCACCTGGCCGCGCGCCTGCGCACTCCAGCCCGAACCTCCGAGAATGGCCAGCGGCCGCTCGGTGGCCCGCAGGCGCCCGCGCAGCGCCTCCAGGAAGTCCGGATCGAGGCCCGATCGCGCGGGCGCAATGGTCGGCGCGGGCTCAGCCTCCGCGCGCGCGTCCAGCATATCCTCCGGCAGGGCCAGCGCCACCGGGCCCATGCGCCCCTGCAGCGCGGTCGCGAACGCGCGGGATACGCATTCCGGTACCCGGCCCGGGTCGTCGATCTCGCCCGCCCACTTGGCCCATGGGGCGAAGGCGGCCGGGTGGTCCACCTCCTGGAAGGCCTCGCGCCCGCGATCGGCGCGCGCGACCTGGCCGATGAAGAGGATCATCGGGGTGGAATCCTGGCGGGCGGTGTGCACGCCGATCATCGCCTGCGCCGCGCCGGGCCCGCGCGTGACCATGCAGATCCCGGGGCGGCCCGTGAGCTTGCCGTGGGCCTCCGCCATCGCGGAAGCGCCGGTTTCGTTGCGGCACACGATCAGCTCGATCTGGTCTCGAACGTCATAGAGCGCATCGAGGACGCTCAGATAGGATTCCCCCGGTACGCAGAAGACCCGCTCCACCCCCTGCGCCAGCAGCGCATCGACGAGATGACGCGCGCCGGTCCGGGCCTGCCCCGCCCTATCGGTGGCCGCCAAGCGCTAACCGCCCCAGCCGAACGCGGATTTGACTTCGAGGAATTCCTCCAGCCCGAACACGCCCCATTCGCGGCCATTGCCGGATTGCTTGTAGCCGCCGAACGGCGCTTTCACATCGCTGCTCGCCCCGTTCAAATGCACCATGCCTGCGCGTAGCCGCCGCGCCACCGCCCGGCCATGTTCGATCGAGCCCGATTGCACATAAGCCGAAAGCCCATAGGGCGTATCGTTGGCGATCCGGATCGCATCGGCTTCATCCTGGTACGGAAGGATGGCGAGCACGGGGCCGAAAATCTCCTCCCGCGCGATCGTCATGTCCGGGCGCACATCGGCGAATACGGTGGGCTTGACGTAGTAGCCGCGATTGAAGCCTTCCGGGCGCCCCGGGCCGCCGGCCGCGAGGGTTGCGCCCTCCGCCATCCCCTTCTCGATCAGCGCCTGCACTTTCTGGAACTGGCCGGCATTGGCGAGCGGGCCGATGGCCCCGCGCTCGGCGGTTTCCGGGGCCATCACCTTGACCGCTCGGGCGGCGGCGGCCGCGATCCCGGCGGCGCGATCGTGGTGGGCGGCGGGCACCAGCATGCGCGAGGGCGCGTTGCAGCTCTGCCCGCTATTGGACACGAGCGCGCGCACGCCCGCCGCGACGGCCTGGTCGAGATCGGCGTCCTCGAGGATCAGATTGGGCGATTTCCCCCCCAGCTCCAGCGCCACTTTCTTCACCGTATCGGCGCCCGCCTTCGAAACGAGGATGCCGGCGCGCGTGGAGCCCGTGAAGGAGATGAAGTCGATGTCCGGATGGGCAGAGAGCGCCGCGCCCACGCCCGGCCCGTCCCCGTTCACGAGGTTGAACACGCCCTTCGGCACGCCCGCCTCGTCCAGGATCTCGGCCACAAGCAGCGCGTTCAGGGGCGCGAGTTCAGAGGGCTTTAACACCATCGTGCAGCCCGCGGCCAAGGCCGGGCCCACCTTGCAGGCGATCTGGTTCAGCGGCCAGTTCCAGGGCGTGATGAGGCCGCACACCCCGATCGGCTCGCGCAGCACGAGCGTCCCGTTCAGCCTGCGCTCGAATTCGTAGCTTTTCAGCACCCGGAGCGCTTCGGCGAAGTGGGCGAGGCCCGAGCCCGCCTGCGAAGCGCCCGCGAGCCACATCGGCGCGCCCATCTCCTGGCTCACCGCCGCCGCGATCTCCCCCATCCGGCGCTGATAGATCGCGATGATGGCCTCAAGCAGGGCCGCCCGCTCCGCCACCGAGGTGAGCGCGAAGGTCTCGAACGCGGCACGCGCGGCGGCCACCGCCTTGTCCACATCCGCCTTCGAGCCGAGCGAGATGGTCCCCGCCGGCTCCTCGGTGGCGGGATTGATCACGGTGTGCGTGCGGGGCGTAACGGGATCGACCCAAGCGCCATCGATGTAGAATTGCAATTGCTCGCGCATGGGATCCTCCGGGAGCGATGGAGGAGAGATAGGCGAGCGTCAGGGCTTTGCGAAGCGCCTCAGCGCGCCGCCTCAACGCGCCGCTTCGGCGGCCGTCTCGTGGCGCGCGGCGGCTTCCGATTCCACGACCCGGGCGCGCGCATATTCCTCGTGCGCCGGCAGGGGCTCGCGGAGCACGAAATGGGCGCCGATCGCCATCGCGCTGATCGAGGCCGCAATGCCGATCGCGACTCCGCTGGCGACCCGCGCGGTCACCGCCAAGCCATGCACGACGCTGCTCATTTTATCGCCTCCGGCCACTCACAAGCGCTTGTACGCAGCCGCGGGCCGTTTGGTTCCTTACCGGAGTTTCATTAGCGGCGGGGCTCACGTATCGACGATCGCGTGGTGGAAGGCGTCGTCGCGCCGGGCCTGGGCCAGATAGGTTTCGGAGCGCATCTCCATCAGCCGCGAGGCGGTGCGTTCGAACTCGAAGCTTTGCAGGCCTTCAGTGTAGAGCCCATGAGGCTCCGCCGCGGCGGAGGCGAGGAGTTTGGTTTTGGCCTCGTAGAGCGCGTCGATGAGCATGCGGAAGCGGGCCGCCTCATCGCGCTTGTCGGGGGTGAGCTTGGGGATCGCGTCGATGAGCACGGTGTGGAAGCGGGCGGCGATGGCGAGGTAATCGTGGGGGCCGAGCGGGCGGGCGCAGAGCTCGGCGAAGGAAAAGCGCGCGCATCCGGCTGCGGCGCGCGCCGCCACCCATTCCCGGCCATCGATTTCCAGCGTGACGGGCTCCGGCGCCCCTTCCCCGGTCATGCGCGCCCAGGCCTGATCCATGGCCCGCTCCGCCGCAGCATTCAGGGGCGTGTGATAGACGGGCGCCGCCATTAGCCGCTCCAGCCGGTAATCGCGCGCCCCGCCCAGCTCCAGCGGCTCAAGCTCCGCTTCAATCAGGGCGATGAAGGGCAGGAAAAGCTGGCGGTTGAGGCCGTTCTTATAGAGATCGCGCGGCGCGCGGTTGGATGTCGCCACCACCACGATCCCGGTCTTGAACAGGCGCTCGAACAGCCGGCCGAGCAGCATCGCGTCGGCGATGTCGGTGACCTGGAACTCGTCGAAACACAAAAGCCGCGCCGCGTCCGACACCTGCGCCGCCGCCGCCTCGATGAGCGCGTCCGCGCCGAGGCCCGCTTCGCGCAGCGCGCGCAGGTGGGCGTGGCGGTCCCGCATGAAATCCTGAAAGTGCACGCGCTTCTTCTTGGCGACGGGGGCGCGTTCGAAGAACAGGTCCATCAGCATGGACTTGCCACGCCCCACCCCGCCCCAGAGGTAGAGGCCGCGCGGCGGTGTTTTGGGGCCGAACCAAGCCTCCGGCTTCCAGCGGGCGAGGTCCTCGCTCAGCGCGTCAAGACGGGCGGCGGCGGCGGCCTGGGCGGGATCAGGCGTCAGCGCGCCCGCGGCGAGGCGCGCCCGATAGGCGGCGAGGACGGAGGCCATTCAGCGCGCCAGCGGCGCCTCTGCCTGCAGCAGCGCCAGCCCGCGCGCGTCCGGCGCCATCAGCGCACGCCATTCTGGGCCGTCGCGCCAGAACAAAGCCGGCGTGCGCAGCGTCAGACCGTTGCGCCCCACCGCGTTGGAGAGCCTGTCCCGCGAGGCGCGGCCCCATTCGAGATAGCCCTCTTCGGCCGCCGGCTCGAGCGCGCGCGCGCCTGGAACCGCCCGCCCGGCGGTCCAGGCGGTAAGCGCCAGCCAATCCCGCGCCTGCGCCAGCGCCGCCACCGCCCCCGCCTCATCCGCCTGCTTCGCCCGTGGCGCGGCGACGATCACCCGGGCTTGCACCCCACGATCGACAAGCTTGGGCAGGATCTCGGTCTCGAGGCGCCGGCAGGGCGCGCATCCCGGCTCGCTCAGCACCCACAGGATCGGCGCCCCCTCCCCCGAGGAGATCCATGGAGCCTCGTTGAGCGCCTCCTCCAGGGCGGCCTTCTCCACCGCCAGCACCACCGGGGCGGCCGCCCTGCGTGCGCCCAGCTCAGCGAAGCCTGCCGCCAGAAACAGCCCCGCCGCGACGGTCGCTGCGACGATAAACGCCGCCAGGCCCGGATTGCCGATCGCGGTGCGCATCAGACCCTCCCAGCGTTCTCGCGGCGCATATACGCGACCCGCCCGAGAAGAGCGCCTGCGCGTTCAGACCACCCGCTCGACCAGATCCTTCTTAATTTCGGCGATCGCCTTGGCGGGGTTCAAGCCCTTGGGGCACACCTGCGCGCAATTGAGGATGGTGTGGCAGCGATAGAGGCGGAAGGGGTCCTCCAGCGCGTCGAGCCGCTCGCCGGCGGCTTCGTCCCTCGTGTCGTTGATCCAGCGATAGGCCTGGAGCAGGGCGGCGGGACCGAGATAGCGATCGGAATTCCACCAATAAGACGGGCAGGCCGTGGAGCAGCACGCGCAGAGGATGCATTCATAGAGCCCATCCAGCTTCTGGCGATCTTCCGGGCTCTGGCGCCATTCCTTTTCCGGCTGCGGCGTGGAGGTGTGCAGCCATGGTTCGATCGAGGCGTATTGCGCCTGGAAATTGCTGAGATCGGGTACAAGGTCCTTGATCACGGGCTGGTGGGGCAGCGGCGCCACCGTGATCACCCCGCCGGGCAGCTCGTCTATGCCTTTGGTGCAGGCCAGCGTATTGCGCCCGGCGATATTCATCCCGCAGGAGCCGCACACGCCCTCGCGGCAGGAACGACGAAACACGAGGCTTGAGTCGATCTCGTTCTTGATATGCATCAACGCGTCGAGAACCATCGGGCCGCAGCGTGTGAGATCGATCTCGTAGGTATCCCAGCGCGGATTTTCCCCGGACTCGGGGTCGTAGCGATAGATGCGGAAGGTGCGCGTCTTTTTGGCGCCGGCGGGGGCGGCGTAGCGTTTGCCTTTTGTGATCCGGGAATTTTTCGGAAGCGCCAGTTCGACCATGCCCGTTTCCTTCACGCGAGGCTTTGGAGATAGCGCGCCCGCCGGGCCCCGCGCGTGCGCCAGAACGCCGCGGCGAGGCCTTTCCTTGGCTCTTCGCTTGGGCTACGGGCCGATCTCAACCTCGTAGAGGCCGGGCGTGTCCCGCGCCGCTTCCCGGGCCGCTTCCTCGGCGGCGCGGCGGGCTTCATCGCGGGTGAGGGCGAGCGCGAACACCGCGGCCCCGCATACGGCCATGGCCGCGAACAGCAGGAGCGCCAGGCGGTCCTGGCGGCGGCGCACGCCGAACGCGTCCGCCCCGGCCGCCAAGGCCCGCTGGCGGTTGCGGTCCAGCAGCGCGTAGCCGGCCAGCGCCGCCGCCAGGGGGGCCAGCCCCCACCAGATCCCAAACGCCATTGCGAACGCGCCTAGCGCCAAACCCGACACCAGCACGAACTCGATCAGAGTGGCCGCGCGATCACCATAGGCGGCCCGCAGGCGGGTGCGCCGGGCCAGGAATTCGTCCACGAGGTCGGCGAAAAAGGCGCTCACGGGAATGGCCATAGACCGCGCGCGGCCGCGCCGCAAAGCTTTTGGCGCCCCGCTCTGGGCGATGATACCCTCGCCCTCATGAACCCCCTTGTCCCATCCACCCAGGCCTGGACGGTTGACGAATTCCTGAACTGGGAGGCGCAGCAGCCGGAGCGCTGGGAGTGACCGGGAGGCCTAATAGACGCGCTTTTTCGGGGGGATGGGCTGGATGTCGTTGGACATCGTGTTGGAGTGGACGGGCCGATAATCGATGGTGACGCTCGCGTCCGCCGCGTTCAGCCAGCAAAGCGTGTGCTTCATCCAGTTTACGTCGTCGCGTTCAGCATAATCCTCGCGCGCGTGCGCGCCGCGGCTTTCGGTGCGGTTCGCGGCGGAGCGGACGGTGACCACCGCCTGTTGGATCAGGTTGTCGAACTCCAGGGTTTCAACCAGATCGGTGTTCCAGATCATCGAGCGGTCCTGCACCGCGATGTCGGGCACGCCGGCATAGATCGCGGCCATCCGCTCGACGCCTTCATTCAGCACGGGACCGGTGCGGTAGACGGCGCAGGTCTCCTGCATGGCGCGCTGCATGGCGTCTCGCAGTTTCGCGGTGGGCGTGCCGCCCTTGGCGTTACGGTATTTGTCGAGCCGCGCGAGGTGGCTTTCGCCCGCATCCTTGGGCAGCTCCGCCTGCGACGCGCCCGCCTTCAGCGTTTCCCCGCAGCGCAGGCCCACCGCGCGGCCAAACACCACCAGATCGATCAGCGAGTTCGAGCCCAGCCGATTCGCCCCGTGCACGGACACGCACGCCGCCTCGCCCACCGCCATCAGCCCCGGCACAACCGCGTCCGGATCGCCATTGGCTTTGGTGAGCACCTCGCCGTGATAATTCGTGGGGATCCCGCCCATATTGTAATGCACGGTAGGCAGAACCGGGATCGGCGCTTTGGTCACGTCTACGCCGGAGAAGATCTTCGCGCTTTCGGAGATGCCGGGCAGGCGCTCGTGCAGCACCTTGGGATCCAGATGGTCGAGGTGAAGGTGGATATGGTCCTTGTTGGGGCCTACGCCGCGGCCTTCCCGGATCTCGATCGTCATGGCGCGGCTGACCATGTCGCGCGGGGCTAGGTCCTTCACGGTGGGAGCGTAGCGCTCCATGAAGCGTTCGCCGTTGGAGTTGGTGAGGTAGCCGCCCTCCCCGCGCGCGCCCTCTGTGATCAGGCAGCCGGCCCCATAGATGCCGGTGGGGTGGAATTGCACGAATTCCATGTCCTGCAGCGGCAGGCCGGCGCGCAGCACCATGGCGTTGCCGTCCCCCGTGCAGGTGTGGGCCGAGGTGCACGAGAAATAGGCCCGGCCGTAACCGCCGGTGGCGAGCACGACGCGCTGGGCGCGGAAGCGGTGCAGCGTGCCGTCCTCTAGCCTCCAGGCGGTGACGCCGCGGCAAGCGCCGCCTTCCATGATCAGGTCCAGCCCGAAATATTCGACGAAGAATTCCACGGCATGGCGCAGCGACTGGCCATACATCGTGTGGAGCATGGCGTGGCCAGTGCGGTCAGCGGCGGCGCAGGTGCGCTGGGCCGTGCCCTTGCCGTAATGGGTGGTCATGCCGCCGAAGGGCCGCTGGTAGATGCGGCCGTCATCGGTGCGCGAGAACGGCACGCCGTAGTGCTCGAGTTCGATGACCGCCGCGGGTGCTTCCTTGCACATGAACTCGATGGCGTCCTGGTCGCCGAGCCAGTCCGAGCCCTTGATGGTGTCGTAGAAGTGGAAGCGCCAGTCGTCCTCGCCCATATTGCCGAGCGCCGCTGAGATGCCGCCCTGCGCCGCCACGGTGTGGCTGCGCGTGGGGAACACCTTGGTGATGCACGCGGTCGAGAGACCCGCTTCGGCGAGGCCCAGCGTCGCGCGCAGCCCCGCGCCGCCTGCTCCCACGACCACGACGTCGTAGGTGTGATCGATGAATTCGTATTCTTTCATGCTAGTGCAATACGCAAAATCGCGAATATGGAGGCAACCGCGGCACCCACGTGGATGAAGGTCGACAGCAGCAACAGTGTGGTTTTCGCTCCCTTGCCGTGAACGTAGTCTTCGATGACCACCTGCACACCGAGCCTGGCATGCGCGGCCAGGGTGCTCACGAGCAGAATGGTGAGAACCGCCACCCAGGGCTGACCTAACCACCCGCGCATGGCGTCGTACGACTGCAACGACTGGCCGAGCAGCGAAATGACGAACCACAAGGTAAGCGGCAACAGCGCCACGGCGGTGACTCGCTGCATCCACCAATGACCTACGCCCTCGCCCGCCGAGCCACGGCCGATTGCCCGGGACAAGGGTGTACGC
>JANNOI010000030.1:0-52668 GCA_031398975.1 Alphaproteobacteria bacterium | reverse complement strand
TCAGGCTTCTTCTCTTCTTCCCAGAACAGCATCTGGTCAATGGCAGCTCCTGCAGGCACCATCGGGTAAACCTTTTCGGTACAGTCGATCACAAAATCCATGAATACCGGCCTCTTGACCGGCGGCCCCGCCGGCGTCCGGCCTCGCCTTCGCCGTCCGCGCCGGCGAGGCGGGGGCCCGCACCGCCCGCCGGCTCGGGCTGCTCGCCCGCTTCGACCTCTTCGGCCTCGTCATCGGGCTCGATATAATCGTCCTCCGGCTCCTCGAAGCGCGGCGGAGCCTCCAGCGCCTCGGCGGCGGGCGCGGCCAGCCGCTCGCCGTGCGAGCTCAGCTCGAAATCCGGCGGCGAGAGGGCGGGAGAGGAGATTATGCGGATGCGGATGCCGCGGCCCCGCTCGATCCGGGCCAGCGCCTCGCGCTTTTCGTTCAGCACGTAGAGCGAGACGTCGGTCGGCGCGCGCGCCTCCACCACCCCGGCGCGGGACCGCACGGCCTCCTCGTCCAGCGCGCGCAGCAGGTGCAGCGCGCTCGATTCGATCGAACGCACCCGGCCCGAACCCCCGCAATGGTCGCACACATGGGAGGACCCTTCGAGGATGCCGGTCCGCCGGCGCTGGCGCGACAATTCCATCAGCCCGAACGTGCTGATCTTGCCGGTCTGGATGCGGGCGCGGTCGAAGCGGAGCGCGTCCTTGAGGCGCTTCTCGACGATGCGGTCGTTCTTGGCCTCCTCCATGTCGATGAAATCGATCACGATCAGGCCTGCGAGGTCACGCAGCCGCATCTGGCGGGCGGCCTCGTCGGCGGCCTCGCAATTGGTCTTGAAGGCGGTGGCTTCGATATTGCGCTCGCGCGTGGCGCGCCCGGAATTGACGTCGATCGCCACCAGCGCCTCGGTCTGGTTGATGACGATATAGCCGCCGGATTTGAGGTTCACGACCGGGCTGTAGATGCTCTCAAGCTGCCGCTCCACGCCATGTTTGGCGAAAATCGGCGTAGGCTCGCGGTAGAGCTGCACCTTCTTGGCGTGCGAGGGCATCAGCATGCGGACGAAATCCTTCGCCTCGCGATAGGCCTCCTCGCCCTCCACATGCACCTCGTCGACGTCCTTGTCGTAGAGGTCGCGGATCGCGCGTTTGACGAGGCTCGATTCCTCATAGATCAGCGCCGGCGCCACCGAGCGCAGCGTCACGTCCCGGATCGTCTCCCAGGCGCGGATCAGGTATTCGTAGTCGCGCTTGATCTCCGTCTTGGTGCGCTTTTCGCCCGCGGTGCGGATGATCAGGCCCATGCCTTGGGGCACTTCGAACTCGGTGGCGATCTTTTTCAGGCGCTTGCGGTCGGCGCCGTTCGTGATCTTGCGCGAGATGCCCCCGCCGCGCCCGGTATTGGGCATCAGCACGCAATAGCGCCCGGCGAGCGAGAGATAGGTGGTGAGCGCCGCGCCCTTGTTGCCGCGCTCCTCCTTGACGACCTGGACGAGCATGATCTGGCGGCGCCGGATCACTTCCTGGATCTTGTAGCGGCGGGTCAGCAGGCGGCGGCGGCGTTCATCCTCGGCGCCGTCGTCTTCGACTTCATCACCGCCTTCCAGGCCTTCTCCCGCGAGGTCGGGGTCCTCGGCGGTCCGCGCGGCGGCCTCGAGCTCGGCCTTCAGGGCCTCCCGGTCGGCGACGGGTATGGTGTAATAATCGGGATGGATCTCGCCAAAGGCCAAGAAGCCGTGGCGGTTGCCGCCATATTCGACGAAGGCGGCCTGGAGGGAGGGTTCTACGCGGGTGACCTTGGCGAGGTAGATATTGCCGCGCAGCTGCTTTTTGTTTTGGGTTTCGAAGTCGAAATCATCGACGCGCTGGCCGTCCAGGACGACCACGCGGGTCTCCTCGGGGTGGGCGGCGTCGACGAGCATTTTCTTGGCCATAAGGGGAGGCTCCGTAAGCGACGTGCAGGCGAGGCGCCGCGCCGGAAGGGCGCGGGTCGCGGCGTCGCAGGGTTTCGGGCTTTAAATTGTGCGTATTTTGGCCGGACGGCCGGGGAAGCGCAGGGCCGGGGAAGCGCAAGGCGGGGAAGCGCAAGGATTGCGGCCGAAACCCGCATTGCGGCGCTGGCGGTAAACATCACCACGCGGCAGGGTTCAGCTTGCATCAGCACTCCGAAATCGGCTTGGGGCCCGACCCGCCCGTTTTCGGTTGCGCCCATAGCGGCGCAACCCAGGCTGGGCAGAGGTGGGGGAGGCTCTTCGCCGCCGGCCCTTCCAGAACCCTGCGCGCCAAAAATGTGCGCGGGAGGGGGGGCGCGAAGCGACGCATGCGGCGAAGCGACTCGTGCGGCGCACAGGCCGCTCGCGGCGCTGTGCTCCAATCCCGCGTACATCAAAAGCCCGGCTTGTCAAGACTTCTGAAAGCCCGGTGAGGCATAAAGGGAGCGGGTATGGAAGAAAAAGATGCGACGCTGGAACAGCGCGATGGCGGCTTTTGCGGCCGCGGCGACCGTGTGTGCGCCGGCCCCGGCGCACACAGACGCGCCCGCGCGCGCCGCGGTGCGGACTGAAGCACGCCCGGACGGGACTGCGCTCCTCGTCACCTTGACTGGGCGAGCCTCCCCGCCGCGGGCGTTTTTCTTGCCCTCGCCGCGCCCACGCTTTGTGCTGGACTTCGCGCCCTTGGAAATCTCCCCTGCGCCGCTGGGCCCGTCTGCACTGATCGCAGGCCTGCGCCAGGGGCGCAAGGACGCGGGCACGGCCCGGCTGGTGGCCGATCTGCGCCAGGAGGCGGTGCTGGTGCGCATGCTCGAGGAGCGCGTGGCCGGCGGCAGACGCTTCACCTATTTGCTCGCTGCTTCGCACGCCGGCGAGGGCGGGGACAGGGACGGGGGCGGAGAGCCGGCCGGCGTGCTGGCGGGCGGCCCGGAGACAGAGGCGCCGCCCCTCCCGAGCGCCCAGCCGGCCAAGGCGCGGGTGATCGTGATCGACGCCGGCCATGGCGGGGAGGATCCCGGCGCGGTGCGCGCGGGGGTGCGGGAAAAGGATCTGACGCTCGCGGCTGCGCTCGCGGTGCGCGCGGCGCTGCAGCGGCGGGGCGGCTATGAGGTCGTGCTGACGCGGGAGGGCGACGCCTTCCTGCCGCTGGCCAAGCGCGTCGAGATCGCCCGCGCCCGCAAGGCCGACCTGTTCCTGTCCCTGCACGCCGATGCGAGCCCCAAGCCGGAGGTGCGCGGGGCGGCCGTCTACACCCTGTCCGAGCGGGGGGGCGCGCGCGCCCGGCGCGTCGCTGACGGCGCGAACTGGACCCTCGATCTGGACGGGCCGCCCTCCAAGCCGGCGGTGCGCTCCATCCTGCTCGAACTCGCCCAGCGGGAGACGAGCACCCGGTCGGGGGATTTCGCCGCGGGCCTTTTGCAGACGCTGCAGGGCGCGGCGCCCCTGCTGCGCAACAGCCACCGGAGCGCGGGGTTCTACGTCCTGCTCGCCCCGGACGTGCCGGCCGTGCTGCTGGAGCTCGGATTTCTCTCCAATGCGGAGGACGCGGCGCGGCTCGCCGACCCCAAGGCGCGCGCCCGCGTGGCCGAGGCGATCGCGGAGGCGGTGGCCGCCCAATTCGAAAAGCCGCAGCTTTTTGCCGTTGGCGATGGCGCGCGGGCTTCATTCGCGCACGCGGGGCGGCCATAATCACGCCGTGTGCGCGTGGAACCAACCCGACGCTGCCGCGAGCCGATTTGGAAGGGCGCCATGCTGCGACGCATTTTGATTTTCGCCGGGATCGCGGTGGTGGCGGTGGTGCTGGGCCTGGCCGGCTTCGTCGGCCTCGCGGTGCAGGGGCTGCCGAGCTATGACGCGCTGGCCAAATACGAGCCCCCGGTCACCAGCCGCGTCTATGCCGGCGACGGCAGCCTGATCGCGGAATTCGCGCGCGAGCAGCGCGTCTTCGTGCCGATCGCGGCGATCCCCGACCTTCTGAAAAACGCCTACCTCTCGGCCGAGGACAAGACGTTCTACGAGCATTCCGGGATCAATGTGCTGGGCGTGCTGCGCGGCACGCTGGGCAATGCGCTGCGGGGCCGCAGGCTCGAGGGCGGCTCCACGATCACCCAGCAGGTCGCCAAGAACATGCTGCTCACGAGCGACCGCACCATCACCCGCAAGGTGAAGGAGGCCTTCCTCGCCAAGCGGATCGAGCAAGCCTTCTCCAAGAACCGTATCCTCGAACTCTATCTGAACGAGATCTATCTGGGCCAACGCTCCTACGGGGTGGCCGCGGCCGCGCTCAATTATTTCAACAAGCCGCTCGACGAGCTGACGATCGCGGAGGCCGCCTATCTCGCCGCCCTGCCGAAGGCGCCGGGCAATTACCAGCCGGTGAAGTTCAAGCGCCGGGCGATAGCGCGCCGCAATTGGGTGATCGGGCGGATGGCCGATAACGGCTTCATCTCCCAGGCGGACGCCGAAAAGGCCAAGGCCGAGGACCTTGTGACGATCGACCGGCTGCAGGGGGATCAGTACGTGGCGTCGGCCCATTTCGTGGAGGAGCTGCGCCGCCAGATCGTGAGCCTCTACGGGGACAAGGCGCTCTATGACGGGGGCCTGTCGATCCGCTCCACGCTCAATACCCGCCTCCAGCTTTCCGCGGCCGGCTCCCTGCGCGAGGCGCTCGACCTCTATGACCGCCGCCATGGCTGGCGCGGCCCGGTCGGGAAGATGGACATCGACGGCGACGCCGCGACCGTCCTGAAGCGCTTCGAGCGGATCGACGAGCCGCCCGGCGCGAGCGGCTGGTTCAAGGCGGTGGTGATTGACGCCTCCGCCAAGGGCGTGCGGGTCAGCGCGCTCAATCCGGACAAAAAGCTCGTGAAAGGCGCGCTCGCTTCGGCCGACGTCGCCTGGGCCGCCGCGGGCGCGCGCGCGGACAAGAAGCGGGTGCTGAAGCCGTGCTCGGTGGTCTATGTGCAGCCGCTGAAGGGCGGCGGGTTCGGCCTGCGCCAGGTGCCCGCGGTCGAGGGCGCGATCATCGCCATGGACCCCCATACCGGCCGGATCCTGGCCATGGTCGGGGGGTATTCCTTCTCTAACAGCCAGTACAACCGCGTGACCCAGGCGAAGCGCCAGCCGGGCTCTTCGTTCAAGCCGATCGTCTATGCGAGCGCGCTCGATTACGGCCTGACGCCCGCCACCCTGATCGAGGACGCGCCGTTCCAGATCGAGGCGGGCGACGGCTCGCTCTATTCGCCGGAGAATTACACCAAGGAATTCTACGGCCCTTCGACGCTGCGCATGGGGCTGGAGAAGTCGCGCAACGCCATGACCGTGCGCCTCGCCTATGAGATGGGGATGGAGCGCATTGTCGATTACGGCAAGAAGCTTGGCGTCTATGACGATTTGATGCCGGTGCTGTCGATGTCGCTCGGGGCGGGGGAAACCACGCTGATGCGCATGACCGGCGCCTACGCCATGTTCGTCAACGGGGGCAAGAAGGTCTCGCCCGCCCTGATCGACCGGATCCAGGACCGGGACGGCAAGACTGTCTACCGCAACGACAAGCGCGCTTGCCCGGGCTGCAACGACGTCTGGGGCGGCCAGGAGGCGCCGGTCGTCGGCGATGCGCGCGAGCAGGTGCTCGAACCGATCATCGCCTACCAGATCACGTCCATGCTCGAAGGCGTCATCACCACCGGCACGGGCAGCGTGATCAAGACCGTGGGCAAGCCGCTCGCCGGCAAGACCGGCACCACCAACGACTACAAGGACGCCTGGTTCGTCGGCTTTTCGCCCGATCTCGTGGTCGGCGTCTGGATCGGGTTCGACAAGCCCAAGAGCCTGGGCGAGGGCGAGACCGGGGGCACGCTCGCCGCCCCGGTCTTCCGCGACTTTATGAACGCAGCCCTCAAGGGCGTGCCCTCGACGCCGTTCCGCATCCCGCCGGGCGTGCGCCTCGTCCGCATCGACGCCAAAACCGGCCTGCTCCCGGGCGCGGACACGACGGAGACGATCCTCGAAGCCTTCAAGCCGGGCACCGAGCCGGTCCGCGACGTCGAGGCCTCGCCCTTCGTGTTCGGCCAGGGCGAGCAGATCGATCCGCGCGCGCTCGAGGGGCTTTATCCCTCCGAGGAGGTGGTGGCCGGGGCGACGCCCGATGCTCCCGCCGCCCCGGCGGGCACCGCCGACCAGGGGCTCGGCGGCATCTACTGATCTGAGCCCGCGCTCCACACTGCCAGGGATTCTCCATGCGCCCCGACATCGCCCAGTCCGTCGAGCAAATCGAAACCAGCGTGCGCCTGCTGCGGAGGCGTCTTTGACTGGGAACCTGCGCTTGCCCGCCTCGACGAGCTGAACGCCCTCTCCGAGGGCCCTGATTTCTGGTCCGACCCCGAGCGGGCGCAGAAGCTGATGCGCGAGCGCAACCGCCTGGCCAGCGGGATCGAGGCGATCCGCACCCTGGAGGCCGAGCTCAAGGACAATACCGAACTCGCCGAGCTGGCGGAGGCCGACGGCGACGAGGCGCTGCTCGCAGAGGCGCGCGCCGCCCTCAAGGCCGCCCAGGCGCGCGCGGCCAAGGCCGAGCTCGAGGCCCTGCTCGGAGGCGAGGCCGACGGCAATGATTGCTATGTCGAGGTGAATTCCGGGGCGGGCGGCACCGAAAGCCAGGACTGGGCCCAGATGCTGCTGCGCATGTATACGCGCTGGGCCACGGCCCACGGCATGGCCGCGGAGCTGCTGGAGGAGCAGAGCGGGGACACCGCCGGCATTAAATCGGCCACCATCCTCGTCAAAGGCGAAAACGCCTATGGGTGGCTCAAGACCGAGGCGGGCGTGCACCGGCTGGTGCGGATCTCGCCTTTCGATTCGAACGCGCGCCGGCATACGAGCTTCGCGAGCGCCTGGGTCTATCCCGTGGTGGACGATGCGATCGACATCGAGATCAACGAGAAGGATTGCCGCGTCGACACCTTCCGCGCGTCCGGCGCCGGCGGCCAGCACGTGAACAAGACCGACAGCGCGATCCGCATTACCCACCTGCCGACCGGCATCGTCGTGTCCTGCCAGGCCGAGCGTTCCCAGCACAAGAACCGCGCCACCGCCTGGGCCATGCTGCGCGCGCGCCTCTACGAGCTCGAACTGCAAAAGCGCGAGGCCGCCGCCCAGGCGCTGGAGGACACCAAGACCGAGATCGGCTGGGGCCGCCAGATCCGCTCCTATGTGCTGCAGCCCTACCAGCTCGTGAAGGATCTCCGCACGGGGGTGGAGACGTCCGACACCCAGGGCGTGCTGGACGGGGACCTCGACGCCTTCATGGCCGCCGCCCTCGCCGCCCGCGTCCAAGGCGGCGCCGGCGAGGTGGCTGATATCGATTGACGGGCTGCCGGCTTGGCTGGGGCGCGGTCGCTTGCGGCCATGATCGCGCCGATGCGCTGGGGCGGGGTGGAAGCAGCGTCCTGGACCGTTTCCCGAAAAGTGTTACGCGGTTTTCGGACGAGAAACGGTCTACCTTAAAGTGTAGAGCGTTTTTTTCGATTGGGTGATTCAATCCAATCGAGAACCGCTCTAAGCGCGGCCCGGCTTGCTCCGGCGGACTCCGACGGGGGTAGTGCTGGGGTGCGAGACCGAGAGGGAGCCTTGGCGTTATAGGTTTGGCTGGCAGGTGTGGCGCGGGCGCGCCTGGCGCTGCGATGTCGAGGCGGCGGTTCCGGCTTTGCGGCTCGGGCTGGCTTCGGCTGCTGGGGCGGCGCAGCCCTGCGGGGCATGCGGAGCAGCTCGGCCTCTGTCGCTATGGTTAGCCGGCGCGGGCGGGCGGTGCGCTGCGCCGCTCGCGTCAAGGCAGGCCGCGGGCGCGATAGGAACGCACTGTTTTCGCCGATGGCGTCTGGCGAACCTGCCTGCCCGGGCGGTCATGCGCTTTCGGCGCGGGCGATCAGCTCAGCGACGATCGATCCAAAGCGCTAGGCAGAAGCCCGGCTTGAGCCATCCAACTTCTGCAGTCCCGCCGCTCCCGCAGGCAGCCGAAAGGCAAAGGCCTGATTGGCCAGAAAATCGTCTAATCCCAACATCCGTCACGGTCTACAAAGGCCGCGGCAAGGAACATTCACTCCCGCCGCAAGCCCACCAGAGGCCCAACCGCCGGAGCGCCGCCGCCGCCGGCGCGAGTGGAACCTAATTCGTGCCGGTCACGATAACCCCGCCGACGAGGCGCGCATCGTCATTGCGGTCGTGGTGGGCGGGGGCGGCGGCGCCGCCGGGGAAGGGGCTGATCGTGGGGCCGCCCAATTGCTGGGCCGGGGACGGACCGCCGGTATCCTTCAAGGGGTCCTGCAGGTACCGGCACTGGCCTTCGAATACGGCGCCCATCTCGACCGAGAGGCTCTGGTGGGTGATGTCCCCGAGCACGTGGGCGTTTTTCGCGAGCTGCACCTTGCGCGCGCGGAGCGAGCCCTCGACGCGGCCATTCACCAGCACGCTCTCCGAGACGACGTCCCCCTTCACGAGGCCCGTGTCCCCGATCGTCAGTGAGCCGCCGCGGACATTGCCTTCGATCTCGCCGTCCACCTGCAATTCCGCGCCATCGGCCTCGATGGCCCCGCGGATGCGGACGCCATTGGCGATGATCGAGGTCATGAGACGGGTAGGAGGCATTCTTTTCAGACCAGGTTCTGGAAGCGCCGGCACAGTATCGGGTATTTTACCCTTTTGCGTGAACATATTGTCCTGCCCTCAGGAAACTGATCGGATCATAAACCTTGCCACGGAACCAAACCTCATAATGGAGGTGAGTTCCGGTGCTGCGGCCCGTCGATCCCATCGATCCGATACGTTGGCCGATCGCCACGCGTTCGCCGCGCGCAACCTGGAAATCCTTCAAGTGTGCGTAGCGGGTCTTGAAGCCGTGGCCGTGGTCGATCTCCACCACGTACCCATAGCCTTGGCGGACGCCCGCATAAGCGATGGTGCCGGGCGCGGTGGCGACGACCGGGGCTTTTTCAAAGGCCGCCAGATCGAGGCCGGCATGGTAAGCCGGGCGGCCGGTGAAGGGGTCGATGCGGGGGCCGACGCCGCTGGTCTCGCGGTAGGCCACCCCGACGGGGGGCGCAAGCGGCGTAGATCTGGAGATTTCTTCGAGCCGGCGTGATTCGGCGAGCCGCGCCGCCACCTGCTGCACGCGTCGGGCGAACGCGGGGTCCACCTCGCCCTCGCCCAGCACGCCGGTGAGGTCCAGCGGAACCAGCGGGCCGCCCATGGCGGAGTCCGGATCGTCCCCGACGAGGCGGGTGAAGCCGACGCCGGTCATACGCAGGACGCCGCGCACTTCCTCGGCGCGCTCGACCGCGGCGTCCTCGGCGGAGGCAAGGAAGGCGCGCTGCTCGGCCTTCAGCTTGTCGACCCGCGCCTTGAACCCGACGGTCTGAACCCGATAGGCCGGGCTGTCCCAATCGCGGGACTGGCGCGGCTCGGCCTCTTCGATGGAGGCGTGCATCAGCAGACGCGCGCCATCGCGCTTCACGGGGCTGGCCGAGGCGGTGACGCTCGATTCGCCGGCGAAATCGACGAGGAGCTTCAGCGATTCGTGGCGCCGCTCGAACTCGTCCGTCGCGCGGACGAAGGCCTGCGTGCGCTCCTCAAGCTGGGATTGGGCTTCCGCCTCGCGGGCCCGCGATTCGGCCAGCCAGCGTTTATACTTCGCCTCCAGGCGCGTCACCTCGGCGTCCTGCGCCGACATGATCTGGCCGCTCATCAGCACGTTTACGCTGGCGTAGGCGCACCATCCGGCCACGCCGACGGCCCCGAGGGCCAGCACCGCCTGGGTCGAGGGGGAAAGCGAGATGTAGCGAACCATCCCGCCGCTTCGATGGTAGATCTGCCGTTCTGGGAATACCCGGTCAAAGAAGGCCCGAGCACGCGTTCCGAATTGGCTCATGATTGCAACCGCCCGCCTGCGATCATTAACGACAAAATGCCCGGCCCCCGCTCGTATTCGAACCGAAACCGTCTTGGTTTGCAACCGCGAATGACGCCCGTCGCCACTGGCGTTGCAAGCCCGCCCGCCCTTCGTGTGTGCCACGCCTCGCCCCGTCCAGCAAGCCGCCTCGGCCGCGCACTACAGCGGCATTCAGTTTTTGTTCACCGCGCTTAAGATTTCCTCAGCATGCCCCGGCACTTTAACCTTGCGCCAAATCTTTTGGATTACCCCGTCGCCGTCGATCAGGAAGGTCGTGCGCTCGATCCCCATATATTTGCGGCCATACATGTTTTTCTCCACCCAGACGCCGTAGCGGGCCAGCGTCTCGCCCTCGGGATCGGCGGCGAGCGCAATGGAAAGCCCATGTTTGGCCTTGAATTTATCGTGAGTGGCGACGTCGTCCTTGGAGATGCCGATGATGGTTGCGCCGGCTGCTTCGAACGCGGGTTTCAGCGCCGTGAAATCCAACGCCTGCCGGGTGCATCCGGAGGTGTCGTCTTTCGGGTAGAAATAGAGCACCAGCCGCTTGCCTTTGAAGTCGGATAACCGCACCTCTCCGCCGCCGTCGCTCGCAAGTGCGAAAGGCGGCGCCGCGTCGCCGGGTTGCAGTTCGCCAGGATTAGCCATGTCGTTCGTCCTTGTGCCTAAGACGCGCCCCTTGACGCGCTCCGTGGCGCGGCAACGCCACGGTTTGAGCGCCTTTTTGAACCCGTTTGCGGGCCTGTCAAAGCCGCCGCCGGCGCCGCAGGGCGCGGCGCGTGCGCCCATTGCGTCGCTTACAGGATGATCCGACGCTCCTCCCTCCTTGCGCTCGAGGTCGCGCTTGGATTGCTGGCGACGTTCGCGCTGGCGGTGGGGCTGTTCTGGTGGCGCCTGTCGGCCGGGCCGATCGAGCTTCCCGCGCTCACCCGCCATGTGGAGGCCGAGCTCAGCCGCGCCCGCGACGGGCGGTCGGTTACGATCGAGAAGGTGGAGCTCGGCTGGGGGCCGCGGCGGGCTTCGCTCGAGCTGAAGGCGCGCGGCGTGCGCGCGCTGGACACCGCGGGAGAGGAGCTCACGCGCAGCGAGCAGGTGATCATAGGCGTGAGCCTGAAGCGCCTGATCGTGGGCCGGATCGCGCTCGAGAACGCCCGCTTCATCGGCGGCGACGTGACCGTGACGCTGAAAAAGGACGGCGCCTCGGAGGTCGCCTTCGGGCGTCCCGGCGGGCAGCCCGACATCCGCGTTCCGCCCCCACCGCCGAACGAGACCCTGACCCAGCGGGTCAACCGCATCCTGGACGGCTTGGCGCAGGCCTTCGGCCCGATCGGCGCGGGACGCGACCTGCGCGCGATCTCGATCACGGGCGCCCAATTGTTCATCATCGATGAAGCGGGCGGGGGCCGGTGGCGCGGCGACGGCGCGGGCCTCGACCTCCAGCGGGACGGCGAGCGCCTGACGCTTTCCGCCTCGGCGCGCCTGAAGGGTGAGCGCGGGCCCGCCCCCTTTTCGATCGCCATCGCGACCGACACCGGGTTCAAGGCGGCGCAGGTGAATTTAAAAGTGTCCGGCGTGCAGCCCGAGGCGCTGGCGCCGCGGGCGAGCCTCGGGCCCCTGCGGGGCCTGCGCGCCCCGCTCACCGCCACAATGTCGGCGGTGCTCGACCGTAAGGCCGGGGTCCGCAGCATCAAGGGCGACGTCGCGATCGGGGCGGGCGTGTTCGAGAGCGGCGAGGGGCGCTTGCGCGTCAGCGGCGGGCGGGTGCGCGGCTATTACGATCTCGAGAGCGACGCATTGCTGGTCCAGGAGATCCAGGTGGCGGGGCTCAAGACCCGCATCGAGGGCCAGGGCCGGGTGGAGCGCGTTTCGGGCCTGTTCGGGGACGGCGAAAAGCAGCCCGCGCGCTTCACGCTGGACGCCCCCCGCGTCGACGTGACGATGCCCGGCGTGTTCCCCGAAGCGGCCTCGGTGAAAAACATCGCCGCCACCGGGCTCCTGCGCCTCGACGAGGGCGCCGTGGAGATCGAGACGTTCGAGGCCGCCATCGACGGCGCCCGCCTGCGCGCGCGCGGGCGGGTGTTCTGGGGGCCGGACGGGGGCGGGCGGACGCGCCCGGGCGTGAAGCTCGACGCCGAGATCCAGGGCGCGGTGGCGCCGGCCACGGTGCTGCGGTTCTGGCCGCTCGGCGTGGGCGGGGGGGCGCGCAGCTGGCTCGCCCAGGCGGTGCAGGGCGGAACCCTGCGGGACGCATCGCTCCGGGTCGATTTCAAGCCGGCCGACCTTCGCACGGGCCCGCTGCCCGACCGCGCGCTGACGCTGAAATTCAGCTTCGACGACGCCCAGGTCCGCTACCTCACGGGCATGACCCCGATCTCGGAAGGCCGGGGCGAGGCGGCGCTGGGCGGCAACAGCTTCAACCTGAAGCTCCAGAGCGGCAAGGTGGGCCCGCTCGCGCTCACCGCGGGGCGGGTGGAGATCCCGTATCTGAGCCCCAAGGGCGCGGAGGCGACCTACGCCGCCAACGCCGCCGGCGAGGCGCGCGCCATGATCGACCTGCTACGCCAGGCCCCGATCGGGCTCAACGAGCGCCTGCCTTTCGACCCCCAATCGATCGTCGGGAACGGGGAGGTTGATTTCGCCATCCGCCGCATCCTCGGAGGCGGCCCAGGCGCGAAGGATAAGCTGCGTTTTGCGGTCGATGGGCGGATCGAGGGGGCGGGCGCTTCCCCGAAGGAGGGCGGCTATACGATCTCGGACTGGCGCCTCGCCATCGCGGGCGATGACCGCAAGCTCGCCTTGTCCGGACCGCTGACGATCGGGCAGTCGCGCGTCGACCTCGCCTGGACCGAGCATTTCCAGGGCCGCCCGAAGGCGCCCTCCCAGATCGTCCTGCGCGGGCCGATGCTCGCGAGCGACCTCGTGAAGCTGGGCTATGGCGCGGCGGGCTACGCCTCGGGCCCGATCGGGGTGGAGGCGCGCGCCGAAGGCGTAGGGCTCGACGTCTCGGAAGCCGATGTCGCGCTCGATCTCGGCCAGGCGGGGGTGGTGCTGCCGGCGGGGTTCTGGCGCAAGCCCGCAGGCGCGCCCGCGACGGTGCGGATGAAAGTGGCGCGCGGGCCCGGCGGGCGCTTCGACCTGCGCGACCTGCGCGCCCAGGGCGCGGGGCTGCTCGTCAACGGCGCGCTGAGCGTGACCGGCAAGGGCGACATCCTCACCGCCGAGCTCGCGACCGCGCGGCTCAGCGGGTCGCTCGACGGGCGCGTCGCCGCACGGCGCAACGCCGCCGGCGCGCTCGCGGCCGACGTCTCGGGCAAGTTCCTCGCGCTCGCCCCCTTCTTCGAGCCCGATCCGTACAAGGAGCAAAACCGCAAGGCCGCCGCCGCCGCAGCGAGCGGGAGGGCGGGCGAGGCGGGGCGGCTGTCGCCGGCGATCGAGGTGCGCGGCGAGGTGGAGCGGATGCGCCTGCGCGGCGGCGCGGAGATGGGATCGGGCGTGGTCGACGTCGGTTTCGACGGGACCGCGATCACCCGCGCCTCCCTGACCGGAGCGCCCGCGCCCGACAAGTCCTTCGCCTTCGCCATCACCCCCACCCCGGACCGGCCGGAGACGGGCCGCCTCAGCCTTAAATCCGACGATGCGGGCTTCGTGGTGCGCGCCTTCACGGGCTCGACCAATGTGCGCGGCGGCCGCGCCGAGGCGAGCGGGACCTGGCGCTTCGGGGCCGTCCCCAGCGCGAACGTGCTGCTGAAACTGAACGATTTTCAGCTCGTGAAGATGCCGGCCATGGCCACGCTTCTTTCCTCTGTGGCATCGATGCGCGGCCTTGCGGGCGCGCTCAATGGCGAGGGGATCGCGTTCAGCGGGCTTGAGGCGCCCATGACGCTGGCGGACAACACGCTCACCCTGGGGGAGTGCCGCGCCGCCGGCCCCTCCCTTGGCATCACCGCCAAGGGCGCGGTCGATCTCGACGACGGCGCGCTCGATATCGACGGCGTGATCATCCCCTCCTACGGCCTGAATTCCGTACTCGGCGGCGTGCCGATCCTGGGGGACCTGCTGGTGTCGCGCAAAGGCGAGGGGGTGTTCGGCATCACCTATTCGGTGGAAGGGCTTTCGGACAAGCCGCGGGTGGGCGTGAACCCGCTCTCGGTGATGGCGCCGGGCATCCTGCGGCGCATTTTCGAGCCGCTGGCCCCGTCCAAGCCCAAGAAGGGCGCCGCAAAGAAGGCCGGCTAAACTAGGCGCAGCATGGCGTGGCGCGTCTTGCCGCGGGTGAGCTTCACCGCCCCGTCCACGAGGTCAGCGGGGCTGAGCGTGCGGGCGGGGTCTGAGACGATGGTATCGTTCACCGCCACCGCGCCCTGCTCGATCAGGCGCTTGGCCTCCCCGTTGGACGCGCTGAGGCCCGCGCGGGTGAGCGCGGCGGGCAGGCGCAGGCCCGCGGCGAGCTCCGCCCCGGTCACGTCGGCGCCGGGCAAGGCCGCCCCCGCCCCGCCCGTAAAGGCCGCGCGCGCCGCCGCTTCCGCCTCGCGCGCGGCGGCGGCCCCGTGCAGCAGGGCGGTCGCGGCATTGGCCAGCGCGCGCTTGGCGTCGTTGATCTCCCCGCCCTGAAGGCCCTCATAGCGGGCGATCTCTTCGCGCGGCAGATCGGTGAAGATGTTGAGGAAGCGCGCGACGTCGCCGTCCTCTGTATTGCGCCAGAAATGCCAGTATTCGTAGGGGCTTTTGAGCTCCGGATTAAGCCAGACGGCGCCCTCGGCGGTCTTGCCCATCTTCGCGCCGGAGGCGGTGGAAAGAAGCGGCGTCGTAAGCCCGAACACTTCGCGCCCGTCCACCCGGCGCGTCAGCTCCACGCCGTTGACGATATTGCCCCATTGGTCGGAGCCGCCCATTTGCAGCGCGCAAGCCTGGCGGCGGCTCAGCTCCAAGAAGTCCACAGCCTGCATCAGCATGTAATTGAACTCGAGGAAGGTGAGCGGCTGCTCCCGGTCCAGGCGCAGGCGCACGCTGTCGAAGCTGAGCATGCGGTTGATCGTGAAGTGCTGCCCGAACAGGCGCAGGAACTCGATATAGCCCAGCGCGTCGAGCCATTCGGCATTGTCCAGCAACACCGCCTCGCCCGGGCCGTCCCCGAAGGTGAGCAGCTTGGCGAATACGCTTTGGATGCTCGCCTTGTTGGCTGCGATCTCCGCCGGGGACAACATCTTGCGCGCCTGGTCCTTGCCGGAGGGATCGCCCACCTTGGTCGTGGCCCCGCCCAGCAGCACGATCGGCCGGTGCCCGGCCTGCTGCAGGCGCCGCAGCAGCATGATCTGGATCAGATTGCCCACATGCAGGCTGGAGGCAGTGAGATCGAACCCGATATAGCCCGTGAGCCCGCCGCGAAGCGCGGCCCCATCGAGCCCCTCGGCGTTCGTGACTTGATGGATATAGCCGCGCTCGGACATGGTGCGCAGGAAGGCGGAGGCGAAGGCGGTCATGGAAGGTCTGAGGCTAGCATGGCGGCGCGGGCGGGGCCAAATCGGGCGCGCCGATGGGTAAGCCGCGCCTCGCTTTGGGGCTGATGACCGGCACCGCGCTCGACGGGGCGATCGACGTCGCGATCCTGCGTACGGACGGGCGGCTGGTGCAGGAATTCGGCCCTTGGGCGCTCCACCCCTATGGCGAGGCGCTGCGCGCGCAGATGGCCGAGGCGGTCGCGGCCGCGCGCGCGTGGAACTTCGCCGGGCCCGAGCCCGCCTGCTTCGCGCCGGCCGAGCGCGCCTTCACGCTCGCCCATGCCGAGGCCGTCAAGGCGGTGACCGCCGCGGCGGGCGTGGCGCTTACGGATCTGGACGTGATCGGCCTGCACGGGCTCACGGTGCTGCATCGCCCGCCCGCCCGCGGAGAGCGCGGCGCGACCCGGCAATTGGGGGACGGGCCCCTGCTGGCGCAGGCGCTCGGGGTGGATGTCGTGTGGGATTTTCGCAGCGCCGACGTCGCCGCCGGCGGCCAGGGCGCGCCCCTCGCGCCGGCCTATCATTCCGCCCTCCTGACGCGCGCCGGGCTTGGGTCCGATACGGCCGTGCTCAATCTGGGCGGCGTCGCCAATCTGACCTGGGCGGGCGGCGGGGACGCACTGGCGGCGTTCGATTGCGGGCCCGCCAACGGGCCGATCAACGAATGGATGGAGGCGTGCGGGCTCGGGGTCATGGACAAGGGCGGGCGGCTGGCGGCGTCGGGCCAGGTGCGCGAGGACAAGCTTAAGGACTGGCTGGCGCATCCGTTTTTCGCCGCGCCCTGGCCCAAATCGCTCGACCGCTACGATTTCTCCGCCACGCTCGTGGCGGGCCTCTCCCCCGCCGATGGGGCCGCCACGCTGACGGCGCTCGCCGGGGCCGCGGTCGGGCGCGGGCTCGACCTTCTGCCCGTGCGCCCCACGCGGGTGATCGTCAGCGGCGGCGGGCGCAAGAACCCCGCGCTGATGCGTGAAATCGAAAGCCGCGCAGGCGCTGAACTGGTGGATTGCGACACGCTGGGCTGGCGTGGGGACGCGATCGAGGCCGAAGCGTTCGCCTTCCTGGCGGTGCGCGCGCTGGAGGGCCTGCCGCTCAGCTTCCCCGGCGCCACCGGCGCGCCCGCCCCGCTGCCCGGCGGGCGCATCGCGCGGGCCTGAGACCGTTTCACCGGCGCGGCGCGGAGGGCGCCAGGCGCTTGTCGAGATAGGCGCTGACGCGCTTTTCCAACTCGGGCAGGAAGTCTACGCTCTTGTCCTTGTCGCGGTAGAAATGGTCTGCGCCGTCGATCGGGGTGTGGTCCACCTTGATGTTCTTCTGGGTGCGGATCTTCGAGACCGCGCGCTCCACGTCCGCCGCCGGCGCCACCGTGTCGCGCGTGCCGTACACGACGAGGCCCGAAGCGGGGCACGGCGCGAGGAAACTCAGATCATAATGATTGGCAGGGGGCGAGATGGCGATGAAGCCGTCGATCTCGGGGCGGCGCATCAAAAGCTGCAGCCCGATCCAGGCCCCGAAGGAATAGCCCGCCACCCAGCATTGCTCGGAATTGGGATTGAGGCTCTGCAGATAGTCGAGCGCGGAGGCCGCGTCCGACAATTCGCCCATGCCGTTGTCGAACACCCCCTGGCTGCGCCCGATGCCGCGGAAATTGAACCGCAGCGTTGCGAAGCCGCGCGCGGTGAAGATCTGGAAGAGCTGCACGGCCACCCGGTCCTGCATCGAGCCCCCGGCCTTCGGGTGGGGGTGCAGGATCAGCGCGATCGGGGCGTATTCCTTCTTGCTCTCGACATAGCGCCCCTCGACGCGCCCTGCGGGACCAGGAAAAATCACTTCCGCCATCGCTTCGATCCCCTGTGCGCGTCCGCCGCGCCCGGAAGCGGGGAGAACGGCCATTCAATTCTTGACCATTCTGGTCGGTAATCTTATGTGCCGGATAGGCCGCCACGCCATGCAGCGGGCGCGGCTCTACCACAAAAAGGCGCGCCGAAGCGAGCGTTCCTAACGTGGCTTTAAGGAGCCGTCCCCGGGATGCGCCTGACCTCGAAAGGCCGTTACGCCGTGATGGCGCTCGCCGATCTCGGGCGCAGCGCCGGGGCCGCCCCCCTGCACGAGATCGCCGCCCGCCAGGGCATCTCGCTCGCTTATCTGGAGCAATTGTTCGCGCGCCTGCGCCGCGCCGGCTTGGTGGAGGGCGTGCGCGGGCCGCATGGCGGGTACCGCCTGTCGCGCGCCGCAGAGGAGATCTCGGTGTCCGACATCATCGCCGCCGTCAATGAGCGCGTCCCCACCACGCGCTGCGTCCCGGGGCAGACGGTTGGGTGCACCGGGCGCAGCGAACGCTGCCTGACGCACGATCTCTGGGCAGCCCTTGGGCGACGCATCGAGGCGTTCCTGGTGGAGACCTCGCTGGCGGACGTGGTGGCCGGGCGTCTCGACGCGCCGCAAGGGGAGGCGGCCTGAGCCATGTTCGCCGCCGCACGCACCTATTGCGATTACAATGCCGGCGCGCCGGTGCGCCCCGAGGCGGAGGCGGCGCTGGCGCGCGCCTTGGCGGAGGGGGGCAACCCGTCCTCGGTCCATGGTCCGGGCAGGCGGGCGCGCGCCGCGATCGAGGGCGCGCGCGAGACGCTGGCGCGCTGCACGGGGGCGTTCGCCGCAGACGTCGTGTTCACCAGCGGGGCGAGCGAGGCGCTGCACCTGGCGGTGGAGGGCGCGGGCGCCGACGCGCTGGTGCTGTCGGGCGTCGAACATGACGCGCTGGCCGAGGCCTATCCGCGCGCGCAGCGCTTGGCCGTAGGGAGCGACGGGGTGGTGCGCCTGGAGGCGCTGGCGGGGGTCCTGGCGGCGGCGGGCCCGCGCCCGCTCGTGGCGCTGATGCTGGCCAATAACGAGACCGGCGCGATCCAGCCCGTGGCGCAAGCCGCAGCGCTCGTGCATGCCGCGGGCGGGCTTTTGCTGTGCGACGCCGCGCAGGCGCTGGGGCGCATCCCGGTGGAGCGCGCAGCGCTCGGGGCCGATTATCTCGTCGTGTCGAGCCACAAGCTGGGCGGGCCGCCCGGGGCGGGCGCGCTGATCCTCGCCCCGGGCGCCCCGTTCACGCCGCCGCGGCGCGGGGGCGGCCAGGAACAGGGGCGCAGGCCCGGGACGGAAAACACCCCCGCCATCGCCGGCTTCGCCGCCGCGATCGCCGCCGCCCACGCCGCGCAGACGCAGGAGGCGCAGCGCCTGGCCGGCCTGCGCGACCGGTTCGAGGCGATGCTGCTGGACGCTTTTCCGGAGGCCGAGATCGTCGCGCGGGGGGCGCCGCGCCTGCCCAACACAAGTCTGTTCGCGCTGCCGGGGCTGAAGGCCGAAATCGGGGTGATCGCGCTCGATCTCGCGGGCGTCGCGGTGAGTTCGGGGGCGGCGTGTTCTTCCGGCAAGGTGCGCCCCAGCCGGGTGCTCGCCGCGATGGGCGTGGAGCCGGCGCTGGCGCGATCGGCGCTGCGGGTCAGCTTCGGATGGGCGTCGCGGGAGGAGGACGGCGCGCGCGTCGTCGCCGCCTTGCGCCAGGCCGTAAAGGCGCGCGCGCCGCAACAAGAGGACGCCGCCTGATGGCCGCAACGAACCAAACCATCGAAGACGTCCGCGCGCTCGAGGCGGACAAGTACGAGTTTGGCTTCACGACCAATGTGGAGCAGGAATTCGCGCCCAAGGGGCTGAACGAGGACACCGTCCGCTTCATCTCCGCAAAGAAGGAAGAGCCCGCCTGGATGCTGGATTGGCGCCTGGAGGCGTTCGCCCGCTGGCGCACGATGCAGGAGCCGGACTGGGCGCTGCTGCGCTATCCCCCGATCGACTACCAGGACGCCTATTATTACGCCGCGCCCAAGCGTAAGCCCTCGCTCAAGAGCTTGGACGAGATCGATCCCGAAATCCTCGAAACCTATAAGAAGCTGGGCATTCCGCTGCGCGAGCAGGAAGTGCTGGCGGGGGTGGAAGGGGCCCCGCGGGTGGCGGTGGACGCGGTGTTCGACAGCGTCAGCGTCGTCACCACCTTCAAGGCGGAATTGGCCAAGGCTGGGGTGATTTTTTGCCCGATGAGCGAGGCGGTGCGCGAGCATCCCGATCTGGTGCGCCGGTATCTGGGTAGCGTCGTTCCGACCACGGACAATTTCTTCGCGACGCTCAACAGCGCCGTGTTCTCCGACGGCTCGTTCGTCTACATCCCTCCGGGCGTGCGCTGTCCAATGGAGCTTTCCACCTATTTCCGCATGAACGCGCAGGGCGCCGGGCAGTTTGAACGCACACTGATCATCGCCGACAAGGGCTCCCACGTCTCCTATCTCGAGGGCTGCACCGCGCCCATGCGCGACGAGAACCAATTGCACGCCGCCGTCGTCGAACTGGTCGCGCTCGAGGATGCGGAGATCAAATATTCCACCGTGCAGAATTGGTGGCCGGGCGACGCGCAAGGGCGCGGCGGGATCTATAATTTCGTCACCAAGCGCGGCGATTGCCGCGAGGCGCGCGCGAAAATCTCCTGGACGCAGGTCGAGACGGGCTCGGCCATCACCTGGAAATATCCAAGCTGCATCCTGCGCGGGGACGAAAGCTCGGGCGAGTTCTACTCCATCGCCATCACCAATGGCGCCCAGCAGGCCGATACCGGCACCAAGATGATCCATCTGGGCCGCAACACCCGCTCGCGCATCATCTCCAAGGGGATCGCGGCGGGGCGCTCCAACAACACCTATCGCGGGCTCGTCAGCGCGCATGCGAAGGCCAAGGGCGCGCGCAACTTCACCCAGTGCGACAGCCTGCTGATCGGCGATGCGTGCGGCGCGCACACGGTGCCTTACGTCGAGACGCGCACCCCCCACGCCAAGTTCGAACACGAAGCGACCACGACCAAACTCTCCGAGGACCAGATCTTCTATCTGCGCAGCCGGGGCCTGCCGACGGACGAGGCGGTGGCGCTACTGGTGAACGGCTTCGTGCGCGACGTGCTGCAGCAATTGCCGATGGAGTTTGCGGTGGAGGCCCAAAAGCTCGTGGCCGTAAGTCTGGAAGGAAGCGTGGGATGACGGGTTCGCCGAATGTGCCTCGGGAAAAGAGCGGCTCTGGCCATGCTTGAGATCGAAGCGCTGCACGTCGAGGTCGCCGGCGCGGAGATCCTCCGTGGGCTGAGCCTTCATGTTCCGGCCGGCGAGGTCCACGCGATCATGGGGCCCAACGGCGCCGGGAAATCGACGCTCGCCTATGCGCTTGCCGGGCGGGAGGGGTATGACGTCACCCACGGGCGGGCGACGCTGGAGGGGGCGGACCTTCTGGCGCTCACGCCGGAGGCGCGCGCGGCGCGGGGGCTGTTCTTGTCGTTTCAATATCCCGTGGAGATCCCGGGCCTCGCTACGCTGGCCTTCCTGCGCGCGGCGCTGAACGCCCAGCGCAAGGCCCGCGGGGAGGGGGAGATGTCGAGCCCTGACTTTTTGAAGCTCGCGCGCGCCAAGGCTGCGGCCTTGAAGATCAGCCCTGACATGCTGAAGCGCCCGCTCAATGTCGGGTTTTCGGGCGGGGAGAAGAAGCGCCTCGAAGTGCTGCAGATGGCGGTGCTGGAGCCGCGCTTTGCGATCCTCGACGAGACGGACTCGGGGCTCGACATCGACGCTCTGCGCGTGGTGGCGGACGGGGTGAACGCCCTGCGGGCGCCCGCGCGCGCCATGCTCGTCATTACCCATTATCAGCGCCTGCTCGACTATATCCGGCCCGATCGGGTGCACGTGCTGGCGGCCGGGCGCATCGCCCATAGCGGGGGCCCCGAGCTTGCGCTCGAACTCGAACGCTCGGGCTATGACCGCTACGGACTGGCCCCGGCATGACCCCCGCCAGCGCCCTGCCGCGCGACGCCCTGCCCACCCGGCGCAACGAGGCCTGGCGCTACTCCGACCTCAGCCGGGCGCTGGCGGACTTCGCCCTGCCGCCCGACGCCGCGCGCGGGGAGGAGCACGTGATCGCCCGGCTCGCGGGCGGGGCGCGCGCGATGGCGGTGGAGGCGGGGCAGGCGGTCACGGTCGTGGAGCGGCTGGAAGGCGCGGGATTGCTGGCGCAGGCCCAAGACATCCGCCTCGCGCCGGGCGCGCGGCTGACGCGGGTCGTGTTCCAGACCGGGGGCGGCGTGGCGCTTTCGCTGGCGCGGGTGCGGCTGGGCGCCGGCGCCCATTTCCGCCAGATCGTGCTGGCCGAGGGCGCATCGCTCGCGCGTGTAGAGACCGATGTCACGATCGAGGGCGAACACGCCGAAGTCGAATTATACGGCATCTATCTCGCCGGGACCGGCCGCCATGCGGACCTGACTTCGAGAGTGTTGCACGAAGCCCCGAACGGGGTGACGAAACAACGGATCCAGGGCGCGGCGCGCGCCGGCGGGCGGGGCGTGTTCCAGGGCAAGATCGTGGTGGCGCGCGGCGCGCAAAAGACAGACGCGTCCCAGGCCCATCACGGCCTGTTGCTGGAGGAGGGCGCCGACATCTCGGCAAAGCCGGAACTCGAAATCTACGCCGATGACGTCCGCTGCGCGCACGGCAACACGGCCGGGGCGCTCGACGAGGAGGCTTTGTTCTATCTGCGCACCCGCGGCGTGGAGGAGCGCGAGGCGCGCGCGCTGCTGACCGAGGCGTTCCTGTTAGAGGCCGTGCCGGAGGACGCCGAGGCGGAAGTGAAGGACGAGATCGCCGGGCGGATCGCGGCCTGGCTGCGCGGAGGGGCCTCATGAGCGCCTATGACGTCGAACGCGTGCGCGGGGACTTCCCGATCCTGACACGCTCCGTACACGGAAAGCCCCTGGTCTATCTCGACAACGCCGCCAGCGCGCAAAAGCCCGAGGCCGTGATCGCGGCGATGGCCGGCGCAATGGCCGGCTCCTACGCCAACGTCCATCGCGGGCTGCACACGCTCGCGAACGAAACCACCCAGGCCTTCGAGGACGCCCGCGAAGCCGTGGCGCGCCTGCTCCATGCGCCTTCCCCCGCCTCGATCGTTTTCACCCGGGGCGGCACGTCGGCGATCAACATCGTGGCCGGTGGCCTCGCGCCCAGCATCCGCCCGGGCGACGAGATCGTGCTTTCGGTGATGGAGCACCATTCCAACATCGTGCCCTGGCATTTCCTGCGCGAGCGTTGCGGCGCCGTGCTGCGCTGGCTCGACGTCAGCGACGATGGCGAGATCGATCTCGGCGCGCTCGACGCGCTGATCGGGCCGCGCACGAAGATGGTGGCGCTCACGCACATGTCCAATGTCCTGGGCGCACGCACGCCGGGTGCGGAGATCGTGGCGCTGGCGCACGCCAAGGGCGTCCCGGTGCTGCTGGACGGCTGCCAGGCGGTGGTGCACGGGAGCGTGGACGTCGCCGCGCTGGGGGTCGATTTCTACGCCTTCACCGGCCACAAGCTTTATGGTCCGAGCGGTATCGGCGTGCTGTACGGGCGCCCCGAGCGGCTGGCCGCGCTCGCCCCGTTTGAGGGCGGGGGCGAGATGATCCAGATCGTCGAGCAGGAGACGATCACCTATAACGACGCGCCCCACCGCTTCGAGGCCGGCACGCCCCCGATCCTGGAGGCGATCGGGCTGCATGCGGCGATCGAGTACGTGACGCGCCTCGGGCGCGCGGCGATCGATGCGCACGAGCATGCCCTGCTGGCGCACGCCGAGGCGCGCCTGCGGGACCTGAACTGGGTGCGCCTCTACGGCCGGGCTCCCGGCAAGGGCGCGATCGTGACCTTCACCGTCGAGGGCGCCCACCCCCACGACGTCGCCCAAATCCTCGACCGTTACGGCGTGGCGGTGCGGGCGGGCCACCATTGCGCCCAGCCCCTGATGCGCCGCCTGGGCGTGACCGCCACCGCGCGCGCAAGCTTTGGCCTCTACAACACGCCGGGCGAGGTGGACGCGTTCGTGGACGCGTTGGAGAAAGCCCGCAAATTGCTTATGTGAAAGGCATGATCGTGGACCGCGAAACCCCGCCGGAGGCCGAGGCCGAGGGCCCCCCCGACGCCGTCGAGACCGCCCGCATCACCGACGATTTGGTGACGGCGTTCAAGAGCGTGTTCGATCCGGAGATCCCGGTCGACATCTACGAACTCGGCCTGATCTACAAGGTCGACCTGAACGAGGCGCGCCACGTCGATGTCGAGATGACGCTGACCGCGCCGGGCTGCCCGGTGGCGGGGGAGATGCCGGGCTGGGTGGAGGCGGCCGCCCAAAGCGTGAAGGGGGTGAAGTCCGTCAAGGTGAACCTCGTGTTCGATCCGCCCTGGTCTCCCGCGCGCATGAGCGACGAGGCCAAACTCGAACTCAACATGCTGTGAGGATGTGATGGCCGCAACCGGACCGAGACGGACCAAGCCCAAGGTGGTGACGCTGAGCGCCTCCGCCGCCGAGCGCGTCAAGGCCATCATGGCCGAGACCGACCGCGCCTATCTCCGGGTCGGGGTGAAGAATGGCGGCTGCGCGGGGATGGAATACGTGATGGGCTACGCCGATGCGCCCGCCCCCCTGGACGAGGTCGTCGAGGAGCAGGGCGTGAAGATCCTGATCGAGGCCAAGGCGGTGCTGTTCCTGATCGGCTCGGTGATCGACTTCGAAACCACGAAGCTTTCCTCGAAATTCGTGTTCCGCAACCCGAACCAGACGGATGCCTGCGGCTGCGGGGAAAGCGTCACCATTAAGCCCGCCGAGTTCGCCGCCTAGAGCGTAGAGGGCCCCCGCTTCCATTGACGTGCGCCGGGCCCGCGCGTAAGCGGGCGGCCCATAGAGACGGGCGGGGGCCATGGCCAGCAAGGTGATCGTCGCGGGCGGCGACGCAAAATACTTCACCCTGCTGGAGGATCTGGCGGCCTCGGTGCGCGAGTTCCGCGACGCCGCCGCCTTGGGCCTCACTATTATCGACGCCGGCCTGGAGCCCGCCCAGGCCGCGCATCTGGCGCGGCGCTACGGGGCGCGGGTGATCACGATCGGCTGGGAGTTTCCGGAGGCTGAGGCGCGCGCGGGCGGCAAGGAGCACCTGAAGCTCGCTCTGGTGCGCGCCTTCCTGGACAAGCACAACCCCGACGCCGACCTGATCGCCTGGGTGGACGCTGACGCCTGGGTGCAGGACATCGCCGCCATCGACACCCTGTTCGAGGCCGCCGCGCTCAACCGGCTGGCCATCATCTCCCAGACGTCGCGCTATTCGAGCCATACGATGCGCCTGGAATGGGTGGGGTTCGGCATGGCTCGCGTCCGCTCCATCCTCTACAAGAACGCCCGCAATGCCGGCCTGCCGGAGGCGCTGGCGCGCCGGGTCGCCAACAAGCCCACCATGAATGGAGGGGTCTATGCGCTCGCGCGCGAGGCGCCGCATTGGGAGGTGTGGCGCGCCCGCATGGGCCAGGTGCTGCGCAAGGGCCGGGTGTTCACCGCGGACCAATTGTCCATCGGGCTGATGATCTATGTGGACGGGCTGCCCGTGGAGCTCTGCCCCGAAACCTGCAATTATATGGGACCCTGGAAAGCCAGCGCCGACGGGCGCACGCTCGTGGAATATTATCTGCCCAACCGTCCGGTGGGCATCGTGCACATGGCCGGCCAGGACGCGATGCGGGAAAATCCAGACTTGGCGATCGCCATCCCGACGGTGGACGGCCAGGTGATCCAGCGCACCCTGCGGCGTGCGGGCTGGCGGCCTGGCGGCCCGAGCCAAGTCTGAGACGTCTCAAGCCTCGATCCGACAGAGTCGCATCGAGGCTTGAGGTGTTTGTTGGGTCGCATTTTCTGACGCTGAACCGGCGTCCACTTCCTCGGAAAAGGCGCCAGTCCGCACGGCGCCTATCAGGCGGCGCTGAGCACGCTTGTATCCATTTCCGTGGTGATGCGGTTGCGGCCGGTGCGTTTGGAGGCGTAGAGGCAGGCGTCGGTGCGCTCCACCAGATCATGCATCGTTTCGCCCGCGCGATATTGTGCGATCCCGACCGAGACGGTGACCTTGCCCAGGTCCTCGTTGGTGGATTTGCGCAGGAGCTTCTTGGACTCGATGGCGGTGCGGATCGCCTCGGCGATGGCCTTGGCGCCGATGATGCGCGTGCGCGGCATGATGATCGCGAATTCCTCCCCGCCATACCGCGCCACGAGGTGGTCCGGGCGGGACTGGCGCTGCAGGCACGAGCCGATGAAGCGGATGATCTGGTCCCCGGTCTGGTGGCCCCAGGTGTCGTTGAAGCGCTTGAAATGATCGATGTCGCACAGCAGGAGGCAGAGATCGGTGCGCTGGGCGGCGGCCTCGCGCATGCGCATTTTCAGCGTCTCGTCGAACATCTTGCGGTTGGCGAGGCCGGTGAGGCCGTCCGTCAGCGCCTCCGCGCGGGCCTGGCGCAGCGTGGTGCGCAGCGTCTCCATCTCGCGCGAGCTGTCCTGGAGGCGGAAGGTGAGCCTGCGGTTGTCCTCGGCCATTTCGAGCGTCGCGGCGGCGAGACCGGCGATGACTTCGCGCAGCTTTGCGCCGTCCATGTCCTTTTGGATCGAGGCGGCGGCGCGCTGGAGGGTCTCTGCATAGGCCCCGGTTTTTTCGCCCGAATTCTGCAGCGCCGTAACCACGTCCGACACTTCTTTGGCGATGCGCTCCCCCGCGGCCATCACTTGTGCAGAGAGGCGGAAATTGGAGAAGAATTGCTCGTAGAGCTGCTCGTTCACCTCGTCGTTGAAGCTGTCGCCGCGGGCGATGCGCTCGTCGATCATGCGCCGGAGGTCCGGGTGGCCGCCCATGCGGTAGGAGAGCCAGACTTCGTAATTCTTGGCCGAGGTGGGGATGTCGTGAACGCCCATGACGTCGATCGTGTCGTGCGCGTAGGCGATGCCCTTGGGGCCTCGCAGGGTCAACATGGCGTCGCTCACGTCCAGATTCCTCGAATCGTGTTCCGGCAGCCCCTCTTGCTAGACCCCACGTCGTAAACGACATGGAAACGCGAAGCCCTCGCCTGCCCGTTGCGGGGCCGGACGGGCGCTTTTTTCTTGAGAAAAACGAGAGGTTTATTCCGCCTTGACGGGGCCGCGGGCCAGGAAGGCCGGAACGTCGCCGCCGAAGCCGCGCACCCCGCCTTCTTCCTCCTCGCGGGGAGGGCGGCCGGGGCTGCGTTCACGGGCGGGGGCGGGATTTGCGGGGCGTTCGGGAGCGCGCTCGCTCGCGGGGCGGCGCCCGCGCGGGGCTGCCCGGTCCCGCGGG
The DNA here is from genome assembly GCA_031398975.1 of Alphaproteobacteria bacterium. GTDB lineage: Bacteria > Pseudomonadota > Alphaproteobacteria > Caulobacterales > Aquidulcibacteraceae > JAKFWI01. The sequence goes on along the minus strand of JANNOI010000030.1, from coordinate 26,020 downwards.
AATTCGCGCGCGGGTTCGGGCGGCGACGCTTCAACCGCGGCCGTCTCGTCGGGAGCCTCTGCGCGCGCGCGCTCGGGCGTGCGGGGGCGGGAGCGGGGGGCGCGCCGGCCCGGCCGGTCGCCGCTCGCGGCTTCCTTGGCCTCGCCGCGCTCGGAGTGGGGTTCTTCACGCCGGCGCCCGCGCCCGCCGCGGTCCACTTCATCGCCCAGCCGCTCCGTGGGGACGCCGTCCATGATCACGGGCTCGATCGGCTTGCCGGTCAGCTTCTCGATCGCGGCGAGCGCGCGCTCGTCGGAAGGCGCGATCAGCATGAAGGTGGCGCCGAGGCGCCCGGCGCGGCCGGTGCGCCCGATGCGGTGGATGTAATCGTCGGCGTGGCGGGGCGGCTCGTAATTGAACACGTGCGACACGTCGGGGATGTCGAGGCCGCGGGCGGCGACGTCGGAGGCCACCAGCAGCTGCACCGCCCCGGTCTTGAAGCGCTCAAGCGTCTGGGTGCGGAAGCGCTGGTCGAGGTCCCCGTGCAGGGGCGCCGCGTCGAAGCCGTGCCGCTGCAGCGACTTCGCCACCACGTCCACGTCCGTCTTGCGGTTACAGAAGATGATGCCGTTCTTGATCGCGGCGGCGTTGATCACGGCGCGCAGCGCGGCGCGGCGCGTGCGCGGATCCCCGCCGGGGATGCGCACGAGGCGCTGGGTGATGGTGGTCGCGGCGGTGGCGGGCTTCGACACCTCGATCCGCACCGGGCTTTGCAGGAATTGGTCGGTCAGCCGTTTGATCTCCGGGGGCATCGTGGCGGAGAAGAACAGCGTCTGGCGGGTGAAGGGGGTGAGCCGGAAGATGCGCTCGATGTCGGGGATAAAGCCCATGTCCAGCATGCGGTCCGCCTCGTCGACGACCATCACCTGGACGCCGGACAGGAGCAGCTTGCCGCGCTCGAAATGATCGAGCAGCCGCCCCGGCGTGGCGATCAGCACGTCGACGCCTTGCGCCAGCAGGGCGTCCTGGTCCCCGAACGAGACGCCCCCGATCAGCAGCGCCTTGGTGAGCTTGTGGTGCTTGCCGTACTTGTCGAAGCTTTCGGCGACCTGCGCGGCGAGCTCGCGCGTCGGCTCCAGGATCAGCGTGCGCGGCATGCGCGCCTTGGAGCGCCCGCGCGAGAGGATCTCGATCATTGGCACGGTGAAGGAGGCGGTCTTGCCGGTGCCGGTCTGGGCGATGCCCAGCACGTCGCGGCCCTGCAGCACGATCGGGATCGCCTGGGCCTGGATCGGGGTGGGGTTGGTGTAGCCGGTGTCGGCGATGGCCTGCAGGATTTCGGTGCTGAGGCCGAGGGCCGCGAAGCCCACCGCTGCAGGCGCAGGATCCTCCACCACCGCCACCACCGGATCGGGCAGGTCGGCGGCGTCCGCCTCCAGCCCCTCGCCGGTCTCGCTGTCGTCCATATCCGGCGCGCCTTCCGGCCCGTCGGCCAAAGGCAAGCTGTCCGCCGTTTCGGCGCCCTCGGGCGCGCCTTCTTCATGCATCAGGATTGGTTCCGGGAGCGCACGCGCAGCTCCGCGCACGGTATTCGTGCGCTTCAATACGAGAGGTAGGTAGCGATCGACAGAAACTTGTCAATCGCGCGGGCTCATACGTCGATGGAATCCACGAACCGCGCATTGGCCTGGATGTACTGGAAGCGCAGCTCCGGCTTGCGGCCCATCAAGGTCTCCACCAGCGCCTCGATCGCGTCCGCGCCGTCCAGATCCACCCGCACCCGCGCCAGCGTCCGGGTGGCGGGGTCCATCGTGGTTTCGCGCAATTGCGCCGGCATCATCTCCCCCAGCCCTTTAAAGCGCGACACCTCCACCTTCTCGCGGGGGCCGAACGCGGTTTGCGTCAGCTCCGCCCGGTGGGCGTCGTCGCGGGCGTAGAAGGATTTCTTCCCCGCCGTCAGCCGGTAGAGGGGGGGCAGCGCAAGATAGAGCCGCCCGGCGCGGATCAGGGCCGGCATGGCGCGGTGGAAATAGGTGATCAGCAGGGCCGCGATATGGGCGCCGTCGACGTCGGCGTCGGTCATGATGATCACGCGCTCATAGCGCAGGTCCTCGAGCTTGAAGCGCGCCCCGGCGCTGACGCCGAGAGCGAGGCTCAGATCGGCGAGCTCCTGGTTCGATTGGGCCTTTTCGCCGGCGGCGCTGGCCACGTTCAGGATCTTGCCGCGCAAGGGCAGGATCGCCTGCGTGTTGCGGTCGCGCGCCTGCTTGGCGGAGCCGCCGGCGCTGTCGCCCTCCACCAGGAAAATCTCGGTGCCCGCCGCGTCCGAGCGCGCGCAATCGGCGAGCTTGCCGGGCAGGCGCAGGCGGCGCGTCGCGCTCTGGCGGCTGATCTCCTTGTCCTTCCGGCGCTTGAGCCGCTCCTCGGCCTGGCCGATCGTCCATTCAAGCAGCCGTCCCGCTTCCTTGGGCGAGGCGGCGAGCCAATGGTCGAACGGGTCGCGCACCGCCTGCTCTACGATGCGCGTCGCGTCGGAGGAGACGAGGCGGCCCTTCGTCTGCCCCTCGAATTGCGGCTCGCGCAGGAACACGGAGACGAGCGCCGCGGCGGTGCCCATCACGTCGTCCGGGGTGATCAAGGCCGCCTTGCGCTCGCCCGTGCGCTCGGCGTGCGCGCGCAGGCCCTTGGCGAGCGCCGCGCGCAGACCGAGCTCGTGCGCGCCCCCGTCCGGGGTGGGGATGGTGTTGCAATAGGAGCGGAGCAGCCCGTCGGCCTCCCCGAACCCGTCTTCCACCCAGGTGACCGCCCATTCCACACGGCCATGCCCCTCCGGGCCCGCGCGGCCCACGAACGGCTCGCCCACCACGACGCGCTTTTCCGCCACGAGCTCGCCCAGGAAGTCGCGCAGGCCGTTGGGGAAGCGCAGCACCGCCTCCGGCGGGGTCTGGTCGCCCTCCTTCAGCTTCTCCTTCGCGCAGCGCCAGCGGATCTCCACGCCGCGGTGCAGATAGGCCTTGGAGCGGGCCATCTGGAACAGCTTGGCCGGCTTGAAGGCGAGGCTGGGGCCAAAAATCTCCGCATCGGGGTGGAAGCGCAGGCTGGTGCCCCGCCGGTTGGGGGCCGCGCCCGCCTTGCGCAGCGGGCCAAGGGGCGCGCCGCGGCTATAGGATTGGGTGTAGAGCTGGCGCTCGCGCGCGACTTCCACGTCCAGCCGGTCCGAGAGCGCGTTCACCACCGAGACGCCCACGCCGTGCAGGCCCCCGGTGGTCTGGTAGGCGTTGTCGGAGAATTTGCCGCCCGAGTGCAGCGTGGTGAGGATCACTTCGAGCGCGGATTTCTTGGGGAATTTCGGGTGCGGGTCGATCGGCACGCCGCGGCCATTGTCGATCACGCTCAGCGACCCGTCGGCGTGGAGCTCCACCTCGATGCGGTCGGCGTGGCCGGCGACGGCCTCGTCCATCGCATTGTCCAGCACTTCGGCGAACAAATGGTGCAGCGCGCGCTCGTCGGTGCCGCCCACATACATGCCGGGCCGGCGGCGCACGGGCTCGAGCCCCTCCAGGACCTCGATGTCTTTGGCGGTGTAGCCCGCATCGGCGCCGGCCGTGTCGGGGGAGGCCGGGTTGAGGGAAGGGAGAACGCGCTTGGCTGCAGGCATGAGGCTCCTATCGCACGAGTCCCGCACGGATCACCAGAACGGCCACCAACCCTCGAGATCGTCGCCGCATCGCCCGATCTGGCGCGCATAAGCGTCGTGATAGCCCGCAACGCGCTCGGCCACGCGGAGCAACGCCTTGTCCCCCTCGAAGGACCCGCGCGCGAAGCCGCCATGGCCTTCATGATAGGCGAGATAATGGCTGTGGGCGTCGCTCCAGTCGAGGCCGAGCCGGTCCTTGCTCTTCCGGGCGTACCAGGCGACGAAATCGGCGGCGTCCCGGAACGCGGCGCGGTCGGCGCCCGTCTCGCCGCTCTCGCGCTGATAGGCCTCCCAGGTCGTGTTGATCGCCTGCGCATAGCCGAACGCCGAGGATGGCCGCTTGCCCGGGAAGAACAGGAAGCCGTCCTCGCGCGCGGGCTTTGCTTCGGCCTGGAACCCGCTTTCTTGGCGGATGATGGCGAGCACCAGGGCGGGCGGCGCGCCCCAGCGGCGCTCGGCGCGCTGCAGCGCGTCCCACCAGGCGTCACGCTCGGCCAGAAAGGCGCACGAATCGCCCGGCGCGGCAGGCGGAGGCGCGGTGGCGCAGGCGGCGAGCCCCGCCGCCAGCGCCGCCCCCGCCAAGGTCTTGTGCACAATCATGCCCGCAGAATGGCGCGCCAAGCTTAACGCCCGATCACCATGTCAGGCGCCCACGTCAGTCCCCCGACGCCGCCCAAACAAAACGGGCGCGAGGATCGCTCCCCGCGCCCGCGCAACCGGCCCGTCCGACGGGATCAGGACTTGTAATACATGTCGAACTCCACCGGGTGCGGGTGCAGCCGGTAGCGATCGTTCTCCTCGCGCTTCAGCTCGAGATAGGCGTCGATCAAATCGTCGTCCATCACGTTGCCCTTCTTGAGGAATTCCCGGTCCGCGTCGAGCGCGGCCATGGCTTGCTCCAGGCTGGCGCACACGGTGGGCACCGCCTTCAGCTCCTCGGGGGGCAGGTCGTAGAGGTTCTTGTCCAGCGGCTCGCCCGGATGGATGCGGTTCTCGATGCCGTCGAGGCCGGCCATGAGCAGGGCGGTGTAGGTCAGGTACATGTTGCCGGCGGGATCGGGGAAGCGGACCTCGACGCGCTTGGCCTTCGGGCTCGTCCCGTGCGGAATGCGGCAGGAGGCCGAGCGGTTGCGCGCGGAATAGGCGAGCAGGACCGGGGCTTCATAGCCGGGCACGAGGCGCTTGTAGGAATTGGTGGTGGAGTTGGAGAAGGCGTTGATCGCCTTGGCGTGCTTGATGATGCCGCCGATGTAGAAGAGGCACGCTTCGGAGAGATCGGCGTAGCGATCGCCCGCGAACGTGTTCTTGCCTTCCTTCCAGATCGATTGGTGCACGTGCATGCCCGAGCCGTTGTCGCGCACATAAGGCTTCGGCATGAACGTGGCGGACTTGCCGTACGACGCCGCGACCTGGTGGATCACGTATTTGTACAGGTTCATCCGATCGGCCATCGTCACGAGCGTGGAGAATTTCAGCCCCAATTCGTGCTGCGCCGGCGCCACTTCGTGGTGGTGCTTTTCCACATTGAGGCCGATCTCGCCCATGATGGAGAGCATTTCACCACGCATGTCCTGCAGCGAATCGATCGGCGGGACGGGGAAATAGCCGCCCTTCGGGCCCGGCCGGAAGCCGGAATTGCCGCCCTCATAGACGCGGCCCGAATTGAACGGCAATTCGGTGGAGTCGAAGGAATAGCCCGTATTGTTCGGATCGGTGCTCCAGCGCACGTCGTCGAACACGAAGAATTCGGCCTCCGGGCCGAAATAGGCCTTGTCCCCGGCGCCGGAGGATTGGACGTAGGCCTCCGCGCGCTTGGCGACGCCGCGGGGACAGCGGTTATAGGGCTGCAGCGTGCCCGGCTCCAGAATGTCGCAGAACAGGGCGAGCGTGGTCTGCTGGAAGAACGGATCGATGTGGGCGCCTTCGGGGTCGGGGCGCATCACCATGTCGGACTCGTTGATGGCCTTCCATCCCGCGATGGAGGAGCCGTCGAACATCGTCCCTTCCTGAAAGATGTCCTTGTCGATCATCGACACGTCGAACGTGACGTGCTGCATCTTGCCGCGCAGGTCGTTGAACCGGAGGTCCACGAACTGGACCTCTTTGTCCTTGATCAACTTCAGGATTTCGTCAGACATTCCGTGCTCCCAGCAACGCCGGCCCCACCGCCGATCCGTGTCGGCCGCCGGCTACCCACCTACACCGCCTGCGCGCCGATCTCCCCGGTGCGGATGCGGATCACATTCGTCACTTCGGTGACGAAAATCTTTCCATCGCCGATTTTGCCCGTCTTTGCGGCCTTCTGGATGGCTTCCAGCGCGGCGTCGAGCTGCTCGTCGGCGAGCACGACTTCAAGCTTCAGCTTGGGCAGAAAGTCCACCACATATTCAGCGCCGCGGTAGAGTTCCGTATGGCCCTTCTGCCGCCCGAAGCCCTTGGCTTCAAGCACCGTCATGCCTTGCAGGCCGATCTCCTGCAGCGCTTCCTTCACGTCGTCGAGTTTGAACGGCTTGATGATGGCCTCGATCTTTTTCATGTGGCCAACCTCCCATTGACGCCGCCCCATCGTCGGCGGCTGCGCCGCGTCCAGAGCGGCGTGATCGGAATGACGATAGCACGCCTCGCGTCAATCCAAAGCGCCGACGCGCTCGCGCGACGCGCGAAGGCGCGCGCGTGGCTGCTTAGAAAACGGGGGACTGCGCCTGAAAGTGCGGCGCCCCCTCGCGCGTGCGTAAAAAGCGTATGCGCGGAACCTTCATGCGGGTAAAATCGATGAACCAGCGTCGCCTGAGCGCGCCTTCGCACGCCGGGACGTCCGAAATTTAATCATCATGCCACTCCATACGGATGTGGCGGCTCCTTTCGCCGCAGCCCCCGACGCGCGGGACGGGCTCGGGGGAGATGTGTTGCTGACCCCGCTGGAGATGGCGCGCGTGGACGCCCGCGCGGCCGCGCTCGGGACGCCGCCGGGCCGGCTCATGGAGGCCGCGGGGCGCGCCGCCGCGGCCGCTATCGCGCGCCGCTGGACGCGGCGGGAGACGCTGATTCTGTGCGGCCCGGGGGCTAATGGCGGGGACGGCTATGCCTGCGCGCGGGCGCTCGCGGGCCTGGGCTGGCCCGTGCGGACGGCAAGCCTCGCCGCGCCGCAATGGACGGGGCCGGATGCGGCGCTGGACGAGCGGAGCTTCGCGACGCTCGGCCCTGCCGCGCTGATCGTGGACGCGCTGTTCGGGGCCGGGCTCGCGCGGCCGCTGACCGGGGCTTGCGCGGCGCTGGCGGACCAGGCGCGCGGCCGCGCCGTGGCCGCGATCGACCTGCCCAGTGGTGTTTCCGGCCTCGACGGAACGGTCGCGGGGTCTGCGTTCCAGGCCGAGCTGACCATCACCTTCTGCCGCAGAAAGCCCGGCCATGTGTTGCAGCCCGGCCGCGCGCGCTGCGGGGCGGTGGTGCTGGCCGATATCGGCGTTCCCGAAGCAGCGGTTGCGGCGGCGGGCGCGCGGCTGTGGCGAAACGGGCCGGGCCTGTGGCGCGAGGCCTTGAGACGTTCCGATTGGGCGAGCCACAAGCACCAGCGCGGGGCGGTGGCGGTGGCCTCGGGCGGGCCCGCGAACACCGGCGCCGCGCGGCTGGCCGCGCAGGCCGCACTCCGGGCGGGGGCTGGGCTGGTCACGGTCCTGTCGCCGCCCTCGGCTCTGCTGGTCAACGCGATGCATTTGACGGCGGTTATGGTTGCGAGCGTCGCGGGTCCGGAGGCGTTGGCGGAGGCCGCAGGGCGCGCGCAGGCGCTGGTTCTGGGCCCCGCCTTCGGCCTTGAGCGCGTCAAGCCGGCGCTGGCCGCGCTGTCTTTGTTTTCCGGCGTGCTGGTGCTCGACGCCGATGGCTTGAGCGCGTTCGCGGATCAGCCCGCGGCGCTGTTCTCCCAGATCCGCCCCAACACCGTCCTCACTCCCCACGAGGGCGAGTTCACGCGCCTTTTCCCAGACCTCGCTACCTTGGGATCCAAGGTTGAGCGCGCACGCCAGGCGGCCGCCCGCGCCGGCTGCGTTGTGCTGCTGAAGGGGAGCGACACCGTGATCGCCGCGCCAGACGGGCGGGCCGCCATCAATCCCACCGGAACGCCCCATCTCGCGACCGCCGGCGCGGGCGATGTGCTGGCGGGTGTGATCGCGGCCCTGGCCGCCCAAGGCGCGCCCCCGTTCGAAGCGGCCTGCGCCGGCGCATGGCTCCATGGCGCGGCCGGGGAAACGCTCGGCCCAGGCCTGATCGCGGAGGATCTGCCCCCCGCCTTGCCCGCAGCGCTGCGCCGCGCCGGCTGGTGAAGCCTACAAGCCCGCGGGGCCGCACTCCGTTTTCAGGTATCTCTCGATCTCGACGAGCTGCAGCGCCAGCATGTCCGGGGTCATGGTCGTGTAGGAATGGCCCATGTCTTTTATCTCGATATAGCGGTGGGGTTTGCCCGCCCCCTTGAGCACATCGACGAAGCGCCGGGATTGCTTGACCTCGACCGTCTGGTCGCGGTCGCCGTGATAGATGAAGAGCGGGATCTGCGCCTCGCGCGCGCGATCCAGCGGGTCCATCCCCTTCATGGACGGGTTTTGGTATTCCCGCAGGAAGCGGTTGTCGAAGGTCAGGCGCTGCAGGCTCGCAAGGTCCCCCGCGCCAGCGCCCGAGATCGCGCATTGGTAAAGGCCATTGGGCCGGATCGCGGCGGCGAGCGCCGCGTAGCCGCCATAGGAATAGCCGAACATCGCGACGCGGTCTGGCGCGGCATATTTCTGGGCGATCAGCCATTTTGCGCCGTCGTCCTTGTCGTCCTGCATTTTCTGGCCCCACTCGCCGTCCCCGGCGCGCCACAGCTTCTGGCCCCAGCCGTCGGAACCGCGAAATTGCGGTTGCAGCACCACATAGCCTCGGGCGGCGAAATACTGGACCCAGCCGCTGCTGTCCCAGTCCTGGTCGTCGCGCGCCCAGGGGCCGCCGTGAGGGAGAATAATCGCGGGATGGGGGCCAGCGCCATAAGCGGCGGGTGGGGTGGTGAGGAAGGCGGGGATGATCAAGCCGTCGCGGGCTTTGTATTGCACGAGGCGGGTGTCGCCGAGGCTTGCGGCGTCGATCCAGCCCCGTGATTTCCCTAGTAGTGTAAGCGTTCCATCCGCGGCGAGAAGATAATACTCCGCCGGCTGTTTCGATCCCGATTTGCTCACGATTATGCGGCTTCGGTCTTGCGAGGCGGACACAAAATTGACCCGCGCGCCGTCCATCGTCGCAATACTTGCGGTCTCTCCTGTCGCGATGTCGGTCCAGGACGTGGATACCGTTTTGACGGCGAGCGCCTTTTCGACGCCCTGGAAGCGCGCCTTCATCGTCGGGTCGGTCCAGAAAACTTTGCTGCTTTCGGCCGCGTAGGTGAAGCCCAGCAGCGCGCCCAGGTCTTTCGGGTCGGTCGACTGGATCGCGCCCCCTGCTTCGAAGAACTTGTGCTTGAACTCCGTCTCGAGAATTTTGCGCTGGCGAATGTCGTAGACGACGACGCCCGCCTTGTCCTCGCTCTTACTTGCGATCTTCAGGTAGATCAGGTTGGGATCGTTGGTGAACCCGACGACATCGGCGATCGTGCGGTCGGCGGCGTAGGAGCGGAAATGCTCTTGCAGGGCGCCGGTGTCGGGATGCCGCAGGAACAAGGCGATGAAATACCGCCCGCCCTCGGAATCGCCGCGCTGCTTGGCCCGGATCACGCCCTTCTGGTCCACGATCGGGGAGAAATACTGGTCCGTCGCGCGGTCGATGCGGGCCGCCGCCCCGCTATAGACGTCCACCCTGTAGACGTCGCCATGCCCCTCATCGTTTGGCTCGGCGACGATGATGTGCTTGGGATCCCCCGGCATGGTGGACAGGATCTGCGGCTGGTTGACCGAGCGCAGGAAGCGCCCGTCCTCGCTGCGCTCGACGCGCTCAAGCGGCTCTACCCAGCGCGAGCCCTTCAGATCGGTAATGAATAATTTGAAGAGGTGCGTTTTGAGCGACCCGAAGCTGAAGGTCTGGCTGGCGACGACCGCGAGGCGGTCATTCTTAAGGAACTCTACCGTTTGGAGGCGCAGCTGCGGCACGGAGCCGAGCACGGTGGGGGGCTGGTTCGGCGCATCGGTGCGCCAGATCGAGATCGTACGGTCCTTGCCGTTCGGGGAGGTGAGCCCAACGATGTGGGCCCCGTCGGGGGAAATCGACACCTGCTCGATAGCGGCGTAGCGGGCGAAATCCGTGGCTGCCGGCGGCGCGCCGGCCTGTGCAGCCTCAAGCCCGCACACCGAAAGGGCGAGCGCCGCGATGATGGCCCGAATTCCCCCCGCCATGGTCTTTCCCTTTTTTCTTCGCCGCCAACCTCACGCCTACTGGGCGGGCCTATTGCACATCGGCGCGCAGCGTATCGTCTGGTTTTGCGCGGCGCCAGCGGTGGGGCCCGGTGGGCTGATCGGCGCAGCAGGGATGGCGCTGAGCAAGCATCTCTGAGTCGGCTAGCGGTGTTCTTAGGCGCCCGCCACAGTTTTCGCGCGCCCCGCACAAGCGCTCATTGACCCTAACTCGCGGCAATTCTTACCGTGGTGTTAATGTCGCGATGCGCGACCGATCAAATGCGGGGAATGTCATGATCAGGAAGCTGGCGGCCCGACTGGCCGCTTCAACGGCGTTAATGACCTTGTCCATCGGGCTATCCGCCGGCGGCGCGGCGATGGCTCAGACCGAAGCGGCGCCGGCGCCGGCGCCCGCGCCAGCCGCAACGGCCGCCGAGGAGGAGCTGATCGTCACCGGCTCGCGGATCCGGCGCGACGAATTCACCAGCCCCTCGCCGGTGCAGGTCATTACATCGGAAACATCGGCGCTGGAGGGCCTGGTCGACACGGGCGACATTCTCCAGCAATCCAGCGTGGCCAGCGGCTCCTTCCAGAGCAACAATCTGCTGAGCGGCTATGTGATAAGCGGCGGGCAGAACGTCAAAACCGTGTCGCTGCGCGGCCTCGGCGCGGAGCGCACGCTGGTTCTGCTGAACGGCCGCCGCATCTCGCCCGCGGGCCAGAGCGGCACGGTCGGCGCCGTCGATCTCAACGTGATCCCGTCCTCCATCATCGACCGCACCGAAATCCTAAAGGACGGGGCGTCTTCGATCTACGGGTCGGACGCGGTGGCCGGTGTGGTCAATATCATCACCAAAGTCGACACCAACGGCCTGCAGCTTGATCTCTACGCCAACGATCCGCTCAATGGCGGTGGCGGCGAGACCTATCAGGCGGCCCTGAGCTGGGGCGAGGTCTACACCAACGGCTATCTGAATTTCGTGCTCGACGTAACCGAGCAGGACCGCCAGAAGCGCTCCGATCGGGACGACACCAGCTGCGATGAGGATTACCTCTTCGATCCCAGCACCGGCGAGCGGGTGGATTACACCGATCCCGCGACCGGCCAATACAAATGTTATGACGCGCTGAACAATTCCTGGCAGGCGGGCGACGTCTATGGCGGGGTGTTCGTCTACGACCCCGACATCAGCGACAATAATTACCCGGCCGCCGCCCTGGGCTTGCGCTCGGTGCTGCCCGATTACATTCGCGCCGCGCGCGCGGGCCAGCCTTCAACATTCTCTTACGCGCCTTATTCGAATGACCTTGTAGACAATGCGGACGTGATCTCCCCGATCACGCGCACCACCGCCTTCATCCAGGGCGGGATCGATCTGACGGACGACGTCGAATTCTACACCGAAATGCTGTTCAACCGGCGGGAATCCTCTCAGACCAGCTACCAGCAATTGTTCGAATACGTCGATCCGAGCAATCCGAACAACACGGTGGCGGCGGGCCTGCAGGCGGCGGGGGCGTCGGGCTTTGCCCGTCCGATCATCATCGTTCCCAGCGGCGCGGACGTGACGGTGGATTATACGCGTTTGGTAGGCGGCCTGCGCGGGGATCTGAGCAATGGCTGGAGCTGGGACCTGTTCGCCCAGTACGGCGATTCCGACGCCGACTATAACACGCAGTTTATCTACCAGGACCGCGTCTACGCTACGACCGGCGCGGCGCTTGCCTGCGATGAAAGCCCAGATGGCGGCAACCTCTCGAACTTCTCCTGCTCGGCCCTGCCCAATGGGGTGCCCTGGTTCAGCCAGCGCGTGCTGGCCGGCGACCTCACCGACGCGGAGCAATCCTTCCTGTTAGGGCGTGAAGCCGGGACGACGAAATACACCCAGATGCTGGTGGAGGGCACGATCGCGGGGGACATCCTGGAAGCGCCCGCCGGCAAAGTCGGGGTGGCGCTCGGGTTCCAGGCCCGGTACGACGAGCTTGACGACAGCCCCGGCGTTAACGCGCAGAACGGCAATTACTGGGGCCAGTCGACGGCGGGCCGCTCCGTGGGGGACGATTCGGTTTGGGAGGTGTTCGGCGAGGCGCGCGTGCCCCTGCTAAAGAGCCTGCCTTTCGTGGAGAAGCTCAGCCTCGAAGCGTCCGCGCGTTACACCGAATATGACAGCTATGGCGGGGATTCGACCTATAAGGCCGGTCTCAACTGGCAGGTGACGCCGGAATGGCGCCTGCGGGGCACCCACGGCACGTCCTTCCGGGCGCCGGCGCTCTACGAACTTTATTTGGCCGACCAGACGAGCTTCTACTCGGGCTCCGACCCCTGCACCCGCTGGGGTGAGTCGAGCAATGTCCGCATCCGTGAGAATTGCGCCGCCGCGGGCATCCCGAGCGATTACGGCGGCTACACGTCCACTCCGCAAGTCACGTCCGGCGGTGGGGCAGGCCGGCTGAAGGCGGAGACTTCCGAGGCCAGCACGCTGGGCCTGATCTGGACGCCGAGCTATTTCAACTTCAATCTCGCGGTCGATTATTTCGAGATCGAGATCAATGACGAGGTGGCGCGCTTCGGGGCGGCGAACATCCTCTCGTCCTGCTATAACAGCACCAATTATCCGAACGATTTCTGCACCTTGTTCACACGGGACCCAGTCACCAACGATATTCTTACGATCGACAACAATTACCTGAATATTAACACCCAGCTGAACCGCGGCATCGATCTCACCACACGCTACGTGCACGAGTTCGACATCGGCACCTTGACCTTCGAGACCCAGCTCACCTGGCAGCTTCAGGACGTGATCCAATTGCTGGGCGGCGTGCCGGACGACAATAACGGCCTGACCACCGAGCCCGACTTCACCGGCGTGGCCAATCTCCGCTTCGACCGCGGCGATTGGACGGGCTTCTGGAGCATCGACATGTACGGCAAGGCGTCCGACACCGAATATTTTGGAGGCGACGTCTTCTACAGCAACGTTTACAATCAGAACGTGTACTACAAGCAATATACTGAGTTCACAGCCTATCATTCCGGCTCGGTGCGCAAGCGATTCGATGGCCTGACCCTGCAGGTGGGCGTGCAGAACGTCTTCGATGAGCCCGCCCCGTCGCAATCCACCGGCCAGTTCCGGGTGGGTACGGCGGCCTTGAACTTCTACGACCTGCGCGGCCGGCGGCTGTTCGTGGACATTTCGAAGAAATGGTAAGCGGCCGGGCGCCGGACTCTGCAGGAAATCAGCGGTGAAGAGGGGCGGCGTGCGCAGGCGCGCCGCCTTTTCTGCGACGCGCCTGCGCGGGGTTTCGGGCGGGGCGTGCGGTCGGGGGGATTTGAACCCCCAAGGGTCGCCCCAACGGATCCTAAGTCCGCCGCGTCTGCCAGTTCCGCCACGACCGCATCGGCAAGCTCTAAAACGCCCGCTCGCGAAAATCCGCAGGAAAAATCGCCGCCCCCCGGGATGACAGGACGGCGTCGGCGCCGCCATATCCTAGCGGCGCGCTGGAAATAGGTTCGATCGAGGTGTGTGCATGATCCGGATTTTGTCGTCGGCGGCCGCGGCCGCGTTCTTGGCCTTCGCCGCGCCGGGCGCGCACGCCCAGGCGCCTGCCGCTCAAAGCCCGGCGGCCCCGCGCCCTGATCCGCGCCCACTCTATTATCCGCTGCTCAACAAGCCCGTCCCCGATTTCTCCGCGCCCCGGGTGGGCGGGGGCGGGGCGCTGCGCGACGAGGACCTCGCCGGGAAATGGACGGTGCTGGAGTTCTGGGGCGTGTGGTGCGGCGATTGCCAGAACGACGCGCCCTATACCGAGGCGCTTTCGAGCGCCATCGCGAGCGACCCCGGCCTCTCCTTCGAGACCATCCATGTCGATGACCGGTACGGGCGCTGGGCCTCGGTGGAGGCCTATTTCAAGGAGAAAGGCCACGCCTATCCCGTCGCGCTCGACGCCGACCGCAGCGTCTACAAGGCCTTCCAGATGCAATGGGTGCCCACCTATCTGGTGGTCGGGCCGGATAAGGTCGTGCGCGCGTTCCGCACCGATCTGAGCCGCGACAAGGACCCCGAGGGCGGCGTCAAGGCTTTCCTGAAGCAGATCGCGGCGCTCAAGGCCGCCCACCAGAGCAAATAGCCGCGCAGCGGCCGGGCGGACCCGGCGCCGCGCGGCCGGCGCCTTTACCGCGCGGCGCGCGCGATGGCCTCCAGGATCCGCTCGCAGGCGATCTGGTGCGGCGCCCAATCGCCGACGCTGGCGCTCTTGCCGGGCTCCAGATCCTTGTAATGCTTGAAGAAGTGGGTGATCTGGTCGATCAGCAGCGGGGGCAGGTCGGTATAGGTGCGGACGTTGGAATAGAACGGGTTCAGCCGGTCCAGCGGCACCGCCATGATCTTCTCGTCGAGGCCCTTTTCGTCGCTCATCAGCAGCACCCCGACCGGGCGCGCGCGGATCACCGCGCCCGGCACGACCGGCGTGGGCGACACGACCAGAACGTCGAGCGGGTCCCCGTCCTGGGCCAAGGTGTTGGGGATGAAGCCGTAATTGGTGGGATAGATCATCGACGTATGGAGGAAGCGGTCGACGAACAGGGCCCCCGAGGCGGTGTCGAGCTCGTACTTCACCGGCATGCCGCCTTGCGGGATCTCGATAAAGGCGTTGATCTCGTGCGGGACGTTCGCGCCAGGGGGAATTTCAGCGACATTCATAAGGCGGCCTCCAAAAACGCCGCTCTATACGGCGCCCCGGGCGCAATGTCTGTGCGCGCGCGCCGCTTTCGCGATAGCCATTGGTCGAAGTTCGCGCCGCCGGCGAAAACGGGTAAAGTAAAGGCGGGCTGGGAGAGGGCGCATGGCGTCGCCGAGATCGGTACTGGCCGCCCTGGCGGTTGTCTGCGCGGCGCTGGCGGCGGGCGCGGCGGGCGTGCGGGAGGCGGGCGCGTGGACGTTCAGCTTTCACTTCACCTCCAAGCAGAAGGAGGCCGCGCGCGCGCTGCGCGAGATGCTGCGGCTGTGCGTGGACGCCTCCTCGGCCGCGCTGTCGCGCCCGGGCGCTTTCGCCGACGATCCCGCCCGCCGGGTGCGTTTGCCTGAACCCTTGGGGGCGTTTCGCGGGCAATGGAGCGCGCTTGGCCGCTCCGGCGCGCTCGACCGGTTGGAGGCGGCGATGAACCAGGCGGCGGAGGCCGCCGCCGGCGCGGCGCGCACGCCCATGCTCTCGGCGGTGGCCACGCTCGAATTCCAGGACGCGGTGGGGCTCGTGCGCGCAGGCGGCGATGCGGGCGTGGGCCTGTTCGCGATGCGCGCGCGCAAGGGCCTCGAGCTCGAGCTGCGCCCGATGATGGACCGCGAACTGGAGCGCGCGGGCGCGTACGCCGCACTGGAGGAGGCGGCCAACATTGCAGACGCCGAGGCGCGCGCCCCGGGAATGCGCCAGAAAGTGATCGACGCCACGCTCGCCGCGACCCTCGACGCCCTCTTCGCCGCCGCCCGCGAGGAGGAACGCGCCGTGCGCGCGGCCCCGGGCGAACGGGGATCGGCGCTGATGGCCAAGGTGCTGGCGCCGGCGCCGCGCTAGAATAAGCCCCATGGGCGCCGCGCTAGCGGGGGGCGGGCGGCGTTTGCGCGTGGCCTTTGCGCCTGGGCGCCGTTAAGGCTGTGCGGGCATGGGGGCTTCGGTCGCACAAATCTGGCGCGTCGGCTTTGATCTCAAGGCCGGGCGGATGGCGGGGGTCGTGTTCGGCGATCCCGAGGCCGCGGTGGACGTCGTGTTCCTGCACGCAAACGGCCTGAACGCCCTGGCCTACCGCACCATGCTCGCCCCGCTGGCGGAGCGCTTCCATGTGCTGGCGGTGGATCTGCGCGGCCATGGGCGCTCGACGCTGCCGGCGGGGCTGTTCGGCTACGCCTCCTGGCGGCGCCATGTCGAGGACGTGATCGAGCTGATCGGCACGCATCTGCGCGGGGCGGTGACGCTGGCGGGCCATTCGCTGGGGGCCACCACCGCCTTGCTGGCGGGCGGGGCGCGGCCCGATCTCGTGAGCGGGGTGTGCCTGCTCGAACCCGTACTCCTGTCGCCGCGGGCGTATCTCGCCTTCAAGGTCCCCGGGGGACCGACGCTGGCGGGCGCGCTAATGCCGTTGGCGCGCGCCGCGCGCCGCCGGCGCGCCACCTTCCCATCCAAGGCCGAGGCGCTGGCGGCCCTCACGGGGCGGGGCTTCTT
This sequence comes from Alphaproteobacteria bacterium, assembly GCA_031398975.1. Lineage (GTDB taxonomy): Bacteria > Pseudomonadota > Alphaproteobacteria > Caulobacterales > Aquidulcibacteraceae > JAKFWI01. The sequence goes on along the minus strand of JANNOI010000030.1, from coordinate 9,778 downwards.
CAAGACTTGGCCCGAGCCTGCGCTGAAGGATTATGTCGAGGACGGGTTCGTGGAGCATGGCGACACGGTGCGCCTCGCGTGCGCGCCCGCCTTCGAGGCCCAGACCTTCACCGCCCAGGCGCACGACCCCTGGCGCGCGCTGGCCAAGGTCCGCGAGCCGGTGATCGTGCTGCGGGCCCAGCATGGCTCGACGTGCCCGGAGGCGTCCGCCCGCCGTATCGCCGCCCTGCGGCTGGACGCGCGCGTGGCCACCGTCGAGGGGGCGACCCACGCCCTGCCGCTGGAGCGGCCCGACCGCGCGCGCGCCGCCATCGAGACCGCAGCGATCCTCGCCGCCCGCAAAACGCGCTTCCGCGAGGTGGAATAGCAGCGTTTCTCTAAAGCGGCAGGCGCACCGTGCTCTTGACCTCTTCCAGCACGGCGTAGGTGCGCGTCTCGCGCACGCCCGGCATGGTCACCAGCACATCGCCCAGGAAAACGCGGTAGGCGGCCATATCCGCCACGCGGGCCTTGATCAGATAGTCGAACCCCCCGGCGACCATGTGGCATTCGAGCACTTCCGGCGCCTCCCGCACGGCGTGCGCGAACGCCTCAAACACCTCCCCGGTGGTCCGCTCCAGCACCACCTCCACGAAGATCAGCAGGCTGCGCCCGATCTGGCGGGGATCGAGCAGCGCGGCATAGCCGGTGATCACCCCGCGTTCGCGCAGCCGCTTGACGCGGTCATAGCAGGCGGCCGGGGAAAGGTGGGCTTCGGCCGCCAGCGCCTGGTTGGTTATGCGCCCATCGCGCTGGAGGACGCGTAGGAGCCGGCGGTCGGTGTCGTCGAGACTGGGGGCCATGAAACCTCCGGTTTGGGCGGGGCAGGGGCGAAGAAGTTTCGTTATAAGAAGCCAAGATACGAAGCACATTCCGTTCCAAAGCGCATACACCGGAGATCACCCATCCGGAGATCCCGTCATGACCCGCGCCGATTTCGCCGTCTGGGACCGCCTCGACGCCCTGAAGCATAGGGACGAGACGGACGCGGTCGCGGCCCTGATGGCTGATGTCCCGCTCACCCCCGCGGCGCGCGCGGAGGTGCAGATCGAGGCCGAGGCCCTGGTGCGCGCCGCCCGCGCCCAAGGCCGCCGGCAAGGCTTGGTGGAAAGCCTGCTGCAGGAGTTTTCGCTCTCGACCCGGGAGGGGCTGGCGCTGATGTGCCTGGCCGAGGCGCTGCTGCGCACGCCGGACGCGCCGGCCCGCGATCGCCTGATCGCCGAGAAGATCGGCTCCGCCGATTGGGCGGCCCATGCAGGCCGTTCCGACAGCGTGTTCGTCAACGCCTCCACCTGGGGGCTGATGCTGGCCGGCGCGCTGGTGGAGCCGGCCGAAGGGGGGCGCGGAGATCTCGCCGGTGTGCTGCGCCGCCTGGCGGGGCGGCTCGGAGAGCCGGTGATCCGCGCCGCGGCCGAACGGGCGATCGCGGTGATGGGGGCGCAATTCGTCCTGGGGCGCACGATCGGGCACGCGCTGAAGCGCGCGGCGGGCGAGGCGATCGTGTGCTCGTTCGACATGCTGGGCGAGGGCGCCCGCACCGCCGCCGACGCCGCCCGCTACGAGGACGCCTATGCCGGCGCGATCGCGGCCGTGGGGGCGGAGGCGGCCGCCGCCGGGCCGGAGGCGGGGCACGGGGTGTCAGTTAAGCTCTCGGCCCTCTCCCCGCGCTACGAGGCGGTGCAGGAGGCGCGGGTATGGGAGGAGCTTTATCCCCGGCTGAAGCGGTTGGCGATGCAGGCGGCCCACGCCGACCTGAACCTGACGCTGGACGCCGAGGAGGCCGACCGGCTCGTCCTGTCGCTGAAGCTCCTCGACCGGCTGGCGCGGGAGCCCGCGCTCGGCGCCTGGCGGGGGCTCGGGCTTGCGGTGCAGGCCTATCAGAAGCGCGCGCCGGCGGTGATCGAAGCGCTCGACGCGCTGGCCCGCGACAGCGGGCGCCGGCTCATGGTGCGGCTGGTGAAGGGCGCCTATTGGGACACGGAGATCAAGCACGCCCAGGTCCAAGGCCGTCCCGATTATCCCGTCTACACCACGAAGGCCGCCACCGACCTCAATTACCTGACCTGCGCGCGGGCGCTCCTGGCCGCCGCGCCGCGCCTTTATGGCCAGTTCGCCACCCACAACGCCCACACGCTGGCGGCCGTCGCCCGCCTGGCCGGCCGCGCCGGCGTGGCGGTGGAGTTTCAGCGCCTGCACGGCATGGGCGAGGCGCTTTACGCGGCCGCCCAACGGGAGGCGGGGGAGGCTTTGCGGCTGCGCGTCTACGCCCCGGTGGGCGGGCACGAGGATCTGCTGCCCTATCTGGTGCGCCGCCTGTTGGAGAACGGGGCCAATACCTCGTTCGTGCACCTGCTGCTGGACGCCGAGACGCCCCCCGCGGCGGTCGCGCCCGATCCCATCGCGGCGGTGGCGGCCGCGGGCGGCAAGCCCCATCCCAAAATCCCGCGCCCCGGCGCGCTCTACGGCCCCGCGCGACGCAATTCCATGGGCCTCGACCTGAGCGTCGGGGCGGAGCGCGAGGCGCTGGCGCAGGCGGTGGCGGCCCTCGACGGCGCGCCGCGGCGCGCGGGCCCGATCGTTTCCGGGCGGGCGCTTGAGACGGGCCCGGCCATCCCCATCCTGTCTCCCGCCGACCGGACGCGGCAGGTGGGGCAAGCCTTCGAGGCCAGCCCCGAGGCGATCGAGGAGGCGTTCGCCGCCGCCCGGTCCGCGCAGCGCGCCTGGGACGGGCGGGGGGGCGGGGGCCGCGCGCCGGTGCTGCGGGCCATGGCCGATGCGCTGGAGGCGGAGCGGGGGGCCCTGATCGCCCTGCTGGCGCGCGAGGCCGGCAAGACCCTCCCGGACGCCGTCGCCGAGGTGCGGGAGGCCGCCGATTTCTGCCGCTATTACGCCCACCTCGCCGAGACGACGCACGCGGCGCCCCTTGCCCTTAGAGGTCCGGTCGGGGAGGCCAATTCGATGTCTCTGCACGGGCGTGGCGTGTTCGCCGCGATCAGCCCCTGGAACTTCCCGCTGGCGATCTTCACCGGCCAGATCGCGGCCGCGCTCGCGGCGGGCAATTGTGTGCTCGCCAAGCCCGCCGAACAGACCCCCCTGATCGCAGCCGAGGCGGTGCGGGCCTTCCACGCCGCAGGCCTGCCGGGGGAGGTTCTGCACTTGCTGCCGGGCCGCGGGGAAAGTGTCGGCGCGGCGCTGGTCGTCCATCCGGGCCTGGACGGGGTGGCCTTCACCGGCGGGACCGACACCGCCCTGGCGATCAACCGCGCGCTCGCCGCCCGCCAAGGCCCGATCCTGCCGCTGATCGCCGAAACCGGCGGGCTGAACGCCATGTTTGTCGATTCCACCGCCCTGCGCGAACAGGTGATCGACGACGTCATGGCCTCAGCGTTCGGGTCCGCCGGCCAGCGCTGCTCATCTTGCCGGCTGCTCTTTCTGCCCCATGACACCGCCGGGGCGATCGTGGAAGGCCTGATCGGGGCGATGGACGCCCGCATCGTCGGCGATCCCGCCGACCCGCGCACCGATATCGGCCCGGTGATCGACGAACCTTCCCGCGCCGGCCTGCACGCCCACCTCGCCTGGCTGAGGCGCGAGGCCAAGGTGCTGCACCAGATGGCGGCGCCCGCGCAGGGCATGTTCTTCGGCCCCGTCCTGGCGGAAATCCCCTCCGCGGCGCTGCTGGAGCGGGAGGTGTTCGGCCCGATCCTGCATGTGGTGCGCTACGATCCCGGCGCGGTGGAGGCGGTCGCTGCGGCCCTGGCCGCCAAGCGCTACGGGCTGACGCTCGGGGTGCATAGCCGCCTGGACTCGTTCGCCGAGCGGGTGATCGCCGCGGTCCCCGCCGGCAACGCTTATGTCAACCGCTCGATGATCGGGGCGGTGGTGGGGGTGCAGCCGTTCGGGGGCGAGGGGCTTTCCGGCACGGGGCCCAAGGCGGGCGGGCCCCACACGCTGCTGGCGTTCTCGGTGGAGCGCGCGTGCAGCGTCAACACGGCAGCCCAGGGCGGGGACCCTGCGCTCCTGACGCTCTGAGGCTTTGAGGGGCTGCCCGGCTTGCAAGCGGGCGCGGTTTGGCGCCTAAAAACCGCCTAGGCTTTTTGCGGAAGCGGTCTAGCATCGCCCCGGGAGTGGGCTTTTCAGGTGCGATCGGATGAGTGGACAAACCGCCACGCCGGGCCGGCCGGTCGCGCATGGCCCCTATAAGCGCGTCCTGTTGAAGATTTCCGGCGAAGCGCTGATGGGCGAGGCCGCCTACGGCATCGATATGAATGTCTGCGCCCGCCTGGCCGAGGAGATCGGGGAGGCGGTCTCGCGCGGGGTGGAGATGTGCCTGGTGATCGGGGGCGGCAACATCTTCCGCGGCCTGCACGGGGCGGCGCGGGGCATGGAGCGCGCCTCGGCCGATTATATGGGCATGCTCGCCACGGTCATGAACGCGCTGGCCATGCAGAACGCGCTCGAGCGGGCGGGCTTCGACACGCGCGTTCTTTCCGCCATCCCGATGATCACCGTGTGCGAGACCTATATCCGCCGCCGCGCCATCCGCCACATGGAGAAGGGCCGGGTGGTGATTTTCGCCGCCGGCACCGGCAATCCCTTCTTCACCACCGACACCGCCGCCGCCCTGCGCGCGGCCGAAATGGGCTGCGATGCGCTCTTTAAGGGCACCCAGGTCGACGGCGTCTATTCGGCCGACCCCAAAAAAGTCGCACACGCCACCCGCTATGACCGCCTGACCTATTATGACGTGCTGGCGCAGGATTTGCGTGTGATGGACGCCTCAGCGGTCAGTCTGATGCGGGACAACCAGATCCCTATCGTCGTGTTTTCGATGGTGGTGAAAGGGGGATTGAACGAGGTGCTGGCCGGGCGCGGCGTCAGCACCGTCATCGGCCCCGACCCGGCGGCGTGAAAGCGAGGCGAACATCATGGCGGCGACGCCGGCATTTCAGATCGAGGACATCAACAAACGGATGGAGGGGGCGATCGCGGCCCTGCGCCAGGAATTCGCCGGCTTGCGCACGGGACGCGCCTCCGCGAGCCTGCTCGAGCCCGTCCAGGTGGACGCCTACGGCGCCTCCACGCCGCTTAACCAGGTGGCGAGCGTCACCGCGCCCGAGCCGCGCATGCTTTCCGTCCAGGTCTGGGACCGGGCGCTGGCGGGGGCGGTGGAGAAGGCGATCCGCAGCGCGGGGCTCGGCGTCAACCCGATCGCGGAGGGCCAGGTGATCCGCGTGCCGATCCCGCCCTTGAGCACCGAACGGCGCACGGAACTCGCCAAACTGGCAGGAAAATACGCCGAGCAGGCGCGGGTCGCGATCCGCAATGTCCGCCGCGACGGCATGGAGCAGCTGAAGAAGCTCGAAAAGGAAGGCGCGCTCGGCCAGGACCAGCATAAGAAATTGACCGAACAGGTCCAGCAAAGCACCGATCTCCACGTTAAGAAGGTCGATGAGGCGGTCCGGAACAAGGAGGAGGAGATCATGCAGGTGTGAGGCCTGCCGATCGGAGCCCTATGATAAGCGCGCAAGCCCTTCCCCAGGACCAAGCGCCGCGCCACGTCGCGGTGATCATGGACGGCAACGGTCGCTGGGCGCATGCGCGCGGGCGGCCGCGCACGTTCGGGCACAAGGAGGGCGTGGAGGCGCTGCGCCGGGCGGTCGAGGCGGCGGGCGATCTGGGCGTCAGCTATCTGACGGTGTTCGGTTTTTCCACCGAAAACTGGCGCCGCCCGGCCGATGAGGTCAGCGCCCTGATGGAATTGCTGCGCCTCTATGTGGCCCTCGATCTCGAGCGGCTGGCGCGGGAGGGGGTGCGGGTGCGGGTGATCGGCCAGCGCGACGGGCTCGCCCCCGACATCCTGCAGATCATCGAGCGGGCCGAGATCCGCACCGCCCATAATCGCGGCCTCAACCTGACGATCGCCTTCAATTATGGCGGCCAGAGCGAGATTGTGCGGGCGGCCCGGCGCGTGGCGGCGGACGCGGCGGCGGGCCTGCTTGATCCTGCGGCGTTGACCGAGCATAGCTTCGCGGCCTACCTCGACACCGCCGACCTGCCCGACCCCGACCTCGTCATCCGGACGAGCGGGGAACAGCGCATCTCGAACTTCCTGCTCTGGCAGGCCGCGTATGCGGAGCTTGTGTTCCTTGATATCCTCTGGCCTGATTTCAATCGTGAAGCCCTCGAACGCGCCATCGCGGAATATCACAATCGCGAGCGCCGCTTCGGCGGCGCAGAGCGCTTGCCCGCCCCTTAAGCCCGCGCCGATGGCAGGGGCCGACGCCGGCAAGATCGACGACCTGATCCCCCGCCTGGCCTCCGCCTTGGTCCTGATCCCGCTGGCGCTGGCGGCGGCGTTCGCGGGCGGGCCGTGGCTCGCGGCGGCCGCGGGCGCGGCGGCCCTGGCGATGAGCTATGAATGGGCGCGGATGAGCGAGCCCGGGGCGCTGCGCGGGGCGTTTGCGTTCGCGCTCGCGGGGGCGCTGGGGGCGGTGATGCTGGCGAGCCACGGGCGCCCGCTCCTGGGGCTTGGTTGCGCGGCCCTGCTGGGCGCGCTTTCGGCGTTGCGGCGCAAGACCCCCGTGGGCGTGGCGGAGACGTTCGGGGGCGTTTTGTATATCGGGGCGCCGGGGGTGGCCATTCTGTGGCTGCGCGCCCATCCGGGCTTTGGCCTCGAGATCGTGGTGGCGGCGTTCGCCATCATCTGGGCGGGGGATGTGGCGGCCTATTTCGGCGGCCGCCTGATCGGGGGCGCCCCCATCGCGCCGCGGATTTCGCCGCAGAAAACCCGCACCGGCGTGGCCGCGGCCGTGGCGGCGGGGGCGGCGGCGGGGATCGGGTGCGGGCTCGCCTTCGCCGGGCCGCTGGCGGGCTGGGCGATCGCCGGGATGGCGCTGGCGGCGATCGGCATGGCCGGGGACCTCTTCGAATCGGCGCTGAAGCGGCGCTTCAATGTGAAAGACGCAAGCCGCCTGATCCCGGGCCATGGCGGGGTGCTTGATCGGCTGGACAGTTTGATGGCCGCGCTCGTGGCGGCGGCGCTGTTCGCCGCGCTTGCGCCCGGGGCCGCCGCCCAGCTGTTCGGAGCCCCCTGATGCGCGCCCCCCCCTTCAAGCGCCGCGTCACCATCCTGGGCGCGACCGGCTCTATCGGGCGCTCCACCGCGCAGGTGATCGCGGAGGTGGCCGCCTCGGGGGCGGGCGAGATCGAGGTGGAGGCGCTCACCGGCGGCAGCGACGTGGCGGCGATGGCGGAGATGGCGCGGGCGCTGCGCCCCCGCTTTGTGGCGCTGGCCGATCCAAGCCGGCTCGAGCCGCTGCAGGCAGCGCTGGCCGGCGCGGGGATCGAGGTCAAGGCCGGCCCCGAAGCGCTGATCGAGGCCGCCGAACGCCCCGCGGACTGGGTCATGTCGGCGATCGTCGGCGTGGCGGGCATGGCGCCCACCCTGGCGGCGGCGCGGCGCGGCGCGACGGTGGCGCTCGCCAACAAGGAAAGCGTGGTGTGCGGGGGCGCGCTGCTGATGGAGGCCGCGGCCGCGGCCGGCGCCCGGCTGATCCCGGTCGATTCCGAGCACAGCGCGATCTTCCAGGTGCTCGACCGCCCGGTGCGGGTGGAACGGGTGACGCTCACCGCCTCGGGCGGGCCGTTCCGGACTTGGCCGCGCGAGCGCATGGCCGCCGTCACCCCCGAACAGGCCTGCGCCCACCCCAATTGGAGCATGGGCGCTAAAATCTCGGTCGATAGCGCCACTTTGATGAACAAGGGCCTGGAGCTGATCGAGGCGGCCTATCTGTTCGCCCTGCCGAGCGCCCAGCTTGATATTCTGGTGCACCCCCAATCCATCGTCCACAGCCTGGTGGCCTATTGCGACGGCTCGGTGCTGGCGCAGCTTTCCTGCCCCGACATGCGGGTGCCGATCTCCTACGCGCTGGCCTGGCCCGACCGGGCCGCCATCTCCGCCCCGCGGCTGGACCTTGCGGCGCTGGGGGCGCTGAGCTTCGAACGCCCCGACACGTCGCGCTTTCCGCTCTTGGGCCTGGCGCGCCAGGCGCTGGAGACGGGCGGGGCGGCGCCCGCCGTGCTCAACGCGGCCAACGAGACGGCCGTGCACGCCTTCCTGGGCCGGCGCATCGCCTTTCTCGACATCGCCGCCGTGGTCGAGACGGTGATGGAGCGCTTCGCTGCAGATCAGCTTGGCGAAATCGCAAAATCGCCCTCATCCTTCGATGAAGTGTACGCAGCCGACGCCAGCGCCCGGCGGGCCGCGGAGACGATTGGCGCAAAGCTCCGGGCGGCGTGAGGCGAGGAAAGCGGCATGATTCAGGCTCTTCAGGACATTGCGATTACGGCGGGCTCTTTTCTGCTTGTTCTGAGCGTCGTTGTGTTCGTGCACGAGCTTGGCCATTTCCGCGCCGCGCGGTCGTGCAAGGTGGCGGTGGATACGTTTGCGATCGGCTTCGGGCGGACGCTGGCGGCCTGGCGGGACCGGGACGGGGTGCAGTGGAAGGTCGGCGCGCTGCCGCTGGGCGGCTACGTGAAATTCGTGGATGACGGCGACGTCGCGAGCGCGAGCCCCGCGCAGGCCCTCGATACCGCAGCCTTGGCGCAGGCCCGCCGCCAGGGCCTGTTCCACGCCCAGCCCGTGGGCGTGCGCGCCTTCGTGGCGGCGGCGGGGCCGTTGGCCAATTTCGCCTTCGCGATCCTCGCTTTCGCCGTCCTGCTCCTGGCCTATGGCAAGGACGTGACGCAGATGGACACGCTGGTGGCGCGCGTCGACGGGGTAGCCGAGGGCTCCCCGGCCGCGGCCGCAGGGATAAAGCCCGGGGACGTCGTGGTGGCCATCGACGACCGCATGATCGCCTCCTTCGGGGCGATGCAGGCCATCGTCTCCGAGAGCGCCGGCAAGCCGCTGCGAGTGATCGTGGAGCGGGGCGGCGCGCGCGTGCCGGTCGTGGTGACGCCCAAGGCGCAGGAATTCCTGGACGAGGGGGGCGCGAAGCTCACTCGCGGCGTGCTGGGCATTCGGCGCGACACCCGCCCCGACGAACGCACGGTGGACCGCTACAACCCGATCGAGGCGCTGGGCGGGGGCGCGGTCCAGACCTGGCGGATCATCTCCTCGACCTTCGCCTATCTGGGCAACATCTTCTCCGGCAAGGCATCGCCGGAGCATCTGGCGGGCCCGCTCGGCATCATGGACATGTCGGGAAAGGTCGCCAAGAGCGCGGGCGGGGGCGCAGGCTCGACCCAGGACCAGATCGCGAACGCGGCGGCGGCGCTCCTCGGCTGGGCGGCGACGCTCTCGGTGGCGGTGGGGATCGTGAACCTGCTGCCGGTGCCGATCCTCGATGGCGGGCATCTTTTGTTCTATGCCGTGGAGGCCGCGCGGGGCCGCCCGCTCGATCCCAAAGCGCAGGCGATCGGGTTCCGCGCGGGGCTGGCGCTGCTTGGGTCGCTGTTCCTGTTCGCGACCTGGAATGATCTGCAGCGGCTTAACGTTCTTGAGTTTCTCCACCGGATACTGTCTTAAAACGCGCGGCCCGGGGCCGGGAGTCGAGGACTGCATGAAGCGCGTCTTACGGGAAGTCGTCCTCGGCGCGGTGAGCTGCGTCGCCTCCGTCGGCGCCGGCGGGGTGGTGCTGGCGGGGGCCGAAGCCGCCGCCCAGGCGCAGCCCGCGCCTCCCTCCCAGCCACCCGCCGCCCAGCCACCCGCCGCCCAACCGCCCGCCTCCAGCCC
>JANNOI010000042.1:0-65402 GCA_031398975.1 Alphaproteobacteria bacterium | reverse complement strand
CGATTTAGACGGTTCCCCGAAATGTGTTACGCGTTTTTCGCCCCAGAAACGGTCAACCTCAAAGTGCAGCGCGGTTCTCTTTTGTATTTATACAAACAAAACGAGAACCGCTCTGCACTTTCAGGTAGACCGTTTCTCGTCCGAAAACCGCGTAACACTTTTCGGGAAACGGTCTAAAGCGGCCAGCCTCGCCGGGCGCACGCCGCGCGCAGCGTGTTGCGCAGCAGGCAGGCGCGCGTCATCGGCCCCACACCGCCCGGCACGGGCGTGATCGCGGCCGCCCGCAGCGCGGCCTCCGCCGTCGCCACATCCCCCACCAGCCGCGTCTTGCCCGGGCCTTTGTCCGGCGCGGGGACCCGGTTGATCCCGACATCGATCACGATCGCCCCCGGCTTGATCCAATCGCCGCGCACCTGCTCCGGGCGCCCGATCGCGGCCACGAGGATATCGGCGCTGCGGCATAAGCCGGGCAGATCGGCGGTCTTGGAATGGGCGAGGGTGACGGTGCAATCCTCCGCCAGAAAGAGCAGCGCGGCCGGCTTTCCCACCAGGATCGAGCGCCCGATCACCACGCAATGGCGTCCCGCGAGGACGGGCGCGGCCCGCTTGGCCAGCATCACGCAGCCCTCCGGCGTGCAGGGGCGCAGGCCCGGCTTGCCCAGCAGGAGGCGACCCGCGCTGGTCTCGGTCAGCCCGTCCACATCCTTGGCGGGGTCTAGCGCTGCGAGCACCCGCTCGGCGTCGAGCGGGGCGGGCAGGGGCAGCTGCACCAGCACGCCGTCGATGTCGGGGTCCGCGCTCAAGGCCGCTACTCGTGCGATTAGCGCCGCCTCGGGCGTGTCGTGGGGCAGGCGGATCTCGACCGAGCGCATGCCCGCGGCCTCGGTGTCGCGCACTTTGCTCGTGACATAGATCTCGCTCGCCGGATCCGTCCCCACCAGCACCACGGCCAAAGCAGGCGCCTGCCCATAGGCGGCCCGCAGCGCCGCCACCGCCGCGCGCGTCCCGGCGTTAAGCTCGGCCGCGGCCGCGGCCCCGTCTATCCTGAGCGCGCTCAGTACAGCACGTTCCCGCGATAGATGTTGTGCACCAGCGTCTGGATGAAGCCGAGCCCCAGCACCAGCACGATGGGGGAAAGGTCCACCCCGCCCACCAGCGGGATCACGCGCCGGATCGGGGCCAGCAGCGGGTCGGTGAGGCGTTGCGTCAGGTCGAAGACCGTGGAGACCACCCGGTTGCGGCGGTTGATCACCTCGAACGCGATCAGCCAGCTCAAAACGGCGTTGACGATCAGAGTGAAAATGATCAGCCCGACGAGGGTGTCGAACAGCCAAAGCAGGGCAGGGAGCATGGTCGTCCGATGCGGCGTAAGCGGAAAGGCGGCTCTACTAGCCTGCGCCGGCCCGCTTTGCCAAGCGCCCGCCCCCGCAAGCCCCCGCCCTCACCTTGACGCCCGCGGGCCGAAGCCCCATACCGCGCGCTCCCAAAACATCGGGGCCGTAGCTCAGCTGGGAGAGCGCTACGTTCGCAACGTAGAGGTCAGGGGTTCGATCCCCCTCGGCTCCACCACCGGTCTTGTGCGGTCCGCCGCTTATTCCTGGAAGAGGTCAGCGTGCGTACCGGCGCGGGTGAAAACCAGCGCGCCGCCCGCTCCGAGGCTCGCGTCCAGCCGGTAGATGAGCAGGAAGTCGCCGCCGATGTGGCACTCCCGATAGTTTGACCACGGCCCCTTGAGCGCGTGGTCCTTCCATTCCGGACCTAGCGGCGCGTCGCCCGCGATGAGCAGCAGCATGGCCTCCTTCAAGCGGTGCATGTCGTACCGGCCGGACCGGGACAGCCGCTCCCAATCCTTGGAGAACGCCTTGGTGTAATCGGCCACGCGCGGGTGCGCAGCGCGCTTACTCGCTGCGCGCGTCAAGCGCGGCCACCAGCGCCTCGCCGTCTGCAAAACGGGCGCGGCGCTCGCCTACGATCGCCTCCGCCTCCGCCATTGCGGCCGCCGTCGCTAAGTTCGGCACCTTGAGTTCCAGCGGGAACGCCTGGTCGGCGACGATCCGATGAAAAAGCAGGCGCACGGCGTCCGACGTTGAAAGTCCTATCGCCGCCAACGCGGCGGTCGCCTCGTTCCGGAGACCTTCGTCCAAACGGACGTGAAGCATTGTGCTGTTCGCAGCCATGATGCGCGCTTTCCTGTATCTCAGATGCGATACATAGAGCCTTACACGCGCCCTGCCAAGCCGCTACGCTACACCCCCTCAACCGCGCGCGGCCTGCGATAGGCGGCGCCGGCGCGGCGGCGGCGCCAAGCCCATAGGCCGAGGCCGGCCAGGGGCAGGCCCGCGAGCGCTGCGCCGACGGCGAACATCGCGGCTTCCCCGAAGGGCCCGAGGGCGTGGCCGCTATGGAGCTCCACCAGCCAATCGCCCAGGACGTCGCCGGGCTTGCTGTCCGCGGCGGTCCGGACGTGGGTCACGGCGGCGTCGCAGGGGCTTATGTGCACCTCCGCATCGCCGCGGGCGGGGGCGCCGGGATGGGATTTGAGGTGGGCGACGAACGGCCCGCCCGGTTCGCGCGGAAAGAAGAGGCGTGCGATTTCCCCGCCGGGGATTTGGGCGAGCGCGGCGGCGGCGGCCGCATCGAGGCTCGTTGCGGCGCATGCCGGTGCGCCGACGGGCGCGGTTTCGGCCGCTTGGGTGGAGCCGATGACGGCGAGGATTGAGGGGCGCCAATCGGGGCGCGCGAGGAGCAGGCCCGTCGTGCTGGCCACGATCAGCGGCAACGCGACCCAGGCCCCGACCGTGGCGTGCAAGCGGCGCAGGCCCGCCGGCGAGCGAGGCGGCGCCGGCGTCAGCGCGGCGCGCAGCCGCCCCCGCCCGCCCGCGCGGCCCGGCCACCAGAGCGCAAGGCCGGTCAGGGCGGCCAGCAGGATCGTGACCCCCGCAATGGTGGTGAGCCACATGCCCATAGACCTCGGCAGCATCAGCGCGAGGTGCAGCTTAAGCGGCAGCATGGCCCAGCTCTCCTCCGCCACGAACTGGCCTTTCGGCGCGCCCGTATACGGATCGACGGTGACGACGGCGTGCACTTCGCGTCCGTCCGGGCGCGGGGGGTGGTAGACGATGGTCGGGGCCGCGATCCGCATCGGGGTGGCGCCGGGGCCGTAGACGCCCTCGATGTTCTGAAGCGGGCCGTAGGCCGCCTCGGCCTTGGCGATCCATTCGCCGGGCGTGGCCACTGGGCGCTCTTGTTGGACGAAGCCCACCACCGCGCGGCCATATTCGAGTTGATAGAGCGGTGCCGCCACGACCATCAGCGCGCCGGTCAACCCGATCAAAGTCACATAAAGCCCGAGCGGCAGGCCGAGCCAGAGATGTACAAGCCCGAGCGCGCGGCGAAGCGTGAGGCCCCCCCTCATGGCAGACGTGCGCTGACGCGCAGGCCCATTGTACGCGGCGGGGTGAGCACGGCGAAGGTGGGTGCGCTGACGAACGTCACGGCGTCCTCATCAAACACGTTCTTGGCGTAGAGGCGCAGATCGAGCGCGCGGTTCAGCGCCAGCCTTGCCTGGACATTGACGGTGGCGTAGTCGCCGGCCCGCTCTTCGGAAGCGTTGTCAGCGTCGGAGAAATAGCGGCTGACATAGCGTGCGTCCCCGGACAGGGAGAGGCGTTCGTTCGCCCGCCAGGCGGCGCCTAGAACGGCGTTCGCCTCCGGCGCCAGCGGAAAAGCGTTGCCGGCCAAGTCAACGCCGTCGAGCACGCCCGCGTCGAATTCGGTGTGCAACAGACCGGCGCCGGCGATCAGTTCGAGCGTGGGGGCGGGGGTCCAGCGGGCTTCCACCTCGGCGCCGTAGCTGTGCGCCTCGGGCGCGTTGGCGACGATGGAGTCAAGGCTGTCCTCGCTCGCCAGCGTGTCTAATTGCAGGTCTTCGAAGGCGTTGTAGAAGGCGTTGGCGCGCAGCGACCACGCCCGGCCGGGCCCGGCCCAGCGGCCGAAGACTTCGTATTGCCAGACCCGCTCTTCGTCGTAGCGGAAATCGGTGCCGACTAGGCTCGCGCCGGCGCCGCCCGAAGTCTGGCCCTTTGTGGCGGTGACGCCCAGCCGCAGCCCCGCGCGCGGTTCGAATGCGAGGCCGATCTTCGGCAAAAGCGCGTCCGAGGGGATGGAGACGCCGACGTCCGTGGCGGGCGCGAAGGTCACGAGTTGGCCGGTGCGATCCTGCTCCTCCGTCTCGACGCGCAAGCCCCCCAACACGAAGAGCCGCGGCGAGACGCGCCATTCCCCGTCCGCGAATGCGGCGAGGCTTGTGACCTCGTCGTCGAATCGGCTTGTCAGGCCCGCGCCGAAGCCGCTGAAATCCTCCGCCTGGTCGCGCGTAAAGCCCGCCACGCCCACCACGCCCGACAAACGCCCGGACAAGGCTTGATCGGCGACAAGCCGGACCTCGCCCGACCATTGCGTCACGGCGATATCGCCATTGATGCCCGGGGCGGGCTGCAGAAAGCTCTCGAGGCTGTCGTACCAGGATCCGATCGCGACCAAAGTCAGACCTTGCCCGAGGCGCTGCTCGGCCTCCAGGAACGCCTGGCTGGGCTCGACGCGGAAGGTGGCGGCGCCGTTCGAGCCGCTATAAGTCCGCCCGCCGCCGATATCGACGGGATCGCGTTCGCCGCTCTGCTGGTAGCTCTGCCGGAAGCCGGCGCGCACCGTGAGGCCCGGGTGCGCCTGCGGGGTGAAGACAAGCTTGGCGGCGCCGGTCCAGCGTTCCTCCGTAGCCGGACTTTCGGCGAAGGCGGTCAGAGCCGGATCGGTGTAATCGACGTAACTGTCACGCTCTGCCCAATCGCCCGATATCCTGAGCGCCAACGCGTCCGCAATCAAAGGCAGGGAAAGCCCGAGCGCGGCCTCGCGCAATGCATGCTCGCCTACGCCCGTCACCGCATAGGCTTCCGGTTTCGGGCCGGGGTCGCGGGTGCGCACCACGAAGGCGCCGGCGATCGCGCCCCGGCCGATGGCCTGACTCTGGACGCCGCGGAAAACCTCGATCTGCTCAACTTCGTACCCCGACACCGCGTCGCGAAAGCCGGTCTGAAAGCTCTGGGCGACGCCATCGACGATCATGGGCGTGCGCGAGCGGATCCCGGTGGTGAGCACGCTATAGCCGCGCGAACCGGATTCGAGGCCGCGCAGGGCGTAGCCGAAGCCGGCTGCAGGCGGGATCGCGTTCGGGATCACCCGCGTCGCGTCGGGGATCCCGTCGATCGGGGGCAGGTTTTCGAGGTCTTGGGCGGTGATGGCGGAGACGCTGGCGGACGTCCGCTCCAGCGGCGCGGGCGCTTTGGTTCCGGTTACGACAATCTCCTCGAGCCCCGCGGCGGGCGCGGGCCAGGCTTTCTCGGCCAAAGCCGGCGCGCCGACTGCGGCGCTGGCGATCGCCGAGACCAGCAAAACCCGTTTGTTCCCGCTTTTCCCGGCGCGCAGCATGCGTTCCCCTCGTGCGGAACGGTCCAGTAACTCGTTCGCAAGAGCATCTAGCGGAGCCACACCTGCGAATCAATCGCAATTCCCGCGCAGACTCGGTCTAGTCTTGCGGGAACCGGGGCGGGCGTTTCTGCTGGAAGGCGGCGAGGCCCTCGGCGAAATCGGCCCCGGAATAGGCCTGCGCGAACAGGGCGGTGCTGGCGTCATCGTCCTCCTGCAGCCCCGTATCGAGGCGGGCGATGATTTCCTTCACGGCGCGCTGGGAGGAGGGGGCGGCTTGGGCGAGCGCGGCGACGAAATCGGCCACCGCCGTCTCGGGAGCGGGGCTCACGTCTCCGACGAGGCCCCAGGCGAGCGCGGTCGCGGCGTCAATCGTCTGGCCGGTGAACAGGATTTGCTTCGCGCGTGCGCGGCCCACCGCCTGGATCAGGCGGCGTGTGTCGCCTGCGCCATAGACGAGGCCGAGCTTGGCGGGGGTGATGGCGAAGTGGGCCGTCTCGGACGCAAAGCGCAGGTCGCACGCGAGCGCGAGCCCGCAGCCCCCGCCCACGCACGCCCCCTCGATCAGCGCTACGGAGGGCTTGGGGAAGGCTTCGATCGCGCCCATGGCGTCCTGCAGGATCCGGTGGTTGGCGCGGGCGTCTTCCGAGGTGCGGTAGGCGGTCTGGAATTCGCCGATATCGGCGCCGGCGCTGAACACCCCGCCCGAGCCGCGCACGATCAGGGCCCGCACGCGGGGGTCGCGCGCGGTTTGCTGGGCGAGGCCGGGGATCGCCGCCCACATGGCGAGCGTCAGCGCGTTGCGCTTGGCGGGGCGGTTCAGCACCAGCTCGGCCGCATGCGGAATGGAGCGCAAGAAAATGTCCGGTTCCGGCATGGGCGTGCTCCAGGCGGTCAGAGGGGTTTCGCAAGGCCCAGCCAGGCGGCGGCCGCGAGCAGCGCCCAGATGGCGAGCACGGCGGGCCGGGCGCGGTTCAGGGCGTTACCGATGGCGGCCTCGCTTTCGGCGTTGGCCTGCCCGCGCGCCAGGGCGGCGAGACCCGGGCCGAAGGGCTTAAGCGCCGCGCGGATCGCGAGGCCGGCGAGTATCGCGCCCGCGAGCAAAGCGAGCTTGAGGCGCAGGAAGGACGGGGCCTCCGCCACCAACAGCGCCGCCCCCAGCAGCACCGCGATCGCGCCCCAGCGGATCGCCAGATCGAGCGTGCGCCACAGCGGGGCGGCCCCGTGGCGCAGGTGCAGGAACCAGACGAGCCCCAGCCATCCGAGCGAGAGGGCCCACACCGCGCCCACCACCCAGCCCGGCGCCGCGATCCAGCCGGTGTGCGCGGCGAGTGCAAGCCCGGTGGGGGCGGCCAGAATCAGCGCGCTGCGCGGCGCCATATCGAGGTGGCCCAGCAGCTTCGCCATGGCCAAGCGCGCGGCGGGCGCCGCCTTGGGATCGCTGATCACGAACGAGCTGGCGAAAGACCCGAGATCGCCGCCCAACCAGTACACCAGCACCAGGACGTGCAGCAGGCGAAGCGTCGCATCCTCCATCACGGCCGCTCCTTTCCCCGCCGGCTCAGCGCCATTCGTCGCGGCCGCGGCGGGAGCGGCGGCGGGTGAGGCGCATATGGTGGTGGAAGCGTTCGGGCCGGTAAAAACCATGCAGCGCCTCAACGCCCCGCCCGTCGCGGTCCCGCATCACGCGCCGGATCTCCAATAGGGGCGCGCCCGAGCCGACGCCCAGCGCGCGTGCGATCTTCAGCTCTCCCGTGCAGGCGGTGATCCATTGCTCCGCCTCCACCGCCTCGTGGCCGGCGCGCTCTAGCAGTTCCAGCAGCGGGGTATGGGCGAGGTCCTGGGCGTCGAAGCGGGCGGCGATCTCGCGGGGGACGTGGGTGATCAGGTAGGAAAAGGGCTCGCCCTCGATCTTGCGCAGCCGCACGGCCCGCTGCACCGGCGCGCCGATCTCGAGCCCTAAAAGCCCGGCGATCTCGGGGTTCGCGCCGACGTCGGCCACCTCCAGCAGCGCCACCGCCGTGCCCAGCCCCATCAGGCGCAGGCTGTCCAGCAGGGTTTCGAAACTGCCTTTGACGACGGGGGCGGCGGCGTTGAAGGTCACGATCGTGCCCCGCCCGCGATGGCGCGCCACGAAGCCCCCGGCCGCAAGCTCGCTCATCGCCCGCTTCACCGTGATGCGGGAAACGTCCAGCAGGCGCACCACTTCCTGCTCCCCCGGCAACAGCGCGCCCACGGCGAACGCGCCCGAGACGATGCGCTCGCGCAGCAGCAGATAGACTTGCTGATAGAGGGGGACGGGGGAGGCGGCGTCCAGAAGGTCGGGCCGGAGGTCGCGGGCGAGATCGGCGCGCGCCGGGCGGGCGCGGCTTTGAAGCGCGCGGGCGGCGCTGGCGGCGGGGGGCATGGGTGCTCGACGGGGCGGTTGGATAATGCGAAGATGATATACCAATAAAACCATGCTCGGCTATCCCGCCACGCTCCCCTCCGCTCGCCCCGCCCCGCCTGAAAGACCCGCCATGGCCCCGGGCCTCACCCTGGCCGAAAAACTGATCGCCCGCGCGGCGGGCCGCGAGGCGGTAGCGCCCGGGGAGATCGTCACCTGCGCGGTCGATCTCGCCTTCGCGCATGACAGTTCCGGCCCGCGCCGATGGAAGCCGATGCTGGAGGCGTTGGGGGTTGGGCTGTGGGATCCGGCCAAGGTCGTGCTCGTCACCGACCATTACACCCCCGCCGTCGACGCCGAGAGCGCGGCGATCCTGAAGCTCACCCGGACGTTCGCGCGCGACTACGGAGTGGAGCGGTTTTTCGACATGGAAGGCATCGCCCATACGCTGCTGCCGCAATACGGGCTGCTGGCGCCGGGCATGTTTGTTGCGGGGGGCGACAGCCATTCCTGCCATGCCGGCGCGTTCGCCTGCTACGCGGCGGGCTATGGCGCAACGGACATGGCCGCGATCGCCGCCACCGGGCAGACTTGGATCACCGTGCCGGAGAGCGACCGCGTGCGATGGGACGGCGCGCTCGCGGAGGGCGTCACCGCGAAGGATGTCATGCTGTTTCTGTGTCGCGAACTGGGCATGGACAATGGCTTCCGGGCGCTCGAATTTGCGGGCGAGGCCGTTGACGCGATGACGATGGACGAGCGCATGACGCTCTCCAACATGAGCGCCGAACTTGGCTATGACGCCGGCCTGATCGCACCGGACGGCGTGACGCTTGCCCATATCCGCGCCCATGGCGGGACGCCGGACGCGGCGGCCGCGCTGCGCTGGCGGTCAGACCCTGAGGCGCGCTTCGCCCGGGATGTGCGTTTCGACGCCCAAAGCCTTGAGCCCCAGATCGCCGCGCCGCACAGCCCCGCCAATGCAGCCCCCGTCGCCGCCCATGCGGGGGTGCGGATCGATCAGGCCTATATCGGCGCGTGCGTCGGCGCGAAGCTCGACGATCTGCGGATGGCGGCGCGGGTGCTGAAGGGCGAGCGCGTCGCCAAGGGCGTGCGGCTCCTGGTGGCGCCGGCCTCCAGCCGGATCACCGAACAGGCCGCCCGCGAGGGCGTGCTCGAGACTTTGCTCAGCGCGGGGGCTGTGCTGCTGGCGTCGGGATGCGGGGCGTGTGCGGGCATGGGCGCCGGCCTGCTGGGCGCGGGCGAAGTCTGCCTTTCCACCACCAACCGCAATTTCAAGGGCCGCATGGGTCATTCGGAGGCGGCTGTCTATTTGGGCTCGCCCTACAGCGTGGCGGCCGCGGCCATCGCCGGCGCGATTGTCGATCCCCGGCCGTACCTCACCGGGCTGCGGGAGGCGGCGTGATGGGCATGGGCCGGGCGTGGGTGTTTGGGGATCGGGTCGATACCGACGTGCTGGCCCCCGGCGCGCTGATGAAGCTGCCCCCGGACGCGCTGGCGCGGCAGTGTTTGAAGGCGCTGCGGCCGGACTTCGCGGACGCGGTGCGGCCGGGCGATTTCGTGGTGGCGGGGGAAAGCTTCGGGGTGGGGTCCTCGCGGGAGCAGGCGGTGCAGTCGCTGAAGCTCTTGGGGGTGGCGGCGGTGATCGCGGTAAGCTTCGCGCGCATCTTCCACCGCAACGCCTTCAACCTCGCGCTTCCCGCCCTGATCTGCGCCGACGCCCGCGCGATCGGCGATGGCGACCGGCTGGACCTTGATCTGGCGGCTGGGCGCGTGCGTAACACGGCGACGGGGCGGGAGCACCGCTTCGCGCCGGTCCCCGCCCACCTGATGTCGATCGTCGCGGCGGGGGGATTGATGGCGCACCTGAAAGCGCAGCGCGCGGGCGGGGAAGGGGCTGTGTCTTGAGTCTGGGTGCGCGGCTTCAGTCCGGCTCCGCCGTGGTGGCGCCGGGGGCTTTCGATGCGTTGTCTGCGCTGCTCGTGGAGCAGGCGGGATTTGAGGCGGTGTATCTGTCGGGTGCGGCGATCGCCTATACGCAGTTGGGCCGCCCCGACGTCGGGCTTGTCAGCCCAAGTCAGGCGGCGGACGTGGTGGCGCGGGTGCGCGACCGGGTGGGGATCCCGCTGATCGTCGATATCGACACCGGGTTCGGCAACGCCTTGAACGTCAAGCAGACGGTGCGCCAGTTCGAGCGCCTGGGCGCGAACGCCCTGCAGATCGAAGATCAAACCAGCCCCAAACGCTGCGGCCACCTTACCGGCAAGGCCCTGATTCCGGCCGCCGACATGGCGGGCAAGGTGCGCGCCGCCGTGGACGCGCGCGCCTCCTCCGAGACGCTGATCATCGCGCGCACCGATGCGCTGGCGGTGGAGGGCCTTTCCGCCGCGCTGGACCGGGCGGCGCTTTATCACGAGGCGGGGGCGGACGTGCTGTTCATCGAGGCCCCGCAAAGTCTTAAGGAGATGGGCGCGATCTGCGCGCGCTTTGCGGGCGGGCCGCCGCTTCTGGCCAATATGGTCGAAGGGGGGCGCACGCCCATCCTGTCCCGCTCGGAACTCGAGGAGATCGGGTTTCGCCTCATCATCGCGCCGGCCTCGATGGTGCGCGCGTTCGCTTTCATGGCGCAGGAATTCCTCCGGGTGCTGAAAGAAGACGGCGCCACCGGCGCCTATCGCGCGCGCATGCTCGATTTCGGCGAGATCAACGCCTTGATCGGCTTGGCCGACCTGTTGGCCGACGGCGCCCGCTATGAGACGGGCGAGGGGGCTTAGAGACTTGGCTCAGCGCAGCGCGCCCTCGCGCACCAGTTTCTCGATCAGCGCGCGCTGGCGCTCCAGCACGGCCGGGCGTTCCAGCATCGCGCCGTCCGTCATGGCGTTTGGCGCGGCGCGCGCGCCGGCATAGGCGGGGGCGAAGGCTTGCAGGGGCAGCCGGCTCAGCAGATTGGCCATGCCCGTGCGCCGGCGCGCGCCCCGCAGCGCCTCGAGATCGAGCAGCGCGTTGGCCACCAGCGTCTCGCCCGCGCCCGCCTCCGCGAGGATACGGCCGGACCAGTCCACCACCACGCTCATGCCGTCCGTGGCGTGCGCGGGCGCTGCGCCCCCGAAAATGCCGGCGGAATTGGCGGATACGAGATAGGCCATGTTCTCCCCGGCCCGGGCGAGTTTGGCGATATGTTTGGGGGTAAGCTGGGGCGAGCCCGCCTCGCTCGTGGGGTGCAGCAAAATCTCGGCCCCCTTCAGCGCGCCCATCCGGGCGATCTCGGGGTAGAGGATCTCCTCGGACGCGATGGTCGATAGAACGCCGATCTCGGTCCGCGCCACGGGGAAGATCGCATCCCGTCCGTACACGTCGAGATACCGGTCCCAGACATCGAACGGGGTGGGCGTATAGAGCGAAATCATCCGCCGATAGCGCAGCGCCGTAGCGCCATTGGGCGCATAAACGACATTGGCCTGGAAATAGAGATCGGGAAAGTTCGGGTCCGTTTCGTAATGGTTTGAGCACAGAAAAAGCGCGTGGCGCTGCGCGAGCGCCGCCAAGGCCTCGCTCTCGGGCCCGTCCATCGCGATGGCGGCTTTTTCGCGCCAAGCCTGGCGGCTCTCCCGCTGGGGGAACCCGGTCATCCAATATTCCGGCAGCACGACGAGGCGCAGCGGCGCGCCATTGAAGCCGGCGAGGAAGGCCTTGGAGGCCCCTATCTGCTCCGATACGCGCGCGATCGCCCCCGCCATGCGCGCGCGCGCATCGGCGGGGTTGGCGTCCTGGTTCACCGCGTCGCAGCGCGTCTGCAGGGCGAGCGCGCTTACCGGTTCGGCGCGCGGGGATGTTGGTGCGGCGAGGGCGGCGTCAGGCATCGGCAAAAGCGCTCCGGCGGCGGCGGCGAAGAGGGTGCGGCGGGTGGCGGTCACGGGCGGGGTGCGGTCACTGGCGGGAAGCGGCGTCGGCGATGTCGGTGACGCTGGCGTTCCAGACTTGGGGGTCGCGCGCCAGCGCCGCCAAAATCTCCCGCAGCGCCCGGATGCGAAACGGCTGCCCGCTGACATAAGGCGTCAGGGTGAAAGACAAGACGTTCCCGCCAGCGCCCGCCTGATCGCTCGCCAGAAAGGCCGCCGCCTCGAGGATCTGGTCGCGCCATTGCGCCTCGCTGTGGCGCTGGTCGATCAGCAATTTGCGGTCGTCCAACTCGTTCATCAGCGGCACGCAGCAGACCGGCCCGCTGCTGGTCCGGATGGGGAGGGGAGAGGCGTCCATCTCCCAATCCAGACAGATGTCAAAGCCCGCCGCCGCGATCAGGTCGGGCGTTGCGAAGCTTTCCGAGCGTGCGGGGCTCAGCCAGGCGCGGGGGGAAAGGCCATGGGCGTCGAACGCCGCGCGGGTGCGCGCGATGAGACCGGCCTCGGCCTCGCGCGCCAGCCCGCCCCAATGCAGCGCATCGGCCTCCCAGCCATGGGCGGCGATCTCGTGGCCCGCGGCCCGGATCGCCTCGATCAGAGGTGGGACGCGCTCCAAAAGGATGGCGTTGACGGCGAACGTGGCTTTGAGCCCCGCGCGGTCCAGTTCGTCGAGGATGCGGAAGGCGCCCACGCGGAGGCCGTAATCGCGCTGGGTATAATGGCGCAGGTCCGGATAGGGGGTTTGCATAGCGCCGGGGGCCTTGAAAGGCTTTCCGACGGGGTCGAGGCGATGGAACTCGAGCGGCGAAACGATCAGGGCCGCGACCTTGCGCCCGCCCGGCCAGGCCGATGGCGCACGCGCCGGCCCGGGGCGCCAGTCGTAGCGGTCCTGGTCCATGCCGTAGCGGCGCTTGGGATAATCGAGGGGGCTCACGGGGAAAACCCATGCCCGCTGAGGGAAACGCCGCGCCGGGCGATGTCGGCGAGCGCCCCGTCCCAGCATTCGGTGCGGTAGAAGTCTGCGATCTCTGCGCCGGTGGTGATCCAGACATCATCGGCGTGCGCGCGGATATGGGCGAGCACGGCCTCGAAGGCGCGGATGCGGTGGGGTTGGGAGACGAGATAGGCGTGCAGGGGAATGCACATCACCACGCCCGAGCGCGCGCCCTCCTCGAGCAATTGGTCGAAATGGCGCTTCAGCACGTCCGCGTAGCGCCAGGGGTCCATGCCCAGCGCGCCATAGGCGATTACGTCATTGACTTCGAGCGAATAGGGCAGGGAGATCAGCTTGCCGGATCGGGTCTTGAGCGGCTGGGGCTGATCGTCCTGGAACAGATCGCAACTGTACCAGAAGCCGAGTTCGGCGATCAGATCGAGCGTGCGTTCGGTGTGGGTAAGCGCGGGGGCCAGATAGCCGCGGACCCGCTGGCCGACGGCTTTCTGTATACTGAGGATCGCGTCCTCGAGCGTGGCGCGTTCTTCGGCCTCGGTGAGGCCGTAGGAATAGCGGGTGTTGTAGATGCCGTGGCTGAAAAACTCCCACCCGCGCGCGGCGCACGCCTCGATGATCTCGGGATGATGGTCGATCAGCGCCACAGACAGCGAAACCGAGCCGCGCATGGCGTGGCGATCGAGCATCTCCATGAGCCGCCAATGCCCCACGCGGTTGCCCCAATCGCGCTGGGAATAGCCCACGATGTCGGGCGCAGGGCGCGGCCAGCCGGCGCGCGCGGGATTTTGCGGGGGATCAAACTCATAAAACTCGATATTGGGCGCCACCCAGAATGCGAGCTTCTTGCCCCCGGGCCAGACGATTTTCGGGCGGTCCCGATAGGGCCAATACGCGTAGAGGTTGGGATCGGCGTGCATGGGCTTAAGCGGCCTGGGCCTGCAGCCAGGCAAGCGCCTCCGACACCGGCACCACATCGGCGTACTTCAACAGCAGGTCCGTCAGATTGGCGAAATGGTAGCTCTCGTGTTTGTCCGCCACGCATTCCTCGGGCACGATCGTGCGATAGCCGCGGCTCAGGGAATCCACCGCCGTGGCGCGCACGCACCCGGAGGTGGAGCCGCCCGTGACGATCACCGTATCGACCTGGCGCCAGACCAAATAGCTCCCGAGCGGGCTTTCGAAAAACGCCGAAGGCATGCGCTTGGTGTAGACGAAGTCCTTCGCATCGATCTCGCAGCGGGGATCGAAGGCGTGGCGGGGACTATCGTGTTTGATGTTCTGCAGGCTGTCGGGGGTGTCGGTGCGGGTTCCCCAGACACCGGCGTCGCCCGCGTCCTCGGCATAGGCCACATGGGTCCAGATGACGGGAAAGCCCGCCCCGCGCGCGAGGCGGGCCAGCGCGTTGACATGCTCGATCTGGCGGGGATCGGTGACGTAGGCGGTGGCGGGGAAAAGGTCGGGCCGGGTATAGGCCTGCTGGAAATCCACGTTCACGAGCGCCGCCCGCCGCCCGAAGCCGAAGCGCGCCCGCGCGGGCTTGGCCTTGGCCTCCTCATACAGCGCGCGCGCCGTCTTTTCCGAGCGGATCATCGTCGGCTCGAACGACAAAGCGGGGCCCATCGCAATGCTCTCCAGCCGGGCGACCGGACCGGGGCGTCCGTTCGAAAGATTATATCATTGGCCACCCGCGCGCGGCTGTACAGGGGGGCGGCGCGGGCGCCTGACGGGCGAGGCGGGAACTGGGCGGCGGGGCGGGGGGTTGTGTGAGGCTTGGCCGCCGATGGAGATCCCATGCCTTTCACCCTTCGCAAGACGCTGGCGGCGACCCTCTGCGCCGGCCTGCTGGCGGCGTGCGGCGGGGCTGAGCCTCCAGCGCCCGGCACGCCCGGCTTCGGCGCCGACCCCGCTTTGCCCGCCCCGAAGCAACAAAGCCTCGGCACCACCCGCATCGCGCCGGCCCACCACTGGCCTAAAGGCGCCGCGCCCGCCGCACCGGCGGGTTTCCGCGTGGCGCGCTTCGCCGAGGGCCTCGACCATCCGCGCTGGATCCATGTGCTGAGCAATGGCGACGTGCTGGTGGCGGAATCCTCCACCGAGCCCAGCCCGCCCAAAACCTTCATGCAATGGGCGACCCAGCGGGTGCAGGAGCGCGCCGGGGCGCTCCAGAAAAGCCCCAATCGCATCACCCTGCTGCGCGACGCGGATAAGGACGGGGTGGCGGAGTACAAGACGGTGCTGGTCGCCGGCCTGAAGCAGCCCTTCGGCATGCTGTACCTTAACGGCGCGCTCTATGTGGCCGAGACCGACGCGTTGGTGCGCTTTCCGTTCGAGCCGGGCCAGACCCGCATCGACGCCGCCCCCCAAACCGTTCTGCCGCTGCCCTACAACAAGGAGTATAACGGCCACTGGACACGCAATGTGATCGCGAACGCGGACGGCTCGAAGCTTTATGTGTCGGTAGGCTCGGTGTCGAACGTGGGCGACCGGGGCATGAAGGTGGAGGAGGGCCGCGCCGCGATCTGGGAGCTGGCCCCCGACGGCTCCGGCGCGCGCCTCTACGCCACGGGCCTGCGCAATCCAAACGGCATGGATTGGGCGCCGGGCGCAGCGAGGCTCTGGACGGTCGTGAATGAGCGCGACCTGCTGGGCGATGATCTCGTGCCGGATTACCTGACGAGCGTGCGCGAGGGCGGCTTCTATGGCTGGCCCTACGCCTATTACGGCACGAACCCCGATCCCCGCTTCAAGCCGGGCGAGCAGAAGCCTGATCTTGTATCCGCCTCGATCAAGCCGGACTATGCGCTAGGCTCTCACACCGCCTCGCTGGGGCTTACCTTCTATGAGGCCGGCGCCTTCCCGGAGCGCTTTCGCGGCGGGGCGTTCATCGGCCAGCACGGCTCCTGGAACCGCTCCACGCTCAGCGGCTACAAGGTCGTTTACGTGCCGTTCCGCAACGGCGCCCCCAACGGCCCCCCGGAGGATTTTCTTACAGGCTTCGTCGACGGGGACGGCAGAGCCCAGGGGCGGCCCGTCGGCGTGGAGGTGGACGCCGCCGGCGCGCTGCTGGTGGCCGACGATGTGGGCGACATCATCTGGCGCGTGACGCCTTCGTGAGGGGAAGCGACCAAAACCCCGCGCCGGCTTGACCGGGCGGGGCCGTTCCCCTATCGCTCCGCGCTCTTCGTATTCCTTTCACCTGAGCGTGCCCGATGTCCCGCCGTTGCGAACTCACCGGGGTCGATCGTCAGATCGGCCACAAGGTCAGCCACTCGAACATCAAGACCAAGCGGGAGTTCGCGCCCAACCTGGTGAAGGTGACGCTGACGAGCGAGAGCCTCGGCCAGGGCTTTCGCCTGCGCATCACCGCCGCCGCCCTGCGCTCGGTCGATCACGTGGGGGGGCTCGACGCGTTTTTGTTGAAGGCGGGCGAAGACCGGCTCTCCGCGCGCGCAACCAAGATCCGCCGCGAGCTGAAGAAGAAGCTCAAGGAAGCGGCTTAGGATCCCCGATCGCCTCCGCGGCAGGCGCGGGGGGCGCCGGCAGGTCGAACGCATAGAGCAGCGTCCGCTGATTGCTTTTGAAATTGTTGTCTGAGATCAGATAGATACGCAGGCCGGTAGGCGGCCCTGGCGTGATGGCTATCCCTTCGAAATTATCGGTCAGCTCCGGCGGCTTCAACTCCCCCAATACTTCCCCCTTGAGCACGGGCGGGGTGGCGCGCACTCCCTGGCCGGGATAGCGGCGCAGCACGGTGCGGAAGCCGATCAAGGGAAAGTAGAACCGCTCGAGGCCCAGATAATCGCCGTCCGGCATCCGCGCGAGATCGACCAGCGCATAGCCCGCCCGCGTGTGCCCGATCCCCTCGCCCGCGCTCTGTCCCGCCGCCAGCGGCAAGCGATACACGCGGGCGCCTTCGTTCCCGAACGGGTCGAACTCCGTGGCCGCGACCAGGCCCCCGTCGGGGCCGAGGGCGAGCGATTCCAGGCCCTCATTGCCCGGCAACGCCACGGGGATCGCGGGCCCCTCTTCTGCGGGCGCGCGGGGGCCGCGCGCGTCCAAATCATAAAGCGCGATGCGGTGATAGCGCTCGAAGCTCACGGCGTAGCGTCCGTCCGGCAGGCGGGCGAGGGCTTCGGCGTCCTGGCCGATGCTGCGGTGGAGGGGCGCGCCCTCGGCGTCGGAAATCCACGCCATCTTCGGGTTCGAGAGCCCGATCAGTGCGCCGTCCCGGTCCAGCACCAGGCGGGCGGAAAACCATTTGCCGCCGTCCGACACGGCGAGCAGACGCCCGTCCGCCCCGACATGCAGTCCCGAAAAGCCCCCGAACTCGACGCTGCGGGAGCGCAGCTCGAGGCCGCCGGCGAAGACGAGCGGGCCGGTTTTCGAGCCGGCTTCCGGGTGCGCGCCCGCGCCCACGCCTGCTGGCCCGGCCGGGAAAGTTTGCACCTCCACCGCCGCCCAGCCGTCCCCCACGCGCTCCTCCTGCGCGCAAGCGGAAGGGACGCCAAGCGCCAGCGCGAGCATCAGAACGGAGAGCGGCTTCACGCGGCGCGTCGGCGCGGGGCGGTGGCGGGCGGGGCCTCGTCGAACAATTCGGCCAGCTTGTCGGTCATGGCGCCGCCCAGCTGTTCGGCGTCCACGATGGTCACGGCGCGGCGGTAATAGCGGGTCACGTCGTGCCCGATGCCGATCGCGATGAGCTCCACCGGGCTATGGGTTTCGATATGGGCGATCACGGCGCGCAAGTGCTTTTCCAGATAATTGCCAGGATTGGAGGACAGGGTGGAATCATCCACCGGCGCCCCGTCGGAGATCACCATGAGGATGCGGCGCTGCTCGGGCCGGCCCGCCAGCCGGTCATGGGCCCAAAGCAGCGCTTCCCCGTCAATGTTCTCTTTCAGCAAGCCTTCGCGCATCATCAAGCCCAGATTGCGGCGGGCCCTGCGCCAGGGAGCGTCGGCGGATTTGTAGATCACGTGGCGCAAATCATTCAGCCGCCCCGGGTGGGCGGGCCGGCCGGCCTTCAGCCAATCCTCCTTGCTGATCCCGCCTTTCCAGGCGCGGGTCGTAAAGCCCAGGATCTCCACCTTGACCCCGCACCGCTCGAGCGTGCGCGCCAGTATATCGGCGCAGAGCGCCGCCACCATGATCGGGCGCCCGCGCATGGAGCCCGAATTGTCCAGCAGCAGCGTCACAACCGTGTCGCGGAAATCGACGTCGTCCTCCTGCTTGAAGGAAAGCGCAGAGAGCGGGTCCACGATCACGCGGGTCAGGCGCGCGCTGTCGAGCAGGCCTTCTTCAAGATCGAACGTCCAGGCGCGGTTCTGCTTGGCGAGCAGGCGCCGCTGAAGGCGGTTGGCGAGGCGCCCGACCACGCTCTGCAGCGGCTTGAGTTGCTGATCGAGATAGGTGCGCAGGCGCGCCAGCTCGTCGGGGTCGCATAGCGCTTCGGCGGCGATCGTCTCGTCATGGGCGCGGGTGAACACGGCGTACTGGGCGTTCGGGTCGTCGTGCTCGGGCCGGAACTGCGCGCGCCGGGGCTTTACGCCGTCATCGGTATCGGCGTCTTCGGTCGGGGTGGCGTCGGGATCGGCCTCGATGCGGGCTTCGATCTGGCCTTCGGCCTCGATCTCGGACTCCATGCCTTGGGCTTCGGCCGCGCCCTCGTCCTGATCGCCCTCGTCCTCCTCGGAGGAGCTGTCCTCGGCGTTCGGGGGGTGCTCTCGGGCCTCGTCCTCGGCGTCGGCGCGCTCCTGCTCGCCCGCCAGATCCTCCCCGAGGTCGAGATCGCGGAGCAGGTCCCGCGCCGCCTGGGCGAAGCGGGCTTGATCCTCCACCCGCGCCGCGAGCCGATCGAGCGTCTTGCCGGCCTTGGCCTCGATCTCGGCGCGCCAGACGTCCACCACCCCTTGCACGGCCTTGGGGGGCTTGCGGCCCGTCAGGCGCTCGCGCACCAGCATGGCCAGCGCATCGGCGAGCGGCGCGCCGGCGCGGTCCTCCATGCGGGAAAAGCCGCGCCGCTCGTACTTGTCCGCGAGCGCGGCGTCGAGATTGTCGGACACGCCGGCGAGGGCGTTGGCGCCCAGCGCCTGGCAGCGCATGTCCTCGGCCGCGTCGAACAGCTCCCGCGCCTGGGCGCCTTCGGGGCGGTTGCGGGTATGGGCGGCGGGGTTGTGGTGGGCGAGGCGCAGCGCCAGCCCGTCCGCGGCGCCGCGCAGGCGCGCGGCCTCCTCGATCGTCATCGACCGGGGCGGGTGGGGCAGCACGATCCGGTCCGCGGTCAGCTTCGGCCCTTCCGCCCCAAACGTGACGTCAAGCCCCTCCACCCCGGCGAGCGCTCGGGTGGATTGCACCAGCGCGCGTTTGAAGATTTCGGCAGGCGTTTCCGGTTGGGACATGGGGGCCACCCTAAACGCTCGCCCGTGGAACGGAAGCGCGTCCTCGCCCACCGCATTTGCGCCCCATTCCCTTCATTCCTACCTTGAGAGGCGCGGGCAATGTCCAGGACACGCCGCCGGATCGCGATAAGGACGGGACCGATGAAACCTCGCTTCACTCTCGCCGCCGCCGCCGCCACCGCCGCGCTGGCGGGCCTGTTCGCGGCCAGCGGCCCGGCCGGGGCCGAGACGCGCACCTTCGCCGCCGCCTACGACATGAAGATCTGGGGCCTCACGGCCGGCCGGTTCGATCTCAACGTCACGTTCGACGCCGCCGCCTACAAGGCCGCCACCACCCAGAAAACCACCGGGCTCGTGCGCTCGATGGTGGGTGACAGCCAGGATTATAAAGCCTCCTCCGAAGGCGTCCTGACGCCCGCCGGCGCCCGCCCTACCGCCTATCGCCACCAAGGCGGCAAGCGCAACCGGCTGGTTACCGTCTCGTTCACCGATCAGGACGTCGTCACCGTGGCCGATCCGCCCATGGGGATGGGCGATCCCCCCGCCACCCGCGAACAAAAGCTCGGCGCCACCGACAGCGTGTCCTCGTTCGTGGAGATGCTGGCCATGCCGGGCCTGCGCGATCCCTGCAACCGCACGATCAAGGTGTTTGACGGGCGCGGCCGGTTTGATCTCGTGTTCCGCCCGGACGGGCGCGAGGCGGTGGCGACGGGAGCGTGGAAGGGCCAGGCGTTCCGCTGCTCGGTGGCCTATAAGCGCATCGCCGGCTTCAGGAAGCCCGATCCGGGCGAGAAGCAGGAAGCCTTCGACCAGCCGCTCAAATTCCTGTTCGCCCCCCTGCAAGGCGGCCTCTATGCGCCCGTGCGGGTGGAGATGCCGACCGAGGATGTGGGCGTTGCGGTGCTCGAAGCGCGCAGCCTGAGCGTCAATGGCGGCTAGAATTGGCGGGCGGCGGGCCAGGTATGGTTAACCGCCGCCCAGGGATTAGTGGTTAATCGTGGGTTAAACCCAAGATCTAGCGGTGATCAGATCAAGAACGAATCACAGAAGCTGATTCGTCGATGATTCGTTCCCGGTTCCTTCTGTTTGGCCCGCCTTTGCGCCAAGATCGAGGCGCCAAGAGCGAGCCCGCCAGGAGCGCGCCCGGAGCGGCGCCCAGAGCGTTCCAGGAGCGTCCATGAGACCGCCAGACGCCGCCCGTGTCACCGCCGTGTTGGGCCCCACCAATACCGGCAAAACACATCTGGCGATCGAGCGGATGCTCGCCCACAGCGACGGCATGATCGGCCTGCCGCTGCGGCTGTTGGCGCGCGAAGTGTACGACAAAGTCGTCAAGGCCAAGGGCGTGCGCGCGGCGGCGCTGATCACGGGCGAGGAGAAGATCGCCCCCGAGACGGCCCGCTATTTCGTGTGCACCGTGGAGGCGATGCCGCTTGAGCGGCGCACGCAATTCCTCGCCGTGGACGAGATCCAGCTCGCCGCCGATCCCGATCGCGGCCATGTCTTTACCGATCGCATCCTGCGCGCGCGGGGGAGCGGGGAAACCATGCTGCTGGGCTCCGACGTGATGCGCCCGGTGCTGCGCCGGCTTGCGCCGGAGGCCGAGATCGTGCGCCGCGAGCGCTTCTCCACGCTCTCCTACGCCGGGGCGCGCAAGATCACCCGCCTGCCCAAGCGCACCGCGATCGTGGCCTTCAGCGCCGAGGAGGTCTACGCCATCGCCGAGCTGATCCGGCGCCAGCGGGGCGGGGCGGCGGTGGTGATGGGGGCTTTGAGCCCGCGCACGCGCAACGCCCAGGTCGCGCTCTACCAATCGGGCGAGGTCGATTTCCTGGTAGCCACCGACGCCATCGGCATGGGCCTCAATATGGACGTCGATCACGTGGCCTTCGCCGCCCAGGCGAAGTTCGACGGCCGCCGCCGGCGCGCCTTGCGCCCCGACGAGATCGCCCAGATCGCCGGCCGCGCCGGGCGCTTCCGCACCGACGGCCAGTTCGGTGAGACGGGCGACTGCCCGCCGCTTGACGAGGAGACGGTCGAGCGGGTGGAGAACCACCGTTTCGAGCCGGTGCAGGCGGTGGAATGGCGCTCCGCGGCGCTCGATTTCACCAGTCCCGCGGCCCTGCTGGCGTCGCTGGAGCGGCCCCCGGACAGCCCCGGCCTGATGCGCGTGCGCGGGGCGCTGGACGAGGCGGTGCTGAAGCGGGTGATGGGGGAAGAGGCGTTGATGGACCGCGCCCGCGGCCCAGCGGCGGTGCGCCGGCTCTGGGAGGCCTGCCTCATACCCGACTTTCGCAAGACCACGCCGGACGAGCACGCCCGCCTCGTCTCCGCAATCGCCGGCCATCTGCTGGGGGAGGGGACACTGCCGGAGAGCTGGGTGGCGAAAGAGCTCGAAAAGCTGGACCGGCTGGAGGGGGAGATGGACGCGCTCCAGGCGCGCCTCGCCCATGTCCGCACCTGGAGCTACATCGCCAATCGCGCCGATTGGCTGGGCGACGCCCCCCATTGGCGCGCCCGCGCCCGCGCGATCGAGGATCGCCTCTCCGACGCGCTGCACGCCGCCCTGACACAGCGCTTTATCGACCGCCGCACGAGCGCCCTGATGCGCGGGCTAACGCGAGAGGAGGCTCTGTCCGCCGCCATCGCCGCCGACGGCGCGGTGCGCGTGGAGGGCCATTATGTGGGCCGCCTGCATGGCCTTTCCTTCGCCCCCGACAGCCGCGCCGGCGATAGGGAGGGCAAAGCCGTGCGTGGGGCGGCCATGCGGGCGCTGCGCCCGGAGGTGAACCGCCGCCTCGCCGCCCTGTCCGAAGGCCAGCATTTCCGCCTCGCCCGCGACGCCACGATCTGGAGCGGGGAGGCGGCGGTGGCGAGGCTCGCCCCGGCCAACCCCTTGCGGCCGCAAGCCGCTTTGATCGGGGGCGAGGCGGGCGATCCGGCGGCGCGGGCGCGTGCGGAGGCCGCCGTCACGGCGTGGCTGCGCGATACCGTGGCGCGCCGGCTCGCCCCGCTGGCGCGGCTGGAGGCGGCCGCCCGCGCGGGCGCGCTTTCTGGCGCGGGGCGGGGCCTTGTGTTCCGTCTGCTCGAGGGCGCGGGCGCGCTGGACCGGGCGGGCGCCCAGGAACTGGCCGCCGCACTCTCCACCGCGGACCGCCAGCTGCTGGCGCGCCTGGGGGTGCGGCTCGGCCGCCATACCATCTTCCTGCCGGCCCTCCAGCGCTGGGAGGCGGTGCGCCTGCACGCCGCGCTGCGCCGGGCGCAAACGGGGGGGCGGGCGTTTCTGCCGGCGCGCGCCGCGCTCAGCGCGCCGTGCGAAGACGAACTCACCTGGCCCGATTACGCCGCCGCCGGCTTCCGCCCGGCCGGGCCCGCCGCGGTCCGCCCCGCCGCGCTCGAGCGGATGGCCGGCCTCGCCCAGGCTGCGCGCACCGCGGGCGGGGATTTTCCGCTGTCGGAGGCGCTGGCGGGCGCGGTGGGCCTGCCCCTGGCGCAGATGCCGGCCCTATTGCGCGCGCTGGGCTACCGCGCCGCCCCAGCCCCGACGGACCCCGCCCCAGACGGCGCTTCTTCCTTCTGGCGCGCGCCTTCGCCCGCCAAACAGCGCCCCTCGCCCGCTCCGGACAACGCCTTCGCGCCGCTGGCGGGGCTGTTCCTGCGCAAGCCGGGGAGCGCGCCCTCTTGAGCCCCAAGCCCGAAGCCAAGCCTGAGGCGTGCGTGCGGGCGGACGTGTGGCTCTGGCGCGCGCGCTTCTTCAAGACCCGGACCCTGGCCGCGCGGGCGCTGGCCGAGGGCGCGGTGCGTCTGTCGCGCGGGCCCGCCACGCGCGCGCTGGACAAGCCGGGCGCGACTCTGAAACCGGGCGACGGACTCAGCCTGGTGCGCGCCGGCAAGGTGGTGACCATCCTGGTGGTGGCGGCGGGAACCCGGCGCGGGCCGCCCGAGGAGGCGCGCCTTCTCTACCGCGATCCTTGTCGCGATGCTTGACGCTTCCTAACGCGCCGGCCAAATCTGGGCCGCGCTGTAAGGAACCTTTGCCGCAATGACTTTTATCGTCACCGACGCCTGCGTGAAATGCAAATTCATGGATTGCGTCGAGGTGTGCCCGGTGGATTGCTTCTACGAGGGCGAAAACTTTCTGGCCATCCATCCCGACGAGTGCATCGATTGCGGGGTGTGCGAGCCCGAATGCCCGGTGGACGCCATCAAGCCGGACATGAACGATGAGCCGGATGGGCGCTGGCTGAAGGTGAACACCACCTATTCCAAGATCTGGCCCAATATCACCCGCAAGGGGCAGCCCCCCGCGGACGCGGACGCGTTCCGGGACGAAAAGGGCAAATTCGAGAAATATTTCACCCCGAACCCTGGACGCGGCCAGTAGCGCCGCCTAAGGCCGCGGCCGGCCAGGGCTTCCCCCTGAAGCGGGTTCGTGGTACTTAAAGCCCTCCATGACGCGCCTGAGGCGACATTAAGCGACGTCGGCACTTGCTGGCGCCCAGGGGATAGAGACGCGGCCGAGGCCGCGCCTCGCATGGGGCTCTGCGCGCGCGCAAAATGGGGCTAAAAAAGGAAATAATGGATGACGACGATCTCTGCGACGGCGAATGCTTTCAAGACCGGCGACCACATCGTCTATCCCGCGCACGGGGTAGGCCGGGTTACGGGTATTGAGAAGCAGACGGTCGCCGGCATCGATCTGGAAGTTTTCGTCATCGCGTTCGAGCAGGACAAGATGACGCTGCGCGTGCCCACCGCGAAGGCCCGCTCCTGCGGCATGCGGCCCCTGGCCACCTCCAAGGTCGTCGACGACGCGATGCGCACGCTGGCCGGCCGCGCCCGCATCAAGCGCACCATGTGGTCCCGCCGGGCTCAGGAATACGAGGCCAAGATCAATTCCGGGGATCTCATCTCGATCGCCGAGGTCGTACGGGACCTCCACCGCGCCTCCGACCAGCCCGAGCAATCCTATTCCGAGCGCCAGCTGTACGAGAGCGCCCTCGATCGGATGGCCCGCGAACTCGCGGCGGTGGAAAAGATCGACCGCGACAAGGCGCTGGAAAAGCTTTCGGGCTCTCTTGCCAATAAGAAGGTTGTGGCGGCCGCCTAAGCCCGGCTTCGGCCCGGCTGCTTCGGCGTTCTGTGCAGCAAAGCCCCCCCGCGCCGGCGGCGCTGATCCAAACCGGCATCCGCGCGTAAACCCCTGAGTGGGAACGAACGCGGAGCGTGGCGATGCCCGCAACCGATGCGGCGGAATTGGAGCAGGGCGCCCGGCGCTTTGCGCGTGCGGCGATGGCGCGGCCGCTGCTCAGCGCCGAGCTCGAGCGCGATCTGGCCATGCGCTGGCGCTACGATCAGGACGAACGGGCGCTCCACACCCTTACCTCGGCCTATGTCCGCCTGGTGGTGGCGATGGCGGTGCGGTTTCGCCATTACGGCCTTGCGCTCGCCGATCTCGTTCAGGAGGGCAATGTCGGCCTTATGCAGGCGGCGGCGCGTTTCGAGCCCGAGCGCGGGGTCCGCTTCTCCACCTATGCCGCCTGGTGGATCCGCGCGGCGATGCAGGATTTCGTCCTGCGGAACTGGTCCATCGTCCGGCTGGGCTCCACCAGCGCACAAAAAAGCTTGTTTTTCAGCCTGCGGCGCTTGCGCGCAGTACTGGACCGCGACGGGCCTGACGCACTCGCGCAGGCGTTGAAAACCTCGCCCGGCGAGGTCGCCTCCATGGCCTCGCGCCTCTCCGGCCCCGATCGCTCCCTCAACGCGCCGCTGGCCGAGGACGGCGAAGGCGAGTGGCAGGATCTCCTGGCCGATGACCGCGCGAGCCCGGAGGAGGTGGTCGTCGAGGCCGGCGAGAGCGTGACCCGGACCAATCTGCTGCAAGCGGGCCTTGCCACCCTGACCGAACGGGAGCGCTTCGTCCTCTCCGCCCGGCGCCTGTCGGAGGACGGGGAGACGCTGGAATCCCTCGGCCGCCGCCTGTCCATCTCCAAGGAGCGGGTACGCCAGATCGAAGCCCACGCGCTGTCCAAGCTGCGGCGCGCCATGGGCGTTGAGGCTTAATTCAGGATCTCAATCGCTTCGGGGTGGTCCACCTCGATCAGCGGGCCTCCGGCCGCGCGCACGAAGCCCCGAACCCTCACGCGCTTGCCCTTCAGCGCCGAGAGGCCTGCGCCCGCCCCGCTCCAGGCCGCGACATTCTCCGCCGCCACCGCGATAGTGAAGTCCCGCCGGTAATCGGCCCCGAAATTCAGGTAGCTGCGATCCGGCCGCGCCTCCACCGCCTCCACCTCGCCCTCCACCACCTGGAACCCCCGCGCCTCGGCGGAAAGCGCGTCAGCGGCGGCGATGGCATATTCCTTCTCCGCCCAAACCCCTCGCTTGGCGGCGCGCGCGGCGGCCTCGGCGGCGTAGAGCTGCTCGGCGCGGGCCTTGTTGGTCTTCCAGGTGCGCACCCGCGCGAGCCCTTCGCGCAGCATCGCCTCCTGGGCCCAGATCCAGCGCCCGCCTTCGGTCTGCACAAACACCTGCGCCAGCGCCAGCTCCTCCAGGCGCTTTTCCCCGCCATACGCCAGCCGCACGGGCCGGCCCAGCGCCAGCTTCTCCAGGCCCGCGCGCGCCTCCTTGGAGAGCTTCTCCCCGTTACGGGCGCTCGGCGCCACAATGCCGGTCAGCTGCACTTTCAGGCCGCTATCGAGCTCGAACGTGTCACCATCGATAATGGCGGCGGCCACCCCGCGCTCGCCCTCCTCGAGGTCGCGCATCTGGGGCCCGCATCCCGCGAGACCCATCGCCAAAACAAACGCAGCCGCCGCGGCCGCCAAAAGCCGGAATATCCCCATGCCGCCCCCCGCCAAGCATCGGTCCGCGCCTGCACGTAAGCGCAGCCCCGACTTTCAGAATGAACAGGCCGGTTACTTTTGACTAGTATCAACTCTCGCAACGGGAGAAGCGGGCAGATGACGATCGCAAGGACAGGCCAACGCGCGCCGAGCGTCACCTTGGGCGAATTGCGCGATGGGGCGGTAAAACCGGTCCAGACCGAGGCGCTGCTGGCGGGGCGGCGCGCGGTGATCATCGGCGTGCCGGGGGCGTTCACCCCGGTTTGCACCACCCGTCACGCGCCCGAATTCATCGCCAAGGCTGATATGTTCCGCGCCGCCGGCTTCTCGCTGCTCGCCTGCATCGCCCCCAACGATCCCTGGACGGTCGCCGCCTGGGCCGCCCAGCTCGACCCCCAGGGCAAGGTGCGCTTCCTCTCCGACGGGAACCTGGATTTCGCCCGCGGCCTAGGGCTCGTCCAGCGCAATAACGAAATGTTCCTGGGCCAGCGCCCGATGCGCTACCTCCTGATGACCCAGGATGCGGTTATCGAGCGTCTGAAGATCGAAAAGCACGTCGTCGAACTGACCGTCACCCAGCCCGAAAGCCTGCTCCTGGATTGAGACCCTGGCCGGGCCCCGCCCGCGCCGCCGCCGGGCCGCCCGGCCGCCGGGGCCCGCAAACCCCGCGTTGCAGCCCGCGCCCACACCCACTAAGTTCCCGTCCCGACCCAAAGACGGAGCCCGGAGAGGTGGCGGAGTGGTCGATCGCACCGCACTCGAAATGCGGCATGCTCGCAAGGGCATCGAGGGTTCGAATCCCTCCCTCTCCGCCATTTACCGCCGTTTGGTACCCAGAAGCCGCCGCGCCTACGCTGCCTTTAGCGTGGGTTTTCGGGTGATCGCGGCTTCTGCCAATTGCGGACTATGGACGCTGAGCTATTAAGCTTTGTCGATGTCACGACGCACACTCTTAGGGTGGTTTGTCGCGTTGCTAGCCGTGATCGTTGGATCGAGTCGTTCGGCCCTGGCCCGCGCCCAACTTAGTTATCAGCCGCCGATGCCGCCCGAGCGCCGTGCCGAATGGGACCGGATGCGGGCGCGGATGCTCGCCGCACTTCCCTACCCGCGCGTCGAAGTGCCGGGCGAGCGCGCGCTGGCGGAATGGGAGCGGCTTCGAGCGGAAGGCCGTGGTTGGCCGGTGATCGTCGCCGACGACGAACAGCTCGACGCGATCGCCGAGCAATTCGCCCTGGAGGATCCCGTAGTGTTCCCGGCGGCGCCGGGTGTGTCCTCACCTTTCGGTGACGCCCCGCCGCCGACACCGGCCGCAATCTTGGCCGAGGCGACGAAGCTCCGTTTTCCAGAAAGCTTGGCGCAATGGTCTGGCACCGACCCCGATCTGCCTCAGCCACCGCTTGGCCAATGGCCTGCGCCGGGCGCGGCGGAGGGCAGCGCACTGACGGTGGCAAGCGATAGTCTTTCCGGCAAGCCGTTCCCACTCGTCCACATCCTGCTTATCCCAAACACGCGGAGCTGGGAGGTGCCTGCCTATCTGCGCTGGGGGAACTGGAACGCCTGCCCGCCGCCCGCCCAGCATGTTGCGGCGCTCAGGCGCTGGCATGAACGCTTCGGCGTCGAACTCGTCGGGATAAATCGCGACACGCTGAACCTGCGCGCGGTCCGTCGTCCGGCGGATCGCGAGGCCGCATTGGCTCTGGGGCGCGAGCACTATGGCTATTGCCCGGACGTGATTGATCAGGGCGTAGGCAGCCTGTCAGCGCTGGCGGCGCTGTTGATGGCGAACGATTGGTGGTATTTCTGGTGGGATTAGATCGTCGCTCGGCGCTTTGCTACGGGAGTAGCGCTGTAGCTTAGACGTAGTGATCATCACTATCGTCCGTGCCGCCAAATCTATGCCGGAGTATATGTGGACGAGCGGCTCTTCCCAAGGGCGAGCGATAGAACGTGACAGATGTCGCGGGTGAAGGCTTGGACGTCGAGGCCGGCGGCGTCGTCTGGAATGCGCCACGCGTCGGTCGCGACGCGCAGCGCGCCGATC
This sequence comes from Alphaproteobacteria bacterium, assembly GCA_031398975.1. GTDB lineage: Bacteria > Pseudomonadota > Alphaproteobacteria > Caulobacterales > Aquidulcibacteraceae > JAKFWI01. Next base: position 37,382 of record JANNOI010000042.1, on the reverse strand, counting down.
GTGATCATTGAAAGGAGCTTGACCTCTAAGAGATCGGCGTCGGGCTCGCGCGCCAGCAAAGCTTCGCTGAGCGCTTTTTCGAGGTTCACGTACTTCACCTGATTGCGCGCGGTCAGGGCCGGCGTCGCGCGGATCAGGGCGGTGATGGCGGCGGATTCGGGCGTCGCCGCGCGGATCAGCGCGTCCGCCATGGCGGCTTCGACCGCCTCCGGCAGGGTTTCTTGCGCAGGCCGTGACGCGACCGCCTCCGCCAGCGTCAGGGCGAACTTGTCTTGCCAGGCGATGACGACGTCTTCCTTCGTCGCGAAATAATTGAAGAAGGTCGGCTTGGAAACGTCTGCGGCCTCGGCGATCTCATCGACCGTCACCGCAGTGAAGCCGCGCGCCTGAAACAGCGCCATCGCGGCATCGGCGATGCGGGTGCGGGTTTCCCGGCGCTTGCGTTCGCGACGGCCTTCGGGGGGCTCTTCAAAACCTTTCACCAAATCCATATTTATACCGGTTGTAGTTTTATACTCGACATGGATATATCGATCGCGATGGCGAGGCAGGCAAGCTCGCAGTTTGGAAGCGGATTAAGCCATGCCCTCTATGATGCAGAATGGCGACTTGTGCCTTGTGACCGGAGTGTCCGGCTATCTGGGCTCCTGGATCGCCAAGGATTTGCTGGCGCAGGGATTTCGCGTCCGCGGCACGGTCAGAAGCCTGGCTGACGAAGCCAAAACCGCCGCGGTTCGATCCATCCTTCCCGGCGTCGACCTGGCCGCCGCCGACCTGCGCTCGCCTGAAGGCTGGCGCGAGGCGGTCGCGGGAACGCGCTGGGTGTTCCATGTCGCCAGCCCGCAGGCCGTGCCGACCGAAACCGACCGCACGGGCGGCGCGGTTCGGGGGACCGACTCTCTCATGCGCGCCGCGCTCGGGAGCGAAACCGTCGACAAGATCGTGCTGACGAGCTCGGAGGCGGCGATCGCCTATGGTTTCCCGCGCTCGAAGCAGCGGTTCACGGAAGACGACTGGACGGTTCTCGACGGCGCCGCCCGCAAGAACGACTATTTCCGCTCCAAGACCCTCGCCGAGAAGCTGGCCTGGGAGTTGGCGGGCGATCGGGACGCCAACCCGCGCGGCGTGCCGCTGGCGGTGGTCAATCCCGGCCTCATCGCCGGGCCGTCGCTCGTGCCCTGGGGTCGGTTCAGCCTGGAGACGCTGAAGGATATGGCGACGGGAAAGACCCCGGCGCTGCCGGACATGGTCAGCCACTTCGTCGACGTTCGGGACTGCGCGGCCATGCACATCGCCGTGATGGGCGATCCCGCGACGGACGGACATCGCCACTTCTCATTCGGCGCCTTCGGCAAGATCGCCGAGATCACCGACGCGATCCGCAAGAATTACGGCCATCTCGGCTTTCGGCCCAAGCCGTGGATCCTTCCGACATGGTTCGTCGGGCTGATGCGCCCGTTCTCGGCGGAACTCGGCAGCCTCTACAGCAAGCTCGGCCATCCGAACCTCTATGTGACCAAGTGGCCGAACGTCTATCGCTACCGCCACACAAGCATAGAGGAGATCGTCAATGCCTCAATGGACAGCATGCTCGCGCATGGCTGGCTCAAGGCTGAAAACAAATAGGCCACGCCTTGTCGAACTCAGTTTTATCAGCGGTCATAGTGCTATAGCGTAGAAGTATTGCCCATCTTCATCGGGCGTGGCCCGCCACTTCGGAACAACGCTCGGCGCTGGGGCTGGCGGCGCTTTCGGCCTAGCTTTGGTTGCGTTGCGTTAGCCTGGCGAAGCTGCCGATCCGGCAAGCAAGCCGCCGTCGATGTTCAGTTCGGTCCCGGTGATGTAGGTCGCCTCGTCCGACGCGAGCAGCACGGCCAAAGCCGCGACCTCATCGGGCGTCCCAAATCGCTTCAACGGCGTGTCGGCGACCAGCGCCGCCATGCGCTGATGCCGGTCGGGTCCGGTCCCTAACATAGGCTCCCAGATGGGAGTCAGGATCGCAGCCGGATGAAGGGAATTGCACCGGATGCGCCAGCCCTGCTGGGCACAGTAGAGCGCGACCGACTTAGTGTGATTGCGGATGGCCGCCTTCGACGACGCGTAGGCTGCTGCGGCCGGAACGCCGACCAAGCCGGACCGAGACGACATATTGATGATCGATCCCGCGCCGCGCGCTTTCATGGCCCGGATCGCATAGCGACATCCCAGAAAGGCGCCGTCCAAATTGACACGGTGGACCGCACGCCACTCCTTCAGGGTGGCGTGCTCGGGGTCGTGCGCAACCGGATTCTCCTCGAAACCCGTGATGCCGGCGTTATTCACCACCACGTCCGCCGTTGGCGCAACAACCGCGAGGCGCTCCCAATCATCCTCGCAGCTGACATCCAGCCGCTCGAACCGGCATCCCAACTCGGTCGCCACGGCCTGGCCTGCGGCTTCGTCCTTGTCGGTAACGATCACCGAAGCCCCCTCGGCGTGAAAGGCTTCCGCGATGGCGCGGCCGATGCCACGCGCCGCGCCGGTAATGACGCACGTCTTTCCAACTAATCTGGGCATGGATATCCTGCTATTTCGTGTTTCAGTGCGCGGGACTTTCCCGCTGCTGAGTGTCGGTTCCGCCTTGGCGGTGACGCTGGACCACGGACCTCTTCCCTAGGACCTAGACCCTCATAAGTCCTAACCCCTGCTCCTGCGGAATGTTCAGTCGCCGCGTACAATGTTGTCGATGAACGCCTTGAAGGCTGACGGCACGGTTAAGTTATGTATCGGCATAGCGAACAAGAGCGCGTCGCTCTGGCGCGCGATGGCGCTGGCGTCGCCGCTGGTCACTGCACTCTGCTATCTCTTGTTACGCTCGGTTCCCGCGTTTGCGCTCGTCAACTTCGTGAGCGCCCGGATAAGCCACTGCATCTCCTCGTCGCCGCAGGCGTTAAGCTGGCGGTCGTGGAGTTGAAGCAGCAAGCGGTCAATGTCGGCCAGGCGATCTTGGGCGTTCCGCGTCAGCCTAAGGCCTACGGCGCGCCGATCCGAACCATCAGAGCCGCGCTCGACCATCCCGAGTTTCACGAGCCGCTCGACCAGCCGTGAAGCGTCCGGCGCGCGGTGGACCATTTCAGCGGATAAATCGCAGAGGCGAATGCCGTCGCTGCGCCGGATCGCGCGAAGCGCGCTGTACTGGGTGAGAGAGAGCCCATGCTCCGAAAGGAGGTCGCTAACCTGTCGTTGCAGAGTGGCCGCCGCATCCGTAATCGCCAAATAGGCCGCATGGCTGGACCGACGCCCCGTTTCTTCGAGCGCCTGTTCAAACGGTGGGCGCAATGCGGGGGGGTCGCGTTCGGCTGATTGCATGTTGACAACACCTATCGTGCGAAACATTTTGGGCCGCAAGGTTAGCGCGCCGTCGCACGGGCTGTCGTAGTCGCTGGTTGGGAGAGAGCAACGTGGCCGCCATCCCCTCGCCGCAAGACACAGCCAATTATTCCGCACTGGTCCGCGCCCTTCATTGGACGATGGCGATCGGCTTCATCGGCGTTTGGGTCACGGGCGTGCTCACGGTCAATATGGAAGGCCTGGGTTCCGAGGCTTGGGACACGCGTCAGGGCCAAGTGCGGGACCTGCACAAGTCTTTCGCGCTCACGCTCGTCGCGCTCGGGGTGATCCGGCTGTTCGCCAGGGGGTTATCTTCGGGCCCGCCTTTGCCGGCCGCCATCGGCCCGCGCGAGCGGCGCCTCGCCCACCTTGGGCACGCAGGGCTCTACCTGCTCATCTTCCTGGCCGCGGCGTCCGGCTTGGCGATCGCGGACCTCCAAGCCTATGGCAACGCCTTCTTCGGCATCGACTTGCCCCAGCTCTATCCGACGCGGGAAGCGATCGCGGGATGGCGGGTCGATCCTTGGGCTTACGTCCTTCATGCGGTGCTGGCTTATGGCCTGCTCGCTCTGGTTTGCGTTCATGCCGCAGCGGTGTTCCTACACCGGCGCCACGGCGTCGATCTGTCCAGGCGCATGGTCGGCGAAGCGCCTGGCGCGCGCGCCTGGATAAACCGGGCGGCTGCGGTGTTGGCTTTACTGGTCGTGGTCGTCGTCGTTGGAGGTGCGCGCGGCCACCTCACCCTAGGGCCGTCCGAGGCGGCGCGCGATTACGGACCAGAAAGCCGGCCTTTCTGAGGGCGGGTTCGATATCTTGCCTGCGGGATTATGAGTCAGCGTGGCGTAACCGCGTAAACACTGCGCTTCTCACGGACGAAGGCTCCTGCAGCCACCGGTCAGCGAGCGACCGCATCGCCTCGAGGGTGTCGCGCAGGTCTTCGCCCCGCCGCGTCAGGCTGTAGGTGACCTCCGGGGGAATGGTCGCCACATAGGCCCGATCGACAGCATAGAGGAGATCGTTATCGCCTCAATGGACAGCATGCTCGCGTATGGTTGGCTCAAGCCTGGAAACAAATAGGCCATGCCTTGTCGGACTTATTCCGCCTTGCCCCATATGCCAGAAACAGCATGCCAGAAACAGCACGCCCTCGGCGCCGGCCAACGAGGCTGCGCCCTTAAGTCCCCGCGTCAGCGCTAGGGGCGGGGCGCAGGCGGGGCCAGGAGCGGTTGGTGCGGGGCTTGGCCTCGGGGTTGGGGGCGCCGGAGCCGAAGAAGAGCGCATAGAGGGCCGGCAGGAAGAAGAGCGTGATCACCGTCCCGAAGAGGGTGCCCCCGATCAGGACGACCGCGAGCGCGCCCCAGAACGTCGATTGGGTGAGCGGCACGAAGGCCAGGACCGCGGCCAGCGCGGTGAGCAGAACCGGCCGGGCCCGGCGCACCGTCGCCTCGATCACCGCGGCCGTCTCGTCGAGCCCTCGGGCGCGCTCGGCCTCGATCTGGTCCACCAGGATCAGCGTGTTGCGCATCAGGATGCCCGCAAGCCCGATCAGGCCCAGAATGGCGTTGAAGCCGAACGGCTGGGCGGTGACGAGCAGCGCCGGGATCGCGCCGATAAGGCCGAGCGGCGCCGTGGCGAACACAAGGCCCGTCATCCGGAACGACCGCGTTTGCAGCATGATGACGGTGAGCATCAGCGCGATCATGATCGGGAAAAGCGGCAGCAGCGCGCGGGTGGCCTTGTCGGATTCCTCGACCGAGCCGCCGGTCGCGATCGCATAGCCGGGGGGCAGCTGGGCGCGGACCTGTTCCAGTTCGGGCAGGATTTGGCTTGTAACGTCGGGGGGCTGGACGCCCGCCGCCACGTCCGCGCGCACGGTCATAGTGGGCTCGCGGTTGCGCCGGACGAGGACGGGGTCCTCGAACTCGGTGACGAGCCGGGCCACGCCCGCCACGGTGACGCTGCGCCCGTCCGCGGTGCGCAATGTCAGATCGGAGAGGCCCCCGGCGTCACCGCGCTCGTCCAGAGGCGCGCGGAGCACCACGTCGACGGTGCGGTTGCCCGCGCGCGCCTGCGCCACCGTGACGCCCGATACGAGCCCGCCGATCTGGCGGGCGGCTTCGACGGGCGTCAGGCCGATCGCGCGCAGACGCTCCTCGTCGAAGGTAAGCCGCACGATCGGCGCGCGCTCGCCCCAATCGGTATTGACGTCGCGGACGTCCGGATGGCGGCGGACGACGTCGGCGATTTCGGAGGCGATCCGGCGCAGCAGCATGGGGTCGGGCCCCGACACTCTAAAGGCGACCGGGGAGGCCACCGGCGGGCCGAACAGGAGGCCCAAGGTGCGGATGCGCGCTTCCGGGTAGGCGCCGGCGGCGACGCGTCGCTCGAGGGCGGCGCGCAGCGCGTCGCGGGCTTGCGCGTCCTTGGTGTGGATGACGATCTTGGCGAAGGAAGGGTCCGGCAATTCCGGGTTCAGCGAAAGGAAGAAGCGCGGGGCGCCGGCGCCGACAAAACTATCGACCGTTCGCGCCTCGCTGCGCGCGCCGATATCGGCCTCCAGCCGCCGCACGACCGCCTCGGTCGCGCCGATGCTGCTGCCCTTGGGCATATAGACTTCAACCAGGAGCTCGGCGCGGTCGGAGGAGGGAAAGAATTGCTTGGGCACAAAGAGCGCGAGCGAAACGCCCGCGGCCGTCAGGGCGGCCAGCGTCGCGAGCGCGACCGGCAGGCGCCAGGCCACGCACCACGCGACCAGCCGGCGCAGACGCACATAGCGCGGCGCGCCATAGATAGCGTCATGCCCGCCTTCGACCTTGCGGATTGCCGGCAAGAGCTTCACGCCGAGATAGGGCGTGAAATAGACCGCAACGACCCAGGAGACGAGCAGCGCGAAGGCGACGATCCAGAAGATGTTGCCGGCATATTCCCCGGCCACGGATTGGGCGAAACCCACCGGCAGGAAGCCGATCACCGTGACCAAAGTCCCTGTCAACATCGGCGCGGCGGTCGCACCCCAGGCATAGGTCGCGGCCGCGATCCGGTCGAGCCCCTCCTCCATTTTCACGACCATCATCTCGATGGCGATGATGGCGTCGTCGACGAGCAGGCCGAGCGAGAGGATGAGCGCGCCGAGGGTGATGCGGTCAAAGTCACGCCCGGTGGCCAGCATGATCAAGAAGACCGCGGCCAAAGTCAGAGGCACCGCCGCCGCGACCACAAGACCAACGCGGAAGCCCAGCGCGAGCAGGCTCACGACCATCACGACCGCGAGCGCCGCCGCGAACTTCCACATGAACTCGTTATAGGCGTAGGCGATATTCTTGGCCTGGTCGCTGACTTGGGTGAGCGTGAGGCCTAACGGAAGGGCGTCGGCGATCTTGCGTGTCTCGGCCGCGAGCGTTTTCCCCAGGGCCGTGCCGTTCCAACGCTTCTGCATGACCACGCCCAGCATGATCGCCGGGGCGCCGTCATGGCGCACGATAAAGCTTGCGGGATCCTCATACCCCCGGCTCACCGCGGCGATGTCCCCCAGCCGCAGCGTTCGTCCGTTCGCCGCCAGCGGGGTGGCGCGCACCGCCTCCAGATCGCTGAACGCGCCGTCGACGCGCACGCGGACGGCCTGCGCCCCGGTCTGAACCTCGCCGGCGGCCGCGACGTCGTTCTGGCGTGCGAGCGCGGCGATGATCTGGTCCGTGGTGAGGCCGAGCGTCGCCAGCCGCCGGTGCGAGACATCGACGAAGATGCGCTGCGCTTGTTCGCCCAGGATGGTGACCTTCTCCACGCCCGGAAGGCGGAGCAGACGCGCCCGCATCGCTTCGGCTTCCCCAACCAGCTCCCGGTGCGGCATGGCGCGCGCCTGAAGGGCGAACAGGGCGAAATAGACGTCTGAATATTCGTCGTTGAAGAAGGGGCCGCGCACGCCCTGCGGCAAGCGCGGCGCCTCGTCCTCGAGCTTCTTGCGCGCCTGGTAGAATTGTTCGGCGACCGCGCTGGGCGGGGTGAAGTCCAGCAGCGACACTTGCATGGTGACAAGCCCGGGGCGCGCCCACGTCTCCACCCGGTCCAGATAGCGCAGCTCCTGCAGCCGCTTCTCCAGCGGATCGGCCACCTGGTCCTGCATCTCCCGCGCGGTCGCTCCGGGCCACGCGGCCGATACCGTCATGACTTTGATCGTGAAGCTCGGATCTTCCGCACGCCCCATCTGGAAGAAAGAAAACATTCCCGCCGCGATCACGGCCAGGATCAGGAACAGCGTGACCGAGGGCTCCTTGACCGCGATCGCCGAGAGGTTGGGGCCCTTCATGCGCGGCCCGCCGCGAGGGGGCGCACCTTTTGGCCCTGGCGCAGAAGATGCGCGCCCAGCGTCACGATCCGCTCCCCGGGGCGCAGCGCGTCCGCCGCGACGAGCGCGTCCTCTTCTTGCAGCGCCAGGACCCGGACGGGGCGGTGGCGCGCCTGGCCCTTCACGACGACCCACACCCCGGGCCCTGTCCCGGGATCGTGCAGCGCCGAAAGTGGAACCCGAAGCGCCGGCGGGGCCTGCCCGGCCAGCCGGACGGTGACGGTCGCGCCCAGCGGAAGCTGCGCGCCGGCTTCGGGCAGGGAATAGCGGGCCTCGAAGGTGCGTGTCGCGGGATCGGCCTCGCCGGCGATCTCGCGCAGCCGGACCGGGAACGTCTGTTCCTGGCCGTAGAGCGATGCCGTCCCGACGCGGGCGAGGGAGGCGAAGGCCGTCTCGGGCACGGAGATCTGCGCCTCGCGGGAGCCCGCGCGCGCCAAGCGCAGCACCGGAACGCCCGCTGCGACCACCTGCCCGGGCTCGGCCAGGATTTCCGTCACCACGCCGTCGGCGTCCGCCGTGAGAATTGCATACTTGCTCTGGTTGGCGGCCTCGGAGGCGGCGGCGCGCGCCGAGGTCAGCGCCGCTTCTGCCGATTGTCGCGCCGCGAGCGCGGCGTCATAGGCCGATTGGGAAACCGCGCCAGCCTCGACCAGCCCGTTCAACCGTTCTTCTTCCCGCGCCGCACGGGACGCCTCCGCCTCGGCCCCCGCCACGCGCCCGCCCGCACCCTCGACCGCGAGGCCAAAATCGACCGGGTCGAGGCGCATCAGCGCCTGACCGCGGCGAACCCGGTCCCCGGAATTGACCAGGCGCGCCGTCACCTTGCCGCCGATGCGAAAGCCCAGCGCGCTTTCCACGCGCGACCGGATCACCCCGGTATAGCGGCGCTCCGATCCCGGGGCCGCCTCCACCACCATCGTCCGCACGAAGGGCCCCTCCGGCGGGGCGGGCTCGGACCGCGCGCAGGCGCTGAGCACCGCGGCGGTCGCCACGAGAGACGAGACTGTCAGCCGGAACATCGCAACGCCTCCACCGCGCGTGGGTCCCGCCTTGTCTCACGGAGGTGACGATAATGTCAATCGTTCACTTTGGGCCGGGGCGGGCGAGAGCCCGCAGGGTCATCGCCGCCGCCGCGCGGGCGTGGGCGTCCAGATCGTAATGCAGGGTGGATTCAAGGACGGCGGGGTGCCCAAACGCGAACAGCGACGACCATACCGCTGTAATCGCCTCCTCAATATTCAGTCCCGCGTCGAACTCGCCATTGGCCACGCCGTCCTTGATGATGCGCGCAGCCGCTTCCCGGATCGCCAGTTTGTGCTGCTCTACCGAGGCCCACCGGTTTTCCATCGCCGCGGAAACTAGATCGTGGAGGCGCCGCTCGGAGAAGAAAAGGCCCACGCTTTGCTTTAAGAGAACGACGTAAAGCCTTTCTATCCGTAGCGCGGCGGGCGCGCTGTCCCGCGCCAGCGCGTCCAGCGCCGTGTCGATTTCCTGCAAGACATCGGCGCACACCGCCTCGGAGATCGCGAGCTTCGAGGCGAAGAACTTATAGATGTAACTTGGGTTAACGCCGAGTTCGGCCGCTACATCCGCGACGCTTGTCTTGTCGTACCCGAGCCGCCGGAAGTGGGAATGGGCGGTCGCGACGATGCGCGCGCGCATCGCATGGTCGGTGCGTCCTCTCTGGCCGGGAAGGCTTGGCGGCGGCGGCTTGCTCACGACGCCACGGTAACGGAAATCGCGGGCGATTGACAGATGGTGATGGATTTGGCAAACCGTATCCAGCTTTGGAGGTGACATGGGCCGCGCAGCCATCCTCGTCGCGCTCGCGCTGTCCGGCTGCGCCACGCACGCGCCTTATGCGCCCCCGGAGGTTCCGCTGCCCGCGGTGTATCGCGCAGGGGCGGATAGCCTCGATAGCGCAGCGGCGCTGAGCCGCTGGTGGACGGCCTTCGAGGACCCTGTGCTGACGGCGCTGGTCGAGGTTGCGCTCCAGGACAATCTCGATCTGGAGGCCGCGGCCGCCCGGCTCGCCGCCGCCTCCGCCAGCGCACGCCGGGCGCGCGCCGCGCTGCTTCCCTCTGGCTCGATCGGCGGCTCCGCGGGGGTCGAGCGCCAATCGCTTGAGGATCCGATCGCGCGTCTTTCCTCCCAGTTTCCGGGCTTCGAGCGGACGGCGGAGCAATACGGCCTCGAGGCTGGCATGTCCTGGGAGGTGGACCTGTTCGGCCGCCTGCGCGCGGGCCGGCGCGGCGCGCAGGCCGAGGCGGCGTCCGCCGCGGCGGGCGTGGCCGGCGCGCGCCTCACGGTCGCGGCCGAAGTCGCCAACACCTATTTCACGATGCGCGAGCTCGAACGCCGTATCGCCGTCGTCGAGGCCCGCATCGCCACGCTCACGGCGCTGGAGCGGCTGGTCCAGCTGCGTTTGGCGCGCGGGGTCGCGGCCCGGTACGAAGCGGATCAGGCCGAGGGCGAACGCGCGGGGGCGCTTGCGGCTTTGCCGCAGCTGCAGGCGGGGCGGGCCGCAGCGCTGAACCGGCTGGACGTGCTGCTTGGCCGCGCGCCCGGCAGCGCCGCCTCACCCCCGCCCGGGGGCCCGCCGACGGTTCCGGCGCAGGTGGCGCTCGAGGCCCCCGCCAGCCTCCTGCGCCGGCGGCCCGATCTGGTGGCGGCGGAGCGCTCCATCGCCGCCGCGGACGCGCGCATCTCCGAAGCGATCGCGGCCTATTATCCCCGCCTCACGCTCGGCGCCCTGATCGGGGTGCTCTCGGGCGATGTGTCGAGCCTGCTGGGCGAGGACACGCTGCGCCTTGCCGGCTCTGCCGGCTTTTCGGGGCGCCTGTTCGACTTCGGATTGGTGGACGCCGAGGTGGACCGCGCGCGCGCCGGCACGCGGGAGGCGGTGGCGCTCTACCGGCAGGCGGTGTTCCGCGCGGTGGCCGAAGTCGAGGACGGGATGACCGCGCTGGAGCGCCGTCGCGCCCAAGCCCGGGAATTGGAGGCCGCCGAGGCGGCGCTGCGCCGCGCGCGCGACGCTTCCTACCGGGCCTATGAGGCCGGCGCCGTAAGCCTGATCGACGCCCTCGAGGCCGAGCGCCGCCTCCAAGACGTGCAGGAGAATCTCGCCAGCGCGCAGGCCGAAGCCGCCCGGGCGGCGGTCGCAAGCTACCGCGCCCTTGGCGGCGGCTGGGATTACGCAAGCCCCGAGGCGGCGCAGCCCGCCCCGAAGTCAGCGCGATAAGCGGCGGCCGGCCGCCAAAAGACCCAGATCGCGTCGGGCCTCACATCGATCCTCAACGCGACGACGCCTCTTTTCACCGTGCTCGTCATGCATGTGGGGACCCGCGACGAGAAGCTGACGCCCGCCAGGATAGCGGGGGTCGCGCTGGGCCTCGCCGGCGTCGTCGTGCTGGGGGGGGGCGGAAATGTTGGCTGGGCTTGGTGGGGGTATCTTGGCGCAGCTTGCGTGCGTCGGGGCCGCACTCTCTTACGCTTTCGCGGGACTTTACGGACGACGCTTCGCACGCATGGGCCTCAACCCAATCGCGACCGCGACCGGGCAGGTCACGACGTCCGCGATCATGCTGGCGCCTCTCGCCTTGCTGGTCGATCGCGCTTGGGCTCTCCCGCCGCCCTCCATTGAGACTTGGGGGGCGCTGGCCGGGCTCGCCATCTTCTCAACGGCGCTGGCGTACATCCTGTTTTTCCGCATCCTGCGTTCGGCCGGCGCCGCCAATGTCATGCTCGTCACGCTTCTGGTCCCCGTAAGCGCGATACTCCTGGGCGTGCTGGCGCTGGGGGAGGCGCTGGAGCCGGAACATATCGGCGGCATGGCGCTCATCGCCGCCGGCCTCGTCGCGATCGACGGACGCCTCTGGAAAATGCTCCGCCCGCGCCGGCTCCCGCCGTCCATGAGGCCTGATGCAAAATGCTGATTGGCGCTTGATTTTACGGCGCGGAGGCCCCTTCGCAACGACAACAGAGGTTAAGCACGGCCTCAGCGAGGGGTGGTTCATGGTCGGCCCAGCACTTTGCGCCTCCAAAGCCGCCCTACTCAGACGCGTTTGCCCGACGGCTTGCCGCGCCGGTGGCGCGCGCGCATGTTGTCGCTCTTTTGATCCAGGCGGAGCGGTTTGTGGCGGGTGATCGCGCGGAGCTTGCGGAGCGGCCCGAGCGCGCCTGGCGCGGGGTTTATCCGCAATCCTATTACACGGCCACGCGTGCGGGCGATGTGGGGGCGGCTGCGCTGCGGGGGGAGACGCAGGCCGCGGTGTGCGTGATCGGCGGGGGGTATACGGGCCTGTCGGCGGCGCTGCACCTGGCGCAGCGCGGGGTCGATGTGGCGCTCGTGGAGCAGGCCCGGATAGGGTGGGGCGCGTCAGGGCGCAATGGCGGGCAGGTGCATGTGGGCATGCGCCGCGATCAGATATGGCTGGAAAAGCATGTCGGACCCGCGGACGCGCGCAAACTCTGGGACCTGTCGCTCGAGGCGCGGGCGCATCTGAGCGCGCTGATCGAGGCCCATTCCATCGCCTGCGACTTTCGCCCGGGCCTGCTGCACCTCGATCACAAGCCGCGTTACGTCCCCCACACGCGCGCCTATGTCGAGCATCTGCAGACTCGCTACGATTATCCCCATCTTCGGTTCGTACCGCGCGCGGAGGCGCGCGCGCTGGTGGCCAGCGAAGCCTATTATGGCGGCGCACTCGACGCCTACGGCGCGCACCTCCATCCGCTGAACCTCGCGCTTGGTTTGGCGCGGGCCGCGCAGGCGGCGGGCGCGCGCCTGTTTGAGAACTCCCCGGTCAGCGCGGTTACGCCGCAGGGCGAGGGCTGGCGGGTGGCCACGGCGGAGGGAAGCGTTCGCGCGGGGCGCGTGGTGCTGGCGTGCAACGGCTATCTGCGCGGGCTCGCGCCCCCCGTCGAGGCCCGCGTCATGCCGATCAACAATTTCATGATCGCCACCGAGCCGCTGGGCGAAGCGTGCGCGCACGCGCTGATCCGACACGGGCTCGCCGTGTCAGATTCCCGTTTCGTGGTCTATTATTATCGTCTGACCCCTGATCATCGGCTGGTGTTCGGAGGCGGCGAAAACTATTCCTACGCGTTTCCGAAGGATATCGGCGCGGCGGTGCGGCCCCATCTGGTGCGGGTGTTTCCGCAACTGCGGGAGACGCGGTTTGACTTTGGTTGGGGCGGGACGCTCGCGATCACCGTCAACCGCCTGCCGTTCGTGCGCGAGATCGCGCCGGGCTTTTTCAATCTCAGCGGCTATTGCGGGCTGGGCGTGGCGCTTGCGCCCTATTTCGGCAAGGTAATCGCCGAGGCGCTCTGCGGAGACGATGCGCGCCTGCGCGTGCTGGCGCGCCTGCCGATCCCGAAATTCCCGGGCGGACCGGCGCTGCGCTGGCCGACGCTTGCAGCGGCCATGGGCTTTTACGCGCTGCGCGACCGCCTTTGACCGCCCGCCGGTGTCAGGCCGCCCGTGTCAGGCCGCCCGTGTCAGGCCGCCCCCTGCAGCAGCGAGAGGCCCGACGCGCGGGTCAGACTTGGCGGCTTGGCGCACGCCCATTCCGCCACCGCGTCGATGTCATAGAAGCGGCACGCCTCCATCAGCATCCGGCACTCGGTCCAGACATCGCCGTCCACCATCGGCATGAAGAGGTCATGGACATTGTCCACGCCCAGATAGCATCGCACGCCCGCCTCGCGCAGCTTGACAAGCGGGGCGATCGAATTGTGCAGCGGCGCCGTCATCGGCAATTGCTTCATGCTCAGCGCGGCGGAGGGGCAGATGATGATGCCCATATCGGCCTCGCGCACCTTTGCGATGATGCGCTCCTGCTCGCGCTCGCTCTTGGCGGCCAGCGAGATGGCGTGCACGCCATAGACGCGCCCCTGCATGCCGTGCTCGATCGTCTTCAGCGCGAGCAGCTCGGTCTCGTTCTGGTCGGGGTTGTTTTCCTGATCGACGTGCACGTCCACGCACTTGCCGAGCGTCTTGGCGAGTTCGAGGATGCGGTCGAGGTGCTTTTCCTCCTGCGGGCGATCGCGCGAGGGCAGGCCCCCGCAATAATCGGCCATTGCGCAGGCCTCGGCATATTGCTCATAGGAGGCGGGATCGAGCACGCCCTGCAGGGGCTGCACGCCGATCTCGAACTGGATCTGGCCCGCAAAGCGTCTTTTGACTTCGAGCGCGGCCTTCACCGGCTTGAGCCCGACCGTGCTGTCTGCGTCCACCATCGTGCGGCAATAGGTGACGCCCTGCTGCACCATCGCGCGCACGCCCCGCCCGATGCGCTCCACGAGGTCCTCGTGGGTGTAGCTCTCCTTCAGATAGCGGTAGAGCTCCCACTTCTTTTCCATATCGACTTGGCTGAGGCGGAGGTTCTCGGGATTGATGAGATAGGCCTTGTCGAAATGGGCGTGGTGATTGGCGATGCCGCCTAGCCGCTCGACGGCCTGGAGGAAGTGCAGGCGGAAGTTCCAGGGCTCGGAATCGTCGGCAAGTTTGTAGCGATAGGTGCCTCGCTCGGCGTCCACCAGCACCTGCTCGAGCGTGGCGATCGCGACGTCGCGGTCCGTGATCAGGGGGATGCCGTTTTCGATGGAGAGCTTGCGGATCAGGCGCGCGTCGGAGTTCTCGTCATAATCCTCGTTGCCGGTCAGCACATTGATTACGAGGTCGAAGCGGTTGGCCTTGAGGAAGGTCAAGATGTTGGGGGCGCGCTTATCGGCGATCTTGTGGATCAGCGTGCTGAGGACGCCGTTCTGGTTCAGGAAATCGTGCGTGCCCGCGGTCGCGAAGAGATCGACGTCGAGCTGCAGGATGCGCCTTATTGCGGGCAGCATGCGCTTTTTGTCTTCCGCCTTGCCGGCGCTGATCAGCACGCTTTTGCGGCTTTTCTTGCCGAGCAATTTGAGATTGAACGCGAGGAGTTCAAGCGAGGTGGTTTCGGTCATGGATATGCACCGGCCAAGATCGGGCCGCAGGCGATCCCCGCAGGGACCCACGCGCGAGCGGACAAATTCTGCGGAAAATACGCGATTCCCGCCCCCTTGCCCAGATCAATCCGGCGCGCCCGCCGCGCGCGGGGGCCCTCAGGCGCCTTTGGCTTCGCGCTCGCTGTCGAGCATGGCCATCTGGCTCTTGTCGTAGCGCGCGCCCGCGACCGCTTCTGCGGGTGCGGCCGCGGCGATGCGGGCGAGATCGTCTGCGTTGAGCGCAAGATCGAGCGCGGCCGCAGCTTCCAGGAGGCGCGCCCGCGTGCGCGCGCCGACCAGCGGCACGATATCGGGCCCTTGCGCGCCCACCCACGCGATCGCCAATTGCGCGACCGTGACGCTCTTCTCCTGCGCGATCTCCCGCAGCGCCTCCACGAGCGTCAGATTGCGCGTGAGATTATCGCCCTGGAAGCGGGGGGAGCTTTTCCGGAACCCGCTCGTCGATCCCCCGGCCAGCGCGCTCTCGCTGATCAGCCCGCGGGACAGCACCCCGTAGGCGGTCATGCCGACGCCGAGTTCGCGCAGCGTGGTCAGGATGCTCGCCTCAACCCCCCGCGACAGCAGCGAATACTCGATCTGCAGGTCGCAGATGGGATGGACGGCGTGGGCGCGCCGGATCGTATCGGAGCCCGCTTCGGAAAGGCCCACATGGCGCACATAGCCCGCCTTCACCAGATCCGCGATCGCGCCCACCGTGTCCTCGATCGGGACGGTGGAGGGGATGCGCGCGGGCCGGTAGATGTCGACGTAATCGACGCCGAGGCGGGTCAGCGAATAGGCGAGCGCGGTCTTGACCGCCGCGGGTCTGGTGTCGAAGCCGATGAAGCGGCCGGCCGGGTCGCGCTGGGCCCCGAACTTGACGCTCAGGATGGCCCGGTCGCGCTTTGCGCCCCGCAGGGCCTCGCGCAGCAGAAGCTCATTATGCCCCATGCCGTAGAAGTCGCCGGTGTCGAACAGCGTGATCCCCGCCTCCAGCGCGGCGTGGATGGTGGCGATGCTCTCGGCCTCGTCGGCGGGGCCGTAGAAATCGGGGGACATGCCCATGCAGCCGAGCCCGAGGGCGGAGGCGAGGGGGCCGTTGGCGCCAAGGCGACGGGTTTGCATGGGAGGACCTCCGGGCTACCCGCTCACTTGCCTGCGCGGGACGGCGAATGTAAATCGTCGTGGCGCTGTCATAGCGCCGCGGCGCGGCCCGGTCTGGCGTTCGGCGCCGGCGCGTCTTAGGTAACGCCCATGTCCTTCGTCGACGCCGCGCTAGCCCCCACCCGCAATACCGGCCACATCAAGCTCTACGGGCCGGAGGCCTTCGACGGCATGCGCCGGGCGGGGCGTTTGGCGGCGGCCTGCCTCGATATGCTCGCGCCCCACGTGAAGGAGGGCGTCACCACCCGCGCGCTCGACGATCTGGCGCGCGAATTCGTGCTCGACCAAGGGGGCCTGCCCGCCTGCCTTTTCTATCGCGGGTACCGCCACACGATCTGCACCTCGATCAACCATGTAGTTTGCCACGGCATGCCCGGCCCGCGCGCCCTTCGCGACGGGGACATGGTGAATATCGACGTCACCGTGATCGTGGATGGCTGGCACGGGGATACGAGCCGGATGTACAGCGTGGGCGAGATGCGCCGCAAGGCGGCCCGCCTGATGGACGTGACCTATGAGGCGATGATGATCGGCATCGCCGCGATCAAGCCCGGGGCCACGTTGGGCGATGTCGGCGCCGCGATCCAGACTTACGCCGAGCGCCAGCGCTTTTCGGTGGTGCGCGATTTCTGCGGCCATGGCCTTGGCCGGGTGTTCCACGACGCGCCCAACATCCTGCACTTCGGCAAGCCGGGGGAGGGCGTGGCCCTGCGGCCGGGAATGATGTTCACGGTGGAGCCGATGGTCAATCTAGGTTCGCCCGGGGTGAAGATCCTGAACGACGGCTGGACGGCGGTGACGAAGGACAAGCAATTGTCCGCCCAGTACGAGCATTCGGTCGCCGTAACCGAGACGGGCTACGAGATCTTCACCACCTCCCCCGCCGGCCTGCAC
Organism: Alphaproteobacteria bacterium; assembly: GCA_031398975.1. Taxonomy (GTDB): domain Bacteria; phylum Pseudomonadota; class Alphaproteobacteria; order Caulobacterales; family Aquidulcibacteraceae; genus JAKFWI01. The sequence continues at coordinate 20,629 of JANNOI010000042.1, read as the reverse complement.
ACCCCCCACCGCCTCCTCGCCGCAGAAACGGCATGAGCAAGGCGGGCCCACGCAAGCCCCGCGGCGTCACCGACGCAGAGAATTTCCAGTTCGAGATCGATCGCGAGCCGCTTATTGCCCGCGCCGGCGCAACTAAGCCCGCCGCGCTTAAAGCCGCCCCCGCGGCTGCGCCCCATTACCACGACCACCGCGAGCGCCTGCGCAAGCGCTTCTCCGAAGCCGGGCCCGAGGCGCTGGCGGATTACGAGCTGCTGGAGCTGCTCCTCTTCCGCGCGATCCCGCGGCGCGATGTGAAGCCGCTGGCCAAAGCCCTGCTGGCGCGGTTCGGGGACCTCGCGGGCGTGTTCGGGGCAGAGCCCGCGCGCCTCGCCGAGCTGCCTGGCTGCGGCCCGGCTGTGGCGCTCGAGCTGAAGGCGATGCAGGCGGCGTTCGAGCGGGTGGCGCGCGCGCCGGTCGCCCGCCGCCCAATTGTTTCCTCCTGGGCGGCTCTGCTCAATTATTGCCGCATCGCGATGGCGCAGGAGCCGCGCGAGCAATTCCGCGTCCTGTTCCTCGATCGCAAGAACCAGCTCATCGCCGACGAGGTGCAGAGCGTGGGCACCGTCGATCACGCTCCCGTCTATCCGCGCGAGATCGTGCGCCGCGCGCTCGAGCTTTCGGCGTCTGCGCTTATCCTCGTCCACAACCATCCAAGCGGGGACCCCGCGCCCTCGCCGGCCGACATCGCTATCACAAGGGAGGTGGTGGCGGCGGGCAAGGCATTGGGCGTCGCCGTGCACGATCACGTCGTGATCGGGCGCCACGGCGCAGCGAGCTTCAAAAGCCTCGGGCTCCTTTAAGCCCCGCGCCTCAGAGCGCTTGCGCTACTTCCTCCAATTGCGCGATGCAAGCGCCCCAGCCTTCGAAGAAGCCCATTTCCTTGTGACGCAGGCTTTCGGCCTCGCTCGCATGCAGCACGCGCGCGGTGTAGCGGGTGGCCTCGCCCTCATCCGCCAGGGTGAGGATCGCGGTGATGCCGATCCAGGGCTCCGCCGGCCGATAGCCCCCGGTGAGCATCGAGGTGGTGACGATGCGCGATTGCGGAACGATGTCGAGGAAGCAACCGGGATTGTCGCTCTCGCCCCCGTCGGGCCCGCGCAGGAAGGTGTGGAACGCCCCGCCGGGCCGGAAATCGAACGCAAGCACCTGCGTGGTCCACGGCCGCGGGCACCACCAGCGCGCCAGGATCTCCGGCTCCGACCAGGCGCGCCAGATCTTGGCCCGCGGGGCCGCCAGCAGGCGCGAGATTTCGAGGGCTGTTTCGGGCTCAGACATAGCGCTCCTCTCCTTATAGCGATGCTAATGGCGCGCGCCCGGCGCGCCAAGCGCGGTGAGTTGACGGGCGGGGCCGTTCCGGGCCATCCCCAGGCTCATGGTCCCCCGCTATTCCCGCCCCGAAATGGCCGCTTTGTGGACGCCGGAGGCGCGCTACGCGATCTGGCTCGAGATCGAGACGCTGGCGATGGAGGCGATGGCGGAGGCCGGAACGATCCCCGCCGAAGCCGCCCGCGCCTACCGGGAGAAGGCCGCCTTCGACGTCGCCCGCATCGACGCCATCGAGCGGGAAGTGAAGCACGACGTGATCGCCTTCCTCACCAATGTGGGCGAGCATGTGGGGGAGGCGGCGCGCTTCGCCCATCAGGGCATGACCTCCTCGGATGTGCTGGACACCTGCCTCGCCGTGCAGCTCTCGCGCGCCGCCGATCTCCTGATCGCGGGCGCGGACCGGGTGCTGGCGGCCCTCAAGGCGCGGGCCCACGAGTTCAAGCACACGCCCACGATCGGGCGCAGTCACGCCATCCATGCCGAGCCGACGACGTTCGGCCTCAAGCTCGCCGGCCATTACGCCGAATTCGCCCGCTGCCGGGCGCGGCTTCAGATCGCCAGAACAGAGATCGCCACCTGCGCGATTTCCGGCGCGGTGGGCACGTTCGCGCAGATCGACCCGGGTGTCGAAGCCTATGTGGCGGAAAAGCTCGGCCTCGTTCCCGAGCCGATCTCCACCCAGGTGATCCCGCGGGACCGCCATGCGGCGTTCTTCGCCACGCTCGCAATCGTGGCCGGCGCGGTCGAGCGGCTGGCCGTGGAGATCCGCCATCTCCAGCGCACCGAAGTGCTGGAGGCGGAAGAATATTTCGAGGCCGGGCAGAAGGGCTCTTCCGCCATGCCGCATAAGCGCAATCCGGTGTTGAGCGAAAATCTCTGCGGGCTGGCGCGGCTGGTGCGCGCGGGCGTGGGCCCGGCGCTGGAGAACGTGGCGCTATGGCACGAACGCGACATCTCCCATTCCGCGGTGGAGCGCGCGATCGCCCCCGACGCCACCATCCACCTAGATTTCGCGCTGCACCGCCTGGCCGGCGTGGTGGAGAAGCTGATCGTCTACCCCGAAGCGATGGCGCGAAACCTGGCTTTGCTCGGGGGCCTCCACCAATCGCAACGCGTGCTGCTGGCGCTGACGCAAGCCGGCGCGAGCCGCGAGGCCGCCTATGCGCTCGTCCAGCGCCACGCCATGGCCGTATGGGCGAGCCCCGCGCCCCGCGCGCCCGACGCGCTCCTGGGGAGGCTTGCCGCCGATCCCGAGATCACCGCCCGGCTGGACGGCGCAGCCCTGCGCGCCTGCTTCGACGAGGCCATCCATTTCCGCCACGTGGACACGATTTTCACGCGGGTGTTCGGTTGAACGGCTATTTTACGTACTATATACGTAAAATCTGCACACAAGGAACGCCGCCATGGTCCGCCTCAGCCTGAATGTGAGCGATGAGCTCGCTTCCGTTCTCGATCGCATCGCCACCGAGAGCGAAACCACGAAATCCGAAATCCTGCGCAAAGCCCTGACGCTGTATGAAGTCGCGCGCGCGGGAAGCAAAGAAGGCAAGACCGTCGGCTTGGTGAAAAACGGAGCTGTGGTGACGGAAGTCGTCGGCTTTTGAGCACGATCGATTTAAACGACCCTCCCAGTGGGAAGTTATCCGCCTTGCCGGCGGCGCGGTCGGATACTTGCTGAAGAAGTAGCGCGGCGAGGCGCCTCTAAACAAACGCCCGAGCGACAAGTCCGGCGACGCCGGCCAGAGTGAATCCAAGTATCCATTTCAGAAGCAGCAGGTCGGCGTCTGTTCTGGAAAACCAGTTTTCGTACGTGGCGAGCGCTTCGGCCGCCTTCTGAGCTTTCTCTCAGAAATAAGAGTGGCCGTGGGGCGATCTTAGCGCTCCGCTATCCCCCGGCGCTCACCGCCGCGCGCGCCTCGACCAAGAGCTCCTCCATACGGGCCCGGATCTGGTGATCGGAGAGGGCGACGCCCTTGGCGTCCAGATCGGCGCGGATCTTGCGGAACACGTCGTCGTCTCCCGCTTCCTCGAAATCGGCCGCGATCACGGATTTGGCGTAGGCGTCCGCCTCCTCGGCGCTCATGTCCAGGAGGCCGGCCGCCCAAAGCCCCAGCGCCTTGTTCCGCTTGGCTTGCGCTTTGAACTCAGCCGCCTGGTCCAGCTCGAACTTCTTCTCTTGCGCACGCTGGCGATCGTCGAACTGGGGCATGGGATTGGCTCTCCAACAGCGCCTTTGGGATAGCGCCCGAGAACGGCCGCATCAAGGCCGCCCGGCACGGCGGCGTTGTGGTGGGCCCGGTAGGATTCGAACCTACAACCAGACCGTTATGAGCGGTCGGCTCTAACCATTGAGCTACAGGCCCCCGCGGAACGCCTTTTGCATCGGCGGGGCGTATAGCGGTTTAGCAAAGTTTTTAGGCCGCAGGAGTACCGTTTCGGCCATGCGCCCTCAAGACGTGCTTGTTGTCGTGCGCAACGCGCGCGAAGCCGGGATCGCCGCGGCGGCCGCGCCGGGGGGCGCGCTGAAGCCGCGCGTCACCGTTCAAGTGGCGGGCGAGCCGGCCTCGGTCACCCCCACGCTGCTCAAAAAGATACGCCGGTCCTCCGATCCCAAGCGCCGCCGGGCCCCTGTGCTGGTCTGGGCCGCCGGCCGCGAGGACGCCGACGCCTGGCGCAATGCCGGGGCTTACGTCTTGACCGGAAGGGTTAACGCCCGCGGCGCTGCGAAAGCGCTGGAGGCGGCGGCCCGAAACCTCGGACCTTGGATTGAAACGACGCATTATGTCGGGCCCTGCCGGCGGCGACGGCAGGCCTGGCTGCGCAATCCCGTCCGCCGGCTGGCGGATTCAAGCCTGATGCAGCAGCCCGATATCGCCGCCGTCGACGACAATTCCTTCGCCACGCGCATGCGCCAGCTCCGCTGCGGCTCCTTCAGCCTCCACGACGCCGACCGGGACCGCCGCGCGCAATTCCTGACCGACGTTCAGCTTACCGTTCGCGCCGCCGACCGGACCCGGCGGATGCATTCGGCCTCGGCGCTCGAATCGCTGGCGCGGTATCTCGCCGCGCGCGGCGCGTTCGGCGCACTGGATCAGGAGATCATCGAGGACCATCTCATCGTCGCCGAAGGGCCGGCGGTGGACGCGCCCGAACGGCTGCCGCGGCTGTCGCGCGCGGTGGACCGGGCGATCGGCCTGATTTAGCGCCTGCGGCGGGCGCGCGGGGCGGCTTCGGCGTGGCGGTGTTGCACCGCTACATCAGCGGTGTGCATGAAACAGCATCTTCTCCTCGCGGGCGAAGGCGGCTTCCGCTACGCTGGCGCACAGGGGCCGGCGAATCACGCATACTGACGGCGCCACAACCTGTTGGAGACGCTTCCATGGCGGCGCAAGCGAAAACAGTACACGCCCTCAAGCCTGCCGAAGGCGCCGCCGAGGGGGCGATCACTTCTACCGCCACGCCCTCGCAGAGCCTGCTGCCGCCCTCGCCGGGGTCCCGGCATGTGGAAAACGAGCCGCGCCGCCGGATGAACGTTTCCGAACGCTTGGCCGAGGGGCGGGGCTTCTGGCGCGGCGTGTTCATCGGCGCCTCGTTCGGGGCGGTGGCGGGCGTGGCCGGCACGGTCGGCGCGATGACCGCCTGGGTTCCCGTGGTGATGGACGTGGCCGAGCGCGCGTGGGCGTTCCAGAAGGCGGTTGACGGCAGCGGCGAGGATCTCACCGTGCGGCGCACCGGCGGCGAAATCGAGGAGCCTGCGGCCGGCTCCGGCGGCGTCGAGCCGCGCTGAGCGCCTGGCCTCGCGGCGCCTGACCGCGCGCCAGGCGGCCCTCAGCCCGCCTTGCGCGCGCCGAACAGGGATTTCGTCACGGCCGACACTTTGTGCCGGAATTGCTCGCGATCGACGACGCCCTGATCCGTCACCCAATTCATTTGCAGCACGCGGCGCGGGCCCTCGAACGGCTCATGGCCATGCCAGGAATGCTCGGAGCGTTTGAACAGAAGCAGCGTGCCGCCGTGGGGGGGGACTTCGCTGGCGTAATCGGCGAGGTCGTCCGCGCTGCGCAGCAGGCGTAGCCGGCCCCCGTCCGCCTCCCACGCCTCGTTCAAATACAGCAACACCGTGATCACTTTCGTCTTGGAATCGGTGTGGATCTTGCCGTCCTCGCGGCGGCAAAACCCGCGCACCGTGTGCATCACCGGCAGCCCGCCCAGGTCGATCCCGAACTTTTCCTCCACCGCGGCCCGGAAATCGGGGCCCTCCAGCGCGTCCACCAAGGCGCGGAAGGCGCCGCCGGCCTTGACCGCGTCCAGCGGAAAAGAGCCCGGGCCCGGGACGCTCGGATAATCGCCGATCACGGCCTTCAGCGCCGGGGCGGGCACGAAATTGGGCGTCACCACATGGGCGAACGGCGCCTCGGACAGGGGCGTGCGCCGCAGGGCCGCGAGATCGATCAGGCTCATGCCATCCCTCTAAAGTGCGAGCGCCAGCCTGCTCCGCCACGCTTGGTAAGCCTGCTTCACCGCCTCCGCAATCTCGCGATTGGCGTCGATCGCGGGGTAGGTCCAGGGCGCGAACGCCCCCTCGAGCGGGCGCAGCGCGCCAGTCTCGGCCAGCGCGGCGTGGAAGCGGCGGAATTTCTCGCCCTTGCCGGGCAAGTCGAAGAGATAGACGGGCTTGCCGGTGCTGGCGGCCTCGCCGGCCATGTTCACGCTGTCGGCGGTGACGACGATCGCGTCCGCCGCGCCGAGGAAGCCCAGATACGGGTTCGGCTCCCCCCCGTTCCAGATGCGCGAGGGCCGCTGGTCGGCCCAGTCTTTCGTCATGGAGCGCACCGAAGGGTCGGTGCGGCGGGAGGTGGTGATCAGGAAGGCCCCGGCGGGGGCGAGCGCGTCGAGCTTGGCGAACAGGGCGGCGGCCTCTTTCATGCCGAACGTGAACGCCCCATTGGGGCCCCCCACCAGAACCGCGATGCGCGGGCGGGGCAGGTTCGCGAGGTCCCCCGCGAGTTCCTCCGCCGCCGCCGTCAGGCGTTGCGGGGTCAGGCGGTGGGGCGAGGTGAGGGTGACGACGACGTTTTCCCCCGTCAGCCCGTCATGCGCCGGCGCCCAGATCAGATCCCACCAGCCGAGCGGCGTCTTCGGATCCTGCAGCGCGACGGCGAAGGTTGCGCCGCCGGCGGCGCGGCGGACGGCTTGCGCGAACGGCATGGCGTGGCGGCCCACCGCGATCAGGAGCTCCGGCCAGGGCGGGCGGAACAGCTTGCCCCGCAGGCCCACCAGCCGCGGCGGCGCAGGCCCCCACGGGGCCAAGGCTGCAAACAGCGGCGGCAGGTGCACATGGCGCAGCCTGGCCTTAACGCCCAGCGCCTGGGTCAGCCCGATCGCCTGGGCGTCCGAACCCTGGTTTCCATTGGTGATGATGAGCGTGCGCGGGGTGAAGGGCGGGGCGTGCGGCGGCATGGCGATGATCCGGCCCTGGCGCTCACCGCCATTCCACTTTCAAGATCTCGAACGCCTTGACGCCCCCGGGGGCGGCCACCTCCACGACGTCGCCCTCCTCTTTGCCGATCAGGGCCCGCGCCACGGGCGAGGTGATCGACACCTTGCCGGCGCGCACGTCCGCCTCGTCCTCGCCCACGATCTTGTAGACGGCCTGGTCCCCGGAATCCTCGTCCAGTAGTTTTACGGTGGCCCCGAACTTGATCGCCGACCCGGAAAGGCGCGTCACGTCGATGACTTGCGCGCGGGCGAGCTTATCCTCCAGTTCCGCGACCCGGCCCTCGATGAAGCTTTGCCGCTCCTTGGCCGCGTGGTATTCGGCGTTTTCCGAGAGATCGCCGTGCTCGCGCGCCTCCGCGATCGCCGCGATCACGGACGGGCGCTCTTCGGTTTTCAAACGCTTCAACTCCACGTCGAGGGCGGAATACCCCTCGGCCGTCATCGGAACCTTATCCATTTCAGGAACTTTCAGATCGTCGCAATAGGAGAGTTGGCCCCGCCGTCGCCGGCGCGTCAAGTGTAGCTTTGCAGGGGTCGAACCTCCAGGTCGCTTGTCTTGAGCCGCCGGATCGCCTGGATGGTGGCGCGGGCCCCGGACACGGTCGTGCAATAGGGGATCTTCTGGAACAGCGCGGTGCGGCGAATGGAAAAGCTGTCGCGGAAGGATTGCGCGCCGTCCGTGGTGTTAAAGACGAGCTGAATACCTCCGTTCTTCATGGCGTCAACAATGTGAGGCCGCCCCTCCGCCACCTTGTTGACCCGCTCCACCACGATCCCGGCCGCCTCCAGCGCGTCCGCCGTGCCCTTCGTGGCGAGGATCTTGAAGCCCAGCGCCAGCAGGTCGCGGGCGGGTTCGGCGAGGGCCTCCTTGTCGGCGTCGCGCACGGAGATGAAGACCGCGCCGGCGGTGGGCAGCGCCTCGCCGGCGGCGAGCTGGGCCTTCGCGAACGCGCCCGCGAACGACACGTCGAGCCCCATCACCTCCCCGGTGGAGCGCATCTCGGGCCCGAGGATCGGATCGACGCCGGGGAAGCGCGCGAACGGGAACACCGCCTCCTTCACCGCAACATGGGCGGGAGCGGAGGGGCGGAGGTCGAACGCCGCGAGCTTCGCCCCCGCCATCACCCGGGCAGCCAGCCCCGCGATCGGCGCGCCCACGGCCTTGGCCACGAACGGCACCGTGCGGGAGGCGCGCGGATTGGCCTCCAGCACGTAGATCGCCCCCTCGCGGACGGCGAACTGGATATTGATCAGCCCCCGCACATTTAGCGCCAGCGCCAGCGTGCGGGTCTGCGCCTCGATTTCGGCGATCAAGGCAGGGCTCAGCGTGTAGGGCGGCAGGGCGCACGCGCTGTCCCCGGAATGGATGCCCGCCTCTTCGATATGCTCCATCACCCCGGCGACGAACACCGCCTCGCCGTCGCAGATCGCATCGACATCCACCTCGATGGCGTCGCGCAGATAGCGGTCGATCAGCACCGGGTTGTCGCCGGAGGCGGCCATGGCGGCGTTGACGTAGCGGACCAGGCCCTCGTCGTCGTGGACGATCTCCATGCCGAGCCCCCCCAGCACGTAGGAGGGGCGCAGCACCACCGGATAGCCGATCGCGCGCGCCCCCTCGAGCGCCTCGTCCGGCGTGCGCGCGGTGCGGTTGTCGGGCTGTTTGAGGCCTACCTCCCGCAGCAGATGATGGAAGCGCTCGCGGTCCTCGGCGAGGTCGATCGCGTCCGCGCTGGTGCCCAGGATCGGGGCGCCCCCGTCCGCGAGCGCCTGGGCGAGCTTCAGCGGCGTCTGCCCGCCGAACTGCACGATGAGGCCGAGCAGCGCGCCCTGCGCCTTCTCGGTCTCGACGATCTCGAGCACGTCCTCGGTCGTGAGGGGTTCGAAATAGAGCCGGTCGGAGGTGTCGTAATCGGTCGAGACGGTCTCGGGATTGCAATTGACCATGATCGATTCAAGGCCCGCGTCCGCGCAGGCGAACGCCGCGTGGCAGCAGCAATAATCGAACTCGATCCCTTGCCCGATCCGGTTGGGGCCTCCGCCGAGGATGATCACCTTGTTGCGGGCGGTGGGTTCGGCCTCGCACGCGCCTTCGGCCTCGCTCCAGGGCGTCTCGTAGGTGGAATAGAGGTAGGGCGTGCGCGCGGCGAATTCGGCGGCGCAGGAATCGATGCGCTTGAAGATCGGACGCACGCCCAGCGCGCGCCGGCGCTCGCGGACGTCGCGCTCGCGGGCGCCGGTGAGTTTGGCGAGCCGCTGGTCGGAAAAGCCCATGGCTTTGAGCGCCCGGAAGGCGGAGGCGGTCTTGGGCAGGCCCTCGGCGCGCACTTCGGCTTCGGCGTCGACGATTTCCTTCAGCTGCCGGATCACCCAGGGATCGTAGAAAGCGGCCGCCCGGATCTCCTCCTCGGACACGCCCCGGCGCAGCGCCTCGGCCGCCACCAGCAGGCGATTGGGCGTGGCGGCGACGAGCGCGGCGCGCACCGCCGCCCGGCCCTGGTCTTCGTCGCTTGCGCCCGGCAGGTCAATCTCGTCCAGCCCGGTGAGGCCCACGTCCAGCGAGCGCAGCGCCTTCTGCAGGCTCTCCTGGAAGGTGCGGCCGATGGCCATCGCCTCGCCCACGCTTTTCATGGAGGTGGTCAGCGTCGGGTCCGCGCCGGGGAAGCGCTCGAAGGCGAAGCGCGGGATTTTGGTGACGACGTAATCGATCGCCGGCTCGAAGCTTGCGGGCATGGCCCCGCCGGTGATGTCGTTGGCGATCTCGTCCAGCGTGTAGCCGACGGCCAGCTTGGCCGCGACCTTGGCGATCGGAAAGCCCGTGGCCTTGGACGCAAGCGCCGAGGAGCGCGACACCCGCGGGTTCATCTCGATCACGACGAGGCGCCCGTCCTTCGGGTTCACCGCGAACTGGACGTTGGAGCCCCCGGTCTCGACGCCCACCTCCCGCAGCACGGCGATGGAGGCGTTGCGCATGCGCTGGTATTCGCGGTCGCTTAAAGTGAGCGCGGGGGCCACGGTGATGGAGTCGCCCGTGTGTACGCCCATCGCGTCGATGTTCTCGATGGAGCAGACGATGATGCAATTGTCCGCCCGGTCGCGGACCACCTCCATCTCGTATTCCTTCCAGCCGATAATGCTTTCCTCGACCAGCACCTCGCCCACGGGCGAGGCGGCGAGGCCGCGCTCGACGATTTCGCGGAACTCCTCGAGATTGTAAGCGACCCCCCCGCCGAGGCCCCCCAGGGTGAAGCTCGGGCGGATGATGGTGGGCAGACCCACATGCTCGAGCGCGGCGATCGCCTCCGGCATGGCGCGCACCATGCGCGAGCGGGGGCTCTCGAGCCCGATCTTCTCCATCGCGTCGCGGAATTTGAGCCGATCCTCGGCCTTTTCGATCGCGTCGGGGCGGGCGCCGATCATCTCCACGCCGAAGCGCGCCAGCACCCCGCTATGGTGCAGCGCCAGCGCGCAATTGAGGGCAGTCTGCCCGCCCATGGTCGGCAGCAGCGCGTCGGGGCGTTCCTTCTCGATGATCTTGGCGACGATGTCGGGGGTGATCGGCTCGATATAGGTCGCGTCCGCCAGGCCGGGATCGGTCATGATCGTGGCCGGGTTGGAGTTCACCAGGATCACCCGGTAGCCCTCGGCCCGCAGCGCCTTGACCGCCTGAACGCCGGAATAGTCGAACTCGCAGCCCTGGCCGATCACGATCGGACCCGCGCCGATGATCAGCACGGCGGAAATGTCGGTGCGTTTGGGCATGGGTGTGCGCGCCGCGTCCTCGCAGCGTCCTGTTCAAAGTTGCGCGGGTGTAGAGGCGGGCAGGGCTCAGCGCAAGGGTCGCGCGACCCGCCTCCGCGGGCGCCTCACGCGGCGGCGCGCTCGCCTGCGCTTTTGCGCACCTTGAAGAAGCGCATCGCGCGCTGGGCCGCCTCGATAGGCACGGACATGTAGATGCGGCCGAATTCCTCCGCCCGGCTTATGGCCCCCTCGCCGCCGCACGTCAGCACGGCGATGGTCACAAAGAGCGGCCGCTCGATATCGGCTGCGCGGCACACCATGGCGAGGGCGTCGATGTCGCGCGCCTGGATGATCTGGCGCGCGGTGTCGTGTTCAAGGTCGGTCAGCTCGGCCAAGCCGCACAGGAAATGGTTGAATTGCTTGTCGCGGTACAACGAGATCAGCAGGCCCGGGGTCAGCTCGCCGGCGGCCTTTTTCAGGCCCACGAAGCGCTCGGCGCGGCGGCGCTCTTCGGTCGAGGTGAGGCTGGTGCGCTGCAGGCGGGAGCGCGTCTTGGCGAGCGCGGCGTCGAGTGCGGCGGGATCGACGCTGGCGTTGCGCTCGAGGATCGCCGCGCGCAGCCGCTTCTCCACCGTGAAATACATCTCGTTCAGCAGGTCGAGCGGCAAGTCCTGGCGCGCCACCACGCCCTCGTGCAGCGCCTTGTTCGCCCGCGCCCGGTCCACCACGGTCTCGAACGTCCCGCGCGATAGCCGCGCGCCCTCGTTGCGCACCAGCGTGTCAAGCGTCGCGTCGTCGCCGTGGCTGACGATGAAATCGGACACCTTCTCGCTCACGCTCGCCCGGGCGGCTACGGCGTTGGCGTGGCCGGGGCTTGCGGCGCGCATCACGGCCAGCAGATCGTCGTCGCTTAACAGGGGCGAGCGCGACAGGATCGGCGCGGCGATGGGCAGGGCGTCGGCCGCGAGATCGCGAAGCAGGCCGGGCGGGGCGTAGGCTGCGTCGGCGAAGCGCTCGGCGAGCTCCACCAGCACCCCCTCGTGCATCTCCCGGGCCACCGTGCGCAGCACGTCGTCGAACAGCGCGGCCTCCCCCTCCCCGTCGGAGCGGGCGGGGGGGCTCAGGAAAAACAGGTCGGTGATCTCGCGCAGCAATTCGCGACGCTTTTCGCTGGTCGGGGCCTTGGCGAGCTCAAGGAGGCGCGCGAAATGGGACGTGCTGCTCATTGCCAAGCCCAGGCGGGATCCGAGCGTCTTTGTGGCGCTCATGGGTAAAGAAACCGTGGACCATGGGCACTATTGCTCGGCCCTCAGTGCGTCGCGGCGCTCCTCGATCTCCAGCCATTCGGTCTCCAGCGCGTCCTTGCGCGCGCGGGCGGCTTCGAGGCTATGCGTGGCGGCGGTGAAACCGGCGGGGTTTTGCCCGTACAGGCCGGGATCGGCGAGGCGGACCTCGAGCGCGGCGATCTCGGCGTCGAGGCGGGGGGCGAGGGCCTCGATCTCGCGCAGGCGGTGCTCCTCCTTGAAGCTCAGCTTCCGGGCCTTGCGGTCTTGTACAGGGGCCCGATCGGGCCCCGCGGTCGGGGCGGCGGGGATCGCGCGCGCAAGGCCGCCGAACTCCCGCTCGAAATCGGCGAACCCCCCGGGCGTCTCCACCCAGCGGCCGTCGCCCAAACCGGCCAGGGTCTGGGTCGCCACCCCGTCCAGGAAGGCGCGGTCGTGGCTGACAATCAGCACCGTGCCGTCATAGGCCGCCAGCGCATCGGCCAGCGCGTCCAGGGTGTCCATATCGAGGTCGTTGGTCGGCTCGTCCAGCACCAGCACATTGGCGGGCCGGGCAAGGGCTACGGCGAGGGCGAGCCGGTTGCGTTCCCCCCCGGACAGGGCGGCCACCGGCTGGCGCAATTGGGCGGGAGTGAACAGGAAGTCCTTGGCGTAGGCGGCGACGTGGCGCGGCTGGCCGCGCACGTCGATCTGGTCCCCGCCCTGGGGCGCCAAGGCCTCCCAGAGCGTGGACGTGGGCTTCACGCCCGTGCGCATCTGATCGACGTATACGATCTCCACATTCGCGCCGTGCCGCACCGAGCCTGCATCCGGCTCCTGCCGCTTCAGCAGCAAATCGATCAGCGTGGACTTCCCCACCCCGTTGGGTCCCACGATGCCGATCCGGTCGCCGCGCAGGATGCGCACGGACAGGCCCGAGACGATCGCGCGCCCCGCGAAATTCTTGGCGAGGCCCTTGGCCTCGATCACCAGCTTGCCTGAGCCCGCGCCCTGCGCCGCCGAGAGGGCCGCGCGCGGACCGTCGGTGAGCGCTTTGCGATCGGCCCGTTCGGCCCGCATCGCCAGGAGCTTGCGCCGGCGGCCTTCGTTTCTGCTGCGCCGGGCGGTGACGCCGCGCTGCAGCCAGCGCTCTTCGTCCTTCAGGTGCGTTTCGAGGCGGTTCAGCGCCTTGGCCTCTTCGGCCTCGATCCCCGCCGCCCAGTCTTCGAACGCCCCGTAAGGCCGGTCCAGCCGCTGCACCCGCCCGTTGCGCAGCCACAGCACCGCGGTGGAGACGCGCTCCAGGAACCGCCGGTCATGGCTTACGAGCAAAACCGCGCCGCGGAAGGCGCGCACGCGGGTTTCGAGGTCTTCGATCGCGGGGATGTCGAGGTGGTTGGTCGGCTCGTCCAGCAACAGGATGTCGGGGTCGGCGGCGAACACGCGCGCCAGGCTCGCGCGCCGCGTTTCTCCCCCAGAGAGGCCCGCGGGTTTGCGCTCGGGGTCGAGGCCGAACGCGTTCAGCGCGGCGTCCGCGGCGTATGCGGGGGCGGACGCGCCGGAGGCGTAGGCGCGCAGATCGATCGCCCCGGATAGGTCGGGCTCCTGCTCGGCCAGTTCGAGGCGGGCGCCGTTAGCGAGCGCCCGCTCCCCGGCGTCCGGCTCCGCAAGCCCCGCCAGGATCCGCATCAGCGTGGACTTGCCCGCGCCATTGGCGCCCACGAGCGCCGCCCGATCCCCCCGGGCCAAAGCGATATCGACCGATTCGAACAGCGGCGCGCCGCCGAGGCTGAGGCGGACCCCCTTCAGCTGGCCAAGAACCGCGCCGCGCATGGCTATTGCATCATCTCTTCGTCGTCGAACTCGTCTTCCTCTTCCTCTTCCTCTTCCTCTTCCTCTTCATCGTCATCGTCATCGTCGCCGAAGCCGAACGCGGCGGTGAGCGCATCGTAGAAGCTGGCCAGCTGGAAGTCGCGCTCGGGGCGGGGCGGGAGGTCGTAGCCGGGAAGGTCGCGCGGCTCGAGATCGCGGCTGGCGGCGAGCATGTAGGCGCGCCAGATCTCGGCCGGCGCGCCCGATCCGCTCACCTTGGCCATCGGCGTGTAATCGTCATAGCCCACCCACACGCCGGTTGTGAAATCGGCCGTGTAGCCCACGAACCAGGCGTCGCGCCAATCCTGGCTGGTTCCGGTCTTGCCGGCGGCGTCGCGGTTGGGCAGGCGCGCGCGCGTGCCGGTGCCGGCCTGGACGACCTGCGCCATCATCCCCGTCATCAGATGGGAGAGGTCGGGATCATAGACTTGCTGGGCGCGGTCGGCGGGGCGGGTATAGACCGTCTCGCCGCGGGAATTCTCCACCATGGTCACGAGATGGGCGTCGGTGCGCCGGCCCTCGCGCATGAAGGTGGCGTAGGCCTGGGTCATCTCCCAAAGCGTCACCTCGGAGGATCCCAGCGCAATGGACGGGACGGGGTTGAGCTTGGAGGCGACGCCGAAGCGCTGGGCGAGCGCTGCGACCTTTTCCGGCCCGATCTCGTAGCCGAGTTCGGCCGCGACCGTGTTGATCGATTGGGCGAACGCCGTGCGCAGCGTCACCGCGCCGCGGAACTGGCCGTAATAATTCTGCGGCTGCCAGCCCCGGATGGTGATCGGCTCGTCATAGCGCACCGCGTCGGGCTCGTAGCCCTGCTCGAACGCGGCCGCGTAGACGAAAGTCTTGAACGAGGAGCCCGGCTGGCGCTTGGCCTGCACCGCGCGATTGAACTTGCTCTCGGCATAGGAGCGACCGCCCACGAGCGCGCGCACCGCGCCTTCCTGGTCCACCGAAACGAGCGCAGCCTGCAGCACCCGCTTCGATTTGCCCTGCGCCGGCAGCCCCGCTTTGACGGATCGCGCGGCCTCGATCTGGAGCCTCCGGTCGATCGTGGTCCGCACCACCAGGTCCGGGAAACTGTCGCCCGCAAGGCGGCGCGCCTCTTCGGCCGCCCGGTCGAACACATAGCCGAAATCGCCCTCCGGGGCGGGGCGCCGGACAATCCGCACGCGCGCGTTTCGGGCCTCTTCAGCCTGTTCGGCGGTAAGGAAGCCGGCCGTGAGCATGGCCGCGATCACCACGCGCTGGCGGGCGGTGGCGGCCTCGAACGCCACGGTCGGCGCCCAGGCGGAGGGCGCCTTCGGCAAGCCTGCGAGCATCGCGGCCTCGGCCAGGGTGAGCTCCGTGGCGGGCTTGCCGAAATAGCGGCGGGCTGCGGCGTCCACGCCATAGGCCTGCTCGCCCAGATACACCCGGTTCAGATAGATTTCGAGGATCTCGTCCTTGGTGAGCTTTTTCTCCACCCGCGCAGCGAGCACCATTTCCTGCAGCTTGCGGCGGATCTCGCGGTCGGGCTTCAGGAACAGGTTCTTGCACAATTGCTGGGTGATGGTGGAGCCGCCTTGCACCGTCTTCATCTGGGTCAGATTGGCCATGGCGGCGCGCACGATGGCTTGGCGGTCCACCCCGTCATGCTCGTAAAAGCGGCGGTCCTCGATGGCCAGAAAGGCCTGGGGCACATAGGCCGGCAGCTCGTCCAGCGTCACGCCCTCCCCGTAATAGGGCCCCCGCACGCCCAGGATGGCGCCGCTGCGGTCCAGGAAGGTCACCCCCGGCTGGCGGTTGAGGGACCAGAGCTCGTCGGCGTTCTTCACCCGCGGCAGGCCCACAAACAGCCACGCCCAGGCCGCGCCCATGATCAGCGCCGCGCACGCGAAGCCCGCCGCGGCGGCCATCCCGACGCTGATGCGGGAGCGTTGCTGGAGCAGCTTGTCGAGTTGGGCCTTGGCCGCTTGCGCGCGCAGCTTGGCCCAGTCGATGCGGCGTTTGAACTCTTCCAAGGACCCTCTCCACACGCGCAGCGCCAAGGCGGGGTTGAGCCTCAGCCAGATGGCCAAATTCCGGCGCAAGCGCCCGTCCACCCGCACTAGGGGCAAAACCGCACGCTTTTCCAGCGTCGCGACAGGCTTTCAAGCCGCAACAGGTGGGTCTTCGCGTTTCCCGCCCCGCCCTTATCCGACCGAACCGCGCGTCACCCTAAAGTACGTCATGCCCGGTAAAAAGGTTTCCAAGCCGCCCAGCGATCCCATCGCCCGGTGCGAGGCCGCGCTGGCTGGGGCCCAGGCCGCCCTCAAGGACGGCCAGGCCGGCGAAGCCGAGCGGATCGGCAAGGCCGTGCTGGCCATCAAGAAAGCATTCGAGGAGATCGAAGATTGGAAGCGTAGCGCCCGAGCCTCTTCCCCCGCCGCCGCCCGCCACGCCGGCGCGGCTGCCCGCCGGAAGCTTGAACTTCTCTTCAATCGTGCGCGAGCCGAGGAGGGTCTTGATCCGCTTTTTGACGAGCCTGACCGGCCTGCAACGAAGGATCCTGAGTGAGGCATGGTGGTTTTTGGCGCGCACCGAGCAGACGCCCCCGCCCGGGGCCTGGAAGGTCTGGGTGTTTCTGGGCGGACGTGGGGCGGGCAAGACGCGCGCGGGGGCGGAATGGGTGAACGCGCGGGTGCGCGCGGGCGCAAGCCGGCGCATCGCGCTGGTGGGCCCCACCTTGCACGCCGTGCGCGAAGTGATGATCGACGGGCCAAGCGGGCTCTGCGCGCTGGGCGGTCCGGCGCCCGTCTACGAGAGCGCGCGGCGGCGCCTGCTCTGGCCGTGCGGGGCGGAGGCCCACGTCTTCTCCTCGGTGGAGCCGCAAAGCCTGCGGGGCCCGCAATTCGATACCGCGTGGGCGGACGAGTTTTGCGCCTGGTCGCGGCCGGGCGAAACGCTCGACACGTTGCGGCTGGGGCTGCGGCTGGGGCGCAACCCCCAGCTTCTGGTCACCACCACGCCGCGCCCGATCGCGGCGCTGAAAGGGCTGCTGGAGGAGCCGCACGTGGCGCTGTCGCGCGGCTCTACGCGGGCGAACGCGGCCTTCCTGGCGCGCGGCTTCGTGGCGGCGGTGACGCAGAAATGGGCCGGCACGCTCTATGGGCGCCAGGAGCTTGAGGGCGAGATCATCGAGGATCTCGAGGGCGCCTTGTGGCGGCGCGCCGATCTCGAGGCGCGCGCGGGGGAGGCGTCGATGCGGTTCGATACGGTCGTGATCGGCGTCGATCCTCCCGCCAGCGTGGGCGCGAAGGCCGATGCGTGCGGGATCGTCGCGGTGGGCGCCGGCGGGGAGGGGCTCGCGCGCCGCGCGGTCGTGCTGGCGGACGCGAGCATCCAGGGGCTCAGCCCGCAAGGCTGGGCGCGGCGGGTCGCGGCGCTCGCGCAAAGTCTCAATGCGCACCGCATCGTCGCGGAGGCCAATAATGGCGGGGAGATGGTGCGCGCCGTGCTGCAGGCGGCGGCTCCGGGAACGCCGGTGCGCCTGGTGCACGCCCGCTACGGCAAGCGCGCCCGCGCGGAGCCGATCGCGGCGCTCTACGAGCAGGGCCGGGTGACCCACGCGGTGCGCTTCCCGGCGCTGGAGGACGAGATGTGTAGCTTCGGGGCCGCCTCGGGGGGCGAAAGCCCGGACCGGGTCGATGCGCTCGTCTGGGCGCTGACGGATGCGATGTTGGACAAGTCCGAGCCGCGCGTCACCGCGCTCTGACTTAGCACGAAGGATCAAGTCATGTTGGATTGGCTGCGCCGGCTCGCCCGGCGCGAAGGCAAGGCCGCGCCGCGCCATGTGCTGGCATGGCATGGGCTCGGGCGTCCGCACTGGTCGGCGCGCGATCACGCCGCGTTCGCGCGGGAGGGCTATGGGCGCAATGCGGTGGCCTACCGGTGCGTGCGCTTGGTGGCGGACGCCGCCGCGAGCGCGACCCTTGCGGTGACGCCCAAGGACCACCCCCTCGCCGAACTCCTCTATGCGCCCAACCCCGAGCAGACCGGGGCGGAATTGTTCGAGGCGTTCTTCGGGCACCTGCAGGTGTCCGGGAACGCTTTTCTCGAAGCGGCAAGCCTCGCGGAGGAGCCCCCGCGCGAACTCTATGTCTTGCGCCCGGACCGGATGGCCGTGCTGCCGGGGCCGCGCGGCTGGCCGATCGGCTGGGAGCACCGCGCGGGCGGCCAAGTCACCCGCTACGAGCGTGACCCGATCACCGAGCGTGCGCCGATCCTGCACCTCAAATTGTTCGCCCCGGCGGACGATTGGTACGGCCAGTCGCCGATGGAGGCGGCCGCCTACGCGATCGACATTCACAATGCCGGGGGCGCCTGGAACAAGGCGCTGATCGACAATGCGGCCCGCCCCTCGGGGGCGCTCGTCTATTCCGGCGCCGGGGGCATGGATCGTCTGTCTGAGGATCAGTTTGCGCGTCTCAAGGAGGAATTGGAGGCCGCACACGCGGGCGCGGCCAATGCCGGGCGCCCCATGCTCTTAGAAGGCGGGCTGGACTGGAAGCCGATGAGCCTTTCGCCGGCGGACATGGACTTCATCCAGGCGCGCAGCGCGGCCGCGCGCGACATCGCGCTCGCCTTCGGCGTGCCGCCCATGCTGCTGGGCATTCCCGGCGATAATACGTATGCGAACTATCGCGAAGCTAATCTGGCCTTCTGGCGCCAGACGGCGCTGCCGCTCGCGCAGAAAACCGCCCGCGCGATCGAATCCTGGCTGGGCGATCGCTGGCCCGTAGAGGGGCCTGCCCAAGTCAGCGTTGATCTCGACGCCGCGCCCGCGCTTGCCGCCGAACGGGACGCCCTGTGGACGCGGCTCGAGAGCGCAAACTTCTTGTCGCGCGAGGAAAAGCGCCGCCTCGCGGGGCTGGAGGAGGCGCCGTGACGTTTGACACCAGGATCGGGGCCGCGCTCATTTTCGCGATTCTGCTGCAATCGGCGACGGCGCTGCTCTGGGCGGGGCGCGCCGCCGCCCGCCTCGACGATCTCGAACAGCGCCTTGAATTGCAGCGCCCGGTCGCCGAGCGGCTGGCGCGGCTGGAGGCGCAGATGGGGCTCGCGCAGGAATCGCTACATCGCATCGAAGCGCGGGTGGAGAAGCGGTGAACGCGGGCCTGGCGATCGAGGGCTACGCCTCGCTGTTCGGCGTGCCGGACCTTGCAGGCGATGTCGTGCGCGCCGGCGCATTCCGCGCCAGCGCCTTTCGCACAAGCCTGCGCAGCCAAGGCCTGCCCATGCTGGTGCGCCATGATCCGAAGCTCGTCGCCGGCGCGTGGCGGACGCTGCAGGAGGATGCGCGCGGATTGTTCGTCTACGGAGAAATAAACCCAACACGCCCCGCGGCCGCCCTGGCCCAGCGCCTTATCGCGCGCGGCGTGGACGGGCTCTCCATCGGGTTCACCGCGAAAGCCGTCAAGGCCCTGCCCAATGCCGGGCGGGAGCTCATCGAGATCGAACTTTGGGAGGTCTCCATCGTGGACGTCCCGATGGCGCCCCAGGCACGACTTACCGTGGCGCAGGTGCGGCGGGCGCTCGGCCCTGTGTTGTAGAAGGAGCTTTGCATGACCAAGGAAACCAAGATGGCCGCGCCCGATCGCGCCGGCCAGGACGCGCTGTTGCGCGCGTTCGAGGCCTTCAAGGCCGCCAATGACGAGCGGCTCAGCGCGCTCGAATCCGGGCGCGCCGACGTGGTGCTCGAGGAGAAGGTCGATCGGATAAATCGCGCGCTGAGCGAGCAGAAAGCGGCGATGGATCGCCTCGCGCTCGCCGCGCGGCGTCCCGCTTTGGCCGGCGAGGCGCCGGCCTTGTCTGAGCACAAGGCGGCCTGGAACGCCTATCTGCGAAAGGGCGAGGATGGGGGGCTTTCGCGGCTGGAGGCCAAGGCGATGTCAGTCGGGGCCGATGCGGACGGGGGCTATGTCGCGCCGCCGGAACTGGATCGGATGATCGATGCGCGCCTGCGCGAAGTCTCGCCGATGCGCGCCATTGCGAGCGTCCGCACCACAGGCTCCACCGTGTTCAAAAAGCCCATCAGCATCACCGCCGCCGGTACGGGCTGGGTCGCCGAGACGGGCGCGCGCGCCCAAACCTCCACGCCGACGCTCAACATGCTGGAATTCCCCACCGCGGAGCTTTACGCAAACCTCGCCGCGACCCAGACTTTGCTCGACGACGCGTTCGTCAATATCGAGGAATGGATCGCGGGGGAAGTCGAGCAGGCGTTCTCCGGCCAGGAGCGTGCGGCCTTTGTCAACGGAGACGGCTCCAACAAGCCGAAAGGCTTCCTCGCCTATGACAAAGCCGCCAATTCCGCCCAGGCCTGGGGCAATCTGGGCTATCTCGCCACTGGCGCCGCCGGGGCCTTCCCCGCCGCCAACGCCGTGGAGCGCCTGATCGACCTCGTCTATGCGCCCAAAGCCGAGTACCGACAAAACGCGCGCTTCGTTATGAACCGCAAGACGCTCGCGGCGGTGCGCAAGCTAAAGGACGCCAACGATTCCTACATCTGGCAGCCCGCGGACGCCAATTCCGCGGCGACCGTGCTGGGCTACGGCGTCACCGAACTCGAAGACATGCCAGACATCGCCACGGATGCCTTCTCCATCGCGTTCGGCGATTTCGCCCGCGGCTATCTGATCGTCGACCGCGCCGGCGTGCGCGTGCTGCGCGATCCCTACACCGCCAAGCCGTACGTGCAGTTCTACACGACCGCGCGGGTGGGCGGCGACGCGGTGCACTTCGAAGCGATCAAGTTCCTGAAGTTCGGCACGGCGTAGTCGAGACGCACCACCCAGTCCGGAGACGGATCGCCCGTCTCCGGTCGTTCCACCCTGAGCGATCGCAGGAGCCAGTCCTATGAGAGACGG